>NZ_CP073638.1:2400000-3000000 GCF_029962485.1 Burkholderia cepacia
ACGAACGAAGATCCGCTGCAGGGGCGCGCTTATCTCGACCAGATTGCCGGCACGATTTCCGAGGGCATTCTCGTGACCAACGCGAACCTGCACCTGCCGGATCTGCTCGACGTCGCGCGGCGCGGCGTGCCGGTCGTACTGTGCCTGTGGGAGCGGCCCGAGGCGCCGCCCGACGGATTGCCGTGCGTGGCGATCGATTTCCGCGAGGCGGGACGGATCGCGACGCGGCATCTGGTCGAACTCGGTCACGAGCGGATCGGCCTGATCGTCGGCGGATCGGCGAGCGGCGTGCAGGCGGCGCGCTACGACGGTTTCGTCGACGTGATGCGCGAAGCGGGGCTCGATGCGTCGATCGTCGCCGCCGAGCCAGACTCGATCGAAGGCGGCGTGCGCGCGGCGGGGCGGCTGCTCGACGCGCATCCGCAGTTGACTGCGCTGCTGGCCACCAACGACCTGCCGGCGATCGGCGCGATGCATGCGGCGGCCGATCGCGGCAGGCGTGTGCCGGACGATCTGTCGATCGTCGGGATTACCGACATTCACCTCGCCAGCGACACGCGGCCCACGCTGACGACCGTTGCGATTCCGACGGCCGAGGCCGCCGGGCTCGCGGTCGAACTGCTCAATGCGCTGCGCGAGGCGGGCGAGCGTAGCGACGGGGCGTCACGCGTGCGGATAGCGTCGCTGCCGAAACTGGTGGTGCGTGGGACGACCGGCCGCGCGCCTGACGGGAGCGTGACGCGATCGACTTGATGTATCGATGGGTTGAACGTCGCGAGGGAGGGCGCCGCCGCAATCGGCCCGGCCCGGTAAGGCCCACGCGCGGTGAAGCAAGCGGCAAACACAGCCCCGGCCTCAATCGCCTTCGACGAGCCGCATCACGATGCTTCTGGCCGATTCGAGATGCGCGACCGTCATCGAGCGTGCCGCGCGCGCATTGCGTTCGCGGCACGCCTGCAGGATCTCTTCATGCTCGACCTGGAACGACGGCGTATCGGCGAGCAGCGTCGTCTGCAGGCGCTCGTAACGTTCGACCTGGCTACGCAATTCGGCAATCGACTTCAACTGCCTCGCGTTGCCGCAACACGAATACAGCAGCGCGTGGAATTCGCGGTTCAGCTCGCCCTGCCGGCGCGGCCCGCTCGCATCGTCGAGCAGGCGATGCACGAGTTCGGCGCGCGCGAGCGTCTCGTCGTCGAGGCGCTTCACGCTTCGGTAGATCGCGTCGCCTTCGAGCAGCACGCGAAGATCGTAGATTTCCTGCACGTCGGACGCACTCAGCATCCGCACGATGGCGCCGCGATTCCTGAAGATATCCAGCAAGCCTTCGCGTTCCAGCCGCTGGATCGCCTCGCGCATCGGAATTCGGCTGATGCCGAACCGCTCGGCCAGGTCGCGCTCGACGAGCCGTTCCCCGGCCGCAAGCTCGCCGTTGATGATCATGTCGCGCAACGACGCGGCGACCGCGTCCGCCGTGGAATCGAGTTTGGCTTCCATACCTGCGTGTTTCGTCAATTTGGAATAATGGTATACCAAACGGGAATCCGGTGCCACAATGGCGGCGATAGGCGGGCGCTGCACGACGGCGTCCGGCACGGTCGAAGCACCGACATCAATGGAGAGCGAGATGGCATCTGGCGAACACAAGTATCGCGTCGCAGTGGAGTGGACGGGCAATCGTGGCACCGGCACGTCGGGATATCGCGAGTACGGCCGCGATCATGTGATCCGCGCGGGTTCGAAGCCGGACATCCCCGGTTCGTCGGACGCGTCGTTTCGCGGCGATGCGGCGCGCTGGAATCCGGAAGACCTGCTGCTCGCGTCGGCATCGGCGTGCCACAAGCTCTGGTATCTGCATTTGTGCTCCGATGCGGGCATTCGCGTGCTCGCCTATGTCGACGCTGCGGAAGGTACGATGGTCGACAGCTCCGAGCCGGGCCGCTTCACCGAAATCGTGCTGCGCCCGCACGTGACCATTCAGGCCGGCGACGATCTCGAGCGGGCAGAACATCTGCATCATGATGCGCATGCGAAGTGCTATATCGCGAACTCGGTCAATTTCCCGATCCGCTGCGAACCGGTGATCGAGTTCGCCGCCGCCTGACGCCGACACCAGCCGAATGAAATCGACGATGAAGCTTTTCTACTACCCCAGCAACGCCAGCATGGCGCCGCACTTCGTGCTCGAAGAAATCGGTGAGCCGTTCGAGCTTGAATACGTCGACCGCACGCACGATCAACACAAGTCGCCGGATTACCTCGCGCTGAACCCGAACGGACTCATCCCGGTGCTGGTCGACGGCGATCTCGTGCTGTACGAAACCGCCGCGATCTGCCTGCATCTCGCCGATACGCATCCGCAGCAGCAGCTTGCGCCCGGCCTCGGCACGCCGGAACGTGCACAGTTCTACAAGTGGCTCATGTGGCTCACCAACACGCTGCAGGCAACGCTGATCGCGTATTTCTATCCGGAGCGCTGGGTCGATGCGGGCAACGCGTCGGGCGCCGCGCAGGTCAAGGCGCATGCGGAGGCAAAGATCGCGACGCTGCTGGATCAGCTCGAGCATCAGCTGGAAACGACGGGCGGCCCGTGGCTGCTCGGTGAGCACTACACGGTGCTCGATCCGTATGCGCTGATGCTGTGCCGCTGGACGCGCGGCTTTGCCGAGCCGGCGCGGCAACGGTCGGTACTCGGCGGGTATCTGCAGCGGGTGCTCGCGCGCCCGGCGATCCAGCGGGCTTTGAACACGGAAGGGCTCGCAGCGCCCTGGGTGTAACGCGTAACGGGAGCAGCATGCGCGTCGAGCGGCGCGCATGCATACCCTGCAATTCGGCAATTCGGCAATTCGGCAAGGCAACCAAACCCGCGCTGCATCGTCACAGCGCGATGCCGTAAACCTCCCGCGCAGCCGCGCGAATCGCGTCGGCCATTACCGCGACGGCCGGCGAATGCAGCCGGTCGGTGCGCGTGATGATCCCGAAATCGTCCATCCGGCAATCCATCTCCAGCGGCAACACCGTGACGATTCCGTGCCGCGCGTAGTAGCGCGCGACGTCCTCGGCCAGCACTGCGATCATGTCGCTCTGCTCGAGCAACTGCGTGATGAACAGCAGCGCGGACGTTTCGACGAGGTTTGCCGGCGGCGTGTCGCTGACCGGCGGCGTCGCGACGATCTCCGGCGTGCTGGTCGGCGTGCTGATCATGGGCTCCGTGCAGGACGCGATGAGCCTGCTGAACGTGCCGACGTTTTACCAATATCTGATACGCGGCGGAATTCTGTTGCTCGCGGTGCTGTTCGACCAGTATCGTCGCAACCAGCGGCGCGCGATGAAGATCTGACCCTGACGAACGCGCGGCCGCCGGCGAAGGCGACAGATATCGGGAGACGGCATGCAACAGATTCATCCGGGCGCGGCGGCGCTGCTCGTGGACAGCCGCAACACGCTCGGCGAAGGCGCGACGTGGTGCGACGCGACGCACGCGCTGTACTGGACGGACATCGAAGGCGCGTGCTTGTGGCGCTGCCGCGCGGATGGCTCGGACGTCGCGCAGTGGCCGATGCCGGAACGGCTCGCGTGCTTCGCGCTGACCGATGAACCGGACGTGCTGCTCGTCGGGCTTGCCACGCATCTCGCGTTCTTCGACCTGCGCAGCGGCGCGTTCACGCGGATCGTCGACGTCGAGCCCGAGCTGCCGACGCGGCTGAACGACGGGCGCTGCGATCCGTTTGGCGCGTTCGTGTTCGGGATGAAGGACGAAGGCAGCGAGCCGCCGCAAGCGGTCGGCGGGTTCCATCGGCTCAATCCGGACCTCACGCTGGAGCGGCTTTCATTGCCGGCGGCGGCGATCGCGAACAGCATCGCGTTTTCTCCCGATGGTTCGAAGATGGTTTTCTGCGATTCGATGGTGCGCGAGATTCTCGTGTGCGATTACCGCGCGGGCGGCAACGTGGCCAACGTGCGGCCGTTCGCGCGGCTGACCGATGCGGACGGCGACCCGGACGGCTCGACGATGGACCGCGACGGCGGGCTGTGGAATGCACAGTGGGGCGGCCGGCGCGTCGTGCGCTACGGGCCGGACGGCGTCGAGACGGATCGCGTGGCCGTGCCGACCGCGCAGCCGAGCTGCGTGACGCTCGATGGCGAAGGCCGGTTGTACGTGACGAGCGCGCGTGTCGGCTTGAGCGACGATGCGCTTGCGAGCGATGCCGATGCCGGCGGCGTGTTCGTCGCGCAAACACGCTACGCGGGGTTGCCGACCGCGCGGTTCGCGGGCACGCTGCGCGGCTGATCGCGGATTCACGCAAGCGATCCCGTTCATGGGATGTCGCTGACGCCGCGGACTTCGCGCTGAGGTCCGCAGTCCACCGCGCATGCACGAGCGGCGCCGACGCCGTCGAGCTTCCGGAACACCCCGTTCATCCCCTCGACCTGCTGGTAAGATGGCCCGCAATCCCATCCTGCCCGCGCCATGAGCTCCACCCCGACCAAGCCCGCGAACCCGAAAAGCGCCGCAAAGAACACCGCCCGCGCGACGGGCGACAAGCCGAAGGCGCGCGTGCAGCAGCGCCTGACCTACGTGATCGGTGGTCTCGACCGGCTGCTGCGCCGCCACATGACCGACGCGCTCGCGCCGCTCGGCATCACGCTCGCGCAATACACGGCGCTGTCGGTGCTCGAGGCGCGCGGCGCGTCGTCGAACGCGCAATTGGCTGAGCGCTCGTGGATCACGCCGCAGTCGGCGAACGAAGTGATGAGCGTGATGGCCGCCCGCGGTTTCGTCACGCGCGAAGCCGACCCGTCGCACGGCCGCATCATCCTGCTGACGCTGACCGACGCAGGTGCGGCGATGTTGCGCGAATGCGAAGCCGTCCTGCGCCCGCTCGAAACGCGGATGCTTGGCGACGTCTCCGCAGACGACGCCGCGCACGTGCAGCGCGCGCTCGAACTGTTCTCGCGCAACCTGCGCGGCTGATCGCTTACCGAATCTCTACGATGTGGGCCCCTCGGGCCCGCGTTCGCTCCGTACGCGCCATCGCCGGTCGCCTGACCGTTCCCTGATTCCGTCGTTTCCTCTCGCTTTCCGCTCCGGGTTTACACCGCCGCTCGTGACGCTTGCAATATCAGGTAGCCTGATATTAAATGAAGCCGTCCGCAGCAGGAATGCTGCGCACCGAATCGCACAGGAACGAACGACAGGAACAGACATGAGCAAGTACGACAACCGCTGGCAGACCGTGGAAGTGAACGTGGAGGCCGGCATCGCATGGGTGACGCTGAACCGTCCGGACAAGCGCAATGCAATGAGCCCGACGCTGAACCGGGAGATGCTGGAAGTCCTCGACGCGGTCGAGTTCGACGACGAAGCGAAGGTGCTGGTGCTGACCGGCGCGGGCGCCGCGTGGACGGCCGGCATGGACCTGAAGGAATATTTCCGCGAGATCGACGGCGGCTCCGACGCGCTGCAGGAAAAGGTGCGCCGCGATGCGTCGGAATGGCAATGGCGCCGCCTGCGGATGTACAACAAGCCGACGATCGCGATGGTGAACGGCTGGTGCTTCGGCGGCGGGTTCTCGCCGCTCGTCGCGTGCGACCTCGCGATCGCCGCGGACGAAGCGGTGTTCGGGCTGTCGGAAATCAACTGGGGCATCCCGCCCGGCAACCTCGTCAGCAAGGCGATGGCCGACACGGTCGGGCATCGCCGCGCGCTGCACTACATCATGACCGGCGACACGTTCACCGGCGTGGACGCGGCGGAAATGGGCCTCGTGAACAGCAGCGTGCCGCTCTCCGGCCTGCGCGACGCGACGATCGCGCTCGCCGCGCGGTTGATGGACAAGAACCCGGTCGTGCTGCGCGCGGCGAAGCATGGCTTCAAGCGTTCGCGCGAACTCACGTGGGAGCAGTGCGAGGATTACCTGTATGCGAAGCTCGACCAGGCGCAACTGCGCGATCCGGAGCGCGGCCGCGAGCAGGGGCTGAAGCAGTTCCTCGACGACAAGACGATCAAGCCGGGCCTGCAGGCATACAAGCGCTGACGCGAGCGCAGATGAACCGCCCACGCAACCGCAAGAGACAGGCAAGGCAGGAGACGACATGACCGACAGACGGATGCTGATCGCCGGCGAGTGGTGCACCGCCCGCGACGGCAGGACCTTCGACCGATTCAACCCCGCGATCGGCGCGCTCGCGTCGCGCGCGCCGGCGGCCGGTATTGCCGACGCCGATGCGGCGATCGACGCCGCGCACCGCGCGTTCCCCGCGTGGGCGGCGCTCGCGCCGACCGAGCGGCGCCGCCGGCTGCTGAAGGCGGCCGACCTGATGGACGCACGCATCGACGAGATCATCGCGACGGGCGTCGCCGAAACCGGTGCGACGCCGGGCTGGCTCGGCTTCAACGTGACGCTCGCGGCGAACATGCTGCGCGAGGCCGCGTCGATGACGACGCAGATCGCCGGCGACGTGATCCCGTCCGATGTGCCCGGCAATCTCGCGCTCGCGATGCGCGTGCCGTGCGGCGTGGTGCTCGGCATCGCGCCGTGGAATGCGCCGGTGATCCTCGGCACACGTGCGCTCGCGATGCCGCTCGCATGCGGCAACACGGTCGTGCTGAAGGCATCCGAAGCGTGCCCCGGCGTACACGCGCTGATCGGCGCGGTGCTGGACGAAGCGGGGCTCGGTGCGGGCGTCGTCAACGTGATTACGCACGCGGCGGCCGATGCACCCGAACTCGTCGAGCGGATGATCGCGCATCCGCACGTGAAGCGGATCAACTTCACCGGGTCGACGCACGTCGGGCGCATCATCGCGTGCCACGCGGCCGCGCACCTGAAACCCGTGCTGCTCGAACTCGGCGGCAAGGCGCCGGTGCTCGTGCTCGACGACGCCGATCTCGATGCGGCCGTCGACGCGATCGCGTTCGGCGCGTTCTTCAACCAGGGGCAGATCTGCATGTCGACCGAGCGGGTGATCGCCGCGCGGCCGATTGCCGATGCGCTCGTCGAGCGGCTCGCCGCTAAGGCGCGCACGCTCGTCGCGGGCGATCCGCTCGCAGGCCATCCGCTCGGCACGATGGTCGACGCGGCGGCCGCCGCGCGCGCGGCGTTGCTCGTCGAGGACGCTCGCGCACATGGCGCGCAGTTGCCGCTCGGCTGCCGCGTCGAAGGTGCGACGATGCAGCCCGCGATCGTCGACGGCGTCACGCGCGACATGCGCCTGTATCGCGAGGAATCGTTCGCGCCGGTGGTCGCGATCCTGCGCGCGGACAGCGACGACGAAGCGGTCGCGCTCGCGAACGACAGCGAGTTCGGTCTGTCGGCGAGCGTGTTCAGCCGCGATGTCGCGCGCGCGATGGCGGTGGCGCGCCGGATCGAATCGGGGATCTGCCATATCAACGGCCCGACCGTGCACGACGAGGCGCAGATGCCGTTCGGCGGCACGAAGGCGAGCGGCTATGGCCGCTTCGGCAGCCGCGCATCGATCGCCGAATTCACCGAGCTGCGCTGGATCACCGTGCAGACCACGCCGCGTCACTACCCGATATGAGCGAGCCGACGATGAATGTTGCGACGCCCGCGAGCGGGCCAGCGAACGATACGAGCGGCGTGCGATATCGCGCGGCGGCCGTCGCCGTCGGTGCGGCCGAGATTCGTCGCGCGGATAACGGCGCGTGGTACCTGCGTTCGCGCGAACCGCTTGGCGACTACCCGACGCGCCTGACCGACTGCCTCGTGCGCGGTGCGCAGGCGCACGCCGACCGCGTGCTGGCCGCGCGGCGCGGCGCCGACGGCCGCTGGATCGAGATCACCTATGCGCAGATGCTCGAACGCGCCCGCGCGCTCGGCCAGGGCCTCGTCGATCTCGGCCTGTCGGCCGAGCGTCCGCTCGCGGTGCTGTCCGGCAACGATCTGGAACACTTGCAGCTGATGTTCGCGGCGATGCTGGCCGGCGTACCGTACTCGCCGATCTCGCCCGCGTATTCGCTGGTGTCGACCGACTACGGCAAGCTGCGACACACGCTCGGCGTGCTTCGGCCGGGCGCGGTGTTCGTCGCCGAACGCGCGCCGTTCACGCGCGCGCTCGATGCGACGCTGCCGGCCGATGCGGCGCTGGTCGTCGCGCACGATGCCGATGTCGATGCCGAGGGCCGCGCGGTGCCGCTGTCACGCCTGCTCGCCACCGTCCCGCGCACGATCGATGCAATCCACGCGGCGGTCGGCCCCGACCATCTCGCGAAGATCCTGTTCACGTCCGGTTCGACGAAGCAGCCGAAGGCCGTGCCGACCACGCACCGGATGCTGTGCAGCAACCAGCAGATGCTGCGCCAGACGATGCCCGAACTGACGCGCGAGCCGCCGGTGCTGGTCGATTGGCTGCCGTGGAATCACACGTTCGGTGGCAGTCACAACCTCGGTATCGCGCTGTACAACGGCGGCACGCTGTACATCGACGACGGCCGCCCGGTGCCCGGCCGCTTCGACGAAACCGTGCGCAACCTGCGCGAGATCGCGCCGACGATCTACTTCAACGTACCGAAGGGCTGGGAAGAGCTGACCGCCGCACTCGAAAATGACGCCGCGCTGCGCGACACGTTCTTCTCGCGCGTGAAGCTGTATTTCTTCGGTGGCGCGGGGCTGTCGCAGGCTGCGTGGGACCGGCTCGACCGCGTGACCGACGCGCATTGCGGCGAGCGCATCCGGATCATGGCCGGCCTCGGGATGACGGAGGCGTCGCCGTCGTGCCTGTTCACGACGGGGCCGCTGATGCGCGCCGGTTATATCGGGCTGCCCGCGCCCGGTTGCGACGCGAAGCTCGTGCCGTACGGCGGCAAGCTCGAACTGCGCTTCAAGGGGCCGAACGTGATGCGCGGCTACTGGCACGCGGACGTCGATCCGCGCGACGTGTTCGACGACGAAGGCTATTACCGCAGCGGCGACGCGGGCGTGTTTGCCGATCCGGAGCGGCCGGAACTCGGGTTGCTGTTCGACGGCCGGCTGACCGAGGATTTCAAGCTGAGCAGCGGTACGTTCGTGAGCGTCGGGCCGTTGCGCGCGAACGCGGTGTCGAGCGGGGCGCCGTACGTGCAGGACGTGGTCGTCACCGGGATCAATCGCGACGATATCGGTTTGCTGGTGTTTCCGCGTGTCGATGCGTGCCGTGCGCTGGCGGGGCTTGCTGCCGACGCACCGGTCGCCGACGTACTGCGCGCGCCGGCCGTGCGCGCGGCGTTCGCGGCGTGGCTTGCCGCGCTGAACCGGCATGCGAGCGGCGGCTCGACGTTCGTCGCGCGCATCCGGTTGATGGACACGCCGCCGTCGCTCGATCTCGGCGAAGCGACCGACAAGGGTTCGCTGAACCAGGCGGCCGTGCAGAAGCATCGCGCGGCGACGATCGACGCGCTGTATGACCCGGCGCGGCGCGATCCCGACGTGATTTACGCGTAGGCAGTCAGCAGGTACGAGCAGGGGCAAGCAGGCGTAACGACCGGCCGGCCACGTGACCGGCAGGCATTCTTGCGGCCATTGAATCAGGCTGCCTGATAAAAGCGGTCGTTCGGACGACACCTCGCGCGCCGCTTCGCCACTGGCCGGCGGCGCGCGGCGGTAGTTGCGGGGCGAACGACTACAAGACAAGACATGGGAATGCGGTGCATGGGGCTGTGCTCAAGCACTCACTCCAGCCGACCGGAGACAGGAGACAGGATGAACACTTACGTTGCTGAAAAACCCACGGTTGCGACCACGCTCGCACTGTGTTTCGCGATCGCCCTTCTCGAAGGGCTCGACCTGCAATCGGTCGGCGTCGCAGCACCGCGCATGGCGCGCGAATTCGGGCTCTCCGTATCGCAGATGGGCATTGCGTTCAGTGCGGGCACCTTCGGGCTGCTGCCGGGCGCGATGCTCGGCGGTCGGCTCGCCGACCGGATCGGCCGCAAGCGCGTGCTGATCGCGTCGGCCGCGCTGTTCGGGCTGCTGTCGATCGCCACCGCGCAGGTGTCGACCTTCGCGATGCTCGTCGTCGTGCGCGTGCTCACCGGCATCGGGCTCGGCGGCGCGATGCCGAACCTGATCGCGCTGTCGTCCGAAGCGGTCGAGCCGCGCTCGCGCAGCAGCGCGGTGGCGACGATGTACTGCGGCATTCCGTTCGGCGGCGTGATCGCGTCGCTGATCGGCGTGCTGCTCGCCGGCGATACCGAATGGCGGCACATCTTCTACGTCGGCGGCGCGGGACCGCTGCTGCTCGTGCCGCTGCTGGTGTGGTTCCTGCCGGAGTCACGCGCGTATCTCGACGTCGCCGGCACGCAGGCCGCACGCGCGAGCGTGGCACGCACGCTGTTCGGCGACGGCCGCACGACGTCGACGGTCGCGCTGTGGGTCAGCTACTTCTGCACGCTGATCGTCCTCTACTTCCTGCTGAACTGGCTGCCGTCGCTGATGGCCGCGCGCGGGCTCGATCGCGAGCACGTCGGCCTCGTGCAGATCGCGTTCAACGTCGGCGCGGGGCTCGGCGCGCTCGGCATCGGCGCGGCGCTCGACCGAATGCGCGCGTCGCGCGTGGTCGGCGGCATGTATGTCGGGATCGTGCTGTCGCTCGCCGCGCTCGCGGCCGCGCCCGGCTTCGCATCGCTCGCGGCGGCCGCGTTCGCGGCCGGGATGTTCGTGGTCGGCGGGCAGTCGGTGCTGTATGCGCTTGCGGCGATTTACTACCCGACCGCGATGCGCGGCACGGGCGTCGGCACGGCGGTGGCCGTCGGCCGGCTCGGTTCCGTCGTCGGGCCGCTCGCGGCCGCGACGCTGCTCGCCGCCGGCCGTAGCGCGCCCGTCGTGATCGGCGCGAGCATCCCCGTCACGCTCGTCGCGGCCATCGCCGCGCTGGTGCTGATTCGCCGCCCGCAAGCCGGCGACTGAGGTTTCGCATTTTTCAATGCGCGCCGTCAGAGCGCGCCACTCACCAAGGTCTGGAGACGCAACAACATGAAAACGAAGACAAGGAACGGCCTGCTGGCCGCCGGCGCCTGCTGCGCGCTCGCCGCGCCGGGCGCGCACGCGCAGTCGAGCGTGACGCTGTACGGGATCATCGACACGGGCGTCGAGTTCGTATCGCATGCGAACGCGGCCGGCGACCACGTGGTGCGCATGCCGGGCGTGACGGGCGAGCTGCCGTCGCGCTGGGGGCTGCGCGGCACCGAGGATCTCGGCGGCGGCTACCAGGCGGTGTTCACGCTCGAAAGCGGCTTCAACGTGCGCGGCGGCGATCTCGGGCAGGGCGGCCGGCTGTTCGGGCGACAGGCATTCGTCGGGTTGAAGGGCGGCTTCGGCACGCTCGCGTTCGGCCGCCAGTACACGATGACCTATCTCGCGCTGCAGGGCGCGGACATCATCGGCCCCGACATCTACGGGCTCGGCTCGCTCGACGCGTATGTGCCGAACGGCCGCGCCGACAACGCGGTGACCTACGTCGGCACCTATCGCGGCGTGACGCTCGGCGCCGCGTATTCGTTCGGTCGCGACGGCGCGGGCACCGGCAACTCGCCGGGGCAGGGCACGTGCGCGGGGCAGGTGCCGGGCGACGCCACGCAGTGCCGCGACTGGTCGGTGATGCTCAAGTACGACAGCGCGTATTTCGGTGCGGCGGCCTCGTACGAGGAGCAGCGCGGCGGCACCGGCGCGGCCGCGAACTTCTTCGACGGCATTGCGCCGGTTCCCTTCACCAGCAGTGGCGGCAAGGACGCGCGCACGCACGTGAGCGCCTATGCGCAGGCCGCCGGCGCGCGGATCGGCGCGGGCTGGATCGGGCGGCGCGTGTCGACCGGTTCGCCGGCCGCGCCCGGCGCGCATTCGGACCTGTTCTTCGTCGGCGCGTCGTATGCGGTGAAGCCGGATTTCGTCGTCGACGGCGAAGGCTACCGGATCGTCAACAGCGCGCACGACACGCGCGCGACGATGGCCACGCTGCGCGCGACCTATCTGCTGACCAAGCGCACGGCCGTCTATGCGCAATCGTCGTATCTGTGGAACAGCGCGCATGCGCGCTACGCGGTCAGCGGCGGCGGCGCCGGCACGACGCCCGGCGAAGGGATGGGGCAGCTCGGCGCGATGGTCGGCGTGCGGCACATGTTTTGATCCGGCAGCCTGACGAACGGGAGATATCTTGAACAGAAAATCTGCATTCCTCTGTATCGCACCGCTGTCCGCGGCGGCCATGCTCGCCGGTTGCGGCGGCGACGATTCTGTCAGTTCCACGCCGACACATCTGAGCGCTGCGACACCGGCCGCCATGGCGCAGACCTGCGACGCGCTTGCCGTGAAGCTCGCGTATGCGAACACGTCGTTCACGTCGGTGACGACCGCGGCCGCCGGCGCGCTGACGGTGGCCGGCAAGCCGATCGCCGAGCACTGCGTGATCGAAGGGAAGATGAACGAGCGCGTGAGCGCGGTCGACGGCAAGACCTACGCAATCGGCTTCGAAATGCGCTTGCCGAAGGCGTGGAACGGCCGCTTCTTCTACCAGGCGAACGGCGGGCTCGACGGCAACGTCGTGACCGCGACCGGCGAGATCGGCGGCGGCGGGCCGCTGAACGATGCGCTGAACCAGGGCTTCGCCGTGATCAGTTCCGATTCCGGGCACAGTGCCGCGCAGAACCCGCTGTTCGGCCTCGATCCGCAGGCGCGCATCGACTACGGCTACGGCGCGGTCGACGCGCTCACGCCGATGGCGAAGCAGGTGATCCGGCTCGCGTACGGCAAGGCGCCCGACCGCAGCTATTTCGACGGCTGCTCGAACGGCGGCCGTCACGCGATGGTCACGGCGGTGCGCAACCCGGCCGACTACGACGGGATCATCGCGGGCGATCCGGGCTTTCATCTGCCGAAGGCGGCGATCGGCGAGATGTATGGCGCGCAGCAGTTCGCGAAGATCGCATCGGCGACCGGATCGAACGGGCTGCCGGACATCCGCAGCGGCTTCACCGATGCCGAGCGGCAGTTCGTCGGCGCGAAGATCCTCGAGAAATGCGATGCGCTCGACGGCGCGGCCGACGGAATGGTGCAGGACGTTGCCGCTTGCCAGGCGCACTTCAGCGTCGAGTCGGATATCCCGGCCTGCGCGAACGGCACGCGCACGGGCGCCTGCCTGACGCCTGCGCAGAAGACCGCGCTCGAGAACGTGTTCGCGGGCGCACGCAATAGCGCGGGCACGGCACTCTACGCGGGCTTTCCGTACGATCCGGGCATCGCCGGCAGCGGCTGGGCCGCGTGGAAGCAGTCGAATTCGATCACGCTCGATCCGGCCGCGATGGCGTTCACGTTCATGACGCCACCGAAGAGCGCCGCGACGCTCGCGAACCTGTCCGGTTTCGCGCTCGGCTTCGACATGGACAACGATGCACCGGCGATCTTCGCGACGAACGGCACGTACACGCAATCCGCGTGGACGTTCATGACGCCGCCGGACGAGACGAACCTGTCCGCACTGAAGGCGCGCGGGGCGAAGCTGCTCGTCTATCACGGCACGGGCGACCCGGTGTTCTCGTTCGACGATACGCGCGACTGGTTTGCGAAGGTCGCGCAGGCGAACGGTGGCGATGCGTCGGACTTCGCGCGCTTTTATCCGGTGCCGGGGATGAACCACTGTTCGGGCGGGCCGGCGGCCGACCAGTTCGACCTGCTGACGCCGCTCGTCGCGTGGGTCGAGCAGGGGCAGGCGCCCGGTGCGGTGGTGGCCACCGCGCGCGACGCGACGAACGCGGTGCCGAATGCGGATGTGCCTGCATCGTGGGGCGCGGGGCGCACGCGGCCGCTGTGCCCGTATCCGCAGGTCGCGCGCTACAACGGCTCGGGCGACGTGAATTCGGCCGCGAGCTTCAGTTGTCGTTGAGGTAGCCGTCGATGGGAGGCGGCCGGCGCGTGCGATTGCGTGCCGGCCGCTTCATGTGTGCGATCGCTCACTCACTCACTCACTCACTCACTCACCGAGATCGACCGGCACCTCGAGCCCGACCTTCACGCGGCTCATGCTCACCAGCGTCTTGAACCGCTTCACGTTGTTGTTCGCGAAGAACAGCTCGCGCGTGAGCGCGTTGTACTGATCCATGTTGCGCACGGCCAGGATCAGCACGAAATCCCATTCCCCCGTCACGTAGTAGCACTGCTGGATCTGCGGGCAGCGCTCGAACGCGCGCTTCATCGCGTCGAGCTGGTCGATCTGCTCGCTCTCGACCTCGACATTTACGACGATCGTCAGCGGATGATCGACCTTGTCCGGCGCGACGACGGCCGTATAGCGCTCGATCACGCCGTCTTCCGCGAGACGTTTCAGCCGCCGGTTCACGGCCGCGGTCGACAGGTTGACGCGCGCGCCGAGCTCGGCCTGCGGTGTTTGCGCGTCGCGCTGGAGTTCCATCAGCAGCTTGCGGTCGAACGCATCGAGTGGGGTCGTCATGATGGCGCGTGAAACCTCGAAAGAATGAGAAATTTTTGCGTGTGAGCGGTCGATTTTGCGATTTTGTTGACCGGCATGCGCAATATTATTTTTCCAACCGATGGCGAGCGCAACCCGCGCTTGCCCGATCCGACCCACCCGATAGGCCGCCCGCGCGCGGTCCTGCTCAGGAGCTTTCCGCCATGCTGATCGCCAACCCGCGCGCGTCGCGCACCGCCTACCCGAACGCGCTGCGTCGCGTGATGAACATCGCTTCGGCCGACGAAAGCGGCGCATGGCTCGCGCACTGGCCGCTCGTCGGCAATGCGCGCACGCCGCTGCGCGCGCTGCCCGGTCTCGCCGCGCGGCTTGGCGTCGCGAGCATCAGCGTGAAGGACGAATCGTGCCGCTCGCCGCTCGGCAGCTTCAAGGCGCTCGGCGCGCCGATCGCGCTGGTGCGGCTCGTGAAGCGCCTGCGGCGCACGCAGGATCTCGATCCGCAAGGGCTCGTCACCGGCCGCTACGCGGCGCAGCTTGCCGACCTGACGGTGATCAGCGCGACCGACGGCAATCACGGCCGCGCGCTGGCCGCCGCCGCGCGCGCGATCGGCTGCGGGTGCGTGATCGTGCTGCACGCGAACGTCGATGCCGAGCGCGAACGCGCGATCTCGGCATACGGCGCGCGGATCGTGCGCATCGCGGGGAACTACGACGAATCGGTCGTCTGCGCCGCGCAGCTCGCGCAGGCGAACGGCTGGTATGTCGTGTCGGATACGTCGTACGACGGCTACGAAGCGATTCCGCGCGACGTGATGCAGGGCTATGGCGTGATCGCCGCCGAAGCCGCCGCGCAGGCGGCGCAGGACGACGGGCGGCCGTTCACGCACGTGTTCCTGCAGGGCGGCGTGGGCGGCCTCGCCGCGGGCGTCGCGAGCTATCTGTGGGAGCGCGATGGCGTGCAGCGGCCGCGCTTCGTCGTCGTCGAGCCGCGGCAGGCCGATTGCCTGTACCAGAGCGCGCTCGCGGGGCGCGCGACGAAGGCGACCGGCAGCGTCGATTCGGTGATGGCCGGGCTCGCGTGCGGCGAGGCGTCGCCGCTCGCGTGGGATTTCCTCGAGATGTGCATCGACCACTTCATGCTGATCGACGACGAAGACGCGGTGCAGGCGATGCGCGGCCTCGCGGCCGGCAGTGAACGCGACGTGCCGGTCGTCGCCGGCGAATCGGGCGCGGCCGGCGTGGCGGGCCTGGCGGTGCTGATGCGCGACCCGGCGCTCGCGCGGCAGGTCGGGCTCGACGCGAATGCGCGCGTGCTGGCGATCAATACGGAAGGCGCGACGGCGCCGTCCGTGTACCGGAACTGCGTCGGCGAGACGGCCGATGCGGTGCTCGCGCGGCAGCGCGACTGGCTGAACCGCGCGGCGGTGGCGGCCTGAACGACATGACGACCGACGAGGCGAACGCAATGGACGCAATCGATGCAATCGAAGAAAGCACGCTGCAGGGCCAACTGAAGACCTGGCGCCGCCATCTGCACCAGTATCCGGAAACGGGTTTCGAAGAAGTGAACACGTCGGACTACGTCGCGCGCATCCTGACGACGCTCGGGCTCGATGTGCATCGCGGGATCGGCGGCACGGGGCTCGTCGCGAACCTGACGGTCGGTACGGCCAAGCGCGCGATCGGCATCCGCGCGGACATGGACGCACTGAACATCGCCGAGCACGCGCCGGGCCGCGAGCATGCGTCGCGCACGCCCGGCAAGATGCATGCGTGCGGACACGACGGCCACATGTCGATGGTGCTCGGCGCCGCGCAACTGCTGGCCGAGCGCAAGGATTTCGACGGCACGGTGCGCTTCATTTTCCAGCCGGCCGAGGAGCATGGCCGCGGCGCGAAGGCGATGATGGCCGACGGCTTGTTCGAGCGCTTTCCGGTCGACGCGATCTTCGGCGCGCACAACATGCCGGGCATGCGCGCAGGCACGTTCGCGACGCGCGCGGGCGGCATCATGGCGAGCGAAGACAATTTCGTGATCCGGATCGACGGGCGCGGCACGCATGCGGCGCGGCCGCACATGGGCATCGATCCGATCGTGATCGGCTCGCAGATCGTGCTCGCGCTGCAGACGATCGTGTCGCGCAATCTCGACCCGGGCCAGCAGGCGGTGATCTCGTGCACGGAATTCCTGACCGACGGGCTGCGCAACGTGCTGCCGTCGACGGTGACGATCAAGGGCGACACGCGCAGCTATTCGCGTGACGTGCAGGCGCTGCTGGAAACGCGGATGCGCGAGATCAGCGAAGGGATCTGCCGCACGCACGGCGCGGCGTGCACGTTCGAGTACACGCACGAATTCGCGCCGACGGTGAATTCCGCGGAATGGGTCGGCACGGCCGTGCAGGCGGCCGCGCAGATTGCCGGCGCCAGCGCGGTGAACGCCGACGTGCAGCCGATGATGATCTCGGAGGATTTCGGCGCGTTCCTGCAGGCGGTGCCCGGCAACTTCGTGTTCATCGGCAACGGCGAGGTGGCCGGCCACGGCGGTGTGCCGCTGCACAACGCGACGTACGATTTCAACGACGCGATCCTGCCGGTCGGTGCGCGGTATTTCGCGGAAGTGGCGCGGCGCGCGTTGCGGGCGGCCTAGCGGAGCGTCAGTCGGCAGCCTTCACGCGCCGGCCGAGCGCTGCTCCGGCGCGTCGGCCGCGCGCGCGCGATCGAGGATCGCGAGCACCTCGCGCGCGGTGTTTTCCGAATGGCTGCGCAATACCTGCGGCAGCACCGCATGGTCGGGGTCGGCAAGCGCGGCCATGATGTCCTCGTGCTCGTGCAGCGACTCGGCCCAGCGCAGCGTGTCCGTGTTCGCGGCGCCCCGCGCGCGGTGCACCTTCGACATCAGCGACGCATAGATGCCCGACAGCACGGGGTTGCCGGCCGCGTCGACGATCATCTGATGAATCTGCTGGTTCAGCCGGAAGTATTCGACGCGCTTGCCGGCTTCATGACACTCGACCATCTTCCGGTGCTTCGCCTGCAGCGCGGCGAGCGTCGCCGTGCCGATCCGCTGGCGCAGCAACTCGCCCGCCATCGCCTCGAGCCCGTGCAGCAGCTCGAACGTCGAGACCAGGTCGTCGAGGTCGATCGACGCGACGCGATAGCCGATGTACTGGCGATGCGTGACGGCGCCTTCCGCGACGAGCACCTTCAGCGCTTCGCGCAGCGGCGTTTTCGACACGTCGAACGCGAGGCTGAGTTCCTTTTCGTCGATCCGCGCGCCGGGCGGCAATTCGCCCTCGTCGATCATCACGCGCAGGCGCGCGGCGATCTCGGCGGCCATGCCGCGCGTGCGCAGAAGCAGGGGATTGCGGGGTGTCTGGCTCATGATGGTGCGAGCTTATCACGATATCGGGGCTTACCCTGCACCAACATCGTGATATAAGAATCTCAATCAAACCAAGTGTTTACGCTAGAGGTAATTATAAATTTCTAATCTTATACTCGGCTCCACGTTGCGCGACGTCCCGACCATCCTCGTTCACTCCTGGAGTCCGTCCATGTCTTCAACCTCCGGTGTCGCCGCCCTGACGGTCGGCAAATCCGC
Source organism: Burkholderia cepacia (assembly GCF_029962485.1). Taxonomy (NCBI): domain Bacteria; kingdom Pseudomonadati; phylum Pseudomonadota; class Betaproteobacteria; order Burkholderiales; family Burkholderiaceae; genus Burkholderia; species Burkholderia cepacia. The sequence continues at coordinate 2,418,023 of NZ_CP073638.1, forward strand.
TGTTCGCTGGAAGATATTCGTCGTCATGCTGAGCCTCATCGCGATCAACTACGTCGATCGCGCGTCACTGTCCGTCGCCATGCCTTACATCTCGCAGGAGTTCAATATCGGGCCCGCGATGGAGGGTCTGATCCTCAGTTCGTTCTTCTGGACCTATGCCGTGATGCAGATCCCGGGCGGGATGCTGGCCGACCGGTTCAAGCCGCGCATCGTGATCGCGACGGCGACCGTGTTCTGGGGCTTCTTCCAGGCGATCGCCGCGCTGTGCACGAACGCACCGTCGCTGCTGCTCACGCGCCTCGGCCTCGGCGCGGCCGAAGCGCCGATCTACCCGGCCGGCGGCAAGCTCAACGCGATCTGGATGACGCAGACCGAGCGCGGCCGCGGCGCCACGCTGCTCGACGGCGGCGCGCCGCTCGGTGCGGCCCTGGGCGCGGTGCTGATCGCCGGGCTGATCGCGGTGCTCGGCTCGTGGCGGCTCGCGTTCGCGGTGGCCGGCGTCGGCACCGTGCTGGCCGGGCTGCTCGCGTGGCACTACATCCGCAACTCGCCGCGCGAGCATGCGGGCGTCAACGACCTCGAAGCCGAATACATCGAGGCGTCGCATGCGAGCGATCTCGCGGCCGAGCCGGCCGGCGCGTCGGGCCGTTCGCGCGACTTCTTCAAGTACCGCTCGGTGTGGTGCATGTTCTTCGGCTGGATGTGCTTCAACAGCGTGTTCTACGGGCTGCTCACGTGGATGCCGAACTACCTGCACAAGGTTCATGGCTTCGACATCAAGCAGATGGGCGGCTCGACTTTCATCATCTTTTTCAGCGGCTTCGTCGGCGAACTGCTCGGCGGCTGGATCGCCGACAAGTGGAAGGCCGCGGGCGGCCGCCCGAACGTCGTGATGCGCACGCTGTTCGGCATCGCCGCGGTGATCGCCACGGTGTCGATCTTCTCGGTCGCGTATGTGAAGGACCCCGTCGTGTGCGTCGCGCTGCTGTCGTCGACGCTGTTCTTCCTGCGCTGGTGCGGGCTGTACTGGTGCATCCCGTCGTCGCTCGGCACGCGCAACAAGATCGGCTTCCTCGGCGGCCTGATGAACCTCGGCGGCAACATCGGCGGCGTCACCGTGCCGATCGTCGTCGGCGCGATCGTGCAGTTCACCGGCTCCTACTTCCTTGCGCTGATGGTGTTCGCGGCGGCCGGCGTCGGCCTGCTCGTGTGCTCCAGCGCGATCGACTACGAAAACAAGCTCCCCGTCTGACCGGCCCCTTTCCTTGCATCGACTGCATTCACTGGTAGAGAGAAACCCATCATGAAGAAACGTACCCTGCTCGGCATGCTCACCCCGTCCTCCAACACGTCGCTCGAACCGCTGACGAGCGCGATGGTCGCCGGCCTGCCGGGCGTGTCCGCGCACTTCGCGCGCTTTCCGGTCACCGAGATCTCGTTGACGGGCCAGGCGCTCGGCCAGTTCGACGACGACAAGATCATCCAGGCCGCGATGCTGCTCGCCGACGCGAAGGTCGACGTGATCGCATGGAACGGCACGTCGTCGGGCTGGCTCGGCTTCGAGGCCGACGAGCGGCTGTGCGAGCGCATCACCGCGGCGACCGGCATTCCGGCCACCACGTCGGTGCTCGCGCTCAACGAGATCCTGAAGAAGACGAACGCGCACGAATTCGGCCTCGTCACGCCGTATCTCGACGACGTGCAGACGAAGATCGTCGACAACTATCGCCGTTCGGGGCTGAACTGCATCGCCGAGCGCCACCTGAACCTGAAGGTCAATTTCTCGTTCTCCGAAGTGACGGGCGACGAGATCGGCAACATGGTGCGCGAAGTCGCGGCCGCCGGCCCGCGCGCGATCTCGATCTTCTGCACGAACCTGAATGCCGCGCACCTGGTGCCGGCGCTCGAGGAGGAAACGGGCATCCCGATCTACGACACGATCTCGACCGTCGTGTGGAAGTCGCTGCAGCTTGCCGACTACGACACGCGGCAGGTGAAGGGCTGGGGCCGTCTCTTCGGCGAAGTGATCTGAGGCGGGCGCCATGTCGAACGATCTCGATTTCGTGATCCGTCACGCCGACGTCGTCACGGCGGCGGACCGGTTCTCGTGCGACATCGGCATTCGCGCGGGGCGCGTGGCCATGCTCGGCCACGGGCTGCCGCGCGCGTCGCGCGAGCTCGATGCGAGCGGAATGCTCGTGATGCCGGGCGGCGTCGATGCGCACTGCCACCTCGACCAGCCGATGCCCGACGGGCTGCGGATGGCCGACGATTTCCTGTCCGGCACGCGCTCGGCGCTGTGCGGCGGCACGACGACCGTGATCCCGTTCGCCGCGCAGGCGAAAGGGCAGTCGCTGCAGGCGGCCGTCGACGACTATCACCGGCGCGCCGACGGGCGCGCGCTGGTCGACTACGGCTTTCACCTGATCGTCGCCGATCCGACGCCGCACGTGCTGGCCGAGGAGCTGCCGCGGCTGATCGCGAACGGCTACACGTCGTTCAAGGTGTACATGACCTACGACGACCTGAAGCTGAACGACCGCCAGATGCTCGACGTGCTGTCGGTCGCGCGCGAGCACGGCGCGCTCGTGATGGTGCATGCGGAGAATTCGGACTGCATCGGCTGGCTCACCGAGCGGCTGCTCGGCGACGGCCACGTCGCGCCGCGTTTCCATGCGCATGCGCGGCCGGCCGTGGTCGAACGCGAAGCGACGCATCGTGCGATCGCGTTCGCGGAGCTCGTCGACGTGCCGATCCTGATCGTGCACGTGTCGGGCGCGGAGGCGATCGAGCAGATCCGCTGGGGGCAGTCGCGCGGGCTGCCGATCCTCGCCGAGACCTGCCCGCAATACCTGTATCTGACGGCCGCCGATCTCGGCCATGACGATCACGGCTATGAAGGCGCAAAGTGCGTATGCAGCCCGCCGCCGCGCGATCCGGCGAACCAGCAGGCCGTGTGGAAGGCGCTGAAGCAGGGCGTATTCTCGGTGTTCTCGTCCGACCATGCGCCGTTCAACTACGACGATCCGTGCGGCAAGCATCCGGGCGGGCAGGCCGTTTCGTTCGACCATATCCCGAACGGGATTCCGGGGCTCGAGACGCGGCTGCCGCTGCTGTTCGACGGCGTGCGTCACGGGCGGCTGTCGCTGCACCAGTTCGTCGAGCTCACGTCGCTGCGCCCCGCGAAGCTGTACGGGCTGTATCCGCGCAAGGGGACGATCGCGGTCGGCGCCGACGCGGACATCGTCGTGTGGGATCCGGACAAGCGCGTGCGGATCGCGAATGCGTCGCTGCATCATGCGGTCGACTACACGCCGTACGAAGGGATCGAGGTGACGGGCTGGCCGCGTCATTGCTTCTCGCGCGGCGAGCTGCTCGTCGAGGACGGCCGGCTGCTCGCGGCCGAACCGGGGCGCGGGCAGTTCGTGCCGGCCGGCAAGCCGTGCCTCGATTGAGGTGAAGGCCCGCGCGCTGCCGCGGGCGCAGGTTTCAACAGGAGCAAGAATGAGCGTTTCCCACGCAATGCGCGGCATCGCGGCCGCGGCCATCGTCGCCGGTTCGTGCGGCGGCCCGGCGCTGGCCGCAGGCGGCGCGCCGCAAGACATGCCGAGCGTCGTGCCCGAATCGGTCGGCGTCGATTCGGCGCCGCTCGTGCGGCTGTCGGCATGGTTGCGCCACGACCGGATGGACGTGCGCAGCCTCGTCGTCGTGAAGGACGGCAAGATCGTGTTCGAGCGCTACGGCGACGGCCTCACGCGCGACCACAACTACGAGCTGTATTCGGTGACGAAGACGATTACCGCGCTGCTCGCCGGCGTGCTCGACGGCGAGGGCAAGCTCGGCCCGTCGACGAAGGTCGCGCCGCTGATCGCGGCCGCGCGGCCCGATCTCGCGAGTGAGCTCGCGGACAAGCAGGACATCGAGCTGCGGCACCTGATGTCGATGTCGAGCGGATTGCACTACACGACGCGCGAAGGCACCGATCCGCTGTACTACGAAGCGCCCGACCGGCTGAAAGTTGCCGTGACAAGCCGTGCGGCGCAGACGCCCGGCACGCAGTTCGACTACATCGACGTGAACCCGGTGCTGGTCGGCACGGCCGTGTCGATCGCCGCGCACGAGCGCGAGGACGAGTTCGCGCGCAAGCGGCTGTTCGAGCCGCTCGGCTTCGCGCACTACCGCTGGAGCGGCGCCGACGGCACCGGTGCGGTGGCGGGCGGCTGGGGCCTGCGGCTGCGTGCGGTCGACATGGCGAAGATCGGCATGCTGCTGCTCGACCACGGTCAGTGGAACGGCAAGCAGGTCGTACCGGCCGGCTGGGTGCGGCAGATGACGACGCCGTCGCCGGCCGCGGCCGATTACGGCTACTACTGCTGGATCAGCCACGTCGTCGAACACGGCACGCCGGAATTCGGCGCGATGGGCTTCAAGGGGCAGTTCATCACGGTGCTGCCCGCGCAGCGCGCGGTCGTCGTGATGACGAGCCTGCTGCCGACCGACGGCGGCTTGCGCGACGCAACCTACCTGAACCTGTATCGCCGGATGGTGAGCGACTACATCCTGCCCGCGCTCACGCCGGCGCAGCCGCCGGTCGAGCGCGCGGAAACGACGCAGGCGCTGCGCGACGAGCTGGCGCGCAGCCGCGAGACGAAGGGCGTGCCCGGCACGGCCGCCGCATTCAACGATGCGCCGGAGATTTGATGAGGATAACGAACATGATCGCCAATCCGGATGCATGGCCCGGTTCGCGACGGCCCGCATCGCGCGCCGTGCCTTTCGTGCGCCGGCTGCTCGCGCGGCTTGCGACGCTGCTGATCGGCAGCGGTGCGCTCGCGCCGGTGCCGACGATGTCGGCGGCGCACGCGGCCGATGCACGGCCGCCGCTGCATGAAACCGGTATCGAAGCCGCTGCGCCGGAGGACGTCGGCGTCGATTCGCGCAAGCTCGTCGAGCTGTCGCGCTGGATCCGCGAGCAGAAGCTCGATGTGTACAGCCTGCTCGTCGTGAAGGACGGCAAGCTGATCTTCGAGCGCTACGGCGCGAAGGCGTCGCGCGATTCGACCTACGAGCTGTACTCGGTGACGAAGGCCGTGACGTCGCTCGTCGCGGGCATCCTGGTCGATCAGGGCGCCGTGCATCTCGACGAGCCGGTGGCCGCGCGGCTCGCCGCGTGGCGTCCCGACCTCGGCGGCGCGCTCGCGGACAAGCGAGGCATCGAGCTGAAGCACGTGCTGTCGATGTCGAGCGGCCTGCATTACGACTTCAGCCCGAAGGACGATCCGATCTACTACACCGCGCCCGACCGGCTGAAGCTTGCTGCTTCGGCCGCGCCGAAGGTCGCGCCCGGCACCGCGTTCGAATACACCGACGTGAACCCGATCCTCGCGTCAGCGATGTTGAGCGCGGCGGCCGGCGAACCCGTCGAGCGCTATGCGCAGGCGCATCTGTTCGCCCCGCTCGACATGAAGCGCGCGACATGGGAGCGTGCGGATCGCACGGGGCTCGTGTCGGCCGGCTGGGGTTTGCGGCTGCGCGCGGTCGACATGGCGAAGATCGGCATGCTCGTGCTCGACGGTGGGCGCTGGCAGGGGCGGCAGGTGGTGCCGCAGGCATGGATCGCGCAGATGACGGCGCCGCGTGTGTCGCCGCATTTCGGCTACTACTGGTGGATCAACAACATCGTCGAGAGCGAGCCCGAATTCGACGCGATGGGCTTCAAGGGGCAATTCATCACGGTGCTGCCGAAGCGCAACACGGTGATCGTGATGACGGGCGTGCTGCCGATTGACGGTGGCCTGCGCGATGCGGAGAACGTGAAGCTGTTCCGGCGGATGGTGAACGGCTACATCCTGCCGGCGCTCGATGTCGGGCGGGCGTCGGGGCCGGGCTCGGGCGGCGTCGATACGCGCGTGGCGCTGCGCGACGAGCTTGAAGTGAGTGCGCGCTCCGCAGGCGTGCCCGGCACGCAGGTCGATGCGACGGATCTGCCGAAGTAGCCGTGGCGATACGCGTGAGGCGCTGCGTGTGGCGCTGGAAGTGAGTGCGCGCTCCGACTGAACTGCGGAAGTCGCGCCGGGCGTGCGTCCGGCAGCGCCGCTGCGGGCGAGCCGGACGCACGGTGCATCACATCACGTCACACCAGTTCGCCCAGGCACGCGTCGAACTGCGCGACGAGCCGGTCGACATCGTCGGCCGTCGTCTGCGGGCACACGAGCATCATGTTGTGGAACGGTGTGATCAGCACGCCGCGATTCAGCAGGTACAGGTGCACGATGTGTTCGAGTTCGCTGTCGAGCTGCGCGCCGGCCAGCGTGCCGTTGCGTGGCGGCTCGGGCGCGAACTGGAATTCGGTGCGCGCGCCGATGCGCGTCACGCACCACGGCAGCCCGTGTTTCGCGATCGCCTGCTCGAGGCCCGTCGCCAGCCGTGCGGCGAGTTCGAACATGTGCGCATACGCGGCGTCGGTCGCGACTTCGGCCAGCGTCGCGCGCATCGCATGCATCGCGAGCATGTTCGCGGTGAGCGTTGTGCCGATGCCCGAATGGCCGGGTGGCGCGTTCAGCTTCGCCTGCTTCGCGCGTTCCGCGAATTCCGCGCTGAAGCCGTACACCGCGCACGGCACGCCGCCCGCAATCGGCTTGCCGACCACCAGCATGTCCGGTTCGAGATCGTGCGCGACCGCGTAGCCGCCGGGGCCGCTGCTGATCGTGTGCGTCTCGTCGATCACCAGCAGCGTGCCGTAGCGGCGCGTCAGTTCGCGCGCGGCGTCCCAGAAGCCCGCGTCGGGCAGCACCATCCCGATGTTCGTCATCGCGGGCTCGGCGAGCACGCACGCGACGTCGCCGTCCTTCAATGCGGCTTCAAGCGCGGCCAGGTCGTTGAATTCGACGACGCGCGTGTTGGCGAGCAGATCGTAGGACTGCCCGAGCAGGCTGTCGCGCTGCACCGGGCGGCCGTCGACGAGATCGACGAACACGTCGTCGACCGTGCCGTGATAACAGCCGTTGAACACGACGATCGTGTTGCGGCCGGTGGCCGCGCGCGCCCAGCGCAGCACGAAGCGGTTCGCGTCGCTGGCGCTCAATGCGAATTGCCAGACCGGCAGCTTGAAGCGGCGTGCGAGTTCGCGCGATACCCATGCGGCGTCTTCGCTCGGCAGCATCGTCGTGTAGCCGCGCGTGGCTTGTTCGACGAGCGCGCGGGCGACCGGTTCGGGCGCGTGGCCGAACATCGCGCCCGTATCGCCGAGACAGAAATCGACGTAGCGATGGTCGTCGACGTCGGTGAACGTTGCGCCGCGCGCCTCCTTCACATACAGCGAGAACGGTGTCGACCAGTCCTGCATCCAGTGCAGCGGCACGCCGAACAGCAAGTGCTCGGATGCTTCCGCGGACAGGGCGCGGGAGACCGGCATGGCTTCGGTGAACGCTTGGCGCTCGCGATCGAACAATGCGCGGGCGCGGATGAGGTCGACTCCGTGGCGGGAAGGCAAAGGCAGCTCCTGGGCTGTGAAGAAGGGGAAACGATAGCGCGGGCGGCAGGGGGCTGAACAGACGCGGAATTACCGAGGCGGGTGGGTGGCGGGGATTCGCCGGTGCGTCCAATTTGATTTCAAGATGGCACAGGTGAATGAAAGACGCACCGGGACGTGAAGGTTTCCATGAATGTTTAACGGGTCTTTCGCGGCCTATCGTTGTTGCATGCCGTGGCGCGACGGGTTCACACGAGCAGGCCGGTATTGGCCGGCGCGCGAACCCGGTAGGTGGTTGCGATCGACTCCGGCCGACTCGATCGCGCGCGTACCCGGCTGGGCACAGCGAATTCGACGGGGATATTGCCAGCTAATTTCGGGATAGTTGGATCCCGGATTGGCCGGTGATGGGACGGGTTCGGGCGCCCGATTCCAACTTTCCAGCATGCGGGGCAACACAATGAAAATCCGAACCCATCTCGCCGCATTCGTCGCCTGCAGCGCCTTGACCGGCATCGCACACGCAGGCCCGACGTCGCCACAAATGATCGTCAAGAAAATCACGCTGACCGCGCATATCGGCGACAGCCTGTTCGCGTCGAAGCCGGACAACACCGCGTACGACGTGGTCGAGCTGAGCGCGACGGACGGCACGCAACAGACGTTCGCGGCGACGCTGCCGATCCGCGTGCGCACGACGTATCCCGATTTCAACGTCATGTTGCTGCAGCCGCTGCGGCTGTCGAACGGCCACGAAGACATGGCTAACGCGAAGGTCGTGCTGATGACGGGCGGCGCAGGCAAGGCGGACATCACGCCGGGCGCCGCTCGCCCGATCACGCTGGTGAGCCGCGGACACGACGGATTCGACGGCTACGACGAAACCCGCAACGTGAAGATCAGCGCGCAAGCGCCGGTCGCCGGTGACGCGGCGTCACCCAACGGGCGTTATCGCGGTGACCTCGTGCTGGTGTTCGAGCCGGCGGCTTCAGCGGGACGCGAGCCGGCGGCGGGGGCCGTCGCGGCGTCCGGCGAGTAGGGAAATCACCCCGGTGGACATCGCCCACCGGGGATTTTTAGTCAAAGTTTTTGCGCATAAACATACGACAACATATCTCTAAAGCAACATTTCCAAATGTGAGTGTGCGCACACATCCATGGCATTAAATCAGTGAAAACAGGGTAAACGACAAATACGTGTTCGGTGCAGGTCGCGACTAGACTGCGCGATGTAGTACGACGACGTATGAATAGTGATCCGCCGCCCGGCGCATCGATACCCCCTACACTGAAGGAGTGCCCATGGCCGCCCACCGCCGCCGTTCGTCTTCGTCCGCCCTGTCGCCCTCGTCGAAGCGGGTGTCACGCCGCGCCTTCATCGGCTGGACCGGCGCACTCGCCGGCGGCGCCATGCTCGGTGGACCGTTCGCGGCGACCCGGGCGCTGGCCGGAGGCCCCATGTCCAATACGTCGGCGGTCGATCTCGTGTGGGGCGAGCATGGCGCGGCGGCGCGCATCGCCGCGTCGCTCGCGCACGTGTCGCGGCTCGCCCGGCGCGGGCGCGATTTCGATGTGACGCACTTCGGCGCGCGCGCCTGCACGACGGTCGCGCAGACGTCGCCGTACCCGGTGGCGAAATCGCCGGTCAGCCCCGGTTCCGAACTGACGACCGCGCCCGGCGCGTTCGATTCTCGCCCGGCGTTTCTTGCGGCGATCGACGCGTGCCGGCGCGAAGGCGGCGGCCGGGTCGTCGTGCCGTCCGGCACCTGGTACTGCGCGGGGCCGATCGTGTTGCAGAGCGACGTCACGTTCCACCTGAGTGCGAACTGCACGATCTATTTCAGCCCGAACCCGGCCGACTACGCGAAGGACGGCCCGGTCGATTGCGGCGCGAACGGCCGCCTGTACTACAGCCGCTGGCAGGCGAACGATTGCCTGAACTACGGCGCACCCGTCTACGCGCGCAACGCGACGAACATCGCGCTGACGGGCGAAGGCCCGACCTCGGTGCTCAACGGGCAGGCGATGACGCCGTTCTCCGGCAGCGGCGCGAACAGCGTCTGCTGGTGGACCTACAAGGGCTCGTCGGGCGCGTACGGCGCGGGTGCGTCGGTACCGAGTCAGGCGTACCTGAATCCGGACAACGTCGATCTGCGGATCGTCGCGCCAGCGATTCCCGACGCGCTCTATTCGCTGCTGACGTCGCCGGTCACGCCGTGGCAGCAGGACCAGAATTACCTGCCCGCGCTGTCCGAGGCCGGCGTGCCGGTCGAGAAACGCATCTTCGGCCTCGGTCACTACCTGCGCCCGTGCATGGTCGAATTCATCGGCTGCACGAACGTGCTGATGGCGAACTACCAGACGCAGAACACGCCGTTCTGGCAGCACCATCCGACCGCGAGCCGCAACGTCGTGATCCGTGGCGTGACGACCAACAGCATCGGCCCGAACAACGATGGATTCGATCCGGACGCATGCACCGACGTGTTGTGCGAGGACTGCACGTTCAACACCGGCGACGACTGCATCGCGATCAAGTCGGGCAAGGACCGCGACACCGAATACGGTCCGGCAAAGCGGCACCTGATCCGCAACTGCACGATGAACAGCGGGCACGGCGGCATCACGCTCGGCAGCGAGATGGGCGGCGGCGTCGAGCAGATCTACGCGACCAACCTGTCGATGCTGAACGCGAACTGGCAGACCAACCCGCTGAACATCGCGATTCGCGTGAAGACCAACATGAACCGTGGCGGCTACGTGAAGGACTTCCACGTGAAGGGCGTCACGCTGCCGAACGGCGTGACGCAGAAGGGTGGCGGTTACGGCAGCGCGCTGCTCGCGGGCAGCCCGGTCAACGCGAGCGTGCCGCTCGGCGTCGTGACGCCGTCGGCCGGGAACCCGTCCGCGGCGCAGGGCGGCATCGTCACGTTCGACTGCGACTACCAGCCGGCGAACGATGCCGTGCGCACGCGTCCGCCGGTCGTGCAGAACGTGACGATCTCGGACGTGAAGGCGAGCAACGTGACGCTGAACGGCGTGACCGCGTCGTGCTTCCAGGCGATCGTCGCGCAGGGGCCCGTCGCGTTCGACTACAACGGCACACCGCCCACGCCTGCCGTGCAGCCGATCTCCGGCGTGACGATCAGCAACTGCGACTTCGGCACGCCGGTCGCGTCGGGCACGCCGACGGTCACGTCGCCGGGGCCGATCTATGCGTTCAACGTGAACGCGATGACGCTGACGAACGTGACGATCGCCGGGCAGGCCGTCAACACGACGATCACCGACAAGCGGTGATGCAATGAGGTGAGCGTGCAAGGGCGTTCGCGTGCGGGGTGGTCGGTCGATGCATGCGAACGCAACGTCAACGGCAAAAGCGAGTGCGAGCGAACGTGAACGCGTTACGCGAGCGTCTTGACCATGTGGTGCTCGTCGTAGAACTTGCCATCGACGTACAGCGAGCGCGGTTCCGTGCCGAACCGCACGAACCCTTGCGACGCATACAGCCGCTCCGCGGTGCCGTTGACCTCGTTCACGCACAGCATCAGCTGCTTGCACTGCCACGCCTGCGCGGCATGCCCGGTCGCACTTTCGAGCAGCGTCTGCGCGATACCCTGCCCGCGATACGCGGGATCGACGAACACGCCCCAGATCGTCGCCTTGTGCGCGATCTTCGTGCGCGCATCGCGGCGCACGCCGGTGATGCCGACGAGCGTATCGCCGTCGAACGCACCGAACACGGCACGTTCGTGGGTCGGCGTGATGCGCGTCGCGAATTCGTCGACCGGCACCTGCGATTCCTCGTCGAGCGTCGGCAGGAAGGACGTGGGCGCGGTGTCGACCGCACGCAGGCGAACGGTCTGGAAGCGGGCGGCGTCGGCCGCATCGAGCAGGCGGGTCGTGATCGTCATCGGGTGAATTCCGGTTGGGGATTGTGCATGTCGGTGCGGGCTGCCGTAGCCGCAGGATGCATCGTCCTTATCCTAATGGGAATTCGGATGTCGCGTGGCGCTGTTCGGCGCATTGCGCATGCCAGCGGCGCCGGAACGGTGTGCCCGTGCGCGAATGACGGTCACGCAGCCATGCTGGCGTGACGAAAGGGGGGGGCGTGAGACGTGCGCGCGATCAGCTCACACGCACGCAACGGGCATCAATAACGCGACAGCTGATTGCCGTTGATCTGCACGCGGTCGCCCGGACGCAGGTTGCCCGGTGACTGCACGTCGAACGAGCGCATCGAGCCGTCGCTGACCTGCACGTCGATCCGGTAGCTGCTCGGGCCCTGCGCGGCGCCCATCTGCTGACCGATCTGGTTGCCGGCCACCGCACCGCCGAGCGCGCCGATCACGGTCGCGGCATCGCGGCCATGACCGCGGCCGACCTGGTTGCCGAGCACGCCGCCGATGAGTGCGCCGACGACGGTGCCGGCCACACCCGACGGGCCGACCGAGCCGTTGACCGGCTGAATGTTCGCGACGGTGCCGTATTGCGCGCCGTACGGGTTCGCGTATTGCTGTTGCTGATTGCCATACTGGTCATACGGCTGCGTCCCGTACTGCGACTGGTTGCCATACTGATCGTACGGCTGCGGCGCCTGGTTCGGATACGCCGGTTGCTGCTGCACGTAGCCCGGTTGCGAGTACGCGGGCTGCGCGTAGCCGGGCGTCGCGTATTGCTGCTGCTGTGGATAGCCCGGTTGCGCGCCGTAGTAGCCGGGCGCGACACAGGCGGTCAGCGGGAGCGCCGCCACGGCGACGAGCGAGGCGAACAGAACGGTCTTCGTGGAGGGCATGCGCATCATGATGTTTCCTGCATCGGCAACGTGTCCGCCGACTGATTCCCGGATGGGTGGCGAACTCGGCGTGAGTATAAGGAATGGCCGGATGCGCGTCCGGTGCGGCCGGGTAACAACGTGTAAAGTCTGTTGCCGCGTAAATCGCCAGCCGGGCGGGGTGTTCGAGCCATGCCCGACAAGGGCGCGAGACGGCTTCCGGCCGGCCGCGCGACGGTGAGGCGGCCCACGTGTTTCAGGCGGCGATTCCGTCGCCTCCCCTGCGATCGAACCCCGTCGCCGTGCCAGGTCCCGCGGGCGTGCGCGCCGCACATCGCGAAATCGAATGCGCGGCATCGCGACATTTAATTGGCCTCGGGCGGCAGCGTCCGATATCGTGGCCGGATTCCCTGCCAAGGGTCGCGCCGCGCCGGCTGCGGTTCCTTCCCCTGTCCGCGCCGGTGGCGCGCCGCGACCGCCCCACATTCCAAGCCATGACCGAACGCTTCTTCATCAACGCCGTCGATGCCGGCGGCCAGCCCGTCAACCTCGTCGTCCGTGACGGCCGCTTCACCGAGATCGGCGCCGAGTGCGCAGCCGCGCCCGGCGCTCAGACGATCGACCTCGACGGCCGCGTCGTGCTGCCCGGTTTCGTCGACGGCCACATCCATCTCGACAAGAGCTTCGTCGGCGATCGCTGGGTGCCGCACGAACCGGTCGGCTCGCTGCGCGAGCGGCTCGCGGTCGAGAAGCGCCAGCTCGCCGCTGCTCCGCCGATCGTCGAGCGCGCGAACGCGCTGATCGCGCAGGCCGCCGCATTCGGCACGATCGCGATGCGCAGCCACGTCGACGTCGATGCGACGACGGGCCTGTCGAACCTGCAGGCCGTGATGGCCGCGCGCGAGCAGTGGCGCGGGATCGTCGACATCGAACTGGTCGCGTTTCCGCAGGCCGGCGTCGTGACGTGCCCGGGCACGGCCGAGGTGCTCGACGCAGCCGTGCGCGAAGGCGCGGACGTGGTCGGCGGGATTGACCCGACGACGCTCGACGGCGACGCGGACGGCCAGCTCGACATCGTGTTCGGCATCGCCGAGAAGCGCGGCGTGAAGATCGACATCCACCTGCACGAGCCGGGCGAAACCGGCATCGCGCAACTGCTGCGGATCGCGGCGCGCACGCGCGCGACCGGGCTCGGCGGGCGCGTGAACGTGAGCCATGCGTACGCGCTCGGCCAGGTGAGCGACGATGACGTGCAGCGCACCGCGGCGGCACTGGCCGAAGCAGGCGTGTCGATCCTGACGAATGCGCCGGGCGACTGTGCATTTCCGCCGGTGCAGCAGCTGCGCGATGCGGGTGTGCACGTGTTCGCGGGCAACGACAACATCCGCGACGCGTGGTGGCCGTACGGTAACGGCGACATGCTGCAGCGCGCGATGATGGTCGGCTACCGGTCGGGTTTCTACACCGACGAAGCGCTCGGCGTCGCACTCGACATGGCGACGCATGCCGGCGCACGCGCGATCGGCAAGGAACGCTACGGCATCGCGGTCGGCTGCGACGCGAGCTTCGTCGCGGTGCGCGCGCCGAACGCGGCGGCGGCCGTCGCGGGCGTCCCGGCCGAGCGCTGGGTATTCCGCCGCGGCGAGAGCGATACGGGTGCGCCGTTCGCCCCGTCGCTGCGCTTCACGCGCTGACCTGATGACCGGCAGCACGGCATGCGCCGTGCCTGCTTCGCACTGACCGACCACACCGGAACCGACATGACGAACCTGCTGATCCGCAACGTCCGCACGAGCGCCGACACCGCGCTCGACATCCTGATCGAAGGCGACCGCATCGCGCGCGTCGGCCCGTCGCTCGACGCGCCCGCCGGCTGCGCGATCGAGGACGGCGCGCTCGCGCTCGCGCTGCCTGGCCTCGTCGAAGGCCACACGCACCTCGACAAGACGCACTGGGGAATGCCGTGGTATCGCAACCAGGTCGGGCCGCGCCTCGTCGATCGCATCGAGAACGAACGCCACTATCGCGCGACGAGCGGCCATGACGCGGGCGCTGCGTCGCTCGCGCTGGCACGCGCATTCCTCGCGGCCGGCACGACGCGCATTCGCACGCACGTCGACGTCGATACCGAAGCCGGGCTGCGCCATCTGCACGGCGTGCTCGCGACGCGCGAGACGCTGCGCGGGCAGGTCGAGATCCAGATCGTCGCGTTTCCGCAATCGGGCGTGCTCAAGCGGCCGGGCACCGACGCGCTGCTGTCCGACGCGCTCGGCGCCGGCGCCGACCTGCTCGGCGGGCTCGACCCGTGCGCGATCGAAGGCGATCCGGTCGAGGCGGTGGACGTGCTGTTTGCGATCGCCGAGCGCCACGGCCGCGGGCTCGACATCCACCTGCACGAGCGCGCGTCGATGGGGGCGTACTCGCTCGACCTGATCCTGCAGCGCACGGCCGCGCACGGCATGCAGGGGAAGGTCACGATCAGCCACGGCTTCTGTCTCGGCGATATCGCCGAGCGCGAGCGCGATGCGCTGCTCGCCCGGATGGCCGAGCTCGGCGTGGCCATCGTCACGACCGCGCCGGCGGCGGTGCCGGTGCCGTCGGTGGTCGCGTGCCGCGCGGCGGGCGTGACGGTGATCGGCGGCAACGACGGCGTGCGCGACACGTGGTCGCCGTACGGTTCGCCCGACATGCTCGAACGCGCGATGCTGATCGGCATGCGCAACGATTTCCGCCGCGACGATGCGCTCGAAGTCGCGCTCGACTGCGTGACGCACAGCGCGGCGCGCGGCTGCGGCTTCGCGGATTACGGGCTGCAGCCCGGCAGCCGCGCGGATGTCGTGCTCGTCGATGCGCTGACGTTCGCCGAGGCCGTCGTCGCACGGCCGGTGCGACGCCTCGTCGTGTCGTCCGGGAAGATCGTCGCCCGCAACGGCGCACTCGTCTGAGTGGGGCGTCGCCCCGGTATGATCCGGATTTCAGCCGGATTTCCGGGGAGACGACGATGCGACGCACGACAGCGGCACGGGCCGCACGATGGATGGCGGCGGCCCTGTTCGCCGTGACGGCCGCGCATGCGGCGGCGGCCGGCCCGACCGACGCGCAGCAGGAAGCCAACCGGCGGACGGTGCTCGCGTTCTACGAGAAAGGCCTGAACGAAAAGGACGCCGATGCCGCGCTCGCGTATGTCGGCGATCGCTACGTGCAGCACAACCCGAATGCGGCTGACGGCCGCGACGGCTTTCGCAAGTTCGTCGCCTTTCTGCGCGACAAATATCCACAGTCGCATAGCGAGATCAAGCGCTCCTTCGTCGATGGCGACTACGTGATCCTGCACGTGCACGCGGTGCGCGAACCAGGTACGCGCGGCAGCGCGATCATGGACATCTTCAAGCTCGAGAACGGCAAGATCGTCGAGCACTGGGACGTCAACCAGCCGGTGCCCGAGCAGGCCGCGAACGGCAATACGATGTTCTGACGGGTATCGGGCGCGGGACGTGCCGATGCCCCCGCGATCGCATCGCATCGGCCGTGCCCGAGGCGTCGCGCCGCCCGTTCCCTTGGCGCATTCGGCTTTCGCTTTCCTACTGCTCCTCGTGCTCCAGCATCGCCGCGAGCGTCTTCGTCAGTTCGCTGACCATCGGGTCGGCCGTCGGCCGGTGCAGGATCGCGATGTCCATGTGCTCGATCGGCGCGAAACCCTGCGTCGCGGTCAGCACGACGTGCTCGTCGGTCACCACGCGCGCGGGCAGCACGCTGATGCCGAGCCCGTCCGCGACGGCCGCCTGGATGCCGCTCAGGCTCGACGTCGTGAAGCTGATCCGCCAGCGGCGGCCGCGCTCCTCGATCGCCTTGATCATGTCGTCGCGGTAAAGCCCGCGCGGCGGAAACACGACGATCGGCACCGGGTCGAGATCGATCGACGGATGCGTCGCGCTGTCGATCCAGCGCAGTTTCTCGGGCCAGCGCACGACGGCCTCGCGGCTGTCGCGCCGCTGCTTGATCAAAACGAGGTCGAGTTCGCCGCGGTCGTACGCGGCGCTGATGTCGCGGCTCAGCCCGCACATCACTTCGAGCTTGACCTGCGGATGCTCGCGCTTGAACGCGGCGAGCGCATGCGTCGTGCGGCCCGCCGCGAAATCGTCGGGCACGCCGAGCCGGATCGTCAGCGCAACCGTGGCGCCCGACAGCGCCTCCAGCATTTCGTCGTTCAGCGCGAGCATGCGCCGTGCATAGCTGAGCACCGTCACGCCCGCGTCGGTCGGCCGGACGTCGCGCGTGCCTCGGTCGAGCAGGCGGTGGCCGGCGATTTCCTCGAGCCGGCGCACCTTCTGGCTAACCGTCGACTGCGTCGAATGCAGGCGTGCGGAGGCCGTCGTGAAGCTGCCGCAGTCGGCAACCATCACGAGCGCGCGCAACAGGTCGATGTCGAACAGGGGTCTATTCATTTCTGCACTTTTGCGGATTCGAACATTTCATTTCCAAATGCGTGCGACGACTTTTAACATGGCCGGACGCCGCGGGCAATCGCGGTTTCGCCGGACCCGGCGCGGCGTCGTGTGGCGCCGTGCCGGCGCCTGACGCATTGCATCGGCCGCGCATCGGCGTGCGCGGCGCGCAAGGAGGAAACGGGATGTTATTCAAACGGATCGCGATCATCGGCTCGTTTGCGTTGACCACGCTGACGTCGGCCGTGGCTGCCGCCGACGGCGGTGCGCCCGAGGGCCGGCTGCGCAGCGCGGCCGACCGCGGCGACGCGGGCGAGGTGCGTACGCTGCTGGAGCGCGGCGCGCAGGTCGATTCGCGCGACGGGCAGGGCCGTACCGCGTTGTTGATCGCAACGCACGGCAATCACGTCGAGGCGGCGCGCGTGCTGATCGACGCGGGCGCGGACGTCAACGCGAAGGACGCGATCCAGGACAGCCCGTACCTGTATGCCGGCGCGCGCGGCTATCTCGACATCCTGCGGATGACGCTCGCGCACGGCGCCGATCTGCGCAGCACGAACCGGTATCGCGGCACCGCGCTGATTCCGGCGGCCGAGCGTGGCCATGTGGAGACGGTGCGCACGCTGATCGACGCGGGCGTGAACGTCGACCACGTGAACCGGCTCGGTTGGACCGCGCTGCTGGAGGCGATCATGCTCGGCGACGGCAGCGAGCGCTACGTGCGGATCGTGCAGTTGCTCGTCGACGGGCACGCGAACGTCGATCTGGCCGATTCGAACGGGGTGACGCCGCTGCAGCATGCGCGGCAGCGCGGGTACGGCGCGATCGAGCGGGTGCTGGTGGCGGCGGGGGCGCGGTAGGTTTCAACTGGGCGGGGCCGCGCCGCAGTCAGACCCATACTTCACGATACAGGTGAAGATCCCTCGACCATGCCGCGAGGTTTTTCCAGATGACCCGAAGCGGGGTGCCCGAGCGCTCGGCGGCTTCCTCGGCCGCCTTCACCACGACAGGGAGCGGCACCTCGTCGAGGATGACGGAAAACTGCGATTCGTAGCCTTGCGGAATGTGTCCGGTGATCAACGCGTCGGCCAGCAAGCGTTCGGTCAATTCGCCCTTGTAGCTGCGTTCGCGCTCACGACGGCCTTGTAGAGACCGTTTTGCGGCTGCCGCGGGCGTGCCAGGAGTTCGATACCGAGCACGCCGAGCAACGTGATCAGCTTGTTGATGCCGAGATCCTTGACCTTGCCGGCTTCGAGCCGATTGACGGTCAGGCGAGACAACCCGGCGAGCTTTGCGAGTTGTGCCTGCGTGAGGTCGAGTTCGGCGCGCCGTTTCGCGACGGCCTGACCGATTTCATGGAGTTGCATGGCGACCTCCCGACGACGATTCAGTGCTTCCCGATGTAAGCATTTCGAGGCGAGCTGTCGTCGCTGAAAAATGCCATCGCGGTATAGGGCGCATTGCCCATCCGGTCGAAGGAGCATCGGGCGGAGCATTGCCGCGGTCACCTGTATAGACATCAAATTTTGGCGAACATCCGGAAAAACGCGGTCTGTGGCGGCGCTGCATCTCGCAGGGTAAACACCCGAAAATCCCGCAAAAAGACCATCAATCAAGCGTCTCCCCACCTTTTCGGCCCCCATCTCCCCTCAATCCGCTGCCTCCCCGCATTCCCTCGCTTGCGCTCGAAAATCGAGTGGTCTAGACTGCATCGCAGTTTCATCGAAGTCCCGTCTTTCGCGCACCGTGCCGGCGTCCCGGCGCGGCGCCTCCACCGGACGCCGGCGTCGCCCGCCGCGTCGAGACCTTCAAGGACACGCCATGAACCGCACTGCAAAGTTCCTCGTTACCGCGCTGGCGTTCGCGCCGCTCGCGTCGTTCGCACAGGACACGTCGACGATCCGCTGGGGTATCGACCCCACGTATCCGCCGTTCGAGGCGAAGCAGCCCGACGGCTCGCTCGCCGGCTTCGACATCGACCTGCGCAATGCGATCTGCGAGCAGCTGCGTGCGAAGTGCGTGTGGGTCGAGCAGGGCTTCGACGGGATGATCCCGGCGCTGCGCGCGCGCAAGTTCGACGTGATCATGTCCGCAATGACGGCCACCGACGAGCGGCTCAAGCAGATCGACTTCTCGAACAAGCTGTATGCGTCGCCGGGCGCGCTCGTCGCGCCGGTCGGCTCGAAGCTCTTGCCGACCGCCGCGTCGCTCGCGGGCAAGCGCGTCGGGATTGACCAGGGCACGACGCAGGAGACGTACGCGAAGGCCGAATGGGCGACCAAGGGCGTGACGATCGTCTCGTACCAGAACCAGGACCAGGTGTACCAGGATCTCGTCAACGGCCGCCTCGACGCGACCTTCCAGGACAAGACCCAGGCCGGCTACGCGTTTCTGAAGACGCCGCGCGGCAAGGGCTATGCGTTCGCGGGCCCCGACGTAACTGACGTGCGCATCACCGGCTACGGCGTCGCGATGGGCGTGCGCAAGGGTGACGACGCGATGAAGAAGCGGCTGAACGACGCGATCGTCGCGATCCGCGCGAACGGCACCTACCAGAAGATCGCCGCGAAATACTTCGACTTCGACATCTACGGCACGAAGCAGCAGCTGACTTCGGCACCGTGATTCCGTGATTCATTCCATCGACAGGCACACCATGACGACTATCCACGACCGCGTCGCGCAAGCCGTGACGCCCGAACTGATCGCCGCGTTCCGCGAGGAAGGCGCGGTCTGCATCAAGGGCATCTTTTCGCCCGACGAAGTGGCCGCGCTGCGCGCCGGCATCGACGCGAATCTCGCCCAGCCGAGCGAGCGCGCGAAAGTGGCGAGCCAGCCCGACGATCCCGGCTGGTTCTTCGAGGATTTCTGCAACTGGCAGCACAACGACGCATATCGCGACTTCATCGTGCGCTCGCCGGCGCCGTCGGTCGCCGCCGCGCTGATGGGGACCGAGAACGTGCGGCTGCATCACGACCACCTGCTCGTGAAGGAGCCCGGCACGCGGCAGCGCACGCCGTGGCACCAGGACCAGCCGTACTACAACATCGAGGGCGACGACAACGTCAGCATGTGGATTCCGGTCGATCCGGTGCCGCTCGAATCGACGCTGGAATTCGTGGCGGGCTCGCATCTCGGGCCGTGGCTGATGCCGCGCACGTTCATGGACAAGGAGGCGAAGTGGTTCCCGGAAGGCAGCCTGGCGGACCTGCCCGACATCGAAGCCGACCGCGCGGCGTTCCCGATTCGCCACTGGGCGCTCGAGCCTGGCGACATGGTGTGCTTCCGGATGCTCACGCTGCACGCATCGGGCGGCACGCAGAACCGCCGGCGCGCGTTCTCGATCCGTTTCGTCGGCGACGATATCCGTCACGCGCCGCGCCGCTGGAAGACGTCGCCCGAGTTCCCCGGGCTCGCGGAACAGCTGGCCGATGGCGCGGCGCTCGACCACCCGCTGTTTCCGGTCGTGTGGTCGCGTGGCGCGGGGCAGGCTGGCGCGATCTGAGCCGCGCAGTCACGAACACGGCGGCCGTTTCATCGCGAAACGGCCGCCGTGTGCTTTTTCGCGGGTGATAAAGGTCAGGTCGGGTGGCGCCCGGCGCCGGGCTTGAAGCGGGAGCCGAGCCGGTAGCGGTTGCCCGGATGCAGGAAATGCACGAACGTGACGGGCAGCCCGTCCGTCCAGGTGCGGCGCGTGAGCGTGAGGCACGGCTCGTCGGCGCGCATGTCGAGCAGCCGCGCCTGCTCGACGGTCGGCAGCGACGCGTCGACCACGTGCTCGATTTCCAGTTCGTGGTGCGACACGTTGTTGTACAGGTATTCGGACGGCGGCTCGGCCTGGAAATCCTGGTCGATGAAGCCGGGCGCGGCGGCCGGGTTCACGTAGCGGTCCTCGAGCTGGATCGGGCGGCCGTTTTCCTCGTGCACGCACACCACATGAAAGACCGGCGTATTGACCGGCAGCCCGAACGCGGCCGCGACGTCGAACGACGCGGGCTCGCTCGACCGGCTCATCACGCGGCAGCGATATTCGTGCCCGCGCGCGCGGATCTCATCGCGGATATGCGCGATCATCAGCAGGTTCGATTGCGGCTTCACCTCGTCGACGAAGGTGCCGACGCCTGCGATGCGCTTCAGCACGCCTTCCTCGGTCAGCTCGCGCAGCGCGCGGTTGACCGTCATGCGCGCGACGCCGAACTGCGCGGCGAGATCGAGTTCCGACGGAATGCGGTCGCCGGGGCGCCAGTCGCCGGACTCGACGTTCTGGCGAACGAGCGTCTTGATCTGCTGGAACGGGGCGGTGGCCTTGGTGACCATCGGGGGTCCTTGCGCGAAGAAGTGACGAGGCTAGTCGTCGTGACTGACGATGACCAGGATCTCCGCCTGCGCGGTGCCGAGGCTGCGCGTGCGGTGCGGGATGAGTGCGTTGAAATAGACTGAATCGCCGGTCTTGAGTTGCACCGTCTCGTTCGGAAATTCGATTTCGACGCGCCCCTTGTGCACGAACAGGAATTCCTCGCCTTCGTGCTCGCGGAACGTCGACGCGACGAACTCGTGCGGCGGGTGCACGACGAACGGCAGCATCTTCTTCGGCGCGACGCCGGCCGCGATGCTTTCGAAGCGGTGCGCGTGGCGGTCGGCCGCCGCGCCCATCGCCGTGCGCTCGCCGGCGCGCGTGACCGTGATCAGCTCGCGGTTGTGGCTTTCCGAGAACAACTGTTCGACGTCGACGCTCAGCGCCTTCGACAGCTTCAGCGCGACCGCGATCGACGGCACGCTCAGGCCGCGCTCGACCTTCGACAGGTAGCTCTTGGTGAGGCCCGTCTCGTCGGCCAGCACATCGAGCGTCCAGCCCTTCTGTTTTCTGAGCAGCTTCAGGCGAATCGTCATGGGGCGCCAGGTGTCCTTCGAAAAACCGATTGTAACGCATGACACAAAGTGTCCTATGGTGTATCGTGTGTCTCGTGATGCCGGGGAAACGACCGCGGACGGCGCGGCGAACCCGATCCAGTCAGGAGGCGAACATGGCGGAAACGCTGAATTTGACGAAGGAAGCGCTGGTCGCGCTGGCCGAGCAGCGGCTTGAAAACGAGGTGGGCGACAGCGGCTGGTCCGCGCGGCAGAAGCTCGCACTCACGTGCCGGATCCTGTTCGACGCCGGTCACGATTCGGGCCTGGCCGGGCAGATCACCTGCCGCGCGGGCGATGCCGGCACGTATTACACGCAGCGGCTCGGGCTCGGGTTCGACGAGATTTCGGCCGCGAACCTGCTGCGCGTCAACGAGGATCTCGACGTGGTCGACGGCGAAGGCATTCCGAATCCGGCCAACCGGTTCCATACGTGGATCTATCGCGAGCGCCCGGACGTGAACTGCATCATTCACACGCATCCGGCGCATGTCGCGGCGCTGTCGATGCTCGAGCAGCCGCTCGTCGTGTCGCACATGGACACCTGCCCGCTGTACGACGATTGCGCGTTCCTGAAGGACTGGCCGGGCGTGCCGGTCGGCAACGAGGAGGGCGAGATCATTTCGAAGGCGCTCGGCGGCAAGCGCGCGATCCTGCTGTCGCATCATGGCCAGCTCGTGGTCGGCAAGACGATCGAGGAAGCCTGCATGCTCGCGCTGCTGATCGAGCGGGCCGCGAAGCTGCAACTGCTCGCGATGTCCGCCGGCGAGATCAGGCCGGTGCCGCCGGCACTGGCACGCGAGGCGCACGACTGGATTTCGAAGCCGAAGCGCGACGCGGTGACGTTCGACTATTACGCGCGTCGCGCACTGCGTACGCATCGGGATTGCGTCGCATGAATGCGTGCGTTGCTTCCATCTTGTCCGGCAATCATTGAGGAATACACATCGTGTCCATCCTGCTGCAAGGCATCATTGCCTACCCGGTCACACCGTTCTCCGCCGATGGCGGCGTTGACCTGAAAGCGCTCGATGCGCTGATCGAGCGGCTCATCGCCGATGGCGTCCACGCGATCGCCCCGCTGGGCAGTACGGGCGAGAGCGCCTATCTGTCCGACGCCGAATGGGAGGCGGTCGCCACCGCGTCGATTCGCGCGGTGCGCCGGCGCGTGCCGACCGTCGTCGGGATTTCCGACCTCACCACGGCAGGTGCGGTGCGCCGCGCGCGCCTTGCCGAGCAGGCCGGCGCCGATGCGGTGATGGTGCTGCCGGTGTCGTACTGGAAGCTCGGCAACGACGAGATCGTCGCGCACTATCGCGCGATCGGCGAGGCGATCGGCATCCCGATCATGCTGTACAACAATCCGGCGACGAGCGGCGTCGACATGTCGCCTGACCTGATCGCGACGATCTGCCGGACCGTCGACAACGTGACGATGGTCAAGGAGAGCACCGGCGACATCGGCCGGATGCATCGGCTCGCGCAATTGAGCGACGGGACGATCCCGTTCTACAACGGCAGCAACCCGATGGCGCTCGCCGCGCTGGCCGCGGGTGCGGCCGGATGGTGCACGGCCGCGCCGAACCTGAATGCCGCGTTGCCGCTCGCGCTGGTCGACGCGATGCGGACGGGCGACCTGACGCGCGCCAGGTCGGCATTTCACGCGCAGTTGCCGTTGCTGCAGTTCATCGTCAGCGGTGGGTTGCCGGTGACCGTGAAGGCCGGGCTGCGGCTGCGCGGCTTCGACGCGGGCGAGCCGCGGAAGCCGCTGCTGCCGCTGGGCGACGCACGCACGCGCGAACTCGAACGCCTGCTCGCGGCACTGCCGGACGGCGTCGCGGCATGAGCGATCACGCACGGCCGGCGATCGCGGCCGCCATCGGCGCGGTGCGGGTCGGCACGAGCCGGCCGCTGGCCGGCACGCCGCATGCGAGCGCGATCGACAAGCAGCCGGTCGATGCGCGCCTGTGGCTGGGTAAGCTCGGCTTTTCCGGCGACGAGCAAGCCGATGCGCGGCATCACGGCGGCCCCGACAAGGCGGTCCACCACTATGCCCACGACCACTATGCGTGGTGGTCGGCGCAGATCGGCGCGCGCGACGTGCTCGCGCAGCCGGGCGCATTCGGCGAGAACCTGTCGACGCACGGCGTGACTGAACGCGACGTCTGTCTCGGCGACGTGTTCACGCTGGGCCGCGCGGTGCTTCAGGTGACGCAGTCGCGGCAGCCGTGCTGGAAGCTCAACGCACGCTTCGACCATCCGCGGATGGCCGCCCTCGTGCAGCAGAGCGGCCGGACCGGCTGGTACTACCGTGTGCTGCAGGAAGGCTGGGTGGAGGCGGGCGATGTGCTGACGCTGCGTGAGCGCCCGTATCCGCAATGGCCGCTGTCGGCGGTACTCGATGTGCTGTACCGGCGCACGCTCGACATGGCCGCGCTCGCTGCGCTGTGCGACGTGCCGCTGCTGCCGCCCGGCTGGCGCAAGATGCTTGAAAAGCGCCGGACGGAGCGGCAGGTCGAAGACTGGACGAAGCGGCTCGGAGGGTAACGGGCCGCGTTTGCAGCTTATCGGGCCGGCAGGTTCCGCACGTCGGCCGTCGGCTCGGCGCCGAACGCGTCGCTCAGCGCATAGCCGATCAGTTGCCGCGCGGCCGCCTCGGGCGTCGCGAGCGCGCCGCTCGACTTCAACTCGTCGAACTTCTCGCGCATCGGGAAGTGGTCTTCGCTGGTCGAGCGGATCGTCGCCTGCATGCCCGTGTCGACGACGCCCGGCGCGACGCTGCAGATCCGCAGCGTGCCGTTCGCGTCGAGCGCGACCGCGCGTGCATGGTGATCGAGCGCGGCCTTGGTCGCGCAGTAGATGCTCCAGCCGGCGTATGCGTTGCGGGCTGCGCCGCTCGACAGATGCAGGATCCGGCATTCGGTCGTGGCCGAAGCCGCCTGCGCGAGCGCGGCCGACAGCATCAGCGGTGCCGCGACGTTCAGGCCGACTGCGCGCGCGACGATCGCCGGGTCCTGCGCGGCGAGCGGTCCGATCGGATCGACGATACCCGCGTTGTTGAACAGCAGCACGAGCGACGCGCCGTCGACGAAGTGGCGCAGCGTGTCGCCGGCGATCCAGGTTGCGACGGCCGCGGAATCGGACAGGTCGATCTCGACTTCGGAGAAGCGGTCGCCGGCTTGCGACGCGAGTGACGGATGACGGCTGCGCGACACGCCGAGCACGGCGACGCCCTCCAGCAGCAGTTGTTCGGCAAGCGACGCGCCGAGGCCGCGCGTGTGTCCGGTGACGATGGCGCGCACGTGCGCGGAAGAGGATGCAGTCATGGCGGTGAACCGGTGAAGGGGTGAACGGTGTTGACGAGCGGCGGGCATGCGTGGCGGCAGCACGCCAAGGACGGACGATGCGTGGAACCGGCGTGCGAATACGGTCGCAAGCGGCGCCACGGATATCGGGGTGAACGCATATCGTAGCGCCGGCATGCGCATCGCGCAAACGCCGGGGCGTGCGCGCATGCATCGCCGCGCGGCGCCGCGCAGTATCGGGTGCGCCGACAGGTTGGACGAAAGCCGGCTGCGGCAAGTGCGCGCGCCAGCGCAGCGCGCGGCGCGGGGCCACGCGTCGCGAGCTATCATATGGCTCGCCCGTGCGCGATGCCGGACGGGCCGCGATCGTTTCCCTTCACCTGCTGCACGCTGCGACGCCACTCATGAACACCACGCCGGATACGCCCACGCCACGCGCCCTTCGCGAACTCACGCCCCTCGAGGCCCGCATTCTCGGCGTGCTCGTCGAGAAACAGCACACGGTGCCGGATACCTACCCGCTGTCGCTGAACGCGCTGACCGCGGGCTGCAACCAGAAAACCGCGCGCGCGCCGGTGATGAGCGTCAGCGAGGACGAAGTGACGACCGCGCTCGACGAGCTGAAGCGCCTGAGCCTCGTGATGGAGGGCAGCAGCAGCCGCGTGCCGCGTTTCGAGCACAACATGAACCGCGTGCTCGGCATCCCGAGCCAGGCGATTGCGCTGCTGACGATCCTGTTGCTGCGCGGCCCGCAGACGGCCGCCGAGCTGCGCCTGAACAGCGCACGCCTGCACGGCTTCGCGGATATCTCGTCGGTCGAGGCGTTCCTCGACGAACTCGCGGCGCGCGCGCAGGCGCTCGTTATCCGGCTGCCACGCGCACCGGGCGCGCGCGAAAACCGCTGGATGCACCTGATGTGCGGCGAAGTGAACGTGGCCGACTTCGCGAGCGCGGATGCCGGCGGTGCGGATTCGGTGCCGCCTTCCGAGTTCGAGGCGCTGAAGGCCGAGCAGAAGCGCCTCGCGGATGAAGTAGCGCGGCTGAGTGCGCTGGTTCAGCGGATGGCGAGCGAGCTGGGAATCGACGTCGACGCGCAAGGTGACGCGTCCTGACGCAGATGGTGGCGGTGCTTGTGCACCGCCGCGTGACTTCAGCTTCATGCCCGGCACGAGATAACGCGCACCATCCGATCTCACGATCGGCTCGCGCGCCGCAAACGGTGCGTCGAGCTGCGGCCCCAGACAGGCTCCCGCCGCATGGTCGTTCCCCGACACGGCGAACGACAGCTTGCCGGGCCCATCACCAGCGGCATCCGGTTCGCTCGGACGCGTCGACATCCAGTGCGCGGCCGAACGACGTCTTCTTGCCGGTGCGCGCAGCGGTGTAGGTCATCGAATAGATCATCGCGCCCTGGCTCATCATTTCGTACCGCCCGTTGATCCTGCCGCCGACGAGTTCGACCCAGGTCGTCGTGTACTGATGCGGGCGATCTTCCGCGAGCACTTCGTCCTCTTCATGTTCGATCACCAGCGGGAGCGCCGTTTTCGCGTTCGCGTACCGGACCATGCCGCCCGACCATTTGACTGCATCGTCGTAGTAGGTGCGCATCTCGAAGCGCACGGGTTTGTCGCCATCCGACCTGAAGCAGAACACTTCGGTGGAAACCGTTGCGAGTGCCGGGAACGAGCTGCACAGCAGCAGGGCAGCAAGCGCTTTCTTCATGAGCGTGCGTGAACGATGACGAGCCATTTCAACCAACGCTGATCCGCGAAGCGCCCGCATCGACGAGCCGGAACAGCAGATCCTCGACGGCCGTCTCGGGTGCGGAGCCGAGATCCGCGTTGACGCGCCATCCGTGTTCCGTGCGAACCGGTTCCGACAGGTAGTGCACGATGCCGTGCAGCCCGTCTTCGGCCGGCTCGTTGTCGTCGTCGACATCGAACCACGCGAGGAACCACGTCTTGAACGCATCGACCGCCACGCTTTCGTCGAGACCGTCGGCCTCGATCACGGCCCAGTCCCACACGAACGGGCGGATCGACACGGCCGCGGTTTCGAGATCGAACTCGAACGGTTCGAAATCCAGTTGCGTGGTCGAATCGATCATCACGGGCTGGCCGGCCGCTTCGCCTTCGGCCGCGATGGTGTCGGCGCGGCACGGCAGCGCGAGCGGCCCTTCGGTGGCGAGCGCGCCGTCGGCCTGCCGGTAGGCCGGCTCGACGATCGCCGACGGTTGCGTGGCCGCTTTCGCGAGCAGGTCGGCGTAAGGTTGGCGGATGGCGCGGAGCAGTTCGGATACGGTCATCGTGGCGTGTCGGTCGGGCAGGGAACGATGGGTTGCAGGCAGGCGGCGCACGGTGTGTCCGGCGTCGCACGACGGGCCGCTTCGTTACCGGACAGACGTGATCGTACGGGACTTCGGCGACACGCGAACAGTCGGCCGAACGGCCGGTGCGTTCGCGTCGATCGGCCAGGGTTTTAGACGTTTACCTTCAAACAATCGAAAACGCCCATCGAACCTGTCCGCGTTGTGCTTCAATTAATCCGGTTTGTACTCCTACTAAAATTACGGATTCAGAACAGACCGGATCATTTACTCACAGGAGACAGTCGATGGCATGGAAACGGTTTTGATGCAGCAAGCATGATGGTCTGCAATACCGCCGAACTTCCTTCGATGAAAGCAGGTTATCCCAGGGGCCCCCACCCATGTCCTCCAGACGACTCATGACCGTCGCGGCCGCCGTGTGCGCCGTGCTGGCCATTGCCGCACCGTCGGCCGGCGCCGCCGTGCCGACCGTGTCCGACCCGTTCTACACGTACACCGGCGCCACGCCGCTGGCATCGATTCCACCGGGCACGGTACTGAAGACGCGCAACGTCACCTATCACGTGGCCGGCATCCCGACCGCCGTGACCGCGCAGCAGTTGCTATATCGCACCAACAACGCGCAGAACCTGCCCGTCGTCAACGTGACGTCGGTGATCCGCAGCCAGGTCAGCAACGGCCAGGCCATTTCGTACCAGTCGGCCTACGATTCACTGAACCCGTACGACGAGCCGTCGCAGGTGATCGCCGGCGACCGCGACGTGACCAAGGTCATCAACGTCGGCACGCTGCTCTACAGTGCGGAGTCGATCCCGCTGTCGACGCTGCTGCTGCTCGGCTACAACATCATCGTGCCCGATACGGAAGGCCAGACGGCGGACTTCGCGGCCGGCCCCGAATACGGGATGACGACGCTCGATTCGATCCGCGCGGCGCTCAATACGCCGTCGACGGGCCTGAATCCGTCGAGCAAGGTCGCGATGATCGGCTATTCGGGCGGCGCAATCGCGACGAACTGGGCCGCGCAACTCGCGTCGAGTTATGCGCCCGACATCAACAAGCAGCTCGTCGGCGCGGCGGAAGGCGGCGTGCTGGTCGATCCCGCGCACAACCTGCGCTATGTCGACGGCAGCATCGTGTGGGGTGGCGTTGCGGCGGCCGCGCTGGCCGGGCTGTCGCGCGGCTATGCCTTCGACCTGACGCCGTATCTCAGCGATACGGGCGTCGCCGTGTTCAAGGACATCCAGAATCAGTCGCTTGCGTACATCCTGCCGAAGTACACGGGCCTGCACTGGAGCACGCTGTTCAAGCCGCAATACGCGAACGACATCAACAGCATCCCGGCGTACGTGACGTATGCGAACAAGGTGAATGCAGGGCTGGCCGCATCGCCGACGATCCCGATGTTCATCGGCCAGGGCACGGCAGGTGCGCTCGACGGCACTTTCAGCAGCCAGGTCGGCGACGGCGTGATGCTCGCGTACGACGTGCGCGCGCTGGCGCAGAAGTTCTGCGCCAGCGGCACGCCGGTCACGTACACCGAGTATCCGCTGGAACATGCGGGCGCGATCGTGCCGTGGGTGGCCGGGATGCTGCCCTGGCTCTACGACCGCTTCAACGGGAAAACCGCGCCGAGCAATTGCTGGCTGACGTCGCTGCTGCCGAGCAATTCGCTGGCGCCCGAGACGCTGCACTAGACGCAGCGACGTACGACCGGATGAATGGTCGGGCGACCCGCTGGCGGTCGCCCTTTTTTTCGACGTCTCGACGCCGGTCGCGCGACGGCGGTTGCCACGCGCCCGCGGTCCCCCGCCGTTACTCTGTGCCGCCTTCTCCGGGTGCCATAATCGAGGCTGCCCATCATTTCAGACGTCCCCCGGAGAATCACCATGCAGAACCTCGACAATCCTTCCCATGATCGCGAGGTAGGCAGCGCCGACGCGACGCAGGACACCACGCGCATCGACGACGTCCGCATCGGCGCCGTGCGCCCGCTGATCTCGCCGGCGCTGCTGCTGGACGAGCTGCCGGTGCCGGCCGGCACGCAGACGCTCGTCGAGGATACGCGCCGCGCGATCGGCGACATCCTGCACGGCCGCGACGACCGGCTGCTGCTCGTCGTCGGCCCGTGCTCGATCCACGACCACGACCAGGCGCTCGATTACGCGCGCCGCCTGAAGGTTGCCGCCGATGCGCTGAAGGACGACCTCCTGATCACGATGCGCGTCTACTTCGAGAAGCCGCGCACGACGGTCGGCTGGAAGGGCTACATCAACGATCCGCGTCTCGACGGCAGTTTCCGCATCAACGAAGGGCTGCGCGCCGCGCGGCAGCTGCTGCTCGACATCAACGCGCTCGGCCTGCCGGCGTCGACCGAATTCCTCGACCTGCTGAGCCCGCAGTACATCGCCGACCTGATCGCGTGGGGCGCGATCGGCGCGCGCACGACCGAGAGCCAGAGCCATCGCCAGCTTGCGTCGGGCCTGAGCTGCCCGATCGGCTTCAAGAACGGCACGGACGGCGGCGTGCAGGTCGCGTCGGACGCGATCGTCGCGGCCGCTGCGAGCCATGCGTTCATGGGGATGACGAAGATGGGGATGGCCGCGATCTTCGAGACGCGCGGCAACGACGACGCGCACGTGATCCTGCGTGGCGGCAAGACGGGCCCGAACTACGACGCCGAGCATGTCGAGGCGTGCTGCGCGGTGCTGCGCAAGGCCGGGTTGCGCGAGCAGGTGATGGTCGACTGCTCGCATGCGAACTCGAACAAGTCGCACGACCGGCAGGTCGATGTCGCGCAGGATCTCGCCCGGCAACTGTCGCAGGGCGAGCAGCGGATCGTCGGCGTGATGGTCGAGAGCCATCTCGAGGCCGGGCGTCAGGACCTGAAGCCGGGCGTGCCGCTGAAGTACGGCGTGTCGATCACCGATGCATGCCTGAGCTGGACGCAGACCGAGCCGGTGCTCGACGTGCTGGCCGACGCCGTGCGGCAACGGCGCGCGCGGTCGCGCAACGCGTGACGCGGGCTGCGTCATCGCGTCCGATGCAGCGTTGCGCGAGTGGCGCTAACATGGGCCGGTGCGCAGCCTCGCGCGCACGGAGGCGGCGAGGCCGGCCGCCGATACCGACAACAATTCACCGGAGTGCATAACAGCATGGCTTTCTACAAGACCCTCATCGCAGCAACCGTCCTCGCCTCGAGCGTCAGCGCACACGCGCAGATCGCGGGTGCCCAGCCGATCAGCGTGACCGTCGAGCAATCGCAGGCGCTGCTCGAAGGCTGGAGCGTGAAGAAGAGCGTGCTCGGCAAGGCCGTGTACAACGACGACAACCAGAAGGTCGGCACCGTGCGCGACCTGATCGTCGCGCCGGACGGCTCGGTGTCGGCCGCGATCGTGTCGGCCGGCGGCTTCCTCGGCGTGGCCGCGCATGACGTCGCGGTGCCGATCGCGTCGCTCGACGTGCGCAAGGGCAACATCTACCTGCCGGGCGCGACGAAGGAAGCGCTGAAGGCGACGCCGGCGTTCCAGTACGCGAAGGTGCCGTCGCCGCCGAAGCCGAAGAAGCTCGACGACAAGCACTGATCGTCGACATATCGCCGCCCCGCGCGTGCCGTGCCGGGGCCGGCGAACCGCGGGCCGTCGACGGCCCGCGAGCCCGCGCGATCGCCGGACGCATCGCTCCGACGATCTATGACGGCACGGCCGCGCCTCGTGCGCGAATCGGCGTGGTGATCCGCAACACGCCGTGAATGCCGCCTATTCCGGCGATCAGATCGCCGGCTTCTCTCCGTCTACCCACACCCCGTCGAAACCGAACGCGACCGGCCCGCTCAGGAACACGCTGCCGGTACCGTCCCATCGAACGGTGACGTCGCCGCCGTCGCATGTCACCCGTACCGTATCGTCGAGCAGCCCGCGCCGGATGCCGTTGACGACCGCACCGCACGAACACGATCCCGAACCGAGCGGCACGCCGCCGCCGCGCTCCCAGATGCGCAGGCGAATATGCGTGCGATCGACGACCTGAACGAAATGCACGTTGGTTTTCTGCGGAAACAGCGGATGCGTTTCGATGGCCGGGCCGAGCGCCGCGACATCGATCATGCGGAGATCGTCGACGAAGAACGTGCAATGCGGGTTGCCCATGTTGCAGGCGGCCGGCGCGCCGGGCAGCGGCAGCGCGAGGGTGTCGAGTGCCTCGGCGACCGGCACGTCCCGCCAGCCGGTGAGCGGCGTGCCCATCCCGACGGTGATCAGGCCGTTCGCCTCCCTTGAGCATACGAGATACCCGCGGCCGGTCCGCAGCACGAGCGACGCCATGCCGGTTTCCCGCATCAGTTGCCACGCGACGCCGCGTGTCGCGCTGCCGCAGGTGTCGAGCGGCGAGCCGTCGGCATTCCAGAACGCGACGCGGGCGGCCGCGTCGTCGCAGTCCGACACCACCGCGAGCTGGTTGAAGCCGATGCCGTTGTGCCGGTCGCCCATGCGCCGCACGAGGTCGCGGTCGATGCGCGGCGCGTGATCCTGATCCTGACCGCGCAGGTCGACGATGACGAAGTCATCGCCGTTTGCGTTCATCTTCTGAAATCCGATCGGCATGGCGGTTCTGGCGGGAGGGACAGGCGAACACTGTACGTGGCTCGCCGGAGCGGATCAATCGACGTCACTCGACGTGACGCGCGGCTTGGGGCTCACCCCGATTCCGAAGAAAACCGTAAAGAATGTAATATAAATGAAAGACAAGGTCGGATCCGCCTGTAGTCGAGCCACCCGCGCGTGCACGTAACGGATTCGACTCTCCGCCACGCGCCCTCTTCCGTTATCAACAGAAACGCCTTATGGAAAAACTCGTCGATTCGATCAACGGTGTCATCTGGAGCCCCGCGCTCATCTTTCTCTGTCTTGCCGCAGGGTTGTACTTCTCGCTGCGCACCCGCTTCGCGCAGGTTCGCCACTTCATCGAGATGCTGCGCCTGATGCGCGGCAGCAAGGCATCGGCGGAAGGCGTGTCGTCGTTCCAGGCACTGGCGTTGTCGCTGTCGGGGCGTGTCGGCACCGGCAACATCGCGGGCGTCGCGACGGCCATCACGTTCGGCGGCCCGGGGGCGATGTTCTGGATGTGGCTCGTCGCGTTCCTTGGCGCGAGCACCGCGTTCGTCGAATCGACGCTGTCGCAGATCTACAAGGTGCGGCGCGAAGGGCAGTATCGCGGCGGCCCCGCGTACTACATCGAAAAGGGGCTCGGCATCCGCTGGTACGCAATCGCGTTCGCGATCGCGACCGTGTTCGCATGCGGGCTGCTGCTGCCCGGCGTGCAGGCGAACGGGATCTCGTCCGCGATCGAGAACTCCTTCGGCATCGCGAAGCCCGTTACCGGCGCGGTGCTCGTGCTGCTGCTCGGCCTCATCATCTTCGGTGGCGTGAAGCGGATCGCGCGCGTCGCGGAAATCGTCGTGCCGTTCATGGCGCTCGGCTACATCCTGATCGCGTGCGTCGTGATCGCGCTCGACATCGAGCGTCTGCCGGGCGTCGTCAAGCTGGTGTTCGAAAGCGCTTTCGGCTTCGAGGCCGGTTTCGGTGCGATGCTCGGCATGGCGATCCAGTGGGGTGTGAAGCGCGGCGTCTATTCGAACGAAGCGGGGCAGGGCACGGGCCCGCACGCGTCTGCCGCCGCCGAAGTGACGCACCCGGCGCAGCAGGGGCTCGTGCAAGCTTT
Organism: Burkholderia cepacia; assembly: GCF_029962485.1. Classification (NCBI taxonomy): domain Bacteria; kingdom Pseudomonadati; phylum Pseudomonadota; class Betaproteobacteria; order Burkholderiales; family Burkholderiaceae; genus Burkholderia; species Burkholderia cepacia. Next base: position 2,450,973 of record NZ_CP073638.1, read on the forward strand.
CTCCGTCTATGTCGATACGCTGTTCGTCTGTTCGGCGACGGGCTTCATGATCCTGATCACGGGCGCCTACAACGTGATCGCGCCGAACGGCCGCGCGCTGTTCTCGGGTGCGGCCGGCATCGAGGCCGGCCCCGGCTATACGCAGATGGCCGTCGAATCGGTGCTGCCCGGCTTCGGCGCGGCATTCGTCGCGATGGCGCTGTTCTTCTTCGCGTTCACGACCATCCTCGCGTACTACTACATCGCGGAAACCAACGTCGCCTATCTGAGCCGCACGCGCAGCAGCGCCGCCGGCACGTTCGTGCTGCGCGCGGTGATCCTGCTCGCGACGCTGTACGGTGCGGTGAAGAGCGCGAGCGTCGCGTGGGCGCTCGGCGACATCGGTGTCGGGCTCATGGCGTGGCTGAACATCGTCGCGATCGTGCTGTTGCAGAAGCCCGCGCTCAAGGCGTTGCGCGACTACGAGGCGCAGAAGCGCGCAGGGCGCGAGCCGTCGTTCGATCCGGTCGCGCTCGGCATCGCGAACGCGACGTTCTGGGAGAAGCCGACAGCGGCGAGCGGCGCGCGCGATAGCCGGGCGGAGCCGGTCGTGGCAGCCGAGCGGCAGTCTTAGCACGGCATCCCGTGAATGTGCGCCGGCTGCGATGCCGGCGGCGCGCGATGCGGGATTCTTACGTTTTGCACCAGCGGCCGGCACATCTGTTGCCGGCCGTTTTACATCGTGCCGCGCCGGCGAGGCCGGCGCGTTTCCCGTCCCTTCCGCCCGAACGTTGCACACGCATCTACGTAATTCTACGTAGCTCCGCATACGTAGTTAACCGCTTGTAAGCCGCCCCCGTCGCACGGAATACTACGGCCCATCGTCGCGGCCTTTGCGAGGCGGCGACACGACGCATCGACGTCACGTGTGTGCGGCCCCTGCGCCGCACGCCATCTAAAACCACATTGGAGACCAGGAGACGCCATGAATCGGGCTTCCAGTACCCTGCTCTGGATCGCGGTCGCGCTGCTCGGCGCGTTCTCGTTCGGCACGATCGCACTCGCACACGGCGAGCGCGTGAGTGCCCTCTGGATCGTGATCGCCGCAGTCTGCGTGTATCTGATCGCGTATCGCTTCTACAGCCGCTTCATCGCCAGCAAGGTCATGCAGCTCGACGGGCTGCGGATGACGCCGGCCGTCAAGTACAACGACGGCCTCGACTACGTACCGACCAACAAGTACGTGCTGTTCGGCCATCACTTCGCCGCGATCGCCGGCGCCGGTCCGCTCGTCGGGCCCGTGCTCGCCGCGCAGATGGGCTACATGCCGGGCATGCTGTGGATCCTGGCCGGCGTCGTGTTCGCCGGCGCGGTGCAGGATTTCATCGTGCTGTTCATCTCGACGCGCCGCGACGGCCGCTCGCTCGGCGATCTCGTCAAGATGGAGCTCGGCACGGTGCCCGGCGTGATCGCGCTGTTCGGCGCGTTCCTGATCATGGTGATCATCCTCGCGGTGCTCGCGCTGATCGTCGTGAAGGCGCTGACCAACTCGCCGTGGGGCACGTTCACCGTCGCCGCGACGATTCCGATCGCGCTGTTCATGGGCGTCTACACGCGCTACATCCGTCCGGGCCGCATCGGCGAAGTGTCGATCATCGGCTTCGTGCTGCTGATGGCGTCGATCGCGTTCGGCCAGCACGTGCACGATTCGCCGACGCTCGCCGCGTGGTTCACGTTCACGGGCACGCAGCTCACGTGGATCCTGATCGGCTACGGCTTCGTCGCATCGGTGCTGCCGGTGTGGCTGCTGCTCGCGCCGCGCGACTATCTTTCGACCTTCCTGAAGATCGGCACGATCCTCGGTCTCGCAATCGGCATCCTGGTCGTCGCACCGGAACTGAAGATGCCCGCGCTGACGAAGTTCGTCGACGGCACGGGCCCGGTGTGGTCGGGCGGCCTGTTCCCGTTCCTGTTCATCACGATCGCGTGCGGCGCGGTGTCGGGCTTCCACGCACTGATCTCGTCGGGCACGACGCCGAAGCTGATCGACAACGAAACCAACGCGCGCTTCATCGGTTACGGCGCGATGCTGATGGAGTCGTTCGTCGCGATCATGGCGCTCGTCGCCGCGAGCGTGATCGAGCCGGGCATCTACTTCGCGATGAACGCGCCGGCCGCCGTGCTCGGCACGACGCCTGAAGCCGTCGCGAACACCGTCACGCAATGGGGCTTCGTGCTGACGCCCGACATGCTGACGCAGACCGCGAAGGCCGTCGGCGAAACGACGATCATCGCGCGCGCGGGCGGCGCGCCGACGCTGGCCGTCGGCATGGCGCACATCCTGCACCAGGTGATCGGCGGCGAAGCGATGATGGCGTTCTGGTATCACTTCGCGATCCTGTTCGAAGCGCTGTTCATCCTGACGGCCGTCGACGCCGGTACGCGTGCGGGCCGCTTCATGCTGCAGGATCTGCTCGGTACGTTCCACCCGGCGCTCAAGCGCACCGAGTCGCTGCCCGCGAACCTCGTCGCCACCGCGCTGTGCGTGGCCGCGTGGGGTTACTTCCTGTATCAGGGCGTGGTCGATCCGCTCGGCGGCATCAACACGCTGTGGCCGCTGTTCGGCATCTCGAACCAGATGCTCGCCGCGATCGCGCTGGTGCTCGGCACCGTCGTGCTGTTCAAGATGAAGCGCGAGCGCTATGCGTGGGTGACGATCGTGCCGACCGTGTGGCTGCTGATCTGCACGCTGACGGCCGGCTGGCAGAAGATTTTCGACGCGAACCCGAAGGTCAGCTTCCTCGCGCACGCGGCGAAGCTGCAGGCCGCGGTGGACGAAGGCAAGGTGCTGGCCCCGGCGAAGTCGATCGCGCAGATGCAGCGGATCATCTTCAACGACTACATCGATGCGGCGCTGGCCGGGCTGTTCATCTTCGTCGTCGTGGCGATCGCGGTGTACGGCGTGATCGCCGTGCTGCGCGCGCGCCGCGAGTCGAAGCCGACCGTGCGCGAGACGCCGTACGAAGCGATGCCGGCCGCGCAAGCGCTCGGCAGCGGACGTTAAGGGGAGGCCGCGATGTTCAGCGATCTTGGCAGCGACCTGCGCAGCGCGGGGCGTTACCTCGGGCAGGCGTTGCGGCTGATGGTCGGCCTGCCCGACTACGACACCTACGTCGCGCACATGCGCGCAACCCATCCGGACCGCGAGCCGATGACGTACGAGGAATTTTTCCGCGAGCGTCAGAATGCGCGGTACGGGTCGGGAGCAGGGAAGTGCTGCTGAACCAGGCTGTTCAAGCCGTTCGGTAATCGAAAGGGAAGCGCCGCGATCGAGATCGCGGCGCTTTTTCTTTGGGGCCGCGGCGGTACGCATCGCGCGGCGGCCGCTTCGCCGTTTGCCAAGGCGCAGCACGGCGAAATCCGGCCGCCGGTATCATAGGGTTCTCTCTTTTCCCGATGGACCCGTAGGAGAACACGTCGTGCATGTCGGTGAGCGTTTCAACAGCATTTCCCACCTCGTCGGCGCGGTGCTGTCGGTGGCGGGCCTCGTGGCGCTCGTGACGATGGGCGCGCTCGAAGGCGATCCGTACAAGGTGGTGAGCTTCAGCGTGTACGGCGCGATGCTGTTCCTGCTCTACGCGATCTCGACGCTGTATCACAGCGTGCGTAGCCCGCGCCTGAAGGCGATCCTGCAGAAATGCGACCACTCGGCGATCTACCTGCTGATCGCCGGCAGCTACACGCCGTTCACGCTCGTCACGCTGCGCGGCCCGTGGGGCTGGTCGCTGTTCGGCGTGAGCTGGGGGCTCGCCGTGTTCGGGATCGTGCAGGAACTGACGCTCGGGCGCCGCACGCGCATGCTGTCGATGATCCTGTACGTGGCGATGGGCTGGCTCGCGCTCGTCGCGGTGCGTCCGCTGATCCACGCGCTGCCGCCGGTCGGCACCGCCTGGCTCGTGGCCGGCGGCCTGATCTACAGCGCGGGAATCTACTTCTTCATCAACGACGAACGCATCCGCCACGGGCACGGCATCTGGCACCTTTTCGTGCTGGCCGGCAGCCTGTGCCAGTTCGTCAGTGTCGCGATGTACGTTGCGTGAGCGGCGCGCCTGCCGCGCAATGCGCTAGCGGCGCGTGGCGGCTGCCTGCAGGTGAGCGGCCGTTTCGCCGGTTGCCGGTGTCGGCCGCGTCGTGATCCACCACGTTACCGCGGCGAGCGCCGACAGCGCGATCGCCAGGACCAGCGCCACCCGCATCGCAACCGGAAACGGCTGCAGCGTCGCGATGCACGCCCCGAAGATCGCCACGCCGAGCGCCGATCCGCTCTGCCGCGCCGCGTTCAGCGCCGCTGCCGCCACGCCGGCGCGGCGCCGGTCGACCGTCCCGAGTGCCGGCGACGTCGCGGCCGGCGAGATGAATCCCGATGCGAAGCCGATCGCGAGCATGGGCGCGACGGCGAGCCACGCGGGTGTCGTCGCCCCGATGGCCGTCATGCCGAGTGCGCCGGCCGCATAAAGCCCGAACGCCGCGCACATCGTGCCGCGCGCGCCGAAGCGCGCCACCAGCCGCCCCGAACACAACCCGCCGAGCGCGACCATCGCGGTCATTGGCAGGAACGCGAGCCCCGTGCCGAGCGGGCTCGCGCCGCGAACTTGCCGATAGAACAGGCTGAGCACGAACAGCAGGCCGTAGAACACGAACGCCGACGCCATCGATACGAACGTCGATCCCGCGAACAGCCGGTTGCGGAAGAACGCGAGCGGCAGCATCGGCTCGCGGCGCCGCGCTTCGATCGCGACGAACGCGATCCACGCGACGGCGCTCGTCACGGCGCCGCCCAAGATCGGCGTCGAGCGCCAGCCGAGCGACGGGCCTTCGATCAGCGTGCCGATCAGCGCCGCGATCGCGACGATGGCGGCTGCCTGTCCGCCCCAGTCGAACCGCCGCGACGCGTCGGCGGCGCCGCGCGCGATCCTGCGGCCGAGCCAGATGCCGGCGAGCCCGAACGGCAGGTTCACGAAGAACAGGCTGCGCCATCCGAACAGATCGATCAGCAGCCCGCCGATCAGCGGGCCCGACGCCATCGCGATGCCGCCGCAGCCCATCCACAGGCTGATCGCCGATGCGCGCGCGGCCGGTGCGGGGAATGCGCGGTTGATCAGCGCGAGCGAGCAGGGCACCAGCATCGCGCTGCCGACGCCTTGCAACGCGCGGGCGGCGGCGAGTGCCGGGAGGGTCGGCGCGAGGCCGCACAGTGCCGACGCGGCGACGAATACCGCGAGCCCCGCGACATAGATCGTGCGGTCGCCGAGCCGGTCGCCGAGCGTGCCGCCCGTCAGCAGCAGGCTCGCGAACGCGAGCGTGTAAGCGTTCACTATCCATTGCAGGCCGGCCACGCGGCTGCCGAACGTGTGCGCGATGTCGGTGAGCGCGACGTTGACGATCGACGCGTCGAGCAGCACGAGCGTATAGCTCACGCAGGTCGCGGCGAGCACGCGGCGGGTGGCGGCCCGGTCGGGCGTGGCGGCCGTCATGCGCGGTCGGGCGACGGCGTGGCAGCCTGCAGCGCGAGGAAGCCGACCCATCCCCAGTACACGCGATGATGCGCGATCAGGCCGTGGCTGAGATCCATCACTTCGACGAGATCGACCTGGTCGCCGTCCGGCGTGGCGCGCGGATATTCCCACGTGAGCTGGCGGCCGTTCGAGAAGAACAGCCCGGTCCGGTACCAGCGGCCGAGTGGGCTGCCCGGATTGTGCAGGCCGGCCGCGAAGAATGCGCCGATCGCGGCCTTGCCGTGCAGCACGCCCGAGCCGTGCGCGGGCAGCGTGACGACGACGAGCGGTGTTTCGAGCACCGCGTCGTCGGCATACAGCGCCATCAGCGCATCGAGGTCGCGCGCGACGACGGCTGCGTGCCAGTCTTCATGGATGCGCCGGGCGCCGGCGTCGGTTTCTGCGGGTGTCATGGCGGGCGTCCGGAAGCGTCGTTGGCGGAAACCCACTGTATGGGCGCACTGCCGCGATACGTTTCACGTCAACCCGAAACGTGGATGTCGACGCGCGGCGCGCGTGCCGCTCAAGCCGCGTGCAGGTCGCGGTACCGCGCGAGAGTCAGTGCCTCGGCATCGTGCGAAAGCTGGGTCGCGGCGGCATCGGCGGCCTCCCGCGCCGATTCGGTCACGCGCGCGAACATCCGCTGCTCGAAGGCCGCGACGGCCGCGTCGCGGTCGGCATCGGCGATGAGGCCGGCCGCGAGTTCGGCCGCGTCGCGCATCGCGTTGTTCACGCCTTCGCCGCCGAACGGCGACATCACGTGCGCGGCGTCGCCGATCAGCGTGATGCCGCGACGATGCGCCCAGCAGTGACCGACCGGCAGCGCGAAGATCGGCCGCTCGGCGAACCGGTCGCCGCTGGCGCGGAACAGGTCGTGGATGGCGTCGGCGAAGCCGTCGAATTCGGCGATCAGCGCGCCGCGCATCGCATCGGGTGCCGCGAAGTCGAAACGCCGCTCGACCCAGTCGAGCGGTACGCGAAAGATCGCGTAACCGCGCACGTGCGCGTGCCCGTTGCGTTGCGCGATGATCGCCTTGCCGTTGCCGTGCACGCCGATCTTGCCGCGGCCGACGAGCCGCGACAGCGCGGGATATTGCCGATCGATGTCGTCGATGCCGAATTCGATGAACGTGAGGCCGCTGTACTGCGGCTGATACGGCGACAGCAGCGGACGGATGCGTGACCACGCGCCGTCGGCGCCGACCACGAGATCGAACGGGCCTTCCGTCCTGTGCTCGAACGCCAGCATCGCCCGCCCGTCGGGCCGCAAGCTGACGTCGCGTACCGTGCGGCCCCATTGCACGCAGTCCGGCGGCAATGCGTCGAGCAGCAGCGCGCGCAACGCGGTCCGGTCGACCTCGGGCCGGTTGCCGCCGGCGCCGTTGTCGTCGAACAGCACACGGCCCGAGCGATCGAGCAGGCGCGAGCCCTGATCCTCGTAGCGCGCGACGGCCAGGAACGCGTCGGTCAGGCCGGCCTGCTCGAGCGCCAGCAGGCCCGATTCCTCGTGCAGGTCCAGCGTGCCGCCCTGCGGGCGCTCGAGCGGGTGGGCTTCGCGTTCGTACACGATCGCCTCGATTCCGCCGAGCGTCAGCAGGCGGGCGAGCGTCAGGCCGCCGGGCCCGCCGCCGACGATGGCAACACGAAAGCGCGTACTCATGGTTCGCTCACGATCTGATAACATAGGAGCCTATATAAAAACATAGCCTCCTATGGAATGTCAACATGAGCGACGCTGACACGAAGACGAATCCGTTGCCGCTGGTCGGCATCACTTACCGGCTGTTCACGCGCGTGGTCGACCGGCAGCTGCGCGACCTGGGCTTCGCGGTGAGCCAGTTGCCGGTGCTGGTGTCGTTGAAGAAGGCGGGTGCGCTGTCGCAGACCGAGCTCGCGAGGCGCGCGCAGGTCGAGCAGCCGAGCATGGCGCAGTTGCTGAACCGGATGGAGCGCGATGGTCTCGTGCTGCGGGTGCCCGATCCGGACGACCGGCGCAGCCGGCTGATTTCGCTGACCGATTCGGCGTCGAAGGGGCTCGCCAGCGGGCGGGCCGTGATGGAAGGTGCGAGTGAACAGGCGCTCGCCGGGTTGAGCGACGCGGAGCGCGATCAGCTTGCGGCGTTGCTCGGGCGCGTGAATGCGAATCTCGAACGGATGGTCGGCAACGCGCGCGCGAACGACATCGAGTGATCGCGGGCGGCGGTTGCATCGCCGTCGCCGAACACCGCTTTTCTCCGCCGCTTATCCGGCCAGTGCATCGAGATTCAGCCCATACGATTTCCCGATCCACACCGCGCAATCGCGGTGATCGCGCAGATCGTCGCCCGTATTCGGATGCAGGAAGATGTCCAGCGCGCCGTGGTTCAGCACGAGCCACGGCACGATCTCGTCGAAGCGCGCGGCATCGAACGCGATCTGGTACGACCAGGCCGGATGCGGACCGACGAGGCGCTCGTGAAAGCGGCCGAGCTCGATCACCGCGCCGAACCGCTCGTCGACGACCTGGCGAAACGCCCAGGCCGCGTCGCGGCTGGCCGCATCGAAATAGACGTGCGCGTGCCAACTGTCGATGGCGGTGGTGTCGAGGGCAGCCATGGAAGGACTCGATGAAAAAGGGGAATGCATGAGAGGCCGTGCGAAACGAAGCAAATGGCCGATGCGTGATTATCGCGCGTCCTTGCCGGGCACGTCGTGTCGCGATCCGGCAATCCGGCGCCGATGATTTGTCCTGTATCAGGAGAACCGTTGGTCCGACGCATTCGTTTCTGCGCTATCCGCGTGCGCGATATCACGCCGGAACCCTTGCCGGCAGGGGCGCAGGCGGGGATCGCACCGGCAACACGTCATTTCGGAAATTGAAAAAGCGCGATGCGCGCCGCTTCCGGTCGCGCGCAAAAGCGCGATCAGGTCGTTGAATGAAATAAAGAAATTCCCGTTCGACGGGATTCGCGAAAGACGCGCCCGCACGCCGGATTCCGAAGCCGAAAATATCAATTGCGGAATCGGCTATTCAAGTGGCATGCGGCACGACATACGATGATTTCAACGCATCGACGATCACGATCGATGCGGGGACAACCATCTGGAGGCCACTATGCGATCCCTCGTTCCCGTTGCTGTTCTTTCCTGCGCACTCGTTGCGCTGCCTGCCGTCAGCTTTGCGCAGTCTGCCGGCCCGGACTGGTCGTCGAACGCCGCGCAGTCGACCTGGTCGGCGGCGCGTGCCGAAACCAATGCGCAACTGATGCAGATGACCCGCGCCGGCTATCGCGCGACGACGGCCGGCAACCAGAACTATCCGCTTGCGATGCAGCAAGCGCTCGACCGTGTCCACAATCCGGTGCCTGACCGGTCGCGCGAGGAGCGGGCCGCGATGGAAGCGCGCGCCGCTCGCGACGCGCAGAGCGGCCATTCGGTGAAGGCCTTCTTCGTGAAGACCGCGTACTACCTGAAGGGCGAGAACACGTTCTGATGCAGGAGACGAGCATGGCATGCCCGAACCGATTGGCCGGCGTCGTGCGCGCGTTGGCGCTATGCCGGCTGCCGGACGCGCGAGCAGCGTCGCCGCGCCGCGAAGCGCCCGCAAGTGGGCACGAATCATGAAGGCCGCCCGGAAACACCGCCGCCACGTGCCGCTGACGCGCGAGTGGCTGCTGCCGCTGCCCCCCGCGCATGCACGCGACATCTCGCTGAAATGCCACATGGCGCTCGTCGCGCTGCGTGGCGAGCACGGCAACGAAGCGCTGCTGATGCGGTTGCGCACGAGCGTCTATCTGGTGTTCCTCGCGCTCGACGATACGCGGTACGCCGAAGCGGACATCGACCTGTGCGTTCACGCGGAGCGCGTGCTCGAAGCCAGTGCGGCGCGCGCGGCGCAAAGCGGCGCATGGACGTTGCACGATGACGAATGTGGGGTGCTCGAGCGTGTGCTTGCCGCGCACGACGCCTGCGTTGCGACGCTCACGCGGCATCGGCTGGCGGAGCTGTGGCGTCATGTCTGCACGTTCGCGTCATGCGGCCAGCCAGCGCTCGTCGCGAGCGCGACGGAGAAGATGCGTTCGCACGTGATCGACTCGCTGGCCGCCTAGCGCCGCACACCGGTTTTGCAGGGAGGATGGAGGAGACAGGGCCGACCGCACCGGCACGGTCGATGCAATCGCGCGGCTTCGGCGATTGCGCGGCCGTCGCGGCGTTACGGTGACACGGTGACGGCGAAACGCTGGCCCAAAGCAAAAGCGCCACGGAGCGAATCCGTGGCGCTTTATTCTTGTCACCTGCGCGGAGGCACAGCCCCCGCGTGGCGCAACGCGCTTAAGCCGCGGCTGCCGGCTTGGCCGGCTTCTGCAGCTTGCCCTTGCCGGCGCGCTGGATTTCCTCGAGCTTGATCTCGACGTGGCGCGAGAACACGTACTCGGCCGGACGCTGCTTCGCGATCGAGATGTCCGGTGCGAACGGGCCGTCGGTCTTGATGCCCTTGCGGCTCACCTTCAGCGCCTTCAGCGGGTTCGAGATCGTGTCCATCACGGCCGTCGCCTCGAAGCCGCAGTGGACCATGCAGTCCGCGCACTTCTCGTAGTTGCCGACGCCGTAGTTGTCCCACTCCGTCGTTTCCATCAGTTCCTTGAAGGTCTTCACGTAACCTTCGCCGACCAGGTAGCACGGCTTCTGCCAGCCGAACACCGTACGCGCCGGGTTGCCCCACGGCGTGCACTTGTACGTCTGGTTGCCGGCCAGGAAGTCGAGGAACAGCGACGACTGGCTGAACGACCAGCGCTTGCCGCCTTCGCCGCGCTTCAGGATTTCGCGGAACAGGTTCTTCGTCTTGTCGCGGTTCAGGAAGTGCTGCTGATCCGGCGCGCGTTCGTACGCGTAACCCGGCGACACCGTGATGCCGTCGACGCCGATCGGGCCCAGCGTGTCGAAGAACTTCGCGACGCGCTCCGGCACTGCATCGTTGAACAGCGTGCAGTTGATGTTCACGCGGAAGCCGCGGCGCTTCGCTTCCTTGATTGCCGCGACGGCCTTGTCGTACACGCCATCCTGCGACACCGAGTGATCGTGCGCTTCCTTGTCGCCGTCCAGGTGGACCGACCAGACGAAATACGGGCTCGGCTCGTAGTCGTCCATCTTCTTTTCCATCAGCAGCGCGTTCGTGCACAGGTACACGAATTTCTTGCGCTTCATGATGCCCTTGACGATTTCCGGCATCTCCTTGTGGAGCAGCGGTTCGCCACCGGCGATCGACACGACGGGCGCGCCGCACTCGTCGACGGCCTGCAGGCATTCCTCGACGGACAGGCGCTGGTTCAGGATCGGATCCGGATAATCGATCTTGCCGCAGCCGTTGCACGCGAGGTTGCAGCGGAACAGCGGCTCGAGCATCAGCGCGAGCGGATAGCGTTTGTTGCCGGACAGGTGCTGGCGCACGATATAGGCGCCGACACGGACTTGCTGGAGCAGCGGAATAGACAAGGGATGTCCTCCTTAAACTTCGCGGGCGACAGCTTGCGTGAGCTTCGCCGGCAGCTTGAATTCGACTTTTTCCTCACGGCCCGCCATCGTCGCGACATCGACGGGCCCCAGCGCGCGCAGCGCGCCAATTACATCTTCGACCATCTCTTCGGGCGCCGACGCGCCGGCCGTCAGGCCGACCGTCTGCACACCCGCGAACCATTCGGCCTTCACTTCCGAGCCGTCGGCGACGAGATAGCTCGGCACGCCGCTTTCGGTGCCGATCTCGCGCAGGCGGTTCGAGTTCGAGCTGTTCGTCGCACCAACGACGAGCAGCACGTCAACCTGTTCGCTCAGCTCGCGCACGGCGGCCTGGCGATTTTGCGTGGCGTAGCAGATGTCACGCGTGTCCGGGCCGACGATGTCGGTGAACCGGCGCTGCAGCGCTTCGATGATGCCGCGCGTATCGTCGACCGACAGCGTGGTCTGCGTGATGTACGCAACCGGCGTGTCGACGGGCAGCGTCAGCGTATCGACTTCGGCTTCGCTTTGCACGAGGATCACCTCGGCCGGAATCTGGCCGATCGTACCCTCGACTTCCGGGTGGCCCGCGTGGCCGATCAGGATCAGCCGGCGACCCGCCCCGACATACTGACGGCCCTGCACGTGCACCTTCGTGACGAGCGGACAGGTCGCGTCGAGCACGTCGAGCCCGCGCGTTTCCGCGTCGCGCTCGACCGTCTGGGCGACACCGTGCGCGCTGAAGATCGCGACAGCGCCGTGCGGCACCTCGTCGAGCTCCTCAACGAATCGTGCCCCTTTATTACGCAGATTTTCTACGACGTGCCGGTTATGCACGATTTCATGGCGTACATAAACCGGCGCACCGTGCTGTTGCAGCGCGCGATCGACGATCTCGATCGCACGGACAACCCCCGCGCAAAAGCCGCGGGGCTGGGCAAGGATGACTCGCATAGGTGAGCGAACTCCGACGACAGACACCGGGGTTCGAGGAGCTGGCACTCGCTCGCTCGCCCCGGCTTGATGTTATGAAGGCAGGAACGAACCGGCCGGCCAGGCCCCGGAACCCCGAATTAATCGCGCATTTTAACCCTATCGGGCCGTCCGTGCTTTGGTGCTGTATCGGCGCTGTTGCAATTGCGGGAGAGCCGCGTCGGCGCTGGCGCGCGCGGAACCCAGTAAACTACGCGGTTTCGCGGGCAGCCGCTCCGGCTGCCCGGCGTCGCGCTCATTTCAAGGCCATTCGATGACCGTCGATTCTTTTGCGTATTGCCCGGCCGCCTGTGCGGTTTCGGGCGTTTTGTTCCTGACCCCTATTGAAATCGGGCAAGCCGGCGCCCGGCAGGAGGCAAGCCGATGATGCTGGTGATTGCTTTCCTGGTGTCCGGCCTGTCGCTGATGATCTGGATCGTGCTGCTCGTCGCGCGCGGCGGCTTCTGGCGCGCGCAGCCCGCGCGGCCGCTGCCGCCCGAGGCGCGCGGGGCGGCTGCCGAGGCCGGTTGGCCGGCCGTCGTCGCGGTCGTGCCGGCGCGTAACGAGGCCGACGTGATCGCCCGCGCGGCGACTTCGCTGCTCGAGCAGGATTACCCGGGCGAATTTCATCTGATCATTGTCGACGACCACAGCGACGACGGCACCGCCGATGCGGCCCGCGCGGCCGCACTCGCGATCAACCGCGCCGACCGGCTGACGGTGCTGAGCGCGAAGCCGCTGCCGGCCGGCTGGTCGGGCAAGGTGTGGGCGCAGTCGCAGGGGATCGCCGCGGTGCAGACGCTCGGCCTGCCGGCCGATTACCTGCTGCTGACGGATGCCGACATCGGCCACCCGCCCGACGCCGTCGCGCAGCTGGTCACGCGTGCGCAGGCCGAGAATCGCGATCTCGTGTCGCTGATGGTGCGGCTGCGTTGCGATTCGTTCTGGGAAAAGGCGCTGATCCCGGCGTTCGTGTTCTTCTTCGCGAAGCTGTACCCGTTCTCGTGGATCAACAACCCGCGCAATCGCACGGCCGGCGCTGCCGGCGGCTGCATGCTCGTGAAGCGCGCGGCGCTCGAGGAAGCGGGCGGCATCGAATCGATCCGCGGCGCGCTGATCGACGACTGCAGCCTGGCCGCGCAGATCAAGCATCGCGGCAGTGGCCGCCATCCGATCCGTCTCGACCTGGCCGATCGCAGCGTGTCGCTGCGCCCGTACGACAGCTGGCGCGACATCTGGAACATGATCGCGCGCACCGCGTTCACGCAGCTGCACTATTCGCCGCTGCTGCTGGCCGGCACGCTGCTCGGGATGACGATCATCTATCTCGTGCCGCCCGTCGCGGCGCTCGCGTATGGCGCGCGTGCATGGCCGGCCTGGCTCGCGTGGGCGTCGATGTGCGCCGCGTATGCGCCGATGCTGCGCTACTACCGTCGCTCGCCGCTGTGGGCGCCCGCGTTGCCACTCGTCGCGCTGTTCTATGTGGGCGCGACGTTCGCGTCCGCGTGGCGCTACTGGCGCGGCAAGGGCGGCCAGTGGAAGGCGCGCGTGCAGGCGCCAGTGGAGCGCTGAGTGCTGCCGGGAGGCACGCCTCCCGGCAGCCGGCAAGCAAACGGCCCGATCGGTGCGAACCGGTCGGGCCGTTGCGTTTTCGGCGGTGCTACCTGCCGGCGCTTACCGCTGGGTCAGCATCATGTACATCTGGACCACGACGTCCGGCGAGAACGTGAACGGCACCCAGCCGTAGCCGGTGTGGCGGGCCACCAGCAGGCGATCGCCGTTCGACTGCTTCTGCACGGCCATCATCGGGTTCTTCGTCGTCACGAAACGCCAGCCGGACGGGATGCCGGGCGGCGGCTCCGGCTGCATCGACGCGCGTGCGTGCGCGAGTTCCTCGATGAGCTGGCCAAGTTGCTCCGGATGCAGCGTGATCGACTGGCCGTTGACGGTCAGCGTGAGTTCGTTCTGCGTCGGACGCGACACGTGCAGCGTCGCCTTGTCAGCGGCGACCGGCGCGGCCTCGACCTCGGTCACGGGTTCGGCTTGCGCCGCCGGGACGAGTGCGGTTTCGGCAACAACCGGTGCGTCGACGACGTCGAGCGTTTCGGTCGCAGCCGGCGAGGCCGCGTTCACGACCGGTTCCGCCGCCGGCGTATCCGCCGGTGCCGGGTCGACGACCTCGGCCGCCACCGCACGGTCGGCAACCGCGTTCGTCGCGGCTTCCTTGACGACGGCCTCGACCAGCGCCTCGGCGTCGGCAATGGCCTTCGCGTGATGCTGCGCGGCGGCTTCGGCCTGCGCGATCGCTTCCGTATGGCGCTGCGTGACGGCCTCGGCTTCGGCGGTCGCGTCGGCGTGGCGTTGCGCAGCGGCTTCGGCCTGCGCGATCGCTTCGGCGTGGCGCTGCGTGACGGCTTCGGCCTCGGCGGCCGCAGCGGCGTGACGCTGCGCGGTAGCCTCGGCGTCGGCGATCGCCTGCGTGTGACGTTGTGCGAGCGCTTCGGCCTCGGCAATCGCGGCCGTGTGGCGTTGCGCGGCGGCTTCGGCTTCGGCGGTCGCTTCCGCGTGGCGCTTCGCGGCGGCCCCGGCCTCGACGGTCGCGGCCGCATGACGTTGCGCGGCCGCATCGGCGTCGGTCGCGGCGGCGTGATGACGCTGCGCGGCGGCCTCGGCTTCGGCGATCGCAGCCGCGTGGCGCTGCGAGGCGGCTTCGGCATCCGCGTGACGCTGCGCGAGCGCTTCGGTCAGTGCGGTGGCTTCCGCATGGCGCTGCACGGCCGCTTCGGCCTGCGCGGCGGCATCCGTATGACGTTGAGCGGCAGCTTCGGCCGTGGCGGTCGCGTCGGCGTGGCGCTGCTGCGCGGCTTCCGCGTCGGCGGCAGCGGCCGTGTGGCGCTGCGCGGCGGCCTGCGCTTCGGTTTCCGCGGCGGCGTGACGTTCGGCTGCGGCCTGGGCTTCCGCCGCGGCGGCGCGCGCGAAGGCTTCCGCGCTGCGTGCCGCCTGCTGTGCGGCGTGGTGATCGTGGAGGAGCTGATCGACGCCCGTGGTGAGCGAAGCGATCTGATCGTTCAGGTTCATGCGTGTCTTCTCTGCGTAAGACCCGCGATTTTACCCGCTGCGCCGGCGCCGGTCCGCGCGGGACGTGTAACAAAGTGCGCAAAGCGGCGCGAGCCGCGCCGCTTTGTGTTACTTCAGGTAGCCCGCCGAGCCGAACCAGTCGAGCGCGTCGCGCAGTCCTTCGCGGTACGGACGCGCACGGTAGCCGAGCTCGCGCTCGGCCTTCGCCGACGTGAAATACATCTTGTTCTTCGACATCCGCAGCCCGTCCACGGTGACGAACGGTTCCTTCTTCGTGAACTTCGCGACGGCTTCTGCGCCGACCGCGAGCGGGTACAGCGGCCAGCGCGGCAACGCGATCGTCGGCGCCTTGCGGCCCGTCATCTGTGCGATGTCGGCGAGCATCTGCTGCAGCGGCAGGTTCTCGCCGCCGAGGATGTAGCGTTCGCCGATCCGGCCGCGCTCGAGCGCGAGGAAGTGGCCGTGCGCGACGTCGTCGACGTGCACGAGGTTCAGCCCCGTGTCGACGAACGCGGGAATCTTGCCGAGCGCGGCTTCGACGATGATGCGGCCGGTCGGCGTCGGCTTCACGTCGCGCGGGCCGATCGGCGTCGACGGATTGACGATCACGGCCGGCAGACCTTCGTCGGCGATCATCCGCTCGACCGCGCGCTCCGCGAGCACCTTGCTGCGCTTGTACACGCCGATCGCCTGCTCGGCCGTGAGCGGCCGGTTCTCGTCGGACGGATCGCCGGCGCTCGTCACCTTCAGCGTCGCGACGCTGCTCGTGTAGACGATCCGCTCGACGCCCTCCGCGCGGGCCGCGCGCATCGTCGCGACCGCGCCCTCGAGGTTCGCGCGCTCGATCTCGTCGGGGTCCGGCGCCCACAGCCGGTAGTCGGCCGCGACGTGCAGCAGGTAGCGCACGCCGCGCAGCGCGGCGCGCATCGACGCCTCGTCGCGCATGTCGCCGGTGACGATCTCGGCATCGAGATCCGCGACGTTCGTGCGCGGGCTGGTCGGGCGCACGAGCACGCGCACCGCATAGCCTTTCTGCTGCGCGATGCGTGCGACGGCCGAGCCGACGAAACCGGACGCGCCGGTGACGAGAACGAGATCGCGGGAGGTATCAGTCATGCGTTTCCTTCAGGGCCGCGCGCGGGGCGGCGCGGCGGTTGAGCGTCGGCGAGATTGTACGTGGTCGGCACGCGCGGCGACGCCTGGCCGGCGCGTGTGCGAAGCCGCCGACGCGACTACAATGCCGGGCTTGAATGCAACGGGAGGGCGACGCGATGAGCCGCAATGAACTGGACGAACGGATCGAGACCTACTACGTGCGGGTGCGCGGCGTCGTGCAGGGCGTCGGTTTCCGTCATGCGACGGTGCGCGAGGCGCATGCGCTGAAACTGCGCGGCTGGGTCGCGAATCTCGAGGATGGCACCGTCGAGGCGATGATCCAGGGGCCCGGCGCGCAGATCGACCGGATGCTCGCGTGGCTGCGTCACGGGCCGCCCGCCGCGCGCGTGACCGAAGTGACGTTCGAGGAGCGTCGGACCGAAAGGCGCTTCGAGCGTTTCCAGCAACAGTAAGCGGCGCAGAACAATCATGACGGGGTATCCGGAAGCCGGGCGCGGCCTCATGCTGTCGGTGATGGCGTCGACGCTGTTCGCGCTGATGTCGGCTTACGCGAAACTGCTCGCGCCGCTCACGGGGCTCGACATCTTCGCGTGGCGCGTATTGTGGACCGCGCCGGGCGCACTCGCGCTGATTGCGCTGCGCGGCCGCTGGCCGGCGCTCGTCGAGCTTGCGCGGCGCACCGTGCGCGACTGGCGCCTGCTGATCGCGCTGCCGGTGAGCGCGGCGCTGCTCGGCGTGCAGCTGTGGCTGTTCCTGTGGGCGCCGCTGCACGGCCGCATGCTCGAGGTGTCGCTCGGCTATTTCCTGTTGCCGCTGACGATGGTGCTCGTCGGCCGCTTCTACTATCACGAACGGCTCGACCCGCTGCAGTGGGCGGCGGTTGCGTGCGCCGCGCTCGGCGTCGCGCACGAAGTGTGGGCGACGCGCGCGTTCGCGTGGCCGACGCTTGTCGTCGCGCTCGGCTATCCGCCGTATTTCGTGTTGCGCCGGCGGATCAACGCCGATTCGCTCGCCGCGTTCGCGGTCGAGATCGCACTGCTGTGCCCGATCGCGTTCGCGATGGTCGCGACGAGCACGACCCGCGTCGCGGAGCATCCGGTGCTGTGGGCGGTGTTGCTGCCGGGGCTCGGCGTGCTCAGCACGCTCGCGCTCGCCAGCTACCTCAAGGCGAGCCGGATGCTGCCGATGGCGCTGTTCGGGATCCTCGGCTACGTCGAACCCGTGCTGCTCGTCGCGGTGTCGCTGCTGCTGCTCGGCGAGACGCTGAGCGTCGCGAAGCTCGCGACGTACGGGCCGATCTGGGTCGCCGTCGCGCTCACCGCGTGGCACAGCGCGATGCTGATGCGGCGTCTGCCCGCACGCGGATAAGCGCCGATCGCGATGCCGCGGCCGCACGGAACGCGCCGCGCATCGCGTATCGATCGACGATCGAACCGCGCTCGTTCAGCGGTCGAATGCATCGAGGCTGACCGCAAGCTGGCGTCGCGCTGACGTGAATCTGGCGACGCCGACCGCTTTGCTCCACATGGCTTGCGCGTGTAATCGAACAGAAGATTCGGTTGCACTTTGTTACTTAGGGTCTCCCCCGATCGGCCATTAGACTGGCCTGACCGACTTCCCTTCGTATGCAGCTTTTCAATGAACGGTCATCTCCGTGCCTGGCCAGCCGGGTCGGCGCGATGCGAGCATACGCGTATCGCCGCTGATCGCGCTCGCCTTCTTCTTCCCGATCCCTCCCACGGTGCGTGCCGCACCGTCGTCGTGCCGGTGCGCTCATGTCGTTGAGCCCGCCGTCTTCCGCCACGGTCCAGTCGCTACGCAGCGGCCGCCTGATCGAAATCGACTTTTTCCGCGGGCTCGTGCTGTTGATGATCGTCGTCGATCACATCGGTGCAAGCGTGCTGTCGCGCGTGACGCTGCATGCGTTCGCGCTGTGCGATGCCGCCGAGGTGTTCGTGTTTCTCGGCGGCTTCGCGACCGCGAGTGCGTACGGCGCGATCGCCGAGCGGCATGGCGCGCGCGCCGCGCAGCGGCGGTTCGTGCGTCGCGCGATGCAGATCTACCGCGCGTTTCTCGCGACGTCGACGCTGATGCTGGTCGTGTCGGCCGTGCTCGACCACTATGGAATCGATGCGCCGAACCTCGCGCTCGACGACGTCAGCGTGATGCTCGCGTCGCCGCTCACGGGCCTCGCCGAATTGCTGACGTTCCAGCGCCAGCCGTATCTCGCGTCGGTGCTGCCGATGTACGTGCTGTTCGCGCTCGCGTCGCCGGTGCTCGTGCCGTTCGCGCGCCGTCGTCCGTGGCTGCTCGTCGCGCTCAGCGTCGCGTCGTGGGTCGCGGCCGGCTGGCTCGGCCCCGAGCTGCTGGATACCGACGGCTTCCGCTGGAGCTTCAACCCGTTCGCATGGCAACTGATGTTCGTCGTCGGCGTGCTTGCGCGCTGCCAGCCGTTTTACCGGCACGTCGCGCTCGGGCGCTGGGGCGCGGCGGCGACCGGGCTCGCGTGCGCGATCGTGCTCGGTTGTGCGAGCTACAAGCTGTTCTCGGGATTGCCGCTGCCCGAAGGCGTGTTCAAGCGCGACCTCGCGCTGCCGCGCGTCGTGAGCTTCGCGGCCGTCGCGTGGCTGATGGCCGATTGCGTGCGCTTCGGCTGGATCGCACGGATTGCGCAGGGGGTGCGGCCCGTCGTGGCGGTCGGCCAGCGCGGGTTGATCTGCTTCGTGGCGGGCGCGGCGATTTCGCTCGTCATCGATTCGCTGCTGCATCCGGTCGTACGCAGCGCCGATCTGCGGCATGTCGGCGTGGGCCTCGTGGCCGACGCGTGCGCGCTCGGGCTGATGATGGCCGTGGCCGGTTCGGGAACGTGGATCGCGCGGTGGCGCAGTGCGGCCGCGTAAGCGGCGCGGGAGGCGGTGCGAGCGGCACGGCGTGTGCCGCGCGGCGTCAGTGAGGTGAGCCGATACGGGAGCGGGGCACGGCGGTTGCGTCGTCGGATTCGGCGTCGTCGCGTTCGTCCTGCGCGGGATCGTCGTGTTCCGCGAGTACCGCGTCGGCTTCGGCTGCGGCCCGGGCGGCGCGCATCGCGGTGCAGCGCTGAGCGTGCCGGATGTCCGACAGTATCCTCAGCAGCCTCGTTGTCTTGCTTTTCATGGTTTTCTCCCGCCAGGCGCATCGCGCGAAGCGGATGCTTGTCCTGCAACCAGTGTAGGACGCGTTCGCGTGCCTGGCGGGAGAATGTGGCGTGCAGGCCGCACGCCAAGGGATAGTACTTACTGGGCCGCTGCGACGCCCTGCGTCTGCAGGGCTTCCTCGCGACGCTCTTCCGCGCAGCGCTGATGCTGGCGCGACAGGCGGTTCATCAGCGGCAGCAGCAGCAGGGCGAGCACCATGCCGATCGCGGCGAGCCAGCCGAGCTTCTCGAACAGCGACAGGTAGAGCGGCAGCGATTCGGTGGCCGGCAGTTCGTGCGACGGCATCTGCGCGAAGTTCGCGACGACGCTGCCCAGATACTGCGACACACCCGTCGCGACGAAATATGCACCCATCATGAAGCCGCTCATGCGCGCCGGCACGTAGCGGGCGATCATCGCGAGGCCGAGGCCGCTCACCAGCAGTTCGCCGAGCGAGTAGAGGCCGTAGCCCCACACCATGAACCACGACGACACGCGGCCGTCCACGGCATAGCGCCCGCTGATCGTGAACACCAGGTAGCCCGCGGCAACCGCGCCGAAGCCGAGCGCGTACTTCGCGGCGACCGGCAGGTCGCGGCCGCTTTTAGCGACGGCGTTGTAGACCCACACGAGCAGCGGGCTCAGCAGCATGATCCAGATCGGGTTCAGCGCCTGGAACTGCGCGGCGCTCCACGTGAACAGCGTCGTGTCGAACAGGATGAAGCGCGGATCGACGTTGCGCAGCGCGAACAGCGTCAGCGACGTCGACATCTGCACGTAGAAGATGAAGAACAGGATCACCTGGCCGATCAGCACGAGTGCCGCGATCAGGCCTGCGCGCTCCGAGCGTTCGGACTTCGCGATCATGTAGGCGAAGATCGCGAGGATCGCGAACGCCGCCGTCCACACGCTGGCCACGGCGAGCTGCTTGTGCTGCAGCACGTACAGCGTGACCAGTGCGAGTGCGACGCCACCCAGCGCGACCGCGCCGAGGCGCTTCCAGCGGATCGGTTCGTCGTCCGGCTGCGAGCCGACGTGTGCGAGCGTGCGATGCATCAGCATGAAGTTGAGGATCGCGAGCAGCATGCCGCCGCAGCAGACCGCGAATGCGGCGTGCCAGCCCCAGTGATCCTTGATCCACGGCGTCGCGAGCATCGACACCGTCGAGCCGATGTTGACCGCCATGTAGTAGATCGTGAACGCGCTGTCGATGCGCGCGTCGTCGCCTTCGTAGATGCGGCGCACGAGGTTCGCCGCGTTGGCCTTGAACAGGCCGTTGCCGACGACGATCACGCCGAGCGACGCGTACATGTACGTCAGTTGGTCGTTCGGTACCGCGAGCATCAGGTAGCCGGCGCACAGCACGGTCGCGCCGATGATCATCGTGCGACGGGCGCCGAGCACCTTGTCGCCGATCCAGCCGCCGATCGACGGCGCCGCATAGACGAGTGCGGTGAACGCACCCCAGGTCAGGTTCGCATGGCTGTCGGTGAAACCGAGCCGGTCGACCATGAAGAGGACCAGGAGCGCGGCCATACCGTAGTAGCCGAAGCGCTCCCACATTTCGATGAGGAAGACCGTCGTGAACGATCGGGTTTGTGAAACAGGTGAATGCATCATCAATCTCGGTTGAAACGGACGGCACGGATCGCGCGTCGTCTTGGGGTCGAACTGGCGCCGTTGCGCAATGGGCCGGGTAAGCTTTGCGCTGGCGATGGAACAGTCGGGCGGATTAGCCCGGGCCGGGGTCGGACACCGCCTGGTGGGGCGGGGAAGGTCCCCGACCGGCGCGCGCATGGTAACGGTTGCCGGTCCGGTGCGACAGGTGTGCGCCACCTAGGGAAACTCCCGATGTGGCAGCAGCTTTCAGGAACATTCGTCTCATCATCTATTTGTAAGAATCCGCGCAGGTCCTCCGAAGATTCCCGGAGAGCCGCTTGCAGCTTGCCTGTGAAGCCGGCGAGTCTGGCAAGATAGCGCGTCGTTTCGCTCGCCTCGTGCTCCGTTTAGTGCACCGGGCTCAACACCGGAGACGTGTGCGAACCCGAAGACTAAGCTATATCGATCTAACTTAGTTATTTTCCATCAAACATTTTTTGACGATCACTTTTCGGCCTGCTATGGTTCCCCCCACTGAAAACTCGCGGTCCGCAGACGCTGCCGCCGCACTGGGCAGCAAGATTCGCGCGTTGCGCCAACGACTCAAGCGCACGCTCGACGACACCGCTACCGCCGCGGGGATTTCGAAGCCGTTTCTGTCTCAAGTCGAGCGCGGGCTCGCGTCGCCGTCACTGACGTCGCTGGCCGGTATCGCACACGCGCTCGGTGTGACGGTGCAGTACTTCGTGGATACGCCGAGTGAAGAACGCTCGGTCTGCCGAGGCGAGCAGCTGCGCTTCTTCGGGTTTGCCGATTCGGCGAACCTGTTCGCGAGGCTGACGAACGTGTCCGAAGGGCGCCAGCTGGAGGCGATCCTCGTGAGGATGCCGCCGGGGCAGAAGCGGTCGGAGGTGACGACACATGCAGGAGAGGAGTTCCTGTATGTGATTGAAGGGGAAGTGTCGCTGACGCTGGAAGGCAAGACGTTCGTCCTGCAGGCCGGCGACAGTTCGCACTATCAGTCGACGGTGCCGCACAGCTGGGTCAACACCGCGAAGATCGAGTCGGTGGTGGTCTGGGTGGGTACACCGAGGCTGTTCTAACGCACAGGTATTCCTTCGTTTCGAAGACGGGATGCCTGTCGAAAGAAACGTAAGGAATACTAAAATGCTACACGAGAATCACGGGCCTCCTCAATCGCTGCACCCGTCAGCGTCTCACGCGTAATCCGCGGCATCCGCCGCGCGACGCTCACCGAACAACCCTTCTCAAGACTGCCACGATGAAATCCTTGCATGCCATGTCGGCCGTGCTGGCCGCGCTCGCCCTGACGCCTGTCGCCCACGCCGTTTCCGTTCCGTCGAACGTCGCGCTCGCTCCTCAACAGGACCTGACGCGACAGGTGCCCGCCGAAGTCGAGTCGCTCGACCCCGCGCACATCGAATCGTGGACCGGCAACACGATCGGCCTCGACCTGTTCGAAGGGCTGGCCCGCATCGATGCGGCCGGCCAGGTCGTGCCGGGTGTCGCGCTGTCGTGGGAACGCAAGACGCCGACGACGTGGATCTTCAAGCTTCGCCATGACGCGAAGTGGAGCAACGGCCAGCCGGTGACGGCCGCCGATTTCGTCTATTCGTGGCAGCGCCTCGTCGATCCGAAGACGGGCTCGAAGTACACGATCCTTGTCGAATTCGTGAAGAACTCGAAGGACATCATCGCGGGCAAGGCCGCGCCGTCGACGCTCGGCGTGCGTGCCGTCGATCCGTACACGCTGGAAGTGACGACCGACGTGCCCGTCGCGTTCTTCCCCGAGCTGACGGCGATGGTGCCGCTCGCGCCGGTGAACAAGGACACGGTGACGAAGCTTGGCGACGCGTGGACGCGCCCGGGCAACATCGTCAGCAACGGCGCGTACCAGCTCGTCGACTGGCAGCCGAACAACCGCATCGTGATCTCGAAGGATGCGAAGTACTGGAATGCGCCGAAGGTCGTGGTCAACAAGGTCACGTACCTGCCGATCGAGAGCGACGAGACGGCGATGCGCATGTACCAGGCCGGCCAGATCGACTACAGCTACTCGATCCCGTCGGGGATCTTCCAGCAGGTCAGCAAGCAGTTCGGCGGCGAACTGCGCCAGGGCCTGCAGCTTGCGACTTACTACTACTACCTGAACAACAACGATCCGGCGCTGAAGGACAAGCGCGTGCGCCAGGCGCTGTCGATGGTGCTCGATCGCGACGTGCTGACGCAAAAGCTCACGCAAGCCGGCGAGAAGCCGATGTACGGCCTGATGCCGAACGGCACGAAGGGCGTGCAGCCGTTCACGCCGGACTGGGCGTCGTGGCCGATGGCCAAGCGTGTCTCGGCCGCGAAGGACCTGCTGAAGCAGGCCGGCTACTCGGATGCGAAGCCGCTGGCGTTCACGCTGACCTACAACACCAACGACCTGCACAAGAAGGTCGCGCTGTTCGCGGCGTCGGAATGGCGCACCAAGCTCGGCGTCAACACGAAGCTCGAGAACGTCGAGTTCAAGGTGCTGATGAAGGAGCGTCATGACGGCAAGGTGCAGATCGCGCGCGACGGCTGGTTCGCCGACTACAACGACGCGATGACGTTCTTCGACCTGCTGCGCTGCGGCAGCGCGCAGAACACCGTCGGCTACTGCAACAAGCAGGCCGACGCGCTCGTCGACGAAGGCAACCAGAAGCTCGACGACAAGGCGCGCGCCGCGCTGCTCACGCAGGCGCATGACATGGCGCTGAACGACACGCCGATGGTGCCGCTGTTCCAGTACTCGGCCGATCGTCTCGTGAAGCCCTACGTGGGCGGCTACTCGCTGAAGAACGTGATCGACATGCGTGCTTCGCAGGACATGTACCTGATCAAGCACTGAGCGGAGCGATCATGCTGGCCTACGCATTGAGGCGCACGTTGTGGGCGGTGCCGACGATCCTCGCGGTCGTCACCGTCTGCTACCTGCTGCTGCATTTCACGCCCGGCGGTCCGTTCGATACGGAAAAGCAGTTGTCCGCCGCGACGCTCGCGAACCTGAACGCGAAGTACCACCTCGATCAACCGTTGTGGAAGCAGTACCTGATGTACCTCGATTCGCTGCTGCATGGCGATCTCGGTCCGTCGTTCCGCTACGTCGACTGGTCGGTGAACGACCTCGTGATGAAGGCGCTGCCCGTGAGCCTCGGCGTGGGCGGCGTGTCGATCCCGATCTCGATCGGGCTGGGCGTGCTGCTCGGCACCGTCGCGGCGGTACGCCGCGACAGCTTCGTCGACCGCGTCGTGATGCTGATCGGCAACGTCGGCAACGTCGTGCCGCCGTTCGTGCTCGGCCCGGTGCTCGTGTGGATCTTCGCGATCCTGCTGAAGACGTCGGCCGGCAACGGCTGGCTGCCGGCGGGCGGCTGGGGCGACGGCGGCTGGCAATACCGGCTGCTGCCGATCGTGCTGCTGACCTTCATCAACATGTCGCTGCTCGCGCGGGTGATGCGCGGCTCGATGATCGAGACGTTGTCGAGCAACTACATCCGCACCGCGCGCGCAAAGGGCCTGCCGGGCTCGACGATCGTGCTGCGCCATGCGCTGAAGCCCGCGCTGATGCCGGTCGTGTCGCTGTTCGGCACGGTCTGCATCTCGTCGATCACGGCGGCCGTCGTCACCGAATCGGTGTTCGCGCTGCCGGGCCTCGGGCAGCTCGTCGTGAACGGCGCCATCAACCGCGACTACACGCTGGTGCTCGGCCTCGTCGTCCTGACCACCGTCTGCGCAGTGCTGTTCAACCTGCTGGTCGACCTCGCATATGCGTGGCTCGATCCGCGCATCCGTTATTGAGCGAGGCACCGCGATGACTCCGACTACCCCCGTCGTCGGTCTGCCCGTGCAGACCGATTCGCCGCCGCGTTCGCGCTCGCCGCTCGCGCTCGCGATGGCGCGTTTCCTTCACAACCGCGCAGCCGTGTTCAGCCTCGTGCTGCTGGCGCTGGTCACGCTCGCCTGCTTCGTCGGCCCGTGGCTGCTCGCGGCCGATCCCGCCGCGAGCGACTGGGGCGCGATCAGCCTGCCGCCGACCTGGGCGAACCAGCACTGGTTCGGCACCGACGAGCTCGGCCGCGACCTGCTCGTGCGCACGCTGATCGGCGGCCGCGTGTCGATCGAGGTCGGCGTGCTCGGCACGCTCGTGTCCGGCCTGTTCGGCGTCGCATGGGGCGCGACCGCGGGCTTCGCGGGCGGCCGCGTCGACTCCGTGATGATGCGCATCGTCGACATGATGTACGCGATCCCGTACCTGCTGATCGCGATCCTGATGATGACCCTGTTCGGCCGCTCGTTCATGCTGGTCGTGCTGACCATCAGCGCGTTTTCGTGGATCGACATGGCGCGTGTGGTGCGCGGCCAGACGCTGTCGCTGCGCAACCGCGAGTTCGTCGATGCGGCGCGCGCGATCGGCGTGACGCCGGCCTCGATCGTGCTGCGCCACGTCGTGCCGAACCTGCTCGGCGTGGTCGTCGTGTACGCGACGGTCTCGGTGCCGGGCATCGTGCTGACCGAATCGGTGCTGTCGTTCCTCGGCCTCGGCGTGCAGGAGCCGATGACGAGTTGGGGCGTGCTGATCCAGGACGGCGCGCAGAAACTCGAATCCATGCCGTGGCTGCTGCTGGCCCCGGCCGTCATGCTGTGCGTGACGCTCTATTGCGTGAACTTCGTCGGCGACGGCCTGCGTGACGCGCTCGACCCGAAGGATCGCTGAAATGGCTGCACTGCTTGAAGTAGACAACCTCGGCGTGCGCTTCACGCGCAAGGACGCACCGCCGATCGACGCCGTGAGCGGCGTGTCGTTCTCGCTCGAGGCCGGCAAGACGCTCGGCATCGTCGGCGAATCGGGCTCGGGCAAGAGCCAGACCGTGATGGCGCTGCTCGGCCTGCTGGCCGGCAACGGCACGACGACCGGCGCCGCGCGCTACCGCGGCGACAACCTGCTCGACATGGACACGCGCGCGCTGAACGCGGTGCGCGGCGACCGGATCGCGATGATCTTCCAGGATCCGATGACGTCGCTCAATCCGTTCCTGACGATCGAGCGGCAGATGACCGAGACGCTGCAGCTGCATCGCAAGCTGTCGCGCAAGGAAGCCACGAAGCGCGCGATCGAGGCGCTCGAATCGGTGCGCATTCCCGACGCGGCGCGCCGCATCCGCATGTATCCGCACGAGTTCTCGGGCGGCATGCGGCAGCGCGTGATGATCGCGATGGCGCTGCTGTCCGAGCCGGAAATCCTGATCGCTGACGAGCCGACCACCGCGCTCGACGTGACCGTGCAGGCACAGATCATCGACCTGCTGCGCGAACTGAACCGCGAGCGCGGCACCGCGATCGTGTTGATCACGCACGACATGGGCGTGGTCGCCGGCCTCGCGGACGACGTGATGGTCATGTACTCGGGCCGCACCGTCGAATACGCACCGGCCGAATCGATCTTCGCGGCGCCGTCGCATCCGTACACGATCGGCCTGCTCAATGCGCTGCCGCGCCTGACCGACGCGGACGATGCGCCGCTCGTCGCGATTCCCGGCAACCCGCCGATGCCCGGCACCGCGCCGGCCGGCTGCGCGTTCGCGAAGCGCTGCACGTATGCGGAAGAACGCTGCGGCGCGACGCGCCCCGCGCTCGAAACCTATGGCGCCGTGGGCGCGGTGCGCGCCTGCCACCGCCCGGTGGCCGATCTGACGGGAGGTCTGCGATGAGCGTCAATGAACGCCGCGATGCCGGCGCGACGGGCGACACGCTGCTGTCCGTCGACAATCTGAAGGTGCATTTCCGCGTGCCGCTCGGCGGCTATCCGTGGTCGCCGAAGGGCACGCTGCGCGCGGTCGACGGCGTGTCGTTCGACGTGAAACGCGGCGAGACGGTCGGTCTCGTCGGCGAATCGGGCTGCGGGAAGTCGACGCTTGCGCGCGCGCTGATCGGCCTCGTGCCGATGACGGCCGGCACGGTGAAGTGGCGCGGCGACGCCGTCACGCCTGATCACCTGCGCGGCACAGCGATGCGGCGCGAAGTGCAGATGATCTTCCAGGATCCGCTCGCGTCGCTCGATCCGCGCATGACGATCGAACAGGTCGTGGCCGAGCCGCTCGTCACGCACCAGGCTGGCCTCGGCCGCGCCGAAGTGCGCCGCCGCGTGGTCACGATGCTCGAACGCGTCGGCCTGAACGCGCATCACCTGCTACGTTATCCCCATGAATTTTCGGGCGGGCAGTGCCAGCGCGTCGGCATCGCACGCGCGCTGATCGGCGAGCCGAAGCTCGTGATCTGCGACGAACCGGTGTCGGCACTCGACGTGTCGATCCAGGCGCAGATCGTGAACCTGCTGCGCGATCTTCAACGCGAACTGTCGTTGTCCTATCTGTTCGTGGCACACGATCTCGCCGTGGTGAAGGCGATCAGCCAGCGTGTGCTCGTGATGTATCTCGGCCGCGTGATGGAGTTCGGCACGCGGCATGACGTGTACGGCGTGCCGCAGCACCCGTACACGAAGGCGCTGCTCGATGCGGCGCCGACGCCGGAGCCGGCGCGCGAGCGTGCTCGCCGTCCGATGCTGCTGGCGGGCGAGATGCCCTCGCCGCTCAACCCGCCGTCCGGCTGCGCGTTCCGCACGCGTTGCCCGGTCGCGATCGACGCATGCGCGCAGGACGTGCCGCTGCCGGAAGTTCGGCAGGGGTCGGCGGCGCGTGTCGCGTGCATCCGTGCGGGTGTGGCGTGAAGTGAAGTAGCTGGGCAAATAAAACCAGGCAGGTCAACAGGGGCAGTGGCGGCGCGAATGATCTTCGCGTCGCGGGTAAAGGCGCGTCCTTAACCGGGCGCGCCGGGGGGCCGGGAGCGGATCGCGACTGGCGTGGACGGATATCAAACAAGACGAGAATGACGATGAAAAAACAGAAGACGATCGGGACGGCATCGAAGATGCTGCTTGCATGGGGACTGCCGGCACTCGCAGGCGTCTCGCTGACGGGCGTGGCGCACGCCGACGACGCGGCGCCCGCGCCGCTGACGATGGCGCAGGCCGCACCGGCCGCCGGTACGGCCACGACCGTTGCGCAGGCATCGACCCCGAACGCCATCATCAACGCCGAAGCGACCCAGGCCGTCACGCCGCCCGACGAGCCGTCGGCGCAGTCGAAGTCGAAGGGCTTCATTGCCGACAGCCATCTCGACTTCCTGTTCCGCAACTACTCGGACGTGCTCGACAGCAAGGGCGGGCCGCATCGCCACGCGTGGGTCCAGGGCGCGATGGCGAACTTCGAGTCGGGCTATACGACGGGCCTGATCGGCATCGGCTTCGACGCATCGCTGTATGCGGCGCTGAAGCTCGACGGCGGCCAGGGCGCCGGCAGCATGGTGCACATCGCGAAGGGCGGCGGCGGCGGCAACCAGCTCGCGTGGGCGTACCCGGGCATCTACGACATCAAGGCGCGTATCTCGAACACGGTGGTCAAGTACGGTCTGCAGGCCGTCGACAACCCGTTCATGGAGCAGCACGACAATCGTGCGCTGCCGCCGACGTTCCTCGGTGCGACGATCGTCAGCAATGAATTCAAGAACGTGATGCTCGAGGCCGGCAGCTTCACGAAGACCGACGCGCGCGGTCACACGACGCTCACCAACCTGACGACGCAGTACGGCGGCACGCGCATCAACCGCCTGTCGTATGTCGGCGGCACGTGGGACTACTCGCCGAACGGCGAAGTCGCGCTGTACGCGAACCAGGCCGACGACGTGTGGCACCAGTACTACGCGTCGGTGAAGCACAGCATCGGCAGCCCGCAGACGATCAAGTGGACCGGCTTCGGCAACGTCTACTCGACGCATGACACGGGCGATGCGCTGCAGGGCAAGATCGACAACAACGCATACAGCCTGTCGGTGGCCGCGCAGCACGGCCCGCACGAGCTGCTGCTCGGCTTCCAGCAGGTGCTCGGCGACCAGTTCTTCGACTACCTGAACGAAACGAACGGCATCTTCCTGACCAACTCGATGGACGTCGACTACAACGCGCCGCACGAAAAGTCGCTGCAGCTGCGTTACACGTTCTACGGCAAGGAAGCGGGCCTGCCGGGCTTCAAGGCGATGGTCTGGGGCGTGACGGGCTGGGGTGCGGACGGCAGCGCGGGTGCGGCCAACGACCCGAGCAAGTCGAGCATCTACTGGAGCAACGGCGCGCCGGTGCAGGGCCGTCACCACGAGTTTGGCTTCATCCCGTCATACACGTTCCAGAGCGGCAAGCTGAAGGACACGAAGGTCACGTTCATCGCGATGTGGCACAACGGTTCGGCGCACTACTCGGACGCAACGAACCGCGAGTACCGTCTGGTCGTGAACCTGCCGCTGCACGCGTTCTGATCGAAGAAGGGGGACACCGGTTCCCCCGCATCGCGCAGCCGGCCTGACAGCAGTGCGCTCAGGCCGGCTTGTGCAACCCCGCGACGGGATCGTTCGCTGCGGGCATTTCTTCCGCGAGCGACGTGAGCTGGCGGCCCGTGTCGCGCCATGCGTCGAGGCCGCCGCGCAGCGCAAGCGCATCGGTGAAGCCTGCGTCGAGCAGTCGCTTCGCCATCAGTGCGGCCGTCACTTCGTTCGGGCACGAGCAATACACGACGAACTTCTGCGAGAACGGATAGCGCGCGACGATGTCGGCGATCTGCCGCTCGTCGGCGAACTGCGCACCGGGAATCGAGAACGGGTCGAGCTTGCGGTGTTCGGGCGAGCGCACGTCGAGCACCACCGGCGCGGCGTCGTCGCGCAGCAGGTTTTCGAGTTCGTCGACGCCGATTCGCGCATGGGCGAGCTGGCGGATCAGTGCACGGCGGCGCATCCAGCGCACGGCCGCATAGATCGCCAGCAGCGCGACGATGACCAGCAGCACCGCGCGGCCGAGATGGCTCGCGCCGGCGAACAGCCAGTCGATCTGCTGGCAGAACACGATGCCGGCGACCAGCCCGACGATCGTCCACAGTGCGGCGCCGAGCGCGTCGTAGCCGGCGAACGTGCGATAGCGCGTGCCGAGCGCGCCGGCCATCGGCACCGACACCAGCGACAGGCCGGGAATGAAGCGCGCGACCGCGAGCACGCGCACGCCGTAGCGGCCGAAGAAGCGTTCGGTCTTTCTCACGCACGTATCGCGCGACAGCGACAGCCGGCAGATCGTCTTCAGCGTCGTGCCGCCGTAGCGCCGCCCCGCGATGTACCAGACGGTGTCGCCGATCAGCGCGCCGAACACCGACAGCGCCACCACCGTCACCAGTTGCGAGCCGATCATTTCCGGGTGCATCCCGGCCATCGCGCCGAACAGCACGAGCGTCGGCATCGCGGGCACCGGCAGGCCGATGGCCGCCGCGAGCACGTTGGCGAACACGAGAAGCGGCCCGTACTGGGCGACGAGGTCACGTAGGAGCATGACGGCTGGCCGAAAAGGAAACGCGTGGGCAGGAAACACAGATGGGCCGATTATCGGCCTTTTTCAAGACAACCGCGGGAATGACGGAAAGCGCCTGACGGCGGCAGGGGGATGCCGGTGAGCCGGCGCGCTGCGCGCGGCTCACCGATCGGAATCAGGAGAGGGTGCGGGCGAGCGAGGCGGCGCCGTGGTTTTCGCCGGGCAGCTCGGCGCCGTGCGAGCGGATCGCCGCGATCAGTTCGGCCGGCGTGATCTCGTAGCGGACCTCGCGGTGGATGCCGGGCTTGCGTTCGTCGATCTCGATCAGCAGCACGCTTTTACCGTCGCTCGTTGCTTCCAGCCGCAGCGAGCGCAGTTCGCGGCCGTCGGCCGGGTCGTGTTCGGTGAGCAGGGTCATTGCCCCGGATGAGCCGGTAGTGCGCATCGAACCTATCCTCGTATCGTGTCGTGGATGCCGTAACGGCAAAGATGACTTTGTTGAATACAGCTTCACGCAGTTTAACGCGAACGGGCCGCAAGACGGAGCATTTTCGTGCGGTGAAATGAGGGCTACACCACCGATCCTTCTGATGTTTGAGCCAAGCCGGGCGGGCGTTTCAGCCGGATCGGCCGCCGCCGCGGCCGGCGCGTGACCGGCGTTCGCGGCCGTGACGGCGCGCGCGGCGACACGCGGTGCGATGCGTGTCGCCGCGGCGGCGTCAGAAGCGGTCGGCGAGCCCCATCGCCGGGTCGCTGACCGAGTGGCGGCCGGTCTCGACGCGGCCGGCCACGCGGCGCGAGAAGCTCGCGTCGCTGTCGGCGGTGACGATGAAGTCGTACCAGTGGCCGGTCGAGTCGAGTTTCCAGTGCAGCTCGGCCTGGTCGCCGGCCCGTACCGTGACGGTCCACGTGGTACCGGTACCGGTACCGTGGCCGTTACCGCGGCCCTGGCTGTTGCCGTCCTCGTCGCCATGGCCATGACCGTGGCCGTCGCTGCCGCCGCGGCCGGACAGCGGGCCGTAGACCTGGTTCGACTTCACCGTGAAGCGCACCGTGCCGCCGCCGTCGTTGCGCAGCCGCAGGTGGAGGTTACCGCTCGCGCCCGCGTAGCCGACGCGCACTTCCGGCTGCGGCGCGCGGGCGCCGGCGAGGCGGCTCAGGTCGCCGGTGAAGCGGCGGTGATAGCCGTTCGGGCCGAGCACCCACAGGTCATATTTACCGCCGTTGTCGGCGCGCGCGGCCCAGTCGCCGTGCAGCGTCTTGCCCGGCTCGACGACGTAGCGCTGCGGCAGCCGGTCGAGGTGCAACTTGTCATAGACGTGAAACACGGCGGCGGCGCGGCCCGTGTTCGCGAATTTCAGCGTGACCGTCCCGGCGCCGGCATCGGTGCGCGCGCTCGCATGCAGCTCGTAGGGCAGCGCACGCGACGGGCGCACGCCGGTGGTTTGGGTGGGCAGGGCCGGGGAGGTCGGCGGCACGATCTTCGGCGCGGCCTGCTGCGCGGCGCTCAGCGCGTCGACCTGGCTTTTCGTCGTATGGCCCGCGAGCGTCGGCAGCGGTTCGTTGTTCGGCGAGTGGAAGTTGAATGCGCTCGTCAGGTCGCCGCACACCGCGCGGCGGTACGCGCTGATCTGCGGCTCCGCGACGCCGAAGCGCTTCTCGAGGAAGAGCAGCGTCGACGTGTGGTCGAACACCTGCGAGTTGACCCAGCCGCCGCGGCTCCACGGCGACACGATCCACATCGGCACGCGCGGGCCCGGGCCGTACGGACGGCCGTCGCTGGCCGGCTGGCTCGACGTGGCCGGCGTGAAGTCGTGGTATTCGGCGGCGACATCGGTATCGCGCAGCGTATGGCCGCCCGCGAGCGTGCCGTCGGCGTTGCGCGACGGCACGGCCGGCGACGGCATGTGGTCGAAGAAGCCGTCGTTCTCGTCGTAGTTCACCAGCAGTACGGTCTTGCTCCACACCTCCGGGTTCGCCGTCAGCGCATCGAGCACGGCCTGCACGTACCAGCCGCCCTGCGCGGGGCTCGACGGCCCCGGGTGTTCGCTGTACGCGGACGGCGGGATGATCCACGACACTTCCGGCAGCGTGCCGTTGCGGATGTCGTCGCGCAACGTTTCGAGAAAGCCGTACGGCATCGTGTTGCCGAAACCCTTCGCGAGCGGGCTCAGCGGATCATCGATCGCCGGGTCGTAGAACGCGCCGGCTGCCGTCACCGGCTGCGTGATGTCCGTCGACGCGACGTAGGCGGGCCGGCGCGCGGCCGGCATCTGCTCGATCGCCGCGCGCCAGTGGCGGAAGCTCATCATCTCGTTGCAGCCGAAGTTGTCGATCAGGCTCTGGTAGACCTTCCAGTTCACGCCGGCCTGCTGCAGCCGGTCGGCATAGGTCGTCCAGGTCCAGCCCTGGCTCGACGGGCCGATGTCGTTGCCGCCGTTGAACTGGTTGTTCAGCGCGGCGATCTTCACACGGCTGCCGTCGGCCGGGCTGACGCCGTTC
Source organism: Burkholderia cepacia (assembly GCF_029962485.1). Lineage (NCBI taxonomy): Bacteria > Pseudomonadati > Pseudomonadota > Betaproteobacteria > Burkholderiales > Burkholderiaceae > Burkholderia > Burkholderia cepacia. The sequence continues at coordinate 2,483,858 of NZ_CP073638.1, forward strand.
GGGCCGTTGGTGCCGCTCCAGTAGAACAGGCGGTTCGCGATCGTGCCCGTGTGCATCCCGCAGTGGTAGTGGTCGCACAGCGTGAACGCATCGGCGAGCGCGCGCTGGAACGGCACTTCCGCCGCGTCGTAATAGCCCATCGACAGCGGCGTCTTCGCGTCGGGCCAGCGGTTCATCCGGCCGTGATCCCACGCAGCCTGCGCATCGGCCCACGTGTGCGGCGTGCCGCCCGCGCGCTGCGCGTTGCCCTGGCTCGCGTCGAGGTGATACGGCGTCACGGTCGTGGCGGGCGTCGCCTTCGTGTACGACTGGTAGAACACGTCGCGGCCGTTCGGCGACGGCACCGCGAAGCGGTCGCCGTAGCCTCGCACGCCCTTGAACGTGCCGAAGTAGCTATCGAACGCGCGGTTCTCCATCATCAGCAGCACGACGTGCTTGACGTCCTTGATGGTCCCCGTTTCATGAAACGCGGGGATCGCGAGCGCGCGGCGGATGCTCGGCGGAAACGCGGACAGCGCGGCGGCAGCGAGGCCGGAAGTGGCGGTCTGCTGAAGGAATTTACGGCGTGACGTCATGGCGTTCGGATCCTGTGATGGTGGGAGCGTTCGTGACTTCGTCTGGGGCGCCCGTGCGTCGTCCCCCCTGGGACGATCCGCGCTGCGTGTGCGTTCGGGTGCGTCGGCTGCATGTGGCGGAGGTGCGCGCATCGCGTTCGGCACGCGGTGTCGAGCGAAGGCAGCGGCCGTCGTCGTGATCCCGTGCGCCGCGCGCTCGTGATGCGCGGGGCAGGGTGTCGGTGTCGGCACACACCGGCCCGGCGCATGCCGGGCTGGGCGGCGCCTAGTCTAGGGAGACGACATGACGTCGACGTGATGAAGGCGTGACATCGCATGTCGCGTTTATGACGTTGCGTGCGCAACGATTTGCCAAGGCGCGATGCGTGATCGAAAAAGGTAAGAAATTACCGGGCGGAACATGCGCGACCGGTCAGAATTTTCCGGATTCCGCTCGAATCCATGGGCCACGTTCGTTGCGGGTGCAACTTGACGCGAGGCGACGTGACACCCATGTTTCAAATGCGTGAAATCGGATAAGCTCGACACATTGCCGCGCACACGCGCAGTCCGCGCCTTCAGCGCGATTTTTCGGAACCGGCCCACCCATGACCGACATCACGATCCGGCACAGCGAGACGCACGACGTCGACGCGATCCGGCAAATCGCCGCGCATCCCGCGGTGTACAGGAATACGCTGCAGTATCCGTTTCCATCGCTCGAGAAATGGCAGAAGCGGCTCGCAAACGCGCACGAGCGCGGCGTGAGCCTCGTCGCCGAAATCGACGGCACGGTGGTCGGCCATCTCGGCCTCGAGTTCGAACCGAATCCGCGCCGGCGCCATGCCGCGGGGCTTGGCATGATGGTCGACGCGGCCCGGCATGGGCACGGCATCGGCACACGGCTGCTCGCGGCCGCGATCGATCTCGCGGAAGGCTGGCTGAACCTCACGCGTCTCGAGCTGACCGTATTCACCGACAACCGCGCGGCGATCGCGCTCTACGAGAAGCACGGTTTCCGGATCGAAGGCGAATCGCCGGGCTACGCGTTGCGTGACGGCGTGCATGCATCCGTGTATCACATGGCGCGGATCAAGGGCCGCGAGTGATGCGCGTGCGGACGCGCATGTGAGCACATGCGCCGGCGCATGCCGCGCGTCATATTCATTCGAGAATTCGTTCGTTTTCCACTGGCTTCACGCGTCGTATCGTTGAACGATTTGCCGGCCGTTTCGGCCGGCGTTCGCTTTTTCCGATTCGACGCCGGCTTGGCGTGGCGTTGCACACCGCGCCGGCTTCATCGTCGTCGCTTCACGGCCATCGTTTCGCGCCGTCTCTTTCAACGGAACCCGCTTCGATGAAAACCGCCCTCCGGAATCTGACCGCCGCCTGCCTGTTCGCCACCGCCGCGGGTGCGGCGTTTTCCGCTGCCACGCCCGCCGGCGCTCCGGTGGCGAGCGCATCGCCAGATGGCGCACATTTGCCGCCCGGTATCGCGTGGCAGCACGGCGACGTCGATGCCGCGTTCGCGCTCGCGAAACGCACCGGCAAGCCGCTGCTGCTGTACTGGGGCGCGGTGTGGTGCCCGTCGTGCAACCAGGTGAAGTCGACGATCTTCAGCCAGCAGGCCTTCAAGACGCGCTCGTCGTTCTTCGTGCCCGTGTATCTCGACGGCGATACCGAAAGCGCGCAGAAGCTCGGCGAGCGTTTCAAGGTGCACGGTTATCCGACGATGATCCTGTTCCGCCCGGACGGTACCGAAGTGACGCGGCTGCCGGGCGAAGCCGATCTCGACCGCTACATGCAAGCGCTGTCGCTCGGGATGACGGCGGCCCACCCGGTGCGGCAGACGCTGGCGACGGCGCTGAAGAACGGCGCGTCGCTGACGCCGGACGAATGGCGCCTGCTGGCCGACTATTCGTGGGACACCGACGGCGCACTGCCGGTGCCGGCCGATCGCGTCGCCGAGACGCTGCAGTCGCTCGCGCAACGCGCGCGGGCGGCCGGTGCGAAGGCCGAAGCGGCACGCTTCGCGTTGAAGTCGGCGGTAGTCGCCGCATCGGACGATCCGGCGCAGGCCGGTGCGCTCGACAAGGCGGCGCTTGCCGATTCGCTGCGCACCGTGCTGCACGATCCGGTGCTGTCGCGGGCCGATTCGGACGTGCTGGTCGCGGCGCCCGCGCGCGTGGTCGCGTATCTCGGCAGCGACGACGCGCAGCGCGCGAAGCTGCGCGGCGCGTACGACACGGCGCTCGCGCGCCTGTCGACCGACACGACACTGTCGCCGATCGACCGGCTGATGGCATTGCACGGCCGCGTGCTGCTCGCGCGCGACGACGCGCGCAAGGGCGCGCCGCTCGCCGCACCGGCGCTGGCCGATACCGCACGCAAGCAGATCGCCGCGTCGGTGCAGGGCGCCGCGAACGCGTACGAGCGGCAGGCGCTCGTCAGCGAAGGCGCGGACACGCTGACCGACGCGGGGCTGTACGACGAGTCGGATGCATTGTTGAAGGCCGAGCTGCCGCGTTCGTCCACGCCGTACTACTTCATGTCCGGGCTGGCCGCGAATGCGAAGGCGCGCGGCGACAAGGCCGCCGCGCTCGACTGGTATCGCAAGGCATACGACGCGGCGAGCGGGCCGGCGACGAAGCTGCGCTGGGGCGCCACCTACTTTGCGAATGCGGTCCAACTGGCGCCGGACGATTCGGCACGTATCGAGGGGATTGCCGCGAGTGTGCTCGCGCAGGCCGACAAGACCCGCGACGCGTTCTACGGCGCGAACCTGCGCGCGTTGACCAAGGTCGTCACGCAACTGAACCGCTGGCGCGGCAGCGGCGCGCACGATGCGTCGGTCAGGTCGGTCGTGAAGCAGTTCGACGGCGTATGCGGCAAACTGCCCGCGGGCGATCCGCAGGCAGCGGCATGCGCGAAGCTGATCCAGCCCGTGAAGGCGTAACGACGCAGGGGTGCATCGTCGAGCGGGCCGGACGCTGGATTACTGGCCCGACTCCGACGACGCGCCGCGGTCACTGCCGTATCCGGCGTCGTGCTGGCGGGCTATCTTCGCTTCGGCGGACACGATGCTGGCCGGGTAGAACCAGTCGCTCGACTGGAAGCCGGCCTGTTTGAGCGCCTTGACTTCGGCGCGCACCTGCGCGCGCGTCAGCGGCTGGTTCGACTGGGCTTGCGCGGCGAGCGGGGCCGAGATGGCGAGAGTAATGGCAACGGCTTGGATCAGGCGCTTCATGATCGGGACCTCCAGGATTCCGGTGAATCGCTGCACTTCGTTCGTCGAAGCGCCGTGCGACGTTGAACCCAGTGTAGGCCGGAGCACGCGTGCGAAAAATGCGATCGCGCCCAACGCAGTGTTTTGTTGCGGGTAACAATGGGTGTGCCTGGGCGGACGCCGAATCGCGGCGCGGCCGCTACGCAAGCGCCCGGCGGGTACGGATTCGACCGGGTTCGCGAGCGGGGCAATGAAATCGGACCGGGTGCGAATTCCGGAATCCGTTCCGGTTCGCATGCGGTCCGATCCTGAAGCGCAGGTGCGGCGGGAGGCGGCGTACGAAACGCCGCCCCGGGCAGGTACTTACACGAGCCCCGTCGTGTAGTACACGGCGATCACGAAGAACACGGCGAGCGTCTTGATGACGGTGACCGCGAAGATGTCGCGATACGACTCGCGGTGCGTGAGGCCGGTGACCGCGAGCAGCGTGATGACCGCACCGTTGTGCGGCAGCGTGTCCATGCCGCCGCTGGCCATCGCGACGACCCGGTGCAGTACGTCCATCGGAATGTTGGCGGCCTGTGCGCCCTTGATGAACAGGTCCGACATCGCGGCGAGCGCGATGCTCATGCCGCCCGACGCGGAACCCGTGATGCCGGCGAGCGAGCTGACCGACACGGCTGCGTTGACGAGCGGGTTCGGGATGCTCTTCAGCGCATCGCTGACGACGAGGAAGCCCGGCAGCGCGGCGATCACGCCGCCGAAGCCGTATTCCGACGCGGTGTTCATCGCGGCAAGCAGCGCGCCGCCGACGGCGGCCTTCGAACCGGCGGCGAAGCGGTCGCTGACGCGCTTGAACGCGGTCAGCACGACCAGCACGATGCCGAGCAGCAGTGCGGCCTCGACCGACCAGATCGCGACGACGGTCTTGATCGACGCCGTGACCGGCGCATGCACGCCCGGCAGCACGTCCGGCGCGACCGTGTACGACGCGGCGCCGTACCACTGCGGGATCAGCTTCGTGAACGCGAAGTTCGACACGCCGACGAGGATCAGCGGCAGGATCGCCAGTGCGGGATTCGGCAGCGACGTCGCCTCGACGCGCTCCGGCTCGTTGACGAGCGACGTGCCGTAGCCTTCGCCCTTCGCCATGGCCGAACGGCGGCGCCATTCGAGATACGTGAGGCCGACGACGATGATGAACAGCGAGCCGATCGTGCCGAGCGCGGGCGCGGCCCAGGCAGTCGTCTTGAAGAACGTGGTCGGGATGATGTTCTGGATCTGCGGCGTACCGGGCAGCGAATCCATCGTGAACGAGAACGCGCCGAGCGCGATTGCGCCGGGCATCAGCCGCTTCGGGATGTTGCTCTGGCGGTAGAGTTCGGCGGCGAACGGATAGACCGCGAACACCACGACGAACAGCGAGACGCCGCCATAGGTGAGCAGCGCGCACACCGCGACGATCACCGCATTCGCGCGCGAGCGGCCGATGTAGCGGATCGCCGCATGGACGATCGACTCGGAGAACCCGGACAGTTCGATCACCTTGCCGAACACGGCGCCGAGCATGAAGACCGGGAAATACAGTTTGACGAAGCCGACCATCTTCTCCATGAAGATGCCGGAGAAGACCGGTGCGACGGCGGCGGGTTCGGTCAGGAGCACCGCGCCGAGCGCGGCGATGGGCGCGAACAGGATCACGCTGTAGCCGCGATACGCGGCGAACATCAGGAACGCCAGCGCGGCGAGGACGATCACGAAAGACAAGGGAGTCTCCTAATGGCTTTGGTTGTTGTTCGATCGCGCGATGCGCCGCGGACCGGCTCAGGTTCGTGCAGGTTTCGTGCCATCGGCCGGATTGCGCCGCCGGACATGGGTCCGCCGGAGGCTGGCGGGCCCGCGCCGGCCTATGTCTGACGATTCTATATAAAACGTCTCCATCGGGAGACGAAATGGCCGTCCGGCCGGCCCGTGAAATCGGGCAGGTCTTTCCCGGACAACGCCTTGCGGCGTGTCTCCAGAGTGAGATAATCCGTCTCGTTCCGGAGACATCCGGTCGAAAATACACGGAGACGAAGACACGATGATGAACGACTGGGCCCGCCTGCCCGTCAACTACGGCGACGTGCTGCGGCGCGCCGCCGAGTCGCTGTTCCGGACCTTCGAGGATTCGAGCGCGGGCACGGTGGTCGTCGATCGCGATGCGCGCGTCGTGTGGATGAACGATCGTTACGCGGCACGCTTCGGCTTCGCCGATCCGCAGCAGGCCGTTGGCCTCGACTGCGAAGCCGTGATTCCGAACAGCCTGATGCGCGAGGTCGTGTCGACCGGGCAGCCGATCCTGCTCGACATCATGGAGACGGGCCGCGAGCCGCTCGTCGTCACGCGCCTGCCGCTGAAGAACGAGGCGGGCGAGACGGTCGGCGCGATCGGTTTTGCGCTGTTCGACCAGTTGAAGACGCTCACGCCGATCATTTCCCGCTATGCGCAGCTTCAGCAGCAGTTGATCGCGACGCAGCGTTCGCTCGCGCAGGCGCGCCGCGCGAAATACACGTTCGCGAGTTTCGTCGGCACGAGCGCCGCGAGCCTCGAAACCAAGCGTCAGGCGCGGCGGGCCGCGCAGGTCGATTCGCCGGTGCTGCTGCTCGGCGAGACGGGCACCGGCAAGGAACTGCTCGCGCACGCGATCCACGCGGCGTCGGCGCGTGCGCTCCAGCCGCTCGTGACGGTCAACGTCGCTGCGATTCCCGATACGCTGCTCGAAACCGAATTCTTCGGCGCGGCGCCCGGCGCGTATACGGGCGCCGACCGCAAGGGGCGCATCGGCAAGTTCGAGCTGGCCGATCGCGGCACGCTGTTTCTCGACGAGATCGGCGACATGCCGCTGCCGTTGCAGGGCAAGCTGCTGCGCGTGCTGCAGGACAAGGAGTTCGAGCCGGTCGGCTCGAACCGCATCGTGCGCGCGGACGTCCGGATCATCGCCGCGACGTCCGCCGACCTGCCGGCGCTCGTCGCGGCCGGGCGTTTTCGCGCGGATCTCTATTACCGGCTGAACGTGCTGACGATCCATGCGCCGCCGCTGCGCGAGCGCGCATCCGACATCGCGGCGCTCGTCTACGCGACGCTCGAGGAACTGGCTGCGCAGCACGGGCGCGCCGCGCATTGCGAACTGACCGACGATGCGCTGCGGATGTTGTGCGCGTATCCGTGGCCCGGCAACGTGCGCGAGTTGCGCAATACGCTCGAACGCGCGCTGATGCTGTCGGATCGTTCGGTGATCGATGCACGCGCGCTCGCACCGTTTCTCGGGCCGGTGCGCCTTTCGCCGGACGGCGCGGCGGCCGCGCAGCGGGTGGCCACGACGCCGGTCGAGCCGCGCGCGCGCGATGCATCGGGTGCATCCGGTGCGCCGGTCGCTTCGTATGCCGATGCGTTGGCGGCGTGGGAGCGCCAGTTCCTGACCGATGCGCTGGCGGCCTGTGACGGGAAGGTCGTCGAGGCAGCCACGCGCATCGGGATCGGCCGTGCGACGCTTTACAAGAAGCTGGCGGCGCTGGGCATCGACCGGTAGGCCGATCGGCGATGCCGATCCGGCCGGACGTGAGGCATCGAACAGGAGATCACGATGAAGCGGATCGGTATCGCAGGGTGGCTGACCATGTTGCTGGCGACTTCCGTGCTCGCGCAGTCCGGCGACGCCGACGCGCCGGAGGCGCGGCGCAACTGGTACAACGATCCGTTCGTCGCGTTGTCTCGGGACGTGGCCGAATGCCCACTGCCGCTTGGCCCGTGGATGACGCACGCCGAGATGACGGACGACGCGCATTACCGCGCCGAGCGCGGCACGACCTGCTGGCTCGCCCACCGCTGCACGAAGCCGAACTCGTATATGTATGACGCGTCGATCGCCGATGCCGCGAAGGCGCATTTCGCCGGTTCGGATCGCCTGCGCGGCACGAGCCTGTGGATCACCGTGCAGCGACGTTTCATCTACGTCGAAGGGTGTGCGGAGACGGCGTTCGATCGCCAGGCGCTGCAGCGCGAATTCGAGGCGCTTCCGGACGTCGAGCAGGTTTTCGTTCGCATCACCGACGATCCGCGCCGGAGCTTGCCGTACAAGGCGCGTGGGCAGCCGGACCGTGTGCCGAACTGACGGGGGAAGGGCCGCGCATGGCATACTCGCGACATTCAAAAAAAGGTTGACGGGAAGAACAATGAAACACATGCTTGCGTCGGTCTGTCGGCGGTCTCGGGCGGCCGCATTGTTGGCTCTGGTTGCCGGGCTCGGCGGATGTGGCGGCAGCGCGCCGCTGTTCACTTCGGACGGGCGTCCGACGACGCAGGTGCAATGCACCGGCAGCGACTGGAGCAATTGCACGGACAATGCCCGGGCGATGTGCAACGGGGATTTCGAAGTGATCCAGCAATCGACTGATGACGCTGTGCGAAATCTTCTCTTCGCATGCAAGAAGAAAAGCGGCTATTGATCCTGGAATGACCGGCTGAGGAGACCACGTTCGGGCGAAGCGCTTTTTTGTTTGCTTGGTGTTACCTATTTTTCACGAATAACACTCACGGAGTCCCATCCATATGGCGACCTACAGGCAACTGTCCGTACAGCTCGAACGGCTTCAGCAAAAGATCGACAAGGAACGTGAAAAGGCGATTGCCGACGCGATTGCCGAAATCCGCGCGAAAATCGAGGAATACGACATTACGCCGGAGGAACTCGGTTTTCGTCCGATAGGGTCCGCCGTCGCTGCCGCCGCGAAGCCGAAGCGGTCGCTGCCGCCGAAGTACCTGAATCCGAAGACCGGCGAAACGTGGAGTGGCCGCGGGCGGGCGCCGACCTGGCTTGGCAAGAATCGCGCGCGTTTCCTGATCAAGGACTGACTCCCGAAAATCCTCACCTTTGGTGTGCCGGCTGACGGTGCGAATGGCCATGCGGCCGTCGCACCGTTTTGTTTTTGCGCAGTCGCCGGGTGATTTTCCCTGGCGAATGGATGCGCAATGCCGCGCAATTAACGGATCCCGTTTTGCGAATTCGCCGCGATTCGGCCGTATATCGCGGCGAATTCCCGTAAACAAACGTGCAATTACGCCGCGCATGCGCATTGGCATTCGCGATTTTCGCGGTGCATGCGTGCCGTGGATTCTCATCACCTTTCGCGTGTTCGCGTACTGCGTCGTGCAAATCCCGTAGATACTCACCATGGCTCCTGTAAATCCTCACCTTTGAGGAAGCGGCCGCCGCGTCGTGCGGCGTTGTCTGCACCGTGCGGCGATGCGTTGCCGCGTGTGTTGCCGATCCATGGTGCGGGCGTTGACGCTTGTCGAATAGTCAGCCGTTCGGCATATAGGCAGCCGCATGCGCTTCGCCTATGCTTGGGGTTCGCGTCGATCGGCGCACGGCCTCTCGGGCCGGATGCCGATCGTGTCGTCTTTCGTCACCGCAGGGAGCCGATGTGACCGTTCGCCATCTCGATGCGTTGTTCCAGCCCAAGTCCGTTGCAGTCGTCGGCGCGTCGTCGCGTGCGGGCAGTATCGGCGCGATGGTGTGGTCGCGCGTGCTCGACGGCGCATTCCAGGGGCCCGTGTGGCCCGTCAACCCGAAGTATCGCGAGTTGAACGAGCATGCGGTCGTGTCGGACGTCGACCGGCTGCCCGCGGCGCCGTCGGTTGCCGTGATCTGCACGCCGCCCGCAACCTGGGCCGGCATCGTGCGCAAGCTCGGTGAGCTCGGCACGCGCGTCGCGGTGATCGTCGGCGAGGCGCGCACGGATGCCGATCGCGCCGCGGTCGATCGCACGCTGAAGGCGGCGAAGCCGTTCGTGCTCCGTATCGTCGGGCCCGGTAGCCTCGGTGTGTTGTCTCCCGCGCGGCATGCGCATTTCGGTGCGCCGGCGTATACGGCGCGATCGGGCGGCGTCGCGTGGGTGTCGCAATCGAATGCGCTGACGAACGCGGTGCTCGGCTGGGCCGATGCGCGCGGCCTCGGCTTTTCGCATGTCGTCGCGCTCGGCAGCGAGTCCGACGTCGATGCGGGCGACGTGCTCGATTATCTGGCGAGCGATCCCGGCACGCGCGCGATCCTGCTCGAACTCGATACCGTGCGCGCCGCGCGCAAGTTCATGTCGGCCGCGCGTGCGGCTGCGCGCAACAAGCCGGTCCTCGCGTTGCGCACCGGGCGTGCCGATCCCGGCGATGCACTCTATACGGCGGCGTTCCAGCGCGCGGGCATGGTGCGTGTCGATGCGCTCGACGATCTGCTCGACGAGATCGAGACGCTGGGCGTCGGCCGCGTTACCGCGCGTGGCGCGGCGACGCTCGTCACCAGCGATGCCGGTGTCGCGAAGCTGGCGGTCGATGCGGTCGCGGAGGTACGCGTCGCGCTGGCCGACTGGTCGCCGGCGGCAACGTCGGCCGTGTCGGCCGCGCTGCCGCATCTCGCGGCGCCCGGCAATCCGCTGACGCTGGGCGACGATGCACGCCCCGAGCACTTTGCCGCGGCGATCAAGGCGCTTGCGCCGTTCCCGCAAACGGGCGCGCTGTTCGTCGTCCATTCGACATCCCACAGTGCGCCGGCCGAGTCGGTCGCGCGCACGCTGATCGACTCGCGGCAGTACGCGCATCGCGGCATCCTCGCGTGCTTCTTCGGTGCGGTCGACGCGGCCACGCGCGATGCGCTGCACGCGAACGGCATTCCGGTTCATACGACACCGCAGCGGCTCGCGCGCGCGTATGCACGTCTCGTCGACTACAACCTCGGGCGGCAACTGCTGATGCAGACGCCCGAAGGCACGCCGCCGCAGCCGGCCGAATGCGTCGCGTCCGCGCAGGCGGAGGCACGCCGAATGGTCGAAACCGGCCAGCATGAACTGGCCGGCGACGCCGCATTGCGCTGGCTTGCCCATTTCGGTTTGCATGGCGAGCAGGCTGCCGAGCCGGTCGGCAAGAAAGTCGTCGATGTCACGGTCGACATGTACGACGATTCGAACTTCGGTCCGGTGTTTCGCTATGCCGTACCCCCTGCGGACGGCGTCTCGGCGCCATTCGTCGTCTACGGCCTGCCGCCGTTGAATACCGTGCTCGCGCGCGCGGTGATGGAGCGCTCGCCATATGCGCGCAGCACACCCGTCGAGCCGACGCTCGACGCGTTGACGGCGTTGTCGCAGGTCGTGTGCGACGTGCGCGAAGTCGTCGCGCTGTCGGTCACGCTGCGCGTGCTGTCCGATGGCGCGCGCGTGATCGCGCCACGCATCACGCTGGCCACGGGTCGCAGCCGGCTCGCGATCATGCCGTATCCGCGGCACCTCGAACAGACGCTCGAGTGGCGCGGTGAGACGGTGACGATCCGCCCGATCCGTCCGGAAGACGAGGCCGCGCACAACGAACTGCTCGGCGCGATGACGCCGGACGATTTGCGGATGCGTTTCTTCGGCGCGGTGCGCAGCTTCGATCATTCGCAGGTGGCGCGCATGACGCAGATCGACTACGACCGTGAGATGGCTTTCATCGTGTCGTTCACCGATGTGTCGGGGCGTGACCACACGCTCGCGGTGGCGCGCGCGGTCGCCGATCCCGACAACGAGACAGCAGAGTTCGCGATCGCGGTACGCCCCGATCAGAAGGGCAAAGGGCTCGGCAGGCTGATGATGGCTCGCATCATCGACTACGCGCGCTCGCGCGGAACCGCCTGGATGATCGGCGAGGCGCTGCGCGAGAACTCGGCGATGATCTCGCTCGCGAAGTCGTGCGGTTTTGCGGTGTCGACGACGGAGGAGCCTGGCGTTGTGGGCTTCAGGATGAAGTTGCAGCCGTAGCGTTGGCCGGCTGCGCGAAGCCGGGAGGCATCGGTATGCAGGTGGATGTCTCCTGCCATTCGCCGTGTTGCGAACGTATTCGTTCAGGAATGCAAAGTATTGGAGCGGGTTTCTGGATGAGGCCCGCGAAACGTATCGACTCAGTTTGTCACGCTGGTCCAGACCGTGTCCGAAGGGGCTTGCCGATCGCCGCATTACCTCTCCACGCGGCCGTTTTACGCGATGTGTTCAAGCGTTTTGCGCACCGCATTCTGGCCTCGCCAATTCGGATCGACCGTAAAGGTGAGATTTTTCGGGAGCTGCAAGTGAGTGTTTACGGGAACGTGTGGTGAGCTGATACGGGCACGTGTGGTGAGCCTTCCCGGGAGCGGCCGGTGAGCCCCTGCGGGAGCCGCTGGTGAGCCTTTCCAGGACACATCGGTGAGCGCTTGCGGGAGCATCCGGTGAGGACATTCGGGAGGCGTTGGTGAGCGTCTCCGGGAGCTTGAGGTGAGCTTGTTCGGGAGGTGTCGGTGAGCGCTTTCGGGAGGCTGAGGTGAGACTTTTCGGGAGCAGGCGGAGGCACTGCTCCCGGGGGCGCAGCGCCAGTCAATGCGGGCGTCACGCCGGGGTTCGGGCACGCATGAACCGTGCCCGAGGCCCCATTTACGCGGCGAGTTTCGACGCTGCGTCGTTCACCTGATCGCGCGAAATCGCGAGTTCCTCGAGGTGCGGATCGGCATAGACGGCGCCGGTTTCGCGCTCGAGGCGGGCGATCGTCAGCGCACAGCGTGCGGTGTCTTTCGGCATCGCGATGAAGCGCTTGACCGACTCGCCGGACGTGAATGCTTCGAACAGCGCGCCGCGCACGTCGTCCGGAAGCGTCTTGGTCCATTGGTACGGCTTGCCGTTGAACGTGATCGACGGCGGCAGCGTGCGTTCCTTCTTGGTCGCCGTGATGAGCCCGTAGGTGCGGGCCGCGTCGCCGATCTGTTCAGGCGAGAAGAGTTCGTCGGGCGTGATGTCGAACTGCTCGATGTAGTTTTCGATCGCCTGCATTGCGGCGGCACGATCGTCGCGCTTCTGCTGCGCGCGCGCGACGATATCGCGCAGCTCGTCCGCTTCGTCGGGCGTGATCGTGAAGCTTGCCTGCTTCTGCTGAAGTTCGGAGAAACGCTGGAATTCTTGATCGTTCAGAAGTTTGGCCATGACATCCATCGGACACGACGGCCGCGACAACCGGCCGTCGTAGTTTTTGAGAGGGCCGCTATTTTAGCGTAGCGCCGCGGGCGCACGATATGGCACCGCATATGCGTACCGCGCGGGCATCGCACGAGCATCGCGGGCAACCGGGGGCGGCGGCGCTGCGCCGCCCCCGGTGTGCTTCGTGGAGGAATCTGCCGGTCAGCAGATCTCGGTGCGGCCCATCGACAGATCGGCGGCCGTGTCACGCAGCCCTTCGACGACGTGGTCGACGGACGGGGCCGTGTGCGCGTCGATCCGGCGCATGAACGGGCAGGTCAGCACCGCGATCGCATGGCCGGACGGCCCGAGGATCGGCGCGGTCAGGTCGGTCACGCCATAGGCCTGGCGGCTGTCCTGGCGCAGGTAGCCATCCTGCCGGATGGACTGGCACGCATACGCGAGTTCCTGCTCGTTCAGCGGCGCCTCGCCCTTGACCTTGCGATGCTCGGTCAGCATGTGCGCGCGCTGCTCGGGGCCCTGGAACGACAGCATCACGCGTCCCGACGCCGTATCGGCGAGCCCGACGCGCGAGCCGAGCCGGACCGACACGCCCCATGAGCCGGGGCCGTCGACCTGAGCGATCACGAGCAGGTTGCCGCGATCGTAGACGGACAGGTGGCACGACTGTTCGGCCGCATCGGCGAAGCGCTGCATCGGCGGCAGCGCTTCGGCAATCAGCCGGTTCATCGGTGGATGCCGGTGCGCGAGCGCGAACAGCTTGAGGCTGAGCATGTAGCGATCGCCGCCGGTCGAGCGCATCACGTAGCGGCGTGCGACGAGGCGTTCGAGCATCCGGTAGATCTCGCTCGCGTTGCGGCCGAGTTCCTTCGTGATTTCAGTGCGGGTGAGTCCTTCTTTCTGCTCGGACAGGAGCTCGAGAATGTCGAGTCCCTTGTCGAGCGCGGGGGCGCGATACCGGTCGATAGCGGCCATCGATTCCCGAGCGTCGCAGCCGGGAAGCGGGTCGTTGGTTGTCTGCATTGTCGGTGTGAGGTTGGGGATTACCGTCGATCGGCTGGCGACGCACGCTGGCTGGCTCTGCACGCGCATAGGGCGGGCCCGCGTATGGCGATGAAAGCCATTCGTGCGAGCTTAGCAATAAACATACAGTGTGCAATGCAGCGTCTTTTTACCGATCGTTACCGGATAAGAACGGATTGGCAAACGTTCCCGATGACAGGGGCACCCCGAATATCCAGTATTCATGGTCTGATGGCAGGCGATGCCGGCCGTCCCGACCGGTCGGTCCATGCATGCGCATCCAATGCTGCGCCGCAGCGTCTGCAGGCGCACCAATAGTCGGTATCCGTCGCGTGTCATTTCACGGCGCACGGCCGGTGGTACAAAGGCTGGCGGGCCAACGACGGCACGGCCGCGCGTGAAGCCGGCCGGCATGGGCCGGCACGCGTCGCGGGTGCCGGGCCGTCGTCGCCGATGCGCAGACCGGCGGCCGCCCGTTCGATGCGCGCCGTACTGTTCGTGCGGCGCCGCGATCGCTGCGCCCGCGCGACCCTCGCGCGTCGAACCGCCCGCCGGATGCGGTATCGACGCGCGCAATCGACGATCGACAATCAGTCCGGCGCGCGGCCGCAAAAGGTCGCGTCGGCCGGTATCCTGTCCCATTCGACAACAGAGGTTGAGCACGATGAAACTGCTTCGCTATGGCCCGTCCGGCCAGGAAAAGCCCGGTATTCTCGACGCGGACGGCCGGATTCGCGACCTGTCCGCGCACGTGCCGGATCTTGCCGGCGATGTGCTGTCCGACGCGGGTCTCGCGCGACTGCGCGCGATTGATCCGGCCACGCTGCCGCTCGTATCCGGCGAGCCGCGCATCGGCGCGTGCGTCGGGCACGTCGGCAAGTTCATCGGCATCGGCCTGAACTATGCCGATCACGCGGCCGAAGCCGGCATGCCGGTGCCGAAGGAGCCGGTCGTGTTCGGCAAGTGGACGAGTTCGATCTGCGGCCCGAACGACGGCATCGACATCCCGAAGGGTTCGGTCAAGACCGACTGGGAAGTCGAACTGGGCGTCGTGATCGGCGCCAAGTGCAAGGACGTCGCCGAAGCGAACGCGCTCGATTACGTCGCGGGCTATTGCGTCGTCAACGACGTGTCCGAGCGCGAATGGCAGATCGAGCGCGGTGGCCAGTGGGACAAGGGCAAGGGTTTCGACACGTTCGGCCCGATCGGCCCGTGGCTCGTCACGCGCGACGAAGTGCCCGATCCGCAGCGTCTCGACCTGTGGCTCGAGATCGACGGTCACCGTTATCAGAACGGCAACACGCGCACGATGGTGTTCACCGTCGCGCAGTTGATCGCCTATCTGTCGACCTGCATGACGCTGCAGCCGGGCGACGTAATCACGACCGGCACGCCGCCGGGCGTCGGCATGGGTATCAAGCCGTCACCGGTGTTCCTGAAGGCCGGCCAGATGGTGCGCCTCGGGATCGAAGGGCTCGGCGAGCAGTTGCAGCACACGCGCGGCGCGCAGTAACCGGTCGCCAAGTACTAAAACCAAGGGCCCGATTCCGCACCGCGCGGAACCGGGCCCTTGGCATTTGTACGCGGCGCGGCATCACACGATGTTGTCGAGCTCGCAATGCGCTTCCAGCCGATATCCGTCGGGATCGACGACGAACGCCGCGTAATAGCCGGGGCCGTAGTGTTCGCGCTTGCCGGGCCCGCCATTGTCCTGGCCGCCATGCTCCAGCGCCGCACGGTAGAACGCGTCGACCTCGACCGGCGAAGCCGCCTTGAACGACAGGTGCAACCCCGAATCGGGATCGGCGGCGATGGGGCGCGCCGCGTGCTGCAACCACAGTTCCGGCTCGGTCGTGCCGTACCCGATGGAGCCATCGTCGCTGTACAGCCGCTTATAGCCGAGTGCGCCGAGCGCATTGTCGTAGAAGGTGCGGCTGCGGCCGATGTGGGCAACGCCGAACGAAAGGTGATCGATCATCTATGGCTCCTTGGACTGAAGTGGGACGTCAGTACGGCAAACCTGCCTACAAGCACCATGCCAGCCGCTTGTAGCGCAGCACGCCGAGCGTGCTGTCGTGGAACGCGCGGCTGCGGTCGTTGTGGATAACTTCGAAGGAAAGGCGATCGATCATCTGTGTCTCCTTGAACTGAAAGGGCGCAGTGCCGTGAACCTGGTTTTAACCACCATGCTGGTTATGTTAGAAAGCGTCCGGAAGCTTGTCAACCGGCATGATGGTTAGATACGATCGCGTCATGAGCAAAACGCAACCTTCCGTCACGATGGACTGCCTGATTCCGGCGCCGCCCGAAACGCTGGGCATCGATTTCATGAACACGCTGTACTGGCGCGGCAGCGATCCGCCGACGGAAACCTTCGGCACGATGGACGACCTGCTGGCGTGGTGCCGCGAGCACGCAGGCGTGCCGGCCGGCCTGGCGGAAGCATGTCGTGCAGGTGGCGTGAAGGAAGGCGAGCCGGCGATGCTGGCGCGGGCGCTCGCGTTGCGCGAGGCGCTGTATCGGCTTTTTCATGCGCAGGCCGAGCAACGCGAGCCGCACGCCGACGATCTCGCGCTGCTGAGCGGCTTTCTGGCGGAGGCGTCGCCGCGTGTCGCGCTGGCGCGCATCGACGGCGGCTATGCGTGGCGGATCGATGCGTCAGGCGCCACGCTCGCGGGGCTGCTGAGCCCGGTGCTGTGGTCGACGATCGACCTGCTCGGCGGCGCGCGGCTCGCGAAGGTCAAGCGCTGCGCGAACGATGCGTGCCAGTGGCTGTTCATCGACGACAGCAAGAACGGCAGTCGCCGCTGGTGTTCGATGTCGTCGTGCGGCAATCGCGCGAAGGCGTACCGCCACTATCACAAGGCCGACTGACGGGCCGGCCGCGCGCCGGACCTATTTCGCCGACAGCTTCCGCCACAGCGTCGTCTTGCTGATGCCGAGCATCGCGCATGCGCGGTCGCGGTCGCCGCCGCACGCGTCGAGCACCGCGCGGATCTCGTCGGCTTCCGCGCGACGGCGGCGTGCGTGCAGTGTCTGCGCGTCGTCGGTGTCGGCCGTGTCGGGCGGCGCGGCGAACAGTTCGGGCGCGATTGCCTGCAGCGCGTCGGGATCGAGCGCGCCGCACGCAGCCGCGGGATCGTTTTCATCGGCTTCTTCGGCGAGTTCCACCGCGATCCGCTCGATCACGTTCTGCAGTTCGCGCACGTTGCCGGGCCACCGGTAGCGCGCGAGCGTCGCACGGGTTGCCTCGAGTACGCGCGCGGCATCGCCGGCATCGCGCAGGCGTTCCGCGAGTCGCGATTCGCGGCGCGCGGCTTGCACGAGCAGCGTCGCGGCGAGCGCGGGGATGTCGGCCGCGCGCTCGCGCAGCGGCGGCAGGCCGACGTTCAGGATGTTGAGCCGGTAATAGAGATCCGCGCGGAACGTGCCGGCCTCGACGGCCGCGAGCAGCGGACGGTGTGTCGCGGCGATCACGCGCACGTCGATGCGGATCGGCTCGGTCGAGCCGAGGCGGATCACCTCGCGCTCCTGCAGCACGCGCAGCAGCCGGCTCTGGAGCGACGGCGGCATCTCGCCGATCTCGTCGAGAAACAGCGTGCCGCGATGCGCGGCTTCGAACAGGCCGGTCTTGCCGCCGCGCCGCGCGCCGGTGAACGCGCCTTCCTCATAACCGAACAGCTCGCTTTCGAGCAGCGCTTCCGGAAACGCGCCGCAGTTGACCGCGACGAACGGGTAGCTGCGCCGCACCGACAGCGCGTGCAGGCTCTGCGCGATCATTTCCTTGCCGGTGCCGCTTTCGCCGAGCACGAGCACGGTTGCGTCGGATTTCGCGTAGCGGCGCACGAGGTCGCGCACGCGCGTCATCGGCGCGGAGGCGCCGACCACGTCGTCGAGCGCATAGCGCGCGGCGAACTGCTGCGTGGTCGGCTGCGAACGCAAGGCGCGATCGAGCCGTTCGACCGCGCGCGACTCCTGGAACGTCAGCACGCTGCCCGAGGTGACGCCGCGATCGACGAGCGGGCCGCGATGCACGACGTAACGCACGCCGCGTACGGTTGCGAGCGCGTCGCCGTCCTCGCCGCGCAGCGTACGCAACTCGGGCCGCAGGTCGACGAGCGCACGGCCGACGGCCGCCGCGGGTTCGACCCCGAGCGCCGACGCGAGCCGCTCGTTGATCGCCTCGATGCGGCCGCGCGCGTCGAGCGCGACCACGCCGTCGCGCAGGTGCTGCAGCAGGTTGTCGAGCCGCTGGCGGCGGAACGCCTCGGCGTGCGTCGCGTATGCGACTTCGAGCGCCGTATCGACGGCCTTGCGTACCGACGCATGCGAATACAGGAACACCGCGCCCATGCCGGCGCTGGCCGCGAGGTCGGTAACGAGGCCGGGGCCGACGATCGTCTCGATGCCGCGATCGCGCAGGTCGTGCACGCAGGCTTCCGCTTCCTGCGCGGACTGATATGACGCAAACTGCACGTCGAGGCCGTACGCGGCGACGAAGCGGCGCACTTCGGGCGGCGTTTCCCCGGCGCTGACGAGCGCGATCCGCGACGCGTCGCGCCGGGCGCGCGCGAGCGCCTGCATCACGTCGAAGCCGGTCGGCGATACCACCACGACCGGCACCTGCGCACGCGTCTTCAGGAAGGCGCCGTTCGAGCCGGCCGCGACGATCACGTCGGGCCGCGCGGCGCCGGCCTCGGCGATCGCGCTGAGCGCATCCTCATAGGCGCGCGTCACGATGCGCACGTCGGCGCGTTCGTCGAATTCGCCGGCGATCTCGCGAAAGAGCTCGCGCAGGCGGCTGATGCCCATCGCCCAGATGCGCGGGCGCGCCGCGCGATCAGCCGGGCCGGCAGGCTTGGTCGAGGAGAGGTCCATGACGATCGATTATGCGCGTGCGATTTCATTTTTGAAACATGAAATTGCCGAATTGAAATCACAGGGCGCTGCATCGCTCGTGCCGGTTGCTTAAGAATCAGTGGGTTAGCGACGTTTCGCGAGCTGGCCCGGTCCTTGCTGTTATCGGGCATTCCATCAGGAGGCCGTTCATGAGCAATACGCATCTTCAGAGCGCCGGCGCGAAATTCCGCGCGGCAGTCGCGGCGGAACAGCCGCTGCAGGTGGTCGGCGCGATCACCGCGTACGCGGCCAAGATGGCGCAGGCCGTCGGCTTCAAGGCCGTGTACCTGTCGGGTGGCGGCGTCGCCGCGAACTCGCTCGGGATCCCCGACCTCGGCATCAGCACGATGGAAGACGTGCTGATCGACGCGAACCGGATCACCAACGCGACCGACCTGCCGCTGCTGGTCGACATCGATACGGGCTGGGGCGGCGCGTTCAACATCGCGCGCACGGTGCGCTCGTTCATCAAGGCCGGCGTCGCGGCCGTGCACCTGGAAGACCAGGTCGGCCAGAAGCGCTGCGGCCACCGTCCGGGCAAGGAAGTCGTGCCGACCGACGAAATGGTCGATCGCGTGAAGGCCGCGGTCGATGCGCGTACCGACGACCAGTTCGTGATCATGGCGCGCACCGATGCGGCCGCCGCCGAAGGGATCGACGCCGCGATCGAGCGTGCGATCGCTTATGTCGAGGCCGGCGCGGACATGATCTTCCCGGAAGCGATGAAGTCGCTCGACGACTACCGTCGCTTCAAGGCGGCCGTGAAGGTGCCGATCCTCGCGAACCTGACCGAGTTCGGCTCGACGCCGCTGTTCACGCTCGACGAACTGCGCGAGGCGAACGTCGACATCGCGCTGTACTGCTGCGGCGCGTATCGCGCGATGAACAAGGCCGCGCTGAACTTCTACGAAACGCTGCGCCGCGACGGCACGCAGAAGGCCGCCGTACCGACGATGCAGACGCGCGCCGAGCTGTACGACTTCCTCGGCTATCACGAATACGAACGCAAGCTCGACGAGCTGTTTGCGCAGGGCAAGAAGTAACGCGGCCCGCGCGCCGGGACTCGGTTCCGGAACGCTTCGCATCGGTCGGGCCCGGCGCTGCGGCGTCGGTTCAACCGACCGATGACACCCCCGATACACATTGGAGAACGGAAACATGAGCGAGACGAAAGACGCAGCAGCACCGGCCGCCGCAGGCGCATTCAAGCCGAAGAAGTCGGTGGCGCTGTCGGGCGTGACGGCCGGCAACACGGCGCTGTGCACGGTCGGCAAGACCGGCAACGACCTGCACTATCGTGGCTACGACATTCTCGACGTCGCCGAATCGTGTGAATTCGAGGAAATCGCGCACTTGCTCGTGCACGGCACGCTGCCGAACCTGACCGAACTGGCTGCGTACAAGACCAAGCTGCGCGCACTGCGCGGCCTGCCGAGCGCGCTGAAGGTGGCGCTCGAGCAGATCCCGGCGTCCGCGCACCCGATGGACGTGATGCGCACGGGCGTGTCGGTGCTCGGCACCGTGCTGCCGGAGAAGGACGACCACAACCTGCCGGGCGCACGCGACATCGCCGACCGCCTGATGGCGTCGCTCGGCTCGATGCTGCTGTACTGGTATCACTTCTCGCACAACGGCAAGCGCATCGAAACGGAAACCGACGACGACTCGATCGGCGGCCACTTCCTGCACCTGCTGCACGGCAAGACGCCGTCGAAGTCGTGGGTCGAGGCGATGCACACGTCGCTGATCCTGTACGCGGAGCACGAATTCAACGCATCGACGTTCACCGGCCGCGTGATCGCGGGCACGGGCTCGGACATCTACTCGGCGATCACCGGCGCGATCGGCGCGCTGCGCGGGCCGAAGCACGGCGGCGCGAACGAAGTCGCGTATGAGATCCAGAGCCGCTACAGCTCGCCGGACGACGCCGAAGCCGACATCCGCCGCCGCGTCGAGAACAAGGAAGTCGTGATCGGCTTCGGCCACCCGGTCTACACGATCTCCGATCCGCGCAACAAGGTGATCAAGGGCGTCGCGCACAAGCTGTCGAAGGAGGCGGGTGACGTGAAGCTGTTCAACATCGCCGAGCGCCTCGAATCGGTGATGTGGGACGCGAAGAAGATGTTCCCGAACCTCGACTGGTTCAGCGCGGTGTCGTATCACATGATGGGCGTGCCGACCGCGATGTTCACGCCGCTGTTCGTGATCTCGCGCACGTCGGGCTGGAGCGCGCACATCATCGAGCAACGCGTCGACAACAAGATCATCCGCCCGAGCGCGAACTACACCGGTCCGGAAGACCTGCAGTTCGTGCCGATCGAGAAGCGCTGATCGTCCGCCGCGCGCACCGGCGCCCGTGATGCGGGACGCCGGCGCGCGCGGAACGTCATACCCAGATTCCCGCCCCACATCATGAATACCGCCAACCGCAAACCCCTGCCCGGCACGTCGCTGGACTATTTCGACGCGCGTGCCGCGGTCGACGCGATCGCGCCCGGTGCCTACGACACGCTGCCGTACACGTCGCGCGTGCTCGCCGAAAACCTCGTGCGCCGCTGCGACCCGGCGACACTCGCCGATTCGCTGAAGCAGATCATCGAGCGCAAGCGCGAACGCGACTTCCCGTGGTTCCCGGCGCGCGTGGTGTGCCACGACATCCTCGGGCAGACGGCGCTCGTCGATCTCGCGGGCCTGCGCGACGCGATCGCCGACGGCGGCGGCGACCCGGCGAAGGTGAACCCGGTCGTGCCCGTGCAGCTGATCGTCGATCACTCGCTCGCCGTCGAATGCGGCGGCTTCGATCCGGACGCGTTCGCGAAGAACCGCGCGATCGAGGATCGCCGCAACGAGGATCGCTTCCACTTCATCGAGTGGACGAAGAAGGCGTTCGAGAACGTCGACGTGATCCCGCCGGGCAACGGCATCATGCACCAGATCAACCTCGAGAAAATGTCGCCGGTGATCCAGGTCAGCGGCGACGGCGTCGCGTATCCGGACACCTGCGTCGGCACCGACAGCCACACGCCGCACGTCGACGCGCTCGGCGTGATCGCGATCGGCGTCGGCGGCCTCGAAGCCGAGAACGTGATGCTCGGTCGCGCATCGTGGATGCGCCTGCCCGACATCGTCGGCGTCGAGCTGACCGGCAAGCGCCAGCCCGGCATCACCGCGACCGACGTCGTGCTCGCGCTGACCGAGTTCCTGCGCAAGGAAAAGGTGGTCGGCGCGTATCTGGAATTCCGTGGCGTTGGCGCGGCGAGCCTCACGCTCGGCGATCGCGCGACGATCTCGAACATGGCGCCCGAATACGGCGCGACGGCCGCGATGTTCTTCATCGACGGCCAGACGACCGACTACCTGCGCCTCACCGGCCGCAGCGACGAACAGGTGAAGCTCGTCGAGACCTATGCGAAGGCGGCGGGCCTGTGGGCCGATACGCTCGCCAACGCGCAGTACGAGCGCACGCTGACGTTCGACCTGTCGAGCGTCGTGCGCAACATGGCCGGCCCGTCGAACCCGCACAAGCGGCTGCCGACGTCGGATCTCGCGGCACGCGGGATTGCTGGCCAGTGGGAAGAGAAGGCGGGCGAGATGCCCGACGGCGCGGTGATCATCGCCGCGATCACGAGCTGCACGAACACCAGCAACCCGCGCAACGTGATCGCCGCGGCCTTGCTCGCCCGCAACGCGAACGCGAAGGGCCTCGTGCGCAAGCCGTGGGTGAAGAGCTCGCTCGCGCCGGGCTCGAAGGCGGTCGAACTGTATCTGGAAGAAGCGAACCTGCTGCCGGAACTCGAGAAGCTCGGCTTCGGCATCGTCGCGTTCGCGTGCACGACCTGCAACGGGATGTCGGGTGCGCTCGACCCGAAGATCCAGCAGGAAATCGTCGATCGCGACCTGTACGCGACGGCCGTGCTGTCCGGTAACCGCAACTTCGACGGCCGGATCCACCCGTATGCGAAGCAGGCGTTCCTCGCGTCGCCGCCGCTCGTCGTCGCCTATGCGATCGCCGGCACGATCCGCTTCGACATCGAGAAGGACGTGCTCGGTCACGACCAGGACGGCAAGCCCGTCACGCTGAAGGACATCTGGCCGACCGACGAGGAGATCGATGCGATCGTCGCGTCGAGCGTGAAGCCCGAGCAGTTCCGCAAGGTCTACGAGCCGATGTTCGCGCGCAGCGCCGATGCGGGCGAGCGCGCGGCGCCGCTGTACGACTGGCGCGCGCAGAGCACCTACATCCGCCGTCCGCCGTACTGGGAAGGCGCGCTGGCCGGCGAGCGCACGCTGCAAGGGATGCGCCCGCTCGCGGTGCTCGGCGACAACATCACGACCGACCACCTGTCGCCGTCGAACGCGATCCTGCTGGATAGCGCGGCCGGTGAATACCTCGCGAAGATGGGCTTGCCGGAAGAAGACTTCAACTCGTACGCGACGCACCGGGGAGACCACCTGACCGCGCAGCGCGCGACCTTCGCGAACCCGACGCTGATCAACGAGATGGCGGTCGTCGACGGCGCGGTGAAGAAGGGCTCGCTCGCGCGCGTCGAGCCGGAAGGCAAGGTCATGCGGATGTGGGAAGCGATCGAGACGTACATGAATCGCAAGCAGCCGCTGATCGTCGTGGCGGGCGCCGACTACGGCCAGGGCTCGTCGCGCGACTGGGCCGCGAAGGGCGTGCGGCTCGCGGGCGTCGAGGCGATCGCCGCCGAAGGCTTCGAGCGGATCCACCGCACGAACCTGATCGGGATGGGCGTGCTGCCGCTCGAGTTCAAGCCCGGCACGAACCGGACGACGCTCGGCATCGACGGCTCCGAGACCTTCGACGTGATCGGCGAGCGCACGCCGCGCGCCGACCTGACGCTCGTGATTCACCGCAAGAACGGCGAGCGCGTCGAGGTGCCGATGACGTGCCGGCTCGATACGGCCGAGGAAGTGTCGATCTACGAGGCGGGCGGCGTGCTGCAGCGCTTCGCGCAGGACTTCCTCGAATCGTCGCAGGCGGCTTGATCGAGTCACACAGGGATAACGCACACATGGCTCACACTCCTCAAATCAGGATTCCCTCGACCTATATCCGCGGCGGTACCAGCAAGGGCGTGTTCTTCCGGCTGCAGGACCTGCCGGACGCCGCACAGGCGCCGGGCGCCGCGCGCGACGCGCTGCTGCTGCGCGTGATCGGCAGCCCCGATCCGTACGGCAAGCAGATCGACGGGATGGGCGGCGCGACGTCGTCCACCAGCAAGACGGTGATCGTGTCGAAGAGCACGCGGCCCGGCCACGACGTCGACTACCTGTTCGGCCAGGTCGCGATCGACAAGGCCTTCGTCGACTGGACCGGTAACTGCGGCAACCTGTCGGCGGCCGTCGGCCCGTTCGCGATCAGCGGCGGGCTCGTCGATCCGGCGCGCGTGCCGCGCGACGGCGTCGCGACCGTGCGGATCTGGCAGGCGAACATCGGCAAGACGATCGTCGCGCATGTGCCGGTCACGAACGGCGCGGTGCAGGAGACGGGCGATTTCGAGCTGGACGGCGTCACGTTCCCGGCCGCCGAAGTGCAGCTCGAATTCATGGATCCGGCCGCCGAGGAAGAAGGCGCGGGCGGCTCGATGTTCCCGACCGGCAACCTCGTCGACGATCTCGCGGTGCCGGGCGTCGGCACGCTGAAGGCGACGATGATCAACGCGGGCATCCCGACGATCTTCGTCGAGGCGGAAGCGATCGGCTATACGGGCACCGAGTTGCAGGACGCGATCAACGGCGATGCGAAGGCGCTCGAGAAGTTCGAGACGATCCGCGCGCACGGCGCACTGCGCATGGGCCTGATCGATACGCTCGATGAAATCGCGACGCGGCAGCACACGCCGAAGATCGCGTTCGTCGCGAAGCCGGCCGATTATGTTGCGTCGAGCGGCAAGCGCGTGAACGCAGGCGACGTCGACCTCCTGGTGCGTGCGATGTCGATGGGCAAGCTGCATCACGCGATGATGGGCACGGCGGCGGTCGCGATCGGTACGGCCGCGGCGATCCCCGGCACGCTCGTCAATCTGGCGGCAGGCGGCGGCGAACGCAACGCGGTGCGCTTCGGCCATCCGTCGGGCACGCTGCGCGTCGGCGCGGAAGCGCAGCAGCAGGAGAGCGGCGAGTGGACCGTCACCAAGGCGATCATGAGCCGTAGCGCGCGCGTGCTGATGGAAGGCTGGGTGCGGGTGCCGGGCGACGCGTTCTGATCGTTGCGGGCGGTATTGATGAAGATGCGGGCGGCTTCGGCCGCCCGCGTCGTTTTCATCAGCCGTGCAGGAAGCGGCGCAGCGCGTCGTGGCTCAGTCGGCGCGCCGTTTCGGACACACGTGCGCCGGGCACGATGTCGAAACCGTGCACGCCGCCGGGCAGCACGTGCAGTTCGGTCGGCACGCCCGCGCGCAGCAGGCGCTGCGCATAGTCGAGATTTTCATCGAGGAACAGGTCGAGCGAGCCGACCGACAGGAACGTGGGCGGCAGGCCGTCGAGCTGCGTGGCGCGTGCGGCGGCAGCGTAGGGCGACACGCCGTCGATGCCCGGCGCGTGACCGGCAACGAGGTCCAGCCGAACCGGTTGTTGGCCGCGTGCCAGACGAATTCGCCGGTATGCGGATGCGGCGTGCGCGTGCAGGTGCGATCGTCGAGCATCGGATAGACCAGATGCTGGAACGCGAGCCGATATTCGCCCACGGTCGCGGGCCAGCAGCGCCAGCGAGGCGGCGAGCCCGCCGCCCGCGCTCTCGCCTGCCACGCCGACGCGGGCCACGTCGATGCCGAGCGTATCGGCATGGCGGAAGACCCATGCGAGCGCCGCGTAGCAATCCTCGATCGCGCCGGGAAACACGGTTTCCGGCGCGAGCCGGTAGTCGATCGAGATCAGCGCGCAACCGAGCTGCGTCACGAGAGACCGGTGTACCGCCTCGAGATCCTTCGCCTTGCCGCGCACGAAGCCGCCGCCGTGCATGTGAACGATCGCCGGGAGCGGACGCGCGTGATGGTCGGGCAGGTAGACGAGGACCGGGACGTCCGGCGCGCCGGCGGGGCCGGGCACCGCGCGGCGCTCGAGCGTGCTGCCGGCAAGGTCGGGCGGCGGCAGCGGCAGCACGCGTTCGCGCGACGGTGCGAGGTTGTCGATGCCGAGCGTGACGGTCGGCCAGGTTTCGAGCAGCGGGCGGATTTCAGGATCGACGAGATGCAGGGTGTCCAACGCGTAGCTCCATCGTGAAGGTGGGCGGTGCACCGCGGTCAGAGCACGCTGCGCGCGACGACCCAACGATGCACCTCGGTCGGGCCTTCGAAGATGCGCATCAGCCGCGCTTCGCTGGCCATCTGCTGCAACGGCATTTCCTTCGTCATGCCCATCGCACCGAGCGTCTGCATCGCATGATCGATGACGCTCGACGCCATTTCGGTGGCGAACACCTTGACCATCGAGATCTGCGTGCGTGCATCCTGCCCGGCATCCACGCGCGTGGCCGCTTCGTAGGTCATCAGGCGGCATGCGTGGATTTGCGTGAGCGCGTCGGCGACCCACCACTGGACCGCCTGGCGTTCCGCGAGCGGAACGCCGAAGGTCTTGCGCTGCTTCGCATGGTCGCACAGCATCGCGACCGCGCGCTCGGCACGGCCGATGCACCATGCGGCCATTTCCAGCCGCCGGTTCGTGAGCCGTGCCTGCATCGGCGCGAAGCCGGCGCCTTCCTGGCCCAGCAATTGCGGGGCGGGAATGCGGCAGTCGTCCAGCACGATTTCGTAGGTCGACAGCCCGCCGATCATCGGGATCCGCCGTTCGATGACGAAGCCGGGCGTGCCGCGGTCGACGATGAACGCCGACATGCCGCCGCGCTTGCCCTTGCTTCGATCGGTGAGCGCCATCACGATCGTCCAGTCGGCTTCGGGCGCGTGGCTGATCCAGATCTTCCGTCCGTTCAGCACCCAACTGTCACCGTCGCGCATGGCCGTCGTCGACAGCGCGCCCGGATCCGAGCCGGCGCCCGGCTCGGAGATCGCCATCGCGGCACGCGTGAGCCCGCGTGCGTACGGTTCGAGATAGCGCGCGCGCTGCGCGTCGTCGGCCACTTCGCACAGCATCCGCAGGTTCGGTGAATCGGGCGGCAGGATGTACGGCGTCACAGTCGTGCCGATCGCTTCGTTGACGCCGACCATCGCGACGGCCGGCAGGTCCGAGCCGCCGGCGTCGAGCGGCGCGTCGAGGCCCCACAGGCCGAGCTGCCGGGAACGCTCGTCGAGGTGTGCGCGTTCTTCGTCGAGCAGCCCGAAGCGTTGGCCGTCGGCCTCGCGAGCCATGACGGCTGCTTCGAGCGGAATCAGCTCGTCCTGCACGAAACGTGCGACGAGGTCGCGGATCATCCGGTGTTCGAGTTCAAGGTCGAAATTCATGGGAGTCGATGCGTGTGAGAATAGGGAGGTCGATGCCGTCAGCCGGCGTTCGCGAGCGACACCGCGCGGGTGCGCAGCGTGCCGAGCAAGGCGATGGCGCCGGCCACGAGCAGCGCGGCGTTGAAATAGAGCCCGCCGCGCATCGACCCGGTGGCCGTGTTGAGCACGCCCATCAGGAACGGACTCGCGAACCCGCCGATCGCGCCGGACATCGTGATTGCCGCGATCGCGACCGCCATCGAGCGCTTCGGCAGCGCGAGCCCCGGCAGCACCCAGAACGCGGGCAACGCCGCCGCGTGCGTGGCGACCGCGACGCAGAGCGCGATCATCAACTGCGATGCGCCGGCGGTGCTCGCCAGCCCGGCGAGCGCGGCCGCGCACGCGAGCATCGCGACTGCTCCGTGCCCGCGCCATTCGCGCCGGCGCTCGGTGCGCCAGCCCATCGCGAGCATGCCGACGATGCCGCACAGGTAAGGCAGCGCGGATAGCAGCCCGATCTGCATCGCGCCATGCAGGCCGCCGCGATGCAGGATCACGGGCATCCAGAACACGAGCGCGTAGCCGGCTGCCGCGATCGCGAAATTGGCCGCGCACAACAGCCAGAAGTCGCGGTGCGCAAGCAGCGGCCGTGTCGTGTTCGCGTCCGGCGTGCCGGCTTCGGCGTGGCTGTGCGCGGCGCGCAGTGCGGCCTTGTCAGCGTCCGACAGCCAGCGCGCGTCGTCCGGCCGGTCGTCGAGAAAGCGCAGCGCGACGAGGCCGAGCACGCTGCTCGGCAGCCCTTCGACGACGAACAGCCACTGCCAGCCGCTCAGGCCGGCGGCGCCGTCGAAGTACGAGAGGATGGCGCCCGACACGGGGCCGGCGATCAGTCCCGCGAGGTACAGCGCGGTCATGAACAGCGCGAACGCCTTCGCGCGCTGCCGCGGCGGGTACCACGCGCCGAGATAGAACAGGATGCCGGGGAAGAAGCCGGCCTCGAACACGCCGAGCAGGAAGCGGCACGCGTAGAACTGCGCGGGCGTCGTGACGAACATCGTCGCGGCCGAGCCTAGCCCCCACAGCACCATGATCCGGGCGATCGTCTTGCGTGCGCCGATTCGGGCAAGCAGCGCATTGCTCGGAATCTCGAACGCCATGTAGCCGATGAAGAAGATGCCCGCGCCGAGCCCGTAGACGGCGTCGGAGAAGTGCAGTTCGGCGGCCATCTGCGCGTGTGCGAAACCGATGTTGATCCGGTCGATGAACGACAGCGTGTAGCCGAGGATCAGGAACGGCAGCAGCCGGCGCGAGATTCGGCGGTAGAGCGCCTGCGTCGTGCGATCGTCGACGGCGGCCGGATGAGTGGAAAGGGTCGGTGTCATGGGCACTCCGTCAGAAGCGGTGAACGATGCCGAGCGCGAACACCTGCTCGGTGCCGCCCGGTTGCGGCTGCAGGCCGACGACGATCGTGTTGCGGGCGTCGCCGCCGTTCTTCATGTACAGATAGCGCGCATAGAGCGACGTGCGCTTCGACAGCGGATGGTCGTAGCCGACGCCGAGCGCGGTCGCGTCGTTCGCCGAGCCTTTCACGTCGCGGCGCACGACCGAGACGAGCACGCGATCGAGCGCGCCGACGTTGATCGACGCGCCGACGCTCGCCGTCGAGAACGCGGGCAGGTGCGACGCCGTGCCGACGCCGTACAGAAACGCGGCGTACAGCTTGACGCGTGCGAATGCGTAGTTGGCCGCGAACACGTAGTGGCGCGTCGTCGACGGCGAGACGACGGGCGCCAGGTTGCCGGCCGACGTGTCGCCCTGGAAGCCGGCGCCGAGGTAGAGCCCGCCGATCCGGTACTGAAGCCCGGCGCCGTAGTTGCGCCCGGCCTGCGTGGACAGCGCGTTCGGTGTCGGAAAGCCGTAAGTGGCCATTACGCGGAGGCCGTTCCAGTCGGGGCTCAGATACGACGCAGCCTGGTTGAAGCGCGGAATCGGTGGCGTCGTGTTGCTCGTGATCGTGTCCGTCGATGTCGCGAGCAGCGCGAGCGGGGACAGCCGTTCGTTGAGTCCGAACGGATCGCCGTCATAGACGATGTAGAACGCGGGCGTGTATTGCCGGCCGAGCCGGAGATCGCCGTAGCGCGTGTTCTGCAGCGACACGTAGGCTTGCCGGTAGAACAGCGTGCCGCCCTGGAACGAGCCGTCGGCCGGCGAGAAGCCGCTTTCCAGCACGAACTTCGTCGATGTGCCGCCGCCGAGATCCTCGACGCCCGTCAGTCCGAACCGGCTCGTCGACGATCCGCCGCCGCTTTGCCGCAGGGTCGACAGGCTGCCGATGCGATCGAATTCGACGTAGCTGTCGACGATTCCGTACAGCGTGACTGACGACGCGTGCGCCGACGTGGCGCACAGCACACACGCGCCGATCAGGAGTGTTTTCTGTTGCATGATGGTGTCTCCATTCCATGTCTTTTTATGTGGCGCGCCGCGTTCTGGGAGCGGTTGTGCGCGCGGTGTGGCCGTGCCGTGCCGGGGTCAGCGTCCCTTGAACACCGGCTTGCGCTTCTCGAGAAACGCGCGGGCGCCTTCGATCCGGTCCTCGCTCGCGTAGACGTCGGGGCCGACGTCCAGCCGCAGCGCGGCGGCCACCGGCAGCCCCTGGCTGCGCATCGCGGTTTCCTTGATGCGGCGGATCGTGAGCGGCGCGTTCGCGGCGATCGTCTGCGCCAGTTCGCGCACGGTGTCGTCGAGCGCGGCGCCGGGGACGACGCGGTTCAGCAGGCCGGCGCGCTGCGCTTCGTCCGCGTCGAAGCGGCGGCCCGTGAACAGCAGCTCCATCGCGATCGCGCGCGGCAGCATGCGCGGCAGCAGCACGCTCGCGAAGTTCGCACCCATCCCGACCCGCGCTTCGGGCAGCGCGAAGGTCGCGTGATCGGCAGCGATCCGCAGGTCGCAGGCGAGCGCGATTTCGCAGCCGCCGCCGATGGCGTGGCCGTTGATTGCCGCGATCGTCGGCTTGCGCAGTTCGAGGATCAGCTCGTGCACGTTGCGGGCGAGCCCGCGCATCGGCTGCATCCCGCGTATCTCGGGATCGCCGAGATCGACGCCCGCGCTGAACGCGCGTTCGCCCGCGCCGCGGATCACGATGACGCGGATCGACGGGTCGTCGTCGAGCGTGACGAGTTCGTCGCACAGGCGCCGGATCGCTTCGGCGGACAGTGCATTGGCGACGTGCGGGCGATGGATCGTCAGCCACGCGATGCCGTCGTCGTCATTGCGCAGGATCGACGGCGCGTCGTCGCCCGTCAGCGAGGAAAACGAGCCGGATGCGGTCATGACATGCTCCCGGTGGCGTCCGCGCGCGTGTCGTGGAGCACGCCCGCCTGCCGCAATGCGTTCCGGCGCGCCGCGTCGATGCCGTACGCGTCGAGCACGGCGTCCGTATCGGCGGCGAACGGTTGGGGCGGCCGGCGTATCGAGCCGGGCGTGCGCGACAGCTTGGCGGGGATGCCTGCGCCGGTGTACGTGTCGGTGTCGACGAACATCGCGTTGCGCGCGGCCTGTGGGTGGCCGAATGCATCGGCGACCGTATTCACCGGTCCCGTCGCGACGCCGGCCTGCAGCAGCCGTTCGACGACGTCGTCGGCACGCAGCTCGGCGGTCAGCTGGCCGAGCAGCGTGTCGAGCGCGTCGCGATGGGCGACGCGCTGCGCGTTGGTCGCGAATCGCGGATCGTGCGCCAGCTCGGGCACGCCGAGCGCGTCGACGAGCCGTGCGAACGTGCGGTTGTTGCCGGCGCCGGTCGCGACCGGCTTGTCCTTGCACGGATAGACGCCGTACGGCGCGATGGCGCCGTACACGTTGCCGGTCGCGACGGGCACCTCGCCGGTCGCCATCCAGCTGGTGCTGACCGGATGCAGCATCGACAGCGCCGTGCTGAACAGGTCGATGTCGACGTGCTGGCCGAGGCCGGAGCGCGTCCGTTCGACCAGCGCAAGCAGGATGCTCGACACGGCACTCAGGCCGGCCGCGAAATCGACGACCGGAAACGGCACCTTGAGCGGCATACCGCCCGGCTCGCCGTTGATCGACATGAAGCCGGCGAGGCCTTGCGCGACCGCGTCGTAGCCCGGAAACCGCGCGAGCGGGCCGTCGGTGCCGTATCCGGAGATCGAACAATGAACGAGGCGCGGGAAGCGTTCGCGCAGGCAGTCGTCGTAGCCGATGCCCCAGCGTTCGAGCGTGCCCTGCTTGAAGTTGTCGATCAGCACGTCGGCCGTTTCGAGCAGGCGGAACAGCACGTCGCGTCCGTCGGGATGCGACAGGTCGAGCGCGAGATTGCGCTTGTTGCGGTTGAGCCCCCAGTAGTAGCTGGACAGGCCGTTCGGCATCGCGGGCCCCCAGTCGCGCGTTTCGTCGCCCTGCGGCGGTTCGACCTTGATGACGTCCGCGCCGTGGTCCGCGAGCGTTTGCGCGCAGAACGGCCCCGCATAGACGCGGCTCAGGTCCACCACGCGCACGCCTGCGAGCGCGCCTTCGTTACTGCTGGTCATGACGATGTCTCCTTCGATGTGGATTCGATGCGCCGGCAGGCCGGCACGCGCCGGCTGCACGGCCGTGATGCGTCGCGGGTTCAGCCGCGCGCGGCGAACAGCGCGTTCACCGCCGCGCGATGTTCGGGCGTCGCGTGCGCGAACGCCTGGTACGAGGCCGACAGGTCGAGCAACGTGTCGAGGCTCGCGTGGCGGCCTTCGCGCAGCAGCCGCTTGGTCAGGCGCAACGCGGTGCCCGAGTGACGGGCGATGCGCCCGGCCAGTTCATGTGCGTGCGCCAGGAGGTCGCCGTCGGGCACGACGTGCGACACGAGCCCGCAGCGCAGCGCGGCTTGCGCGTCCAGCGCATCGCCCGTGAACGACATTTCCGCGGCGACGGCGGCGCCGACGATCCGCGGCAGGAACCATGCGCCGCCGTCGCCGGGCACGAGCCCGAGGGCGATGAAGCTCTCGGCGAAGCGCGCGCGGTCGGCAGCGATGCGGATGTCGCACATGCACGCGAGATCGGTGCCGGCGCCGATTGCCGGGCCGTTGACCGCCGCGATGGCCGGCACTTCGAGTTGCTGGAACGCTTGTGCAACGCGCTGAATGCCGCGGCGGTAGCTGGTCCGGATCGCGGCAAGATCGTGCGGGTCCGATTCCATGAGCGCGCGCATCGCCTTCACGTTGCCGCCCGACGAGAACGTCGTGCCGGCGCCGGTCAGGACCAGCACGCGGATCGATTCGTCGCGGTTCGCGTCGTCGCAGCATTCGGTTAGCGCGTCGATCGCATCGGTGTCCGAAATGGCGTTGCGGGTTTCGGGACGGTTCATCGTGACGGTCAGGATCGGACCCTGCCGTTCACGGATCAGAAAGGCTGCCATGGTGTCTCCGTGTGTTCCGTGCCGCGGGACTTCACGCCGCGGGCCGAAGCCTAGTATCTTCACGACGGTCGGCGGCGGGAAATTCCGTTCCACATATGTGGAAGGCCCGTCCCGGTCGCGGCGGAGAGGACGGGATGAGCGGAAACGTGGTCAAGAGCGCGGCGCGCGTGTTCGAGGTGCTGGAACTCTTCAGCGCATTGCAGCGGCCGCTGAGCGTGCGCGAGATCGCCACGCGCTGCGGGTATCCGGGGTCGAGCGCGGCGGCGCTGCTGACCAGCATGAAGGCGCTCGGCTATCTCGCGTACGACGATGCGACCCACGCATATGCGCCGACCGCAAGGCTCGTCAATCTCGGCGAAGCGCTGGTCGATTCGGCGGCCGGCAGCCGGCGGCACTGGCATGCCGTCGCGAAACGGCTGGCGCTACGCACGCACGAGGCGGTCGTGATCGCGGTGCAGAGCGACCTGTACGTGCAGTACATCGATGCGGTCGAGGGCTCGCATAAGATTCCGATCCAGTTTTATGCGCCGATCGGCACGCGTCGCGAGATGTGCATGTCGGGGCTCGGCTGGGCGCTGCTGAGTCTTCAGCCGGACAGCACGATCCGCCGGCTCGTGTCGCGCAGCATCCGCCGGATCGGGAAGTCGGGCAGGACGATCGACGAGGACGTCGTGCTCGACAAGGTCGAGCAGACGCGCCGGCTCGGTTATTCCTATTCGGCGCATACGGTCACGCAGGGCGCCGCGATGATCTCGATGGTGATCGCGGACGGCTGGAACGGCCTGCCGCTGGCGATGGGGGTGGCCGGGCCCGTCGAGCGGATCGACGCGCGTCGCGACGCGATCGTGCGGGCGATGCGCGAGGCGCTGGACGCGCAGCGCCCGGAAGCGGCGGCGGGCTAGCCGGACGAGGCCGGCGCGCACGGGCATTCGCATAGAATCGGGAGGTTTCGCCGCTCCCGTTCCGGCTGCATTTCAGCGAGGTCGCCATGTCATTGAACGCGCCGCTTTCCGGCATCCACATCGTCGAATTCGAAGGTCTCGGCCCCGGCCCGCTCGCGGGCTGGATGCTTGCCGAGATGGGCGCACGCATCACGCTGATCGCGCGCCCGTCCGGCCGTACGAGCGCGCCGGACGCGCTGCGGGCTCGCGACGGCGACCTGCTGCGCGAAGGCAAGACGATCGTCGAGCTCGACCTGAAGTCGCCGGCCGGCCGTGAGGCCGCGCTCGATCTGATCGCGCAGGCCGATGCGCTGATCGAGGGCCTGCGGCCCGGCGTGATGGAGCGGCTCGGCCTCGGCCCCGACGATTGCGCGCGCCGCAACCCGAAGCTCGTGTACGGGCGGATGACCGGCTGGGGCCAGCATGGCCCGCTTGCGGCCGCGGCCGGGCACGACCTGAACTACGTCGCGTTGACGGGGCTGCTGTCGCTATCGGCACCGAACGACGGCCGGCCGGGCTTGCCGCCGACCGTCGTCGGCGATGCGGGCGGCGCGCTCGGGCTCGCGTTCGGGATCGTCTGCGCGCTGTTCGACGTGCGCGGCGGCGGGCCGGGGCGTGTGGTCGACGGCGCGATCGTCGACATCGTGTCGATGCTCGGCTCTCTGGCGCTGTGGGCACGCTCGAACGGGCAACTCGACGGTGCGCAGCCGAGCCTGTTCCACGATGCGCCGTTCTACGACGTATATCGCTGCGCGGACGGCGAATGCGTGACGATCGGCGCGCTCGAACCGCCGTTCTATGCGTTGCTGGTCGAACGGCTCGGGCTGACCGACGTCGATCCGGCGTCGCAGTACGACCGCGCGTGCTGGCCGGCGCTGAAGGCGCGTTTCGCCGAGGTGTTCGCGCAGCAGCCGTCCGCGCACTGGCGCGCGCTGCTCGAAGGCACCGACGCGTGTTTCGCGCCGCTGCTGAGCGTGGCCGACGCGGTCACGCATCCGCACAACGTGGCGCGCGGGATCTATCGAACCGACGAGAACGGGAACGTGCGGGCGCGGGTGGCGCCGCGCTTTTTGCCGTTGACGGGGGATGGGGCCGATCCGGCGTAGTGTGCAAGTCGATTCGGTCTGGCGCTTGCAAAACCGAGTGTCGGCACGGCAGTGGCGAATAAAATTAGTGCTAATTTTGGTGCGAAATTTAGATTAAATAGAGTACAATCGATGCCTTGTTGAAGAAGGAGTCGACATGCCTCATACCATTCTGGCCAGCGTGACCGCGAGCGTTTCGGAACTGAAACGGAACCCGATGGGGACGGTCGCGGCAGGAGAGGGCTTTCCGGTCGCGATTCTGAATCACAACGAGCCTGCGTTCTATTGCATTCCGGCGAAGACGTGGGAAGCCATGGTCGAACGCCTGGAAGACATCGAAGACAATGCATTGGCCGATTCGCGCGCCAAGGAGAAGGTCGTCAAGGTCAAGCTGAATGACCTTTGAACTAGCCTTTCTCGAACCTGCATTGAGGGAGTGGAAGAAGCTCGATCGCACTGTTCGCGATCAATTCAAGACCAAGCTCGCCGAGCGGCTCGAGAATCCTCGCATCCCGTCGGCCAAGTTGCATGGGCACCCGGATCGCTACAAGATCAAGCTGCGCAGCGTCGGTTACCGACTTGTCTACGAAGTGCGCGATGCGGAAGTCGTCGTTCTCGTCGTGGCAGTCGGGCGGCGTGAGCGCGATGCAGTCTATCTTGCCGCGATGAAACGTTAGAGCAGGACGCACCGTACATGTGCGCGGTCTTGCTGCCATGTCCAAAGATTGGGTTCGAGTTCACGCACGTCGTTCGGCGTGCCGACAATCGCTTTAGGCCGTCTCTTCCGGCGCATCCGGCATCTTCCCGTCGCCGACGCGGTTAATCGTGCCTTGCGCGATCGCGACGAGCCGCTCGTGATCGCCGTCGATGACGAACACGTGACACTGGCAGGTCGCCTGGTGCCGGCCCGCATAAACGAGTTTCGCACGCGCGACGAGCGTGCCGTTCACGGCCGGCCGCAGGTAGTTGATCTTGTATTCGGCGGTGATCACGCGCGGGCCGAGCACGAGCGCGCCGGCGAACGTCAGCGCATTGTCCGCGAGATAGCTGATGACGCCGCCGTGCACGAAACCGTGCTGCTGCCGCAGTTCTTCGCGCACGGGCAGACACAGCGACACTTCGTTGTCGCCGATGTGCATCAGCTCCGTGCCCAGCAGCATGCTGAACGGTTGCGCGCGCAATGCGCCGCGCGCGTGGTCCGTGATGTCGGTCATCGAACTTCCCTCGAAATGAGTGCCCGCTTGCGCTGAACTCTAGGAAGGGGGCTGCGGATAAGCAAGGAAATTCGTCCACGTTTCGCGCAAATTCCGGTGCGATGCGCCGAGATTGTTGCGTCAAATACCGAAGATCTCCCGGTTTGCAGGCGATTCCGCGGGAATGCGCGGGCAACGCGCACTTTGCCGCCTTCGGTTCCTAAAGTCCGACGAAGAAATGCCGCTAATGCCGGGGCATTGCCTCATCGTCCGCTCTCCAGGAATCTCCCCCATGTTCGGAAAAATCAAGCTCGCGTCGGGTCTGCTCGGCGTGTTGACCGTGTTTTGCCTCTTCCTGCTCGCGATCGAAGCGCTCGGCTTCTGGGCGCTCACGTCGACGCGCAGCGGTGTCGACGACCTGTCGAACGTCGCGATCGCGCAGGTCGACGCGGCCAGCCGGGCGACCGAGCAGTTGCTCGACGCGCGCATCAACCTGTCGCGCGCCGGCACGCGGATGGTGCGTGGCGGCCCCAAGCCGGAAGACATCATTCGCCATGCGGGCGCGTCGCTCGCGGAAGCGGACAAGGCGTTCGCCGTGCTGACGGCCGCGCAGGCGGTCGACGACACGAACCGTGCGCGCGTCGCGGCGCTGACCGAGCGCTATCGTGCGCTGCGCGGCGCGCTGGGCGAACTCGTGCAGTTCCTCGACGCCGACAACATCCAGGCCTTCCTCGACCAGCCGACGCAAAGCATCCAGGACGCCTATATCGCCGAACTGCACCGCTTCACCGACTACGGCGGCGTATCGAGCCGCGCGGCCCTCGACACGATCGACGGCGGCATGCTCTGGTTCAAGTCGGTCGGCATCGTGCTGCTGGTGGCGATGCTCGCGGCGAGCGCCGCGATCTACGCGGCCGCGCGGCGCGCGGTCGTCGCGCCGCTGGAGGAAGCCGGCCGCCATTTCGAGCGGATCGCGCAGGGCCGGCTCGACGAAGCCGTGCGTGCGGGCGGCGTGTTCGAGATCGACCGGATGCTGCGCGGCCTCGCCACGATGCAGACGAGTATCGCGGGCACCGTGCGCACGGTGCGCCACGCGTCCGATGCGATCCACCTTGGCGCGGGCGAGATCGCGGGCGGCAACGCCGACCTGTCGGCGCGCACGGGCACGCAGGCCGCGTCGCTCGAGGAAACAGCCGCCAGCATGGAGGAACTGACCGCGACCGTCCGGCAGAACACCGACAGCGCGCGTGCGGCGAGCGCGCTGGCCGATGCGGCGCTCGAGGCGACGAGCCACGGCGGCGGCGTGGTCGACAGCGTGATCGACCGGATGCGCGGCATCGCGCAGAGTTCGGGGCGGATCGCGGAGATCATCTCGGTGATCGACGGTATCGCATTCCAGACCAACATCCTCGCGCTGAACGCGGCGGTCGAGGCCGCGCGGGCCGGCGAGCAGGGGCGCGGTTTCGCGGTGGTCGCGGGCGAAGTGCGCTCGCTCGCGCAGCGCAGCGCGCAATCGGCGAAGGAGATCAAGGCGCTGATCGAGGATTCGGTCGCGCAGATCAACGGCGGCGCGGAACTCGTCGAGCGCGCCGGCGAGGCGATGCGGACGGTGTCGGCGTCGATCACGCGCGTCGTGCAGACGATGTCGGAGATCACCGCGGCGTCGGTCGAGCAGAGCGTCGGGATCGAGCAGGTGAATCAGGCCGTCACGCAGATGGATCAGCTCACGCAGCAGAACGCGGCGTTGGTCGAGGAAGTCGCGGCAGCGGCCGCGTCGCTGAACGACCAGACCGCGCACCTGATGCAGGCGGTGTCGGTGTTCGAGTTGGGCGACGGACGTGCCGCACGCGGCGAGCGCGCGGCGCCGTCGTTCGCCGGCACGGGTTACGAACCGGCCGGCAGCGCCGCGTAGGCGGTCGCGAGGTGGTAGGGCGTCGTCGACGGCATGTCGGCGCGCGCGACCTGCCCGTCGGCGGTCTTGCACTCGAACCAGCCGCGCGGATGCAGGAAGCGCGCGGCGAACCGCTCGATCTGCCGCGCGAGCGGCGCGGAGGCCGGCGTGCCGCCGTGCGTCGCGAGCGCGCGCAGGTATTCGGTCTGCGCCCAGATCCGCTGCGTGCCGTCGACGCACGCGCCTTGCGCGTCGAGCGCCGCGCAGACGCCGCCCGTCTGCGGATCGACGCCATATTGCTCCGCGAACGTGAACGCACGCGACAGCGCGGCGGGGAGGCCCGTTCGCGCGAGCCGCGCGCCGGCCGCATCGACCAGGTAGAACCATTCGAACTGATGACCGGGCTCGAAACGGTTGTCTGCCGCGCCGAGCGGCAACTCGGCCACGCAGCCGGTCGCCGTATCGACGAACGTGCGCTCGACGGCTTGCGCGGTGTGCGCGAGCGCATCGTCGAACGCTGCGTCGCCGAATGCATCGGCAGCCGCGAGCCACGCTTCGGTCAGGTGCATCAGCGGATTCTGCAGCGCCCCGCTGCCGGATGACGAGAAATCGGCGTGGCGCGCCGCGTCGAGCAGCGCGTCGCCAGGGCGCGGCGCGAAACGATCCCGGATCAGCGCGGCGGTCTCCTCGGCCACCACGCGCGCGGCGGCGTCGCCCGACGCCGCATACCACGCGGCGCACGCGAACACGATGAATGCGTGCGTATAGAGGTCCTTGGTCGTATCGAGCGGCGCGCCCTGCGCGTCGACGCTGTAGATCCAGCCGCCGTGGCGCGTGTCGCGAAAGCGCCGGCACAATGCGTCGAACAGCGTGGCCGCGTGCGCGGTGTCGCCGGCCTGCGCGAACACGAACAGTTGCCGCGCGCACGCCATTGCGCGATAACGGGTCACGGGCAGCGGCGCGTGGGTGGCCGGATCGACGGCCTCGAACGGCAGTTGCAATGTCTGGTCGAACCCTGAACCCCGCCAGATCGGCAAGACGACGTGCGCGAAATGGTGGCGCAGCTGGGCGGCCTGGGCGGAAGCGGAGTCGGAAACGGGCATGACGGGGTTGAGCGCTTGGGTCGAAACGTGTCGGCGCGGCCCGGAGGATCGGCGCGGCCGGGGCCAAGGATAAAACATTCCGCGCGGCCGGCACCAAAAAAGGAGAGAAATCGGATGCTCAGCAACCTGGAACTCGTGATGCGGCTGGTTCTCGCGGCGGCGCTCGGCAGCGTCATCGGCTTCGAGCGCGAGCGCCTGTCGTGGGCGGCCGGCCTGCGCACGCACATGCTGGTGTGCGTCGGCTCGACGCTGATCATGATCGTGTCGGCGTTCGGATTCGCCGACGTGCTCGGCAGCAGCGAGCACATCGTGCTCGATCCGTCGCGGATCGCCGCGCAGGTCGTGTCGGGCATCGGCTTTCTCGGTGCGGGCTCGATCCTGCTGCGCGGCGAGATCGTGCGCGGGCTGACGACGGCCGCGAGCCTGTGGTCGGTCGCGGCGATCGGCCTCGCGGTGGGCGGCGGGCTCTACGTCGCGTCGATCTCGGCGACGATCATCATCCTGATCATCCTGGCCGGCATCAAGCCGCTGGAGCGCCGCTATTTCACGGTGCGCCAGCGCCGGCAGCTCGCGCTGACGGTCGTGAGCGGCACGCTGAACTTCGATTCGCTGCATGCTGCGCTCGGCCCGGACAGTGCGCGCGTGAAGCAGTTCATCGTGCAGCGCGCCGACGACACGGGCGAGCACGACGAAGTGCGCATCGCGCTCGCGCGGGTGTCGGAACTCGAATACCAGGCGATCTGCGACAAGCTGCGTGCGCTGAAGGGCGTCACGCGTTTCGAAGAAGGCAACGGGCTGTCGGGCGACGAATAGGCTGAATCGGCAACGGAGCATGCGACAATGGCCGGCCACCGATTCCGTTCGACATCCGGCTCCGCGCCTGCGGGCCCCGCCATCCGATTTCCATGACCGAATCCGTTTCCTCGCCTCGCCCCCGCTCCCGTTCCAGTCGTTCGTCGTCCCGTTCCCGCCAGCGCTCGGCCGCTGCCGCGGGCAGCACGTCCGCGAGGGCGACGGCGCGGCCTGGCAACGCGCCGGCCAGCGATGCGCCGCGGGACGAACGGACGCTCGACCTGTTCGGCGATCCGGTGCTCGAGCCGGGCGAGCGTGCGCCGGTTGCGGCGCGCGACGAGGCAGTAGCGGACGCTGAGGCGGTGGCCGCCGCGGACGGGCGACAGGCCACGCTGGACGGATTCATCGCGCCGGAGGGCGCGACTGCGGCCGGGCACACGGCAGCGGAAGGCGCGGTGCCGCCGGAGGTTGTGGTGGCGGTCGAAGGTGTTTCGACATCTGTAGGCGGTGTGGCTGCGAGCGTCGACGGCGCATCTGTCGGTGGTGGTGACGCGAAGGCAGCCGATTCGCCTGCGGTCGACGGCGCCGCAAAGGCGGCGACCACGCTGCAAGCGGCCGATGGCGCTGCGGCGAAGTTGATCGAATCGCCAGCGGCAGACGCTGAAGTCGCGAAGTCCGCAGCCGAGGTTGCGGCCGTCAAATCCCGTGAAGGGAAATCTTCCGGCGACGCCGTGAAGGAGCGCCGCCCATCGTCGGGCGGCAAACGCCGGGCGGGTGCCGGCGCAAGCGAAGCGGCGGCGATGAAATCCGCGCCGGCTGCGACGAGCGTCGACGCGGTACCGGAAGCGG
This sequence comes from Burkholderia cepacia, assembly GCF_029962485.1. NCBI lineage: Bacteria > Pseudomonadati > Pseudomonadota > Betaproteobacteria > Burkholderiales > Burkholderiaceae > Burkholderia > Burkholderia cepacia. The sequence continues at coordinate 2,524,231 of NZ_CP073638.1, forward strand.
TTGAATCGACCGGCTCGCCGGACGTTGCCGCTGCGCCCGCCGAGCCGCAGACACCGGTTCAACCTGCCGAGCCGGCAATGGCCACGAATTCCGAGATCCCCAGTGAGGCTACCGCGCAGTCCGACGTTGCGCCGCCACTTGTCACGCAGCCGGTGGCTTCCGCTGCGTCCTTCGTGACGAAGCCGTCCGCGGAACGCGCGCAACCGGCCGCACCGGTCTTCGACCCGGATACGCACCTGCGCCCGCTGACCGACCGGTTCGCCGCGCTGCAGGCCGACGTGGACGGCCTGCAGCGCACGGCCGATCGCGAGATGCGCCGCGTCAATCGCCTGCTGCTGGCGCTGGCCGTCGTCGTGCTGGCCGGGCTCGTCGCACTGGTGCTGCAAACGCGGCAGATCGCGCACCTGAAACAGGACGCGGCCGCCAAGCAGCAGCGGATCGATCGCCTCACGGCCGATCTGTCGACGCAGCAGGCGACGCTGATGACGCTCGAGGAACACCACGAAGCGCTCCTGTCGCAAGTCGACCGGCTGCAGCGCACGGCGAACCGCGAGGCGGCCGTCGCGAAGCGAGCCCGCCGGACGCGTTAATTTCTCTGACCCTATCATGAAAGCCTTGCGGGGCAAGGGGCGCTGTTTCGCGGTCGCGATCGGCTGTCGCGCACATGCGGCAAACTGATGCGGCTCACTGGCAGAGTTCAGGGAAAACCCTTAGAATGGAGTCCATCTAAGGGGAAACCCTAGCTACATCTGTCAGGAGTCTCACATGAGCTTCATCTTCGCCCTGCTGCAAAAGATCGACGACCTGTTCGTGTCGCCGCACCTGCCCCTCGACGCCGAATACTCGTACGCTGCGCGTCGTGCCGAAGCCGAGCGCGTGCGCCGTGCGCACCTCGTACCGATCGTCCTGTACCGTCGCTGATTCGCTGATTCGCTGATTCGCTGATTCGCTGATTCGCTGATTCGCTGATTCGCTGATTCGGCGCGGCGCTCGCCGCACCTGCCTGCCCGCTTTCCACCGCCGCATTGCGCGCCGGTGCGACCGTCCCGCTACACTGGAAGTCCGATTGTCTTTACGGTGACCGGGCCATGCTGCAGATGCGGCCGATGACGGCCGGCGAATTCCATGCGTACCGCACGCGAGCCATCGACGGTTACGCGCGCGATCTCGTTTTATCCGGACAGAACGCTGTCGAAGACGCTGCCGATCGTGCGCGCGCCTGTTTCGACATGCTGTTGCCGGACGGCCTGCTGACCGCCGGCCAGACCCTCGTGATGCTCATCGACGGCGCCAGCGGCGACGCGGTGGGCGACCTTTGGTACGCGATCGTACCCGAAGGGCCGAACCACACGCTGTTCATCTACGATCTCGACATCGTGCCGTCCCGGCGCCGCCAGGGCTGGGCCACACGCACGCTCGATGCACTCGCCGCCGAGGCGCGCCGGTACGGCGTCACCGAGATCGGTCTGTCGGTCTTCAATCACAACACGGCGGCCCGTGCGCTGTATCGTGCGTGCGGCTTCGCGCCAATCACGACGACGTTGATCAAACCGGTCGTATCGGACTGAATCCACCGGCCGTCACGTATTGCCGATCCGGTGCGCCGCAACCGGCATATGCCGTCAATCCTTCCGATCCTTCCTGTCGACAGATAACCGAACGGCCATTCTGCCGTCCGGCCATCGCCACCGGCACGCATCAGCGTGCGCGGCCTTTCCATCTCCGCAACAGCAACGCGTTGGTCACGACGCTGACGCTGGAAAACGCCATCGCCGCGCCCGCGATCACCGGGTTCAGCAGGCCGAGCGCCGCGAGCGGCACGCCGACCAGGTTGTAGACGAACGCCCAGAACAAGTTCTGCTGGATCTTCCGGTACGTGCGTTTCGAGATGTCGATCGCGTCGGCGACGAGCGCCGGGTCGCCGCGCATCAGCGTGATGCCGGCCGTGTGCATCGCGACGTCCGTGCCGGTTGCCATCGCGATGCCGACATCGGCCGCGGCGAGCGCGGGCGCATCGTTGATCCCGTCGCCGACCATCGCGACGACCCCGCCGTGCGTGCGCTTCAGCTCGGCGACGACGCGCGCCTTGTCGTCGGGCAACACTTGCGCATGCACTTCGCCGATGCCGAGCGCCGCCGCGACGGCCGTCGCGCTGCCGCGGTTGTCGCCGGTCACGAGCGCGCTGACGACGCCGCGTGCCGACAGCGCCGCGATCGCGTCGCGGGCGCCCGGCTTCACGGTGTCGCCGAATGCGATCAGCGCGAGCAATGCGCGCGGCGCATCGGCACGCATCAGCCACGAGATCGTGTTGCCGGCGCGTTCGAGCTCGGCCGCGCGGACGTCGAGCTCCGGCGGCACCGCGATGCCGAGCTCGTCGCGCCAGCGCGTGCTGCCGAGCGCAAGCAACTGCTCGCCGACGCGCGCTTCCACGCCGCGTCCGGCCACCGCGCGTGCATCGACTGCCACGGCCGGCGGTGCCGTTACGTCGCGTGCGGCAACGTCCGCATCGTGCGCGGCGACCACGGCACGCGCGAGCGGGTGGTCGCTCTGACGCTGCACGGCCGCCGCAAGCGCGAGCGCTTCGCCGCGCGGCACGCCCACGGCCTCGAACGCCGTCACGGACGGCTTGCCTTCGGTCAGCGTGCCGGTCTTGTCGAATGCGATCACGGTCGTGCGCTGCGCGAGTTCGAGCGCTTGCGCGTCCTTGATCAGCACGCCGTGCCGCGCCGCGACGCCCGTGCCGGCCATGATCGCGGCGGGCGTCGCGAGGCCGAGTGCGCACGGGCAGGCGATCACGAGCACCGCGACCGCATTGAGGATCGCGGTTTCCATCCCGGCGCCGGCGATCAGCCAGCCGACCAGCGTCAGCACCGCGATGCCGAGGATCGCCGGCACGAACACTTCGCTGACCCGATCGACGAGCCGCTGGATCGGCGCCTTCTCGGCCTGCGCGGATTCGACGAGGCGGATGATGCGTGCGAGCGTCGTTTCCGCGCCGATCGCGGTGGTTGCGACGACGAGCGCGCCTTCGCCGTTGATCGAGCCAGCCGTGACGGCGTCGCCGTTGTCCTTCGGCACGGGCAGGCTCTCACCGGTGATCAACGATTCGTCGATGTGCGAGCGGCCCGACACGATCCGGCCGTCGACGGGGACGCGTTCGCCCGGGCGGATGCTGACCTGGGTGCCGACGCGTACCTGCGCCAGCGGTACGTCGCGTTCGACGCCGTGCTCGATGACGCGCGCCCGGTCGGGGCGCAACGCGTTCAGCGCACGGATCGCCTCGGTGGTCTGGCGCTTCGCGCGCGATTCGAGCCATTTGCCGAAGCGCACGAGCGTGACGATGACGGCCGACGCCTCGAAATACAGGTGGCCGGGATGCGCGGGATCGCGCAGCAGCATCCACAGGCTCAAGCCGTACGCGGCCGACGTGCCGAGTGCGACGAGCAGGTCCATGTTGCCGGTGCGCGCTTTCACCGCGTGCCAGGCTGCGCGGTAGAAGCGCGCGCCGAAGCCGAACTGCACGATCGACGCGAGCACGAGCTGGAGCCAGCCGGGCAGCATCAGGTCGATGCCGAACGGCGCGACGAGCATCGGCGCGACGAGCGGTGCGCTCAGCACGGCGGACCAGATCACGAGGTTGCGTTCGCGCACCGCTTCGCGGCGCTTGCGGGCGTCGGGGTCCTGCGCGACGCTGGCCGGTTGCGCGTCGGCGCCGGTCGTTGCGCCGGCTGACGGCGCGGCAGCGAGCGATGCACGGTAGCCGGCCGTGGTGACCGCCGCGATCAGCCTGGCGGCGTCGAGCGCGCCGGCGCCATGCACCGACGCGCGCTCGGTGGCGAGATTGACGGAAGCGTGCGCGACGCCCGGCACGGCGGCCAGCGCTTTTTCGACGCGGCCGGCGCAGGACGCGCAGGTCATGCCGCCGATGTCGAGTTCGAGGTCGGCCGAAGCGGCTGCAGGCGGCGCGGCGACGGCGACCGGTGTCGCACCGTAACCGGCCTGTTTCACCGCTTCGGCGAGCCGTGCGGCGGACACGTCGGCCGACGCGTCGACGGTGGCGCGTTCGGTCGCGAGGTTGACCGACGCGCGGGTGACGCCCGGCACGTTTGCCAGCGCCTTCTCGACGCGCGACACGCACGATGCGCAGGTCATCCCGTCGATGTCGAGTTCAATGCCGGCAGGTGTGGCAGGTGTGGCAGGTGTGGCAGGTGTGGCAGGTGTGGCAGGTGTGGCAGGTGTGGCAGGTACGGCGGCCGGGATCGCGAGATCGGGCGCCTTTGGCGTCGCACCATAGCCGGCCTGCTTCACGGCATCCGCCAGTTGCGATGCGGAAACGCCCGCCGCCGCGTCGACGGTGGCGCGTTCGGTTGCCAGGTTGACCGACGCGCGCGTGACACCCGACACCTTCGCCAGTGCCTTTTCGACGCGCGACACACATGACGCGCAGGTCATTCCATCAATATCGAGCTCGATCGTGGTTGCGGCGGGCGGAAGCGTGGCGGCTGCGGACGGCGATTCGTCGCGCTGCGCATCTGCCGCAGGCGCGGTCGCGACGGCTTCCACGGCCGCGTCGCGCACGGTGGCGCGGTAGCCGGCCTCACGGATGGCGTCGACGAGCCGGCCGGGCTCGACCGTGTCCTGCGCGGTGACCGTCGCCGCCTGCGCGTCGAGGTCGACTGCCGCATCGACGACGCCCGGCACGGCGGCCAGCGCGCGCTGCACGCGGCCCGTGCAGCCGCCGCAATGCATGCCGTCGACGCTCAGTTCGATCGTTTGCAGCGCTGCGGAGGCAAGTGGTTCAGTCATGTCGGATTCCCCAAAAGCGCGGTTCGTGCCGCGAATGGTTCCAGTATCAACATTCCCATGATGGTAAGGTCAAGCGTCGGCGACAACGCGACGCATGTCGATGTCCACAGGGTGTCACAACGCGACAGAAACAAACGCCCGGCTTCCAGACGGTGAGCCGGGCGGTCGTTACGTGGTCAGGCGCAGAGCTTGGCGCTCGCGAGGCGATTCAGGCTGACGCCTTGCTCGGCGGCCTGGATGACCAGCGCACGGTGCGCCTGCGGCGGGATGCGCACCTTGAATTCACCGCTGTAGGTGCGGTCGGCGATCGGTTCGGGCACCTGCTCGCCGTTTGCGGTCATATCGCGCACGACATCGGCGACGCGCCGGCGAATGCCCGCGAGTGCGCCTTCCGGCGTGGCGTCGAGCCACGAAAGAGACGGGAACTCCGCACAGAGGCCGACGTGTTCCCCGTCCTCCGGGGACCACGTTACGCGGTACGTAAAGTGGTCTTGGGTCATGATTTCCGTTCCTTCAGTCGATCGATCGCGTCGCGAGCTTGCCGCACCTGATACGCGTTCGCTTTCCCGCGATCATTCTGGATATTCACTCGAGGATCGCGTCGCCACGGTGTCTTGAAAATGGCGTGGCCGGAACCCGATTGGCGGGCCGCTCCGAAATGCGTCTCGAAGACCTTGAACAGATCGTTGAACCGCACGCTCGCGGGCTCGCGCCTCATTTGATCGGGGATCTTCCATTCGCTTGCCATCATGAATGGTGTCAATAGTGACACCAATTGTAGACGCTGGCCACGAACCCGCCGCCACGGCTCTTCCCGACGACAACCGAACTAGCGCCCGACCCGTTATTCGGCATATTGGGGGATGCCCTTAGGCGCTATGATACCGGCCTGACATCAGCGCCCACCGTTGCGACAAGTAGCGAAACGGCATCCGGGCAGGCTGGGGTGCCTTGCATTCGCCGTTCGCGAGACGAACAAGGCGTTGACTCAAAAGAACGATATTCGGCCAGTAATCGATGATTGAAAACCTGCAGGAATCAGTTTCTCTGCGGCGCGCGTGCGCGTCGCTGGCCATGGCGGCGTTGCTCACGGGGTGCGCGTCGCAACCGGACGCGATCCAGCGGAAAACCGGCTGGATGCGCGCCGAAGTCGCCGACTCCTATGTCTATGCGTATCCGCTCGTGCTGATGGACGTCGCGAAGGAAGCGGCGACGGGCGGCGACGGCGCGCAACCGGGGCAGGCGCCGCTCAACACGCTGCGCCATGCGCAGGCGCTGCCGCCTGTCGGTGCGGTCAATCCGCCGCTGCCGGGCGTCGATACCCTCGACTCGACCGGCTGGCTCGACATCGCCGCCGAACCCGTGATCGTCACGCTGCCCGACACGCGCGGCCGCTACTGGGATGCGCGTGCGCTCGACATGTGGACCAACGTGCTGTGGTCGTCGTCAAGCGTGGTGGCGCGCGGTGCCCGCGGCGGCGCGCGATCGCAAACGATTGCCTTCGCCGCGAAGGACTGGCAGGGCACGCTGCCGAAGGGCGCGCTGCGTGTCGACGTGCCGTCCGGCAACGCGTGGCTCGAAATACGGCTGCAGACGAGCGGCGGGCGCGACCTGACGAACGTGAAGAAACTGCAGCGCGCGATCCGCGTGGTGCCGCTGTCTGTTTACACAGGCGCCGCGCGCGGCGCGTCGGTCGCGGTCCATGCGGGCAGCGCACCGTCCGAAGCGGTGGGCGGCGGCACGCCGGCCGAGCAGGTGGCCGCACTCGACCCGAAGGCGTTCTTCACGCGCTTCGCGCAGGCGCTGCAGGACAACCCGGCGCCGGTCGACGACGCGCATGCGCTGGAACTGCTCGGCGACATCGGCGTGACGGCCGGCTACCCGGTGCTGTGGACGGGCGACCGCCTGACGGCCGCGACGGCCGGCGTCGCCGAGGCGCGCGCGCGGCTCGCGACGCCGCCGTCGAACCTGCTGAACGCGAACGGCTGGAGCTGGATCGGCGACACGGCCGGCAAGTACGGCCAGGACTACACGCTGCGCGCCTACGCGGCCTACACGCAGTTCGGCACCGCGACGCGCGACGACGAGACGCTCGCGGTCGTCCGCGTCGACAGCGATGGCCATCCGCTGAACGGCGCGAACCGCTACGTGCTGCATTTCGCGCCGGGCGCGCTCCCGCCGGCCCGCGCGTTCTGGACGCTCACGCCCTACACGACGAGCGGCGCGCTGCCCGACGTCGGGTCGGCGCGCCGCTCGCTCGGCGATCGCGACCGGCTGCGCCGCAACCACGACGGCTCGATCGACATCGTCGTGTCGGCGTCGCCGGGCGGCGCGCATGCGGGCAACTGGCTCCCGGCGCCGCGCACCGATTTCGCGCTCGCGTTGCGCCTGTACGCACCGAAGCCGCAGGCGAGCGACGGGTCGTGGATGCCGCCCGTCGTCGTCCGGAAATGAACGGATGACCGGCGGCGCTGTCCGACCGGCGGGCGCGACGGCGCCCGACTCCCGTACCGTCACCTCCTGAGCCTATACTTTCGGGATAGCGTGCGCGGCCGCCCGGTTCTCCGGCGCGGCCCGGCATCCATTCCCGAGGCATTCAAGCATGGCAAGCGCAGACAAAGAAACCGTATCCTCGACCCTCCATGCCCTCGGTGGCGTTGCACGCTCGCGCCGGACCCGGCGTATCGGCATCGGCGTGCTGATCTTCCTCGTATTGTTCGGACTGCTCGGGTTCTTCGCGGCGCCGCCGCTGATCCGCCACGTCGCCGAACAGCAGTTGAGCCAGCAGCTCGACCGGCCGGCCACGATCCAGCGCATCGCGCTGAACCCGTACACGCTGAACCTCGAAGCCGACGGCATCCACCTCGGCGAGCGTGGCGGCCAGGGCGACTTCGTCGACATCGGCAAGCTCGTTGTCAGGCCGTCGTGGTCGTCGCTGTTCCGCGGCGCGCCGATCGTCAACGAAATCCGGCTCGATTCGCCGCGCTTTCACATCGTCCGCTACGACGCGCAGCGCTTCAACTTCACCGACCTGATCGAGAAGTTTTCCGCGCCGTCGCCGAAGCCCGCAAGCAAGCCGACGCAGTTCTCGGTGTCGAACATCCAGGTCAACGACGGCCGGATCGACTTCGACGACCGCCTGCTGAATGAAAAGCACGTCGTCGACAACTGGACGCTCGGCATTCCGTATATCGCGACGCTGGCCTCGAAGACCGACATCTTCGTCGAGCCGAAGCTGCGCGCGCGCTTCGACGGCAGCCCGATCTCGATCGACGGCAAGACCAAGCCGTTCGCGCAGTCGCGCGAATCGGAGATCGCGCTGAAGTTCGATCGCCTCGACGTGCCGAAGCTGATCTCGTACGTGCCGGCGAAGCTGCCGGTGGCCGTGACGAGCGGCCTGCTGAGCAGCAACCTCGCCGTCAATTTCGTGATGAGCGGCGAGACGCCTGCGCTGCGCGTGTCGGGCACCGTCGACCTGAACGATGCGAAGGTGACGGACCACGCGTCCGCGCCGCTGTTCGCCGCGCGCGGCGTGCACGTCGCGGCAGCCAGCCTCGAGCCGCTGCGCAACGCGATGCACTTCGACGAGATCAGGATCGACCAGCCGGTGGTCGACCTGGCGCGCGACAAGCAGGGCGTGCTGAACGTCGAGAAGCTCGTCGCGCAGCCGGCCGCTGCCCCGAAGGCCGAAGCCGGCAAGCCGGCCGCCGCCGCTTCCGGTGCGGCCGTCGCCGCAGCCAGCGGCGCGCAGGCCGAAACCGCCGCCGCGAAGGAAGCGCCGCCGCTCGACCTGACGATCCGTCATTTCGCGATCGACGGCGGCACGGTCAACGTCGACGACCGCGTGCCGGCGACGCCGACCGCGATGTCGCTGACGAAGCTCGCCGCGACGCTCGACGGCTTCTCGCTGCTGGGCAAGACACCCGCGAAATACACGCTGTCGACGTCGCTGTCGCGCGGAGGCGACGTGACGGCCGAAGGCGCGTTCAATCTCGCCGACAAGCAGGCCGACACGAAGCTGACGATTGCTGCGCTCGCGCTGCCGGCGCTGCAGCCGTACCTCGGCGAGGCGACGCGCGCACGCGTGCTCGACGGCACGCTCGGCGCGACCGTCAACGCGAAGACCGACTGGGGCAAGACGCCGCTCGCCGCGGAAGTCGCCGACAGCACGATCAGCCTGAAGTCGCTGAAGCTTGCGACGCCCGACGGCAAGGCGCCCGCGATCGTGCTGCCCGACGCGAGCGCGAAGATCGCGAAGGTCGACGTCGCCACGCGTACCGCGGAGATCGCGAGCGTCGACGCGAGCGGGCTCGCGCTCGACGTGAAGCGCCTGAAGGACGGCAAGATCGACCTCGCGTCGCTGGCCGAACCCGCGCAGGCGTCGGTGCCGAAGCGCACGGTCGCGCGCAAGGCCGTGGCCGCCGCGCCGTCGTGGCATTACCGGATCGACGCACTGAACGTGAAGGATTCGTCCGCGAACTTCACCGACCTGTCGACGCCGCGTCCGGTGAAGCTGGCAATCAAGCCGCTGGAGCTGTCGGTGCAGAAGCTGAGCGACGACATGACGAAGCCGCTGCCCGTGCAGTTGAAGGCGACGCTGAACCGCAAGGGCTCGCTGAACATGACGGGCGACGTGACCGCGCAGCCGCTGAAGCTCGGCCTGAAGATCAACGGCAACCGCCTCGACGCCGCGGCGTTCGAGCCGTACTTCGGCAGCGCGCTGAACGCGATGATCGCGAGCGCTCTGCTCAATGCGCAGGGCAACCTGACGTTCGCGCAGGTGAAGGACACGCCGCGCGCGACCTATCGCGGCGACGTCGCGCTGGTCGACGTGCGGATGCTCGACAAGGCGACGTCCGACCCGTTCGCGGGCTGGCGCTCGCTCGCGCTGTCGAACCTGAAGGTGAACTACGACGAGAAGGGCACCGACGTCGACGCCGCGCGCGTGACGTTCTCGAACTTCTACGGCCGTGTGCTGCTCGATGCGCAGGGGCGGCTGAACCTGAAGGACGTGGTCGCGAAGGAGTCGGGCCCCGCGCAGTCGCTTACACGTGACGCGAGCAAGGGCGAGCCGGTGCCGCTGTCGCCCGGCATGACGCCGCCGGCCGCGGCCCAGGCCGCGCAGCAGGCGTCCGCGCCGGCCGCCGCGTCGGCGACGGTGGTCGTGAAGGCCGCGACGCCGCCGCAGAACCCGGTGCGGATGCACTTCGGCCAGCTCGTGCTGCAGGATGGCCGCGTCACGTACACGGACAACTTCATCAAGCCGAACTACACGGCGAACCTCGTCGCGATCAAGGGCACGGTCGGCGCGTTCGGCACCGATTCGACGACGGCCGCGCCGGTCGACGTCGCCGCGAACCTCGCGGGCAACGGGCCGATCTCGATCAAGGGTTCGGTGAACCCGCTGATCGAGAAGCCGGCGCTCGACCTGACGGCCACGGCGCACGACATCGAGCTGACCAACCTGACGCCGTACTCGGCGAAGTACGCCGGTTACCCGATCACGAAGGGCAAGCTCAACGTCGACCTGCATTACGCGCTCGAGAACGACCAGCTGAAGGCGAACAACCACATCTTCATCGACCAGCTCACGTTCGGCGATCACGTCGACAACGACACCGCGACGAAGCTGCCGGTGAAGCTCGCGATCTCGCTGCTGAAGAACACGCGCGGCCAGATCGACGTGAACCTGCCGGTGTCGGGTTCGCTGTCGAATCCGGAATTCAGCGTGGGCGGGCTGATCTGGCGCGCGGTGCTGAACCTGATCGCGAAGGCCGTCACGTCGCCGTTCTCGCTGCTCGCGAACGCGTTCGGCGGCGGCGGCGAGGATCTCGGCTACGTCGAGTTCGCGCCGGGCTCGTACGAGCTGACCGACGCGCAGCAGAAGAAGCTCGACACCGTCGTGAAGATGCTGACCGAGAAGTCGTCGATCCGTCTCGACCTGATCGGCCGCGTCGATCCGGCGCAGGACACGCCGGGGCTGCGCGACGCGTACGTCGAGCGTCTGGTGCGCCAGCAGAAGCTGAAGGACGTGGTCGGCCAGGGCGAGAGCATCGATCCGATGTCGGTGAAGGTCGACAAGGCTGAATACTCGAAGTACCTGACGCGCGCGTACAAGGCCGCCGACTTCAAGAAGCCGCGCAACCTGGTCGGCCTGCAGAAGACGCTGCCCGACGCGGACATGAAGCAGGCGCTCGCCGATCACGCGCCGGCCGACGACAATGCGCTGCGTGCGCTCGCGCAGCAGCGCGCGCAGGCCGTGCGCCAGTACCTCGACGGGAAGATCGATTCGAGCCGCGTGTTCGTCGTCGCGCCGAAGCTCGACGCGAAGGGCATCTCGGACAAGGGCGCGACGACCCGCGTCGACTTCGGGCTGCAGTAAGCCTTACCGTCATCCGCCGCCGCGTCCGCACATAGCGGGCGCGGTGGCTTTTTTTCAGCGCGCGGCGATCGCCGGTTCGCGCTTGTCCAGTTCCTTCCTCGCGGCCAGTGGCAGACGCGCATCGTCCCACTGCGTCAGCCATTCGATTTCCTTCGCGGTGAACACCTGTCCGTAGTTGCGCAACGCGTACTGCAGCGCGTCGACGACGTGGTGGCGAATGATTTCGGGGGTGCGTGCATCGTCCAGCACGAACCGGAGAGCTTCCAGGGTCGACATACTCGTGCTCCGGGTCAGGGAAAACCCTTTATCACACGCCAATAGTCGCGGGCCAAGCCGAAAAAAAATCGCGCGGCGGGTGACTCGGCGGAAGGTTTGACCGATGCACCGGCGTGGTGCCCGCCGGTGAGCGCGCACGTCGCAACGTGCGCCAGGTCACGTTGTTTTGCGACCGCGTCGTGTCGCTTGCGATTGGTTACGTTTGACAGAAAACAGAAAGCCCCGCTTCATCCAAGCGCCCCACGATCCGGCGATATTTTGCGCGCCTGATGGCAAGTCACGCAGTTCAACATCAATCGATGAGGTGGGGTGATCATGTCTTTCCTTGGTAAGCAGCGGAAGTTGGTGGCGATGGTGGCGGGCGCGCTGGCGCTCGCAGGCGCAGGCGCGCACGCGGCGCAGCAGGACGGCAACAGTCAGGGCGAAGACCGCGGCCACGCGAGCCGCGTCGTGAAACACGTGCTGCTGCTGAGCGTCGACGGTCTGCACGAGCAGGATCTCGCGCGCTGCATCGGCGCGAACACGTGCCCGAACATCGCGGTGCTCGCGAAGAGCGGCGTGACGTACACGAATGCGTATACGCCGGGCCTGTCGGATTCGTTCCCGGGGCTCGCGGCGCTCGTGACGGGCGGCTCGCCGAAGACGGCCGGCCTGTTCTACGACGTGTCGTATGACCGCAACCTGTATGCGCCGAGCGATACGACCTGCTCGGGCAAGCAAGGCTGGAACGTCGTGTTCGACGAAACGACCGGTATCGACGCGATCAACGGCGGCAAGCTCGTGCACCTCGACGGCGGCGGCGCGTTCAACCCGCAGGCGATTCCGCACGCGCGCGTGAACGGCCAGTGCGTGTCCGTTTATCCGCACAACTACGTGAAGACCAACACGGTGTTCGAAGCCGTGAAGGCCGGCGTGCCGAACGCGCACACCGCGTGGGCCGACAAGCACGCGTGGGGCTACGACTGGCTGAACGGCCCGTCGGGCAACGGCGTCGACGACATGATGCGCACCGAGATCAACTCGATCGACCCGGCGACGAACACCGACTACACGGACGTCTATTCGCACACCGCGCGCTTCGACAACCTGCACGTGCAGGCGCTGATCAACCAGATCGAAGGCCGTGACTCGACGGGCACGAAGAGCGCGCCGGTGCCGACGCTGTTCGGCGGCGACTTCCAGACGCTGAGCGTCGCGCAGAAGTCGCCGGTCACGAAGGGCGGCGGCTATCTCGATGCCGACTTCACGCCGAACGGGCAGGTCGCGAACGCGATCACGTACATCGACAACTCGATCGGCCATATCGTCGCGGCGCTGAAGCAGGCGAACCTGTATTCGTCGACGGCCGTGATCGTCACGTCGAAGCACGGCCAGTCGCCGACCGATCACACGAAGCTCGTGAAGAACGGCGATACGCTGACGAAGCTGCTCGAAACGAACAACTACCTCGACCCGAACGGCAACTTCGGCCAGAACAACACGACGACGGGCAACCTGAACGACGGTTCGGGCCTGGTCGGCACGGGCTTCGTGCAGACCGACGACGTCGGCCTGATCTGGCTGCGCGACCGCAGCCAGCGCACGGCCGTGGTCGAGACGCTGAAGGCGAACCTCAGCTGCAACGCGCCGGGGATCTGCGCGGACGGTGCGCAGGCGTACGTCCTGTATGGCGCGGCGCTGGCCGACCGCTTCGGCGATCCGGCCAACGGCCGTACGCCGGACATCATCGTCCAGCCGAATCCGGGCGTGATCTACACGTCGAGCACGAAGAAGGACGAGGAACACGGCGGCAACGCACCGGACGACAGCCACCTCGGCCTGCTCGTGTCGTATCCGGGTGTCCATCGCGCGCGCACCGTGAACGATCTCGTGGGCACGAAGCAGGTCGCGCCGACGATCCTCGAGCTGCTCGGCGCCGACCCGCACCTGCTGCATGCGGTCGTGGCCGAGAACACGCGCGTGCTGCCGGGGCTCGGTATCGGGCGCTGACGCCGCATGCCGGATGCCGCCGTCGGGCGGCGTCCGGCGCAGGGCGCGCGCGCGACTGGCACAGCGGCTGCACGGCTTGCGGCGGCACCGGATGCCGGTCGGCCTGATCGGCCCGCAGGGCGCGACCGATGACCCGATGCGGGTCGCGGAACGGATTGCGCACGCGGTGGCGTCGACGGGCATTGCGCGCGTCGCGCAGTGGCTGGCCGATTCGGCGTAGCGCCGGCGGGCGCGTCGGGCACGGGCTTGAAATGAGGTGAGCAACCCGTCATATTGGCTGCGCATCACCCGTTCAACGACGTACCGAGAGGATTGTTCATGCGCCTTCTGCTTGCCCTGCTGCTGCCGTGGTTCCAGTTTTTCACGATCGGCCGCCCGATCGCCGGGATCATCTGCCTGGTCCTGCAACTCACGATCATCGGCTGGCTGCCGGCCGCGATCTGGTCGGTGTATGCGCTGAGCCAGTACAAGACCGACCGCAAGATCGACGCGGCGTTGCGCGAGCGGCGGTGACGTAGACATCGCCGCCGATCCGCCCACCGCCGGTTACTGCGGCGGCGGCCCGTCCAGTTCCTCGGCCCGCGCGAACAGCCAGTCGATGAACGTGCGCAGCGCCGGATCGTCGTCGTTGCGATACAGGCAATGAAACGGAGGCCCTTCCAGGTGGACTTCCGGAAACAGTGCGACGAGCCGGCCGCTCGCGAGCGCGTCGCGCACCACCGCGCGCGGCGCGAGGCATACGCCGAGCCCGCTCGCGGCGGCCTGGACCAACAGGAAAAACTCGCGATAGAACGGCCCGCGCAGCGTCTCGGTGGCGTCCGTGCCGGCCTGGTGGAACCAGTATTGCCACGCCTGCGGCAACCCCGCGTAGTGGAGCAGCGGCGCATTGCGCAGGTCCGCCGGTACGCGCACCTGTTCGAGAGCGGGATGGCCGGGCGCACACACGGGAAGCGCGACATTCGCGAGCAGCGGGCGCGACACGAAACCCTTGCGACGCAGCTCCGGCGTATAGCGGCGGATCACGATGTCGCACGTTTCGTCGATCTGGTCGCGCTCCATGTCGGCGCTCGTGACGAGTTGCACGTCGATGTCGGGGTGCGCGGCCTGGAACACGGCCAGTTGCGTCAGCAACCATCCATGCGCGAATGACACGGATGCATTGACGCGGATCGAATGGCCGCCGACGGGCTCGAACATCTGCTCGGTCGCCTGCGCGAGCCGGCCGAGACAGCTCGCGACGTCGACGAGGTAATGCCGCGCGCGCGGCGTGAGCCGCAGCGAACGCCCGTCGCGTTCGAACAGCTTCTGCCCGAAGAACGATTCGAGCACGCGGATCTGCTGCGCGATCGCGCTCTGGGTCACGTTCAGTTCCTCGGCAGCGAGGGTGAGGCTCTGCAGGCGGCCGGCGGCTTCGAAGCTGCGCAGCGCGTTCAGGGGCGGCAATCGGCGCATCGTGAGATCGCGAAGAAAAGCTACACAGTGGGTCAAAAAATGTCGTTTGTGGCGGCTGTGGCGCGTCCCTATGATGGCGCCGACAGGAGAAAACCGCGATGACGATCATAGCGCCACCCGATTGCCGATCAACCGGAATTCGCCGCCGCCTTCACGACCGGCGAGCGGCGCGGCGCGCGATGCGTCGCGTGGCGGCGGTGGCATCGGTGCCACCGATGCGTGGCCGCGGCGCGCTGGCGCTCGCCTGCGCCGGGCTGCTCGCGATGCTGACGGGGTGTGCGGCGAAGCCGCAAAACGAACGCCAGACCGGCAGCGGCGGATCGCTGGTGCGCTACAGCTCCAGTCAGACCGAAGTCGACCTGACGGACAACGAGCAACAGACGCTGCGCATGATGACCGATCGCCGCTATGCGGGCGCGACGCAGGCGCGCGCACTCGACGCGGTGGCGGCCGTGCTGCGGGCGCAAGGCTATGCGCCGGTGACGGTCGACCGCGATATGGGGCTGATCGAAGGCGGCCGCAGCGACACGCTGATTCCGAAATGGCGGCAACTGCTGCGCGGCGCGCTGAAGGCGAAGATCGGCGGCTTGCCCGCGAAACCGGATCACGAGCGCGTGGCTGCCGTCGTCTCGGTCCGCGTGACGTCGGCGCGCGACGCGATCGTGCGTGCGCGCTTCGACCGCACGGTGTGGGACAGCAACGGTGATTCGCGGATGAAGACCGTCGTCGAGCCCGATTACTACCAGATCTTCTTCAGTGCAATGGACAAGGCGATGTGTACGACGTCGTGCGAGCGGTGACCAGGGCGAAGCCGCGGCCGTGAATGAGAAAACGGCCGCCCGAATCGTCTTTCGACCGGGGCGACCGTTTCGCTTATTTCACCGCAAACAGCGTCAGGTTCATGAAGATCTTGAACGCATAACCGAGCGTGACGGCGCCGATCACGCCGCCCGCCCACAGAACGACGAACCACATCCAGCCGCGCATGCGCGGCCGTGGCGCCTCGGGCGGACGATCGGCGGAATCAGTGGTGGTAGTAATGCTGGTCTTCATGGCGCACCTTGCCTCGGAATACCCAGTAACCCATCGTCGTGTAGGCGATGATGATCGGGAGGATAACCGCTGCGCCGACCAGCGTGAAGGTCTGGCTCGAACGCGGCGCGGCCGCTTCCCAGATCGTCATCGTCTGAGGAATCGCATACGGGAACAGCGTGACGAGCAGGCCGACGTAGCCGAGCAGCACCAGCGCCAGCGCAAGCACGAACGGCGTCATGTCGTGCCGGTTACGCACCGCGCGGCGCATCCACACCGCGCACGCGGCGACCAGGAACGGCACCGGCAGCAGGCGCCAGAACAGCCCCGAATCGAACCAGCGCTGCGCGATGGCGGGATCCTGCAGCGGCGTCCACAGGCTGACGACCGCGATGAAGCCGAGCAGCACGAGGGTCAGCGGCCACACGACGCGATGCAGGCGACGTTGCAGGTCGCCTTCGGTCTTCGCGACGAGCCAGCAGCAGCCGAGCAGCGCATAGGTCACGATCAGGCCGAGGCCCGTCAGCAGGCTGAACGGCGTGAGCCAGTCGAACGCGTCGCCGGCGAACACGCCATCCTTCACGTTGATGCCCTGCAGGAACGCGCCGAGCGCGATCCCCTGGAACAGCGTCGCGCCGGCCGAGCCGCCGATGAACGCGAGGTCCCACAGCTGTTTGGTGCGCCGCGCCTTCGCGCGGATCTCGAACGACACGCCGCGGAAGATCAGGCACACCAGCATGAAGATCAGCGGCAGGTACAGCGCGGACAGCACGGTCGAATAGACGATCGGGAACACCGCGAACAGCCCGGCGCCGCCGAGCACGAGCCACGTCTCGTTGCCGTCCCACACGGGTGCGACCGTGTTCATCATCAGGTCGCGTTCCTTCTCGTCCGGGAAGAACGGGAAGATGATGCCGATGCCGAGGTCGAAGCCGTCGAGCACGACGTACATGAAGAGCCCCAGTGCGATGATCGCGGCCCAGATTACGGTGACGTCCATAGGTTTTCTCGTATGCGGAAATGGGGGGCTCAGACGGTCTCGAGCGGCTCGTCGACGGCCGACAGCGGGCGGCGCGCGGTGTGATCGGGGCGCGTGTCGGGCATGTCGTGTTTCGGGTCGTGCTTCACGTCGGGCAGCGCGGGGCCGGCCTTCATCAGCTTCAGCATGTAGTACACGCCGGTGCCGAACACGAGGAAGTACACGATCACGAACGTCATCATCGACAGGCTGACCTGCTGCACCGACAGCGGCGACACGGCCTGCGCGGTGCGCATCACGCCATAGACCACCCACGGCTGGCGACCCGCTTCGGTCGTCACCCAGCCCGCGAGCAGCGACACGAAACCGGTCGGGCCCATCACGAGCGCGAAGCGCTGGAACCACTTCGATTCATACAGGCGGCCGCGGCGGCGCAGGAACCACGCGAGCGCGGCGAGGCCGATCATCGCGAAGCCGAGGCCGACCATGATCCGGAAGCTCCAGAACACGACCGTCGAGTTCGGGCGGTCTTCCGGCGGGAAGTCCTTCAGCCCGCGGATTTCGCCGTCCCAGCTGTGCGTGAGGATCAGGCTGCCGAGGTGCGGCACCTTCACCGCGTAGCGCGTCGTTTCAGCCTTCATGTCCGGGATGCCGAACAGGTTGAGCGGCGTGCCGCCCTTCTCGGTTTCCCACAGCCCTTCGATCGCGGCGATCTTCGCGGGCTGGTGCTTCAGCGTATTGATGCCGTGCTGGTCGCCGATCACGGCCTGCAGCGGCGCGAGCACGAGCAGCAGCCACAGCGCCATCGAGAACATCTTCTTCACGCTCTTGTCGCGGCGGCCCTTCAGCAGGTGCCATGCGCCCGTTGCTGCCACCACGAGCGCGGCGACGATGAACGCGGCGATCGCCATGTGGAACAGGCGGTACGGGAACGACGGGTTGAAGATGATCGCGAACCAGTCGGTCGGCACGACGCGGCCGTCGACGATCTCGAAGCCCTGCGGCGTCTGCATCCAGCTGTTCGATGCGAGGATCCAGAACGTCGAGATCAGCGTGCCGATCGCGACCATCAGCGTCGCGCCGAAGTGTGCGCGCGGGCTCACGCGGTTCCAGCCGAACAGCATGATGCCGAGGAAGCCGGCTTCGAGGAAGAACGCGGTCATGACCTCGTACATCAGCAGCGGCCCGGTGACGGCGCCGGCGAAGCTCGAGAAGCCCGACCAGTTCGTGCCGAACTGGTAGCTCATCACGACGCCGGAGACGACGCCCATCCCGAACGCGACCGCGAAGATCTTCGACCAGAACAGGCAGAGGGTTTTGTAGTACTGCTTGCCGGTTTTCAGCCAGCGGTATTCGAGCACGGCGATGAAGCTGGCGAGGCCGATGCTCAGCGCCGGAAAGACGATGTGAAAGGAGACGGTGAACGCGAATTGCAGGCGGGCCAGATCGAGGGCCGAAAGTGCGGTGTCCATACCAGATGACCGAAGCTGACGATACCCGCCGGCGGGTGCCGGCGGACCCCGGCAGACAGGCGTCGGGGTTGGCTGGAGTATGTGCCGCGATGTTGCACCGCGAAATGCGCCAACTCGTCGCAGATGTCCAGCCCGCCTTGTGCGATTTCGGGATAAATCGTTGATTCGTATCAAGAAGGCCGTTCGCGGCGCGCGCGGGCGCTACGTGGCGGTCTGACGCACGTGCGGCAATATGGCGCGTCGCATCATCGGAACGGTTTCGCGCATGCGGACGCGGGCGCTCGTCTGGCCGCCGCGCCGCCGCCGGCGGCGGATCCGTTGCGACGCGTTAGCCGCGTAACACGCGGGTCCGTGCGGCCGGGGTGTCGCAGGTGGGGTCTGTCACGGTGGTAACGTCGCGCAACATTCGCGCGCGCGCTCGTA
The DNA here is from genome assembly GCF_029962485.1 of Burkholderia cepacia. Lineage (NCBI taxonomy): Bacteria > Pseudomonadati > Pseudomonadota > Betaproteobacteria > Burkholderiales > Burkholderiaceae > Burkholderia > Burkholderia cepacia. The sequence continues at coordinate 2,543,042 of NZ_CP073638.1, forward strand.
ATGGATGCCGCATCGCGCGCGGCGTAGCGTTCGGGGTGTCGGGTTCGCATCGGCGAACCGGCCTGCCGGAGAACGTGACGTGAATGGATTGAAGCTCGCGCTGGGCGCGGCGGTCGCGGTGGCGCTCGCGACGGGCGGCGTGGCGCATGCCGCCCGGGTCGGGGTCTATGTCGGCCCCGGCTTCGGCTACCCGTATTACTACCCTGTCGTCCCCGCGCCTTACTACTATCCGCCGCCCGTCGTCGCGGTACCGGTCGACCCCGGCCCGCCGCCCGAGTACGTCGAGAAGGGACAGCCGCAGGGCGATGGCGACGCGAACCTCTGGTACTACTGCGACGCGTCGAAGCACTACTACCCGCATGTGAAGACCTGCAAGTCGGGCTGGCGATCGGTGCCGGCGCGGCCGCAATAATGGAGCCGCGACGATGACCTCCGCATTTCGATTCTTGCGCGTGCCGGCCGCACTGGCGCTGGCCGGCCTGCTCGGCGCATGCGCGTACATGCCGACCGGGCCGAGCGTGATGGCGCTGCCCGGTACGGGCAAGTCGTTCGACCAGTTCCGCGCCGACGACGGCAGTTGCCGTCAGTACGCGTTCGAGCAATCGGGCGGCGTGAGCGCCGGGCAGGCGTCGACCGCGAGCGCGGTCGGCAGCGCGGCCGTCGGTACCGCGCTGGGCGCGGCGGCCGGCGCCGCATTCAACGGCGGCACCGGCGCGGCAGTCGGCGCCGGTGCGGGGCTGCTCGCGGGCAGCGTCGTCGGCGCGGGCGCCGCACAGGGCTCGGCCTATGACATCCAGCGCCGCTACGACTACGCGTACCTGCAATGCATGTACGCGACGGGCAACCGCGTGCCGGTGCCGGGTGGAATGAGCGGCGGCAGTGGTGGCGGGTATGGCGGTGGCGGATACGGCGGTGCGCCGCGCGCGGCGCCGCCGATGCCGCCGGCAGGCGTCCAGCCGCCGCCGCCGCGATACTGACGCGAGCGATTGCGGCTCTTCGGCCGGCACGCGCTGCGTGAATTGCGTACACTCTGAGTCTCGTTTCGGCAGGGCCGGGCGCAGGGATGCCGGTCCGCGTTTACTCAGGGCATAGCGATGATCGATTTACGCAGCGATACCGTGACACGTCCGAGCCAGGCAATGCTGGCCGCAATGACTGCCGCCGAGACCGGCGACGACGTCTGGGGCGACGACCCGACCGTGCTGCGCCTGCAGGCGGTGACGGCCGAGCGGGCCGGCAAGGAAGCCGGCCTGTTCTTCCCGAGCGGCACGCAGAGCAACCTGGCCGCGCTGATGTCGCATTGCGAGCGCGGCGACGAGTACATCGTCGGCCAGCTCGCGCACACCTACAAGTACGAAGGCGGTGGCGCGGCCGTGCTCGGCAGCATCCAGCCGCAGCCGATCGAGAACGCTCCCGACGGCACGCTGCCGCTCGCGAAGATCGCCGCGGCGATCAAGCCGCTCGACAATCACTTCGCCCGCACGCGCCTGCTCGCGCTCGAAAACACGATCGGCGGTCAGGTCCTGCCGGAAGGCTATGTGCAGGAAGCCGTCGCGTTCGCGCGCAGCCGCGGGCTGTCCGCGCACCTCGACGGCGCGCGCGTGTGCAACGCGGCCGTCGCGTCGGGGCGCCCGATTGCCGAGCTGTGCGCGCCGTTCGACACCGTGTCGATCTGTTTCTCGAAAGGGCTCGGCGCACCGGTCGGCTCGGTGCTGGTCGGCAGCCGCACGCTGATCGAGCGCGCGCAGCGCTGGCGCAAGGTGCTCGGCGGCGGGATGCGGCAGTCGGGCATTCTCGCGGCCGCATGCCTGTATGCGCTCGACCACAACGTCGAGCGTCTCGCCGACGATCACGCGAATGCCGCGCATCTCGCGGCGGGCCTCGCGCGCATCGACGGTGTGAAGGTGCTGTCGCATGCGACGAACATGGTGTTCGCGCAATTCCCCGAAGCCGATTGCGCGCCGCTCGAGGCGTGGCTCAAGGAACGCGGGATCCTCACGCAGATGCTGTACGCGTCGCGCTTCGTCACGCACTGCGACGTGTCGCGCGCGGACATCGATACCTTCATCGATGCGGTCGGCGCGTATTTCGCGCAGCGCCGCGCGTAAGGTGGAATGCGCCGGCCGGCGGGGGCGCCGGCGCGACGTGGCGCGAAGCAGGGAGCGTAGAGGCGACGGGGGCGACGTGGCAACCCGTCTGTCGATATCGGGCGAGCCGGCGGGTTACGCTTGCCGGGGTGCGTCGGCCGGCGGCGTGCCGTCGCGGAACAGCGCTTTCAGTTGCGTGCGCAGTTCGGCGCTGTCGGTGTGCTGGTGCACCAGCACCGCATGTTGCACGGCGGCTTCCAGCAGTTCGTTGTCGGAGTCGGCGGAAATCGCGACCGAGCAGTTCATCGCGCTGGGAAACTCGCGGCAATCGATATAGCGGCGGGACATGATGTTCTCCTTGCGGGAAAGGGAACGGACGGATTGGCTTGATCGACCGCGCGGCGCGTTCGCGAGGCCGATGGAAAAAGTATAGGCGGCGCGGCAGGGATTCTCGCCGCGTCGCGTACCGCGTCGGCGGTGTCGATCATCCTCGCGTCAAGGCAGCGGCGCGAGCAACCGGCGCGCCGCCTCGACGACGCGTTCGGACAGCGACGCCATCGTCGGCGACTGCACCGTCCATGCGTGCCAGTACAGTGTGACGTCGGTCGGATGCGCGGGCGCGAGATCGACGAGCCCCTGCGCATCGAGCGGCGTCGTGCCGATCAGCGGCTCCGGCACCATCGCGTAGCCGAGCCCGTGCCGCACCGCCGCAAAGTGCGAATGCGTGCCCGGCACGTAGTGGCACGGGTAGGCGCCGTCCGGCAACCCGAACTTCTCCTTCAGGAACGACGACTGCAGCGTGTCGCGCCGCGAATACGCGACGACGGGCGCCTTGCGCGCGCTCGCGCGGTTCAGCCCGCGCGGAAACCAGCGCACCGCGAACGCGGCGGCCGCGAGCAGCCGGTAGCGCATCGTGCCGAGCGGCGTCGCGATGCAGCCGCGCATCGGTTTCGGCTCGGTTGTCACGCAGCCGACGGCCATCCCGCTTTCCAGCAGCGCGAACGTGTGGTCCTGGTCCTCGATGATCAGCTCGAACAGGATGCGCTCGCCCGCGAGCACGGACGTCAGCGCGGGCAGGAACCAGGTGCCGAGGCTGTCGGCGTTCAGTGCGATCGTCACGGAGATCGGCGATTCGCGTTCGGTCGCGAGCGTGCTCTGCAAGTCGGCCTGCAGTAGCGCGACGCGGCGCAGGTGCTGCAGCACGCGCTGGCCGGCCACCGTTGGGCGGCATGGTCGCGTGCGCAGCACGAGCGGCGTGCCGAGGCTCGCCTCCAGCGCGCGGACCCGCTGCGTGACGGCGGATGCGGTCACGTGCAGGCGCACGGCCGCCTGCTCGAAGCTGCCGGTGTCGGCGACGGCCAGCAGCGCGGCGGCCTGCTTCGGATCGATCGTCATCGACATGTCGATGGCATTCCTGTGAACGTAAGACGAGAACAGCCGCTAGTGTAAGACAGCCCGCACACGCGCCCGGTCGGGCACATCGTGCAGCTGTGCCGCATTCGTCATTGGAATCGGCCAGGGCATGACGCACGCCCTACGCCGCATGCCGGTGGTGCGCGCATTTTGAACTAGGCTATATGAACGCGCGAAACCCGGCATGTGCCATGCCTGCCCTTCGTGCGTGGACGATCGCGTGTCGCGCGCAAGCCGCGGCGCGGGCGTCGTGACGATTCCCATTTGACGGAGACGAACATGTCGATTCGACTAGGCGAGGACGCGCCCGATTTCACCGCGGAGACCACCGAGGGAACGATCCGCTTTCATGAATGGATCGGTGACCACTGGGCGATCCTGTTTTCCCATCCGAAGGATTTCACACCGGTATGCACGACCGAACTCGGCTACATGGCCGGGCTCAAGCCGGAATTCGACAAGCGCAATACGAAGATCATCGGGCTGTCGATCGATCCGGTCAGCGATCACCGGAAGTGGGTGGCGGATATCGCCGAGACGCAGGGTCACGCGGTCAACTATCCGCTGATCGGCGACGACGAGCTGAAGGTCGCGAAGCTGTACGACATGATTCATCCGAATGCGGGCGGCGGCCCGCGCACGGCGGTCGACAACGCGACCGTGCGCTCGGTGTTCGTCATCGGGCCGGACAAGAAGGTCAAGGCGATGCTCGTTTATCCGATGAGCGCGGGACGCAATTTCGACGAAGTGCTGCGTCTGCTCGACGCGTTGCAGCTCAACGCGCAGCATACGGTGGCGACGCCGGTCAACTGGCGGCCCGGCGACGATGTCATCATTCCGACGTCGGTGTCGGACGATGCGGCGAAGCAGAAGTATCCGCAGGGCTTCCGGACGCTGAAGCCGTACCTGCGCTACGTGAAGCAGCCGGGCTGACGCGCCGTGCCGGCCGGATGCCGGCAGTGCAGGACCACGACGGGGCGGCCCGCGCGGCAGCCGCAGCGATAGCGGCGGCGCGGGCCGGACAATAAGCATCAACCTGCGACGGAGCACCTTCGTGATGATCTTCCGGCAACTTTTCGACCCGCAATCGTCGACGTATACGTACCTGCTCGCCGACCGTGCGTCGCGCGAAGCGCTGCTGATCGACCCCGTGTTCGAGCAGGTGCGCCGCGACGCGGCGCTGCTCGACGAGCTCGGGCTGCGGCTCGTCGCGACCGTCGACACGCACGTGCATGCCGATCACGTGACAGGCGCGTGGCTGCTGAAGCAGCGCACGGGCAGCGCGATCGCGATCTCGGCCGCGAGCGGCGCGCAGGGCGCCGACCGTTACCTGAACGACGGCGACCGCTGCGCGTTCGGCGCGCGCTACCTGACCGTGCGCACGACGCCCGGCCACACGAGCGGCTGCATCAGCCTCGTGCTCGACGACGAATCGATGGCCTTCACCGGCGATTGCCTGCTGATCCGCGGCACCGGCCGCACCGACTTCCAGCAGGGCGACCCGCGTGCGCTGTATCGTGCGGTGCACGGCCGGCTCTTCACGCTGCCGGCCGCGTGCCTGTTGTATCCGGCGCACGACTACCGCGGGCTCACGGTGACGAGCGTCGGCGAGGAGCGGCGCTTCAATCCGCGCCTCGGCGGCGATCTCAGCGAAGACGATTTCGCGGGCTACATGCGCAACCTCGGGCTTGCGCATCCGCGCCAGATCGACGTCGCGGTGCCGGCGAACCTGCAATGCGGCGTTGCCGCGAACGCGCCCGACGTGCAGGCGGCGCCCGACTGGGCGCCGCTCGTCTATACGTTCGCCGGGTTCTGGGAAATCGATCCGCAATGGCTCGAGGATCATCTGCCGGCCGTGCAGGTGGTCGACGTGCGCGAGCCGGACGAATTCACGGGCCCGCTCGGCCACCTGCCCGGCGCGACGCCGATCCCGCTCGGCGAACTGGCCGCGCGTACCGGCGAGATCGCGCGCGACCGGCCGGTCGTGACGGTGTGCCGGGCCGGCGGGCGCTCCGCGCAGGCGACCGTGATCCTGCTGAAGGCCGGTTTCGACGCGGTCGCGAATCTCGGCGGCGGGATGCTGCGCTGGCGTGCCGAAGGGCGCGTCGTGAGGGACGGCCGGTCGTAGCGATCCGAAGCCGAAAATAATTTCCGGACCGATGTCGAAACGGCCCGGCGCCGTTCGTCGTCAAGGTATCCGATCACATGGCGCCGCATGACGCGACGCCGAAACCCTGAGAGAGACGCGATGATGCCGACGCTTTACGCCCATCCCTTTTCGTCCTACTGCCAGAAGGTGCTGACCGCGCTGTACGAGAACGGCACGCCGTTCGAGTATCGCCTGCTCGCGCATGACGATCCGAAGCCGATGCAGGAGCTGACCGCGCTGTGGCCGCTGAAGCGCTTTCCGGTGCTGGTCGAGGCGGGCCGCACGGTGATCGAGGCGTCGATCATCATCGAGTATCTCGGCCTGAACCATCCAGGGCCCGTGCGCCTGCTGCCCGACGATCCGCACGCCGCGCTCGAGGTGCGGATGATGGATCGTTTCTTCGACAACTACGTGTCGACGCCGCAGCAGAAGGTCGTGCACGACGCGCTGCGCCGGGAAGCCGAGCGCGATGCACGCGGCGTTGCCGATGCGCGCGCGATGCTCGATACGTCGTACGCGTGGCTGGACAAGAAGATGGCCGATCGCGAATGGGCGGCCGGCGATCATTTCAGCCTCGCCGATTGCGGCGCGGCGCCGTTCCTGTTCTACGCGGACTGGACGCACCGGATCGATCCGAAGTTTGCGAACGTGATCGCATACCGCAAGCGTCTGCTGGCGCGGCCGTCGTTTGCGCGCGCGGTCGACGAGGCACGGCCGTTTCGCTCTTTCTTTCCGCTCGGCGCCCCCGATCGCGATTGACGTGCATGGCCGGCGCGCGGCGTGCTGCCGCCGCGCATGGCCGGCAGCGCGTACCAGGGCGACGGAACGACAGCAGCAGGGGCAGCATCGCGGCACCGGCCCGTTACATCGTATGCGTGACCGACTGCGCTAGCGTCAGCAGTTCGTCGAACTGCGTGATCAGCTCGAAGCACAGCAGGAACGCGAGCGTATAGGCCGGCGCGGGAAAGCGCCGGATCATCTCCAGCACCTGCGGCGCGAAGCGCGACCGGATCGCGTCGCGCGTCAGCAACCACGCGATCGCGACGCCGATCGCGGCGCCCGCGATCAGGTCGGTCGGATAGTGAAAGCCGAGATACGCGCGCGGCAGACAGATGAAGACGACCGAATACAGCAGCGCGACGATGCCGATGCGGCGCGCGATGATGAAGATGCCGGTCGCGATCGCCATCCACAGCATCGCGTGATCGCTCGGAAACGAACTCCATGCCTGCAACGTCGCGGCGCGCAGTCCGGCCGACGGGAAGTGCAGGTGCAAGTCGGGGTTGTAGATCGGCCGCACGCGGAACGGCAGCACCTGGGCAAGCACCCGGCCGATGGCGAGCGCGACGAGCCCGCTCGCGATCGTCGCGACCACCAGTTCGCGTTGCCGCTCGCGGTGCGGGCCCGGCTGGAACCACAGCCAGCAAAGGACGGGAATGAGCACGAAGCCCTTGAACGTGTACAGGCCGGCAATCACGCGGATCGCGTGATTCATCAGCGGGCCGAACGTCACGTGGGTGAGGAAGATCTGGATCGTGGTGTCGAAATTGTTCATGTTCTGCGACCCCGGCGGACCCGCAACGCATCACGCGCGGCCGGCTGGATCTGGAAGCGCGCTCGCCCGGAGCGCAACGGGGGGCAAGTATGTCACCCGTTATTTCGAAGAAAATGCGAAAAAATACCGGGAATCCCCTGATAAAACGGGGTTGTATGGTGGGGACGGATGGGAGAGCGCCGTGCGGTGGGCCAGGGTCGAATCGTCCGACGTTTGCGAGCGAGCGGGTACGACCGTTGTAAAAATAATTGGTTGAACTGGACAATTCGTCAGCGCGTCGCGGACCTTGCACCGGATGCACGATTGCCGTGCGCGATGCGAGCGAATCTGTCGGACCGCGCAGCGTCACGCATGCGCCGATCGAAAATAAAAGAAAAGGCGGGCAAGCCCTGTGGGCCTGCCTGCCCGGCTGCGCGACGGGCCCGCGTTGTGCGCCGTATTGATGTGCGAGGTCGTGCGGCACCCATCGATGGGCGCGACGTTCGAGACAGGAGAAGAAGGCGGCTCCGGATGGCTGCCGTCAGCCGCGCCGGATCCCTTCCGGCAGCGCGCTGATGCGGCGCACCTCGGGCGAATCGAGCCACGTGCGCGACGTCGCGCAGTCGACGAACATGTCGGTCGCGTCCTCGCCCCAGAACAGGTCGCCGTCGAGTGCGAAGGTCGGCACGCCGAATACGCCGTCGGCGATCGCCTGATCGGTGTTCGCGCGCAGGGCGTCCTTCACGGGCTGTGCTTCAACGGCCGTCACGCCGTCCGGAAAACCGACGGCCTCGCACAGCGCGGCGAAGCCTTCCGGCGTCGACACGTCCTGGCCGTCGCGCCAGATATGCCGGAAGATCCGCTGGATCGCGTCGCGCGAACTGCCCATCGCGATCGCGAGCCGCAGCGGCTTGATCGGGTTGAACGGGTGCGCGGGCGGCATCCGGAATGCGATGCCGAGCTTGTTCGCGCGATATTGTGCGTGGCGATAGGTGAAGACGCGTTTGGCCGCGATCTCGGCTGGCGCCTTCTGCCCCCAGTGCGTGAGCAGCGCGCCGAGCACGATCGGCCGCGGCTCGAACGCGGCGGCCGGCGGCAACCGGTCGAACTGTTCCTGCTGCAGATAGGCGAACGGCGAAACGAAATCGAAATACCAGGTGGCGGGGCGTGCGGCGCTCATCGCGAGAGTCTCCTCGTGCGGGTCCGGATGGATCGGGTGCGGACGAGTGTCGCACGCGGCGGCGTTTTACGCTGCCGCATCGCTGTTTCGCTACCGGCGCGATTGGTGTGTCACCCGGCTTCCACCAGCGCCGCGAGCCGCGCCAGCGCCATCTGCCAGCCCGTCTCGTTGTCGGCCGCCGGCACACCGGGCGGTACGCCGTCGTGCACGGCGTCCACGCGCGTGCCACCGGCTTCGTCGGACAGCGTGATCGTGATCGTCATTGCGCCGCGCAGCATCGGATCGTCGGTTTCGAACACGTCGATCTCGACGATCTGCTCGTCCGGCACGAGCGTGACGAAGCGGCCGTGATACGTGTCGGTGCGCGCGCCGGACTTGCCGGTGCCGGCCGACGGCACGTCGTAGCTCAGCGACACGCGCAGCGCGCCGCCTTCGCGCGCATCGTACGCATGCACGCGGCACGTCATGCCGTCGGGCACCTTCCACTGCTCGACCGCGTGCGGATCGAGCAGTGCGCGGTAGACGCGCCCGCGCGGGGCGTTCAGGTGCCGGCTGACCCGGGTCGAATGTGTGTGCGTGTGCAACATGTGGCCTCCCGCGGAATATGCGCGACGGTGCACGCCGGTGGCCGGCGCGTCGTCATGCTTCCTTCAGGAATCCTAGGCGCGGGCGCGGCGGCATGCAATGGCCGCCCGCGCGGGCGCGTACAGCCGTTCAGCGCAGATCGGCGGCGAAGGCGTCGAGCTGCGTGATGCAGGTGTTCCAGCCCTCGAAAAATCCGAGCGCCTCGTGGCGCTCGCGCGTCGCGGCATCGGGGTGCATCACGCGCGCCTCGTAGCGGCTGCCCGCATCGTCGTCGGCCATCGTGATGATCGCCGTGAAGCCCATCCACGGCGCCTGTGGCCGCCAGCCGCCGGTGAGCATCGACGTGAACACGATGCGCGATTCCGGCACGATGTCGAGAAAGCAGCCGGGATTGTCGCTCGTGCCGCCGTCGGGGCCGCGCATGAACGTGTGGAAAGCGCCGCCCGGCCGCAGGTCGAATGCGCGCACCTCGGTGGTCCACGGCTTCGGGCACCACCATTCCTTCAGCAATTCGGGGTCGGTCCACGCGCGCCACAGTGCGTGGCGCGGCGCGCGCAGCGTGCGCGTGATGACGAGGTCGTGGGCCTCAACGGGTTCGACGTGGCTTGCTGACATCGTGCTCCTCCTGATGGTGGCGTTCGACGAATTCGACGAGACGGTCGGATCGTGCCTCCCACAGCGCGCGCTGTGCGGCGAGCCAGGCCTCGGCCTCGGTCAGCCGGCTGCCGACCAGCGCGCAGGTGCGCGAGCGGCCGGTTTTACGGGTCTGCACGAGGCCGCTGCGCTCGAGCACGGCGACGTGCTTCATGAACGACGGCAGCGCCATGTCGAACGGCGCGGCCAGCGCGGAAACGGTTCGCTCGCCCTGACCGAGCGCGCTGACGATCGCGCAGCGCGTCGGATCGGCGAGGGCGTGGAAGACGTCGCTGATGCCGGGTTGAAAGTTATCCATTTGGCTAAGTGTAGGCGATGCCTGCGCCGATGCAGCGGAAATTTTCGTCGCGTAGGATGAAGGGGCAGTAACGCGCGCCGACCGGGCGCGACGTTGCCGGACGCCTGCTGCCGTTGTGCATGCTTCGACGATCGGCTGGCGCTTTCTATTCCGGCCCATGCCGAACCCGTGCATGCGGCCCGCCTGACTACTGGAGATGGCATGACCGAATCCGTTACCGTCCGCCGCGTCGATGCGCGCGAAGCGATGGCCTGTGTCGACGCGCTGGCCGACGTGCTGATCGATTGCGTGGAAGGCGGCGCGTCCGTCAGCTTCATGTTGCCGATCGAGCGTTCGACCGCTGTCGCGTTCTGGACGCGCGTGGCCGAGGGCGTTGCGAACGACGAGCGCATCCTGCTCGTCGCCGAGGATGCGGCCGGCCGGATCCTCGGCACCGTGCAGGTCGTGACCGCGCAGCCGGAGAACCAGCCGCATCGCGCGGACATCGCGAAGATGCTCGTGTCGCGGCACGCGCGCCGGCAGGGCATCGCCGCGCGGCTGATGACGGCGGCCGACGCGGCCGCGCGCGACGCCGGCAAGACCGTGCTTGTGCTCGACACCGTGACGGGCGGCGACGCCGAGCGGCTGTACGAGCGGGCCGGCTGGCAACGCGTCGGCGTCGTGCCGAACTTTGCGCTGATGCCCGACGGCGCGCCGTGCGCGACGACGTACTTCCACAAGCAGCTCGCGTAGCGGCAGCCGTCATGCATCCGGTCGCCCCGGCGCTCTTGTTCTTCACGCTCGCGGCCGGTGTCGTGGCGCTGATCGCGCCGGTGTGGCTCGCGGCCGCGTGGCACCGCCGCACGCGGGCGCCGTGGCGCGTGTTCTGCTACGGCATGCTGACGTTCTTCGTGTTCCAGCCGGTGCTGCGCCTGTCGTGGCAGGCGCCGCTGTTCCACTGGCTCGGGACCGATCCGCGCTGGCACCTGCCGATGCTCGTGTTCGCGGCGTTGACGGCCGGGCTCTTCGAGGAATGCGGGCGCTGGGTCGCGTTCCGGTATCTGCTGCCGAAGCGGCGCGATGCACGGACGGCCGTCATGCTCGGGCTCGGGCACGGCGGGCTGGAAGCGATGTTGTTGGTCGGCGTCGGGTTCGTCGCGCTCGGCACGGGCTACCTGCTGGCGCATGCGGGTATCGTCGTGCCCGTCGGCATGCAGTCGTTGATCGGGTCGCAGTTCGCGGGCATGACGCTCGTGACGCCGTTTCTCGCACTGTTCGAGCGCGTGAGCGCGATGGCTGCGCATGTCGGGCTGTCGTTGATCGTGCTGCAGGCTTTCGTTCGTGGCACGAAACGCTGGCTTGCGTGTGCGATCGCGTGCCATTTCATGTTCGACCTTGCTGCGGTGCTGCTGACGCGCTACTGGCATGTCGAGACCGTGCTGGTCGAGATGCTCCTGTTCGTGTGCAGCGTCGCATTGCTGTGGCTGGGCGTGCGCTTGAGCCGCAAGGGAGCGGGTGCCGGCGCTACGCGCACGGGGCATGCCGCGTGACGCGTGGGGCCCGCGTCAGCCGTGCGCGGCGGGGTTCGGCCGGCGGATAAGCGTGCGTTTTCCCGAGCGCCACCGGCTCACGAGACTCAAGCCCATCCCGACCGTGACGATCGCGATGCCCGCGAGCGCCGCTGCATGGGGGCGTTCGCCAAGCAGCAGCATCGCTTCGAGCGTGGCGAGAAGCGGCATCAGCGCGGCGAAGGTCGCGCCGATCGCCGGGCCGAGCGCGACGACGGCCTGGCTGAAGCAGTAGAGCGCCAGCACCGACATCAGCACACCCTGGTAAATCGCCTGTGTGGCGATGGCCGCGACCGGCGCATGCAGCACGGCGCCGTCGCGCATCGCCAGATAAAACGGGCAGTAGAGCACCGCGGAGCCGACCGCCACGACGGCCGTCGCGTGCAGTGCGCCGGCGGCGGCGCGTTTTGTCGTGACGTTATAGATGGCCCACAGCAGGCCGCCGAGCACGAACAGCAAGAGGGCCGGCAGCCCGATCGCACCGTGCAGTGCCTCGGACGCGGTCAGCGCGATGCCGGCGAGGATTGCGACGATGCCGGCGACCTGCACGGCGTTCAGCCGTTCGTGCGCGACGTGCCGGCCGAGGATGGCCGTGAACGCGATCATGCTGCCCGGCGTCAGCGCGAAATAGCCGACCGGCGCGCGGCTCAGTGCCGCCGCGACGGTCAGGATGTACGGCGCACCGGCGCCGATCACCATCAGTGCGACCGCTGCCGGGCGGAGCGTGCCGAGACCACGACGCAGCAGGACGGGCTGCAATAGCGTGCCCGATACGGCGAAGCGGATGAACGCGATGTCGTAAGCATCAAAGGCAGCGTGCGTGACGCCGAGGCGCGTGACGACCGGGAAGCCGCCCCAGATGAGCGCCGCGAGCAGTCCGTAGCCGATGCCGGCGAGCCGGTCGTTGCTGTTCATGTGCAGTCCTTGCCGTGTCCGTGTGGCAGCCGCGTGAGCGGTGGAGCGAGCCGATAGGGGGCAAGGATGCGGCGCTTCGATTCATGCGTCCAATATATTATTCAGGCGCTATTAGGTCGAAAAAAGTCTTTATTGAGATGCGATCGTGAACCTCGGCGACCGGGATCTCAGCAGAATTGAAATCCGGGCCGGAAGCGTCGCCGGTCCGATATATTCACGCCAGAAGACTTCAACGAAACGCCACGGAACCGCCGCCTCGATGAAACGCTCCCACGTCGCTTTTGCCCTCACGGGCCTGCTCGTCGCGCTGCCGATTGCCGCGTACGCGCTCGTCAAGCCGCTGCGCATCGTCGCGCCCGCGCTGATCCCCGGCGTGTCGTGCCCGAGCGCCGACATCTGCACGGACGATGCCGCGAAGCTCGGCGACGCACAGCAGCTCTATCGCGACGGCTATGCGCGTGCGGCGGCGGCCGTCGGCCCGTTTCACGAGGCGCCGCGCGTCGTGTTCTGCTCGACGCGTGCGTGCGCCGACGCGTTCGGCCTCGGCGCGCGCGCGGCGCTGACGCTCGGCAATTTCGGGGTGGCCGTGGCGCCGCGCGGCTGGACGACCTACTTCATCGCGCACGAGCTGATCCATCATCGCCAGGCCGAAGTGCTCGGCAACCTGGCCGTCGCGACCAAGCCGCGCTGGCTGATCGAAGGGATGGCGTATTCGCTCAGCGACGATCCGCGCCATCCGCTCGCGCAGCCATTCGAAGCGTGGCGCACGCGTTTCGACACGTGGCATGCGGCGCTCGGCGGGCAGCCGCTGTGGGATGCCGCACGGGCGGTCGAGTAGCGCGGGAGGGGCAGTGCGGCGTTACGCAGGCGTGCCCGGGGCGGCGCGTCAGCCGGCCAGCGTCTGCCGTCCCGCGTCGAGGATCTCGTCGGCCAGCGCGGGATCGGTGCCCGCGATCGCGCGCGACAGCACGAGCGCGCCGACCATCTGGCTGAAGACCGCGAGCGCGTCGCGACGCGTCTGCTCCGGTGTCGCGCCTTCGGTTGCCACCATCGGTTCCAGCCGGTCGAGATAGGCGGCGAGGCCGTGCGCGTAGCATGCGCGCGCCGCGTCGGTCAGCCGCGGCGCATCGCCGGCGAAGCCGGACAGCGGGCACCCGGCTTCGACGTTGTCGCGATGCGCGGCGGACAGATACGACGCGACCTGTGCGTCGAGACTGCCGGCGTTCGGCGAATCGGCGCGGTCGTGCATCGCCTTTTCCATCACTTCGGTGACGAGTGCGTCTTTCGACTTGAAGTGGTTGTAGAAGCCGCCTTGCGTGAAGCCGGCTTCCTTCATCAGCTCCGTCAGCCCGACGGCATCGACGCCGCGCACGCGGAACAGCCGCTCGGCGGCCGCGACGATCGCGCTCCGGTTCTCGGCAGCCTGCTGTCTTGAAACGCCCATCGATTCCTCCCTGATTTTGCCGATCGCGTCTGGCCGACCGCGTCTGGCCGATCGCATCGATTGAAAAACACAATGGCAATCACCATTGACATGTCGATGTGGCGCGAACAGAATGCACCGCAAAGACAATGGTGATCGACATTGACATCGAGTGTAGCCGACTTGGCAGGCGATGCAAAGCCACGGCCCGGACACGGATGGCAATCGGTCGGTGTCTTTGGCGCTGCGGGACCACGGGCAGCGGACGGCTCGCCGTCTGCCACCGGCGGCGCACCGGTTCGGTACGCAATGGCAACCTCGTTTTCCACCGGATCTCATGCGCGCGGCGAGCCGGCGCGCAGGCGATTCATCATGCGAAAGGAACGATCATGAAGATCGAAGGAGCAGTCGTTTTCGTGACGGGCGCAAACCGCGGGCTCGGGCTCGAATTTGCGAAGCAGGCGCTTGCCCGAGGGGCGCGCAAGGTCTATGCGGCGGCGCGCGATCCGGCCAGCGTGACGCTGCCCGGCGTCGTACCCGTCAAGCTCGACGTGACCGATCCGGCGGCCGTCGCGGCGGCCGCCGACGCGGCGCGCGACGTCACGCTGCTGATCAACAACGCCGGCATCGCGCGGTTCGGCAGCCTGACGGACGACGGTGCGCCCGACGCGTTGCGCGACCACTTCGAAACGAACGTGTTCGGGATGCTGGCGATGTCGCGGGCGTTTGCGGGCATCCTCGCCGGCCATGGCGGCGGCGCGATCCTGAACATCCTGTCCGTCGCGAGCTGGGTGAACCGACCGATCCTGTCGGGCTACGGCGTGTCGAAATCGGCTGCATGGGCGCTGACCAACGGGCTGCGCCATTCGCTGCGCGAGCAGCATACGCAAGTCGTCGGGCTGCATGCAGGGTTCATCGATACCGACCTGACGGCCGGTCTCGACGTGCCGAAGGCCACGCCGGCCGACGTCGTGCGCCAGGCCTACGAGGCAATCGAGGCGGGGGAGGAGGAAGTGTCGACCGACGAGTTCACGCGGCAGGTGAAGGCCACGCTGTCGTCGGGCGTCTATCTGGAAGAACCGGCGCCGCGTTGATGCCGGCGGCAACGCGAACCCGCCGGCCGCCCGGTGGGCGCGGCGGCGGCGGGGCGTGTCGTCAGACCGTCGTGTCGATGATGCCCGGGATCTTCACGTCCGGGTTCACGTCCGCGTCGTAGTCGACGCCGGCGATCTCGAAGCCGAACAACCGCAGGAAGTCGGTCTTGTAGCCGGCGAAGTCGGTCATCTCGTACAGGTTCTCGTTCGTCACGTGGTCCCACATCGCGACGACCTTCGCCTGCACCTGAGGATCGAGTTCCTTGTAGTCGGCGCGCAGGCGGCCTTCTTCGTCGATGTGCGGCGTCGCGCCGTACAGGCTGTCCTTCAGGAGCCCGTACACCTGCTCGATGCAGCCTTCGTGCGTACCGGTTTCCTTCATCACCTTGAACAGCAGCGACAGGTACAGCGGCATCATCGGGATCGCCGAGCTGGCCTGCGTGACGACGGCCTTCAGCACCGACACGCGTGCATCGCCGCCGTGCGCGGCCAGCTTGTCGCGGATCGACAGCACCTTCTTGTCGAGATCCTTCTTCGCTTCGCCGATCGAGCCGTTCCAGTAGATGTCGTGCGTGATCTGCTCGCCGAGATACGTGAACGCGGTGGTCTTCGCGCCGTCGGCCAGCACGCCGGCTTCAGCCAGCGCGTCGATCCACATCTGCCAGTCCTCGCCGCCCATCACGGCCACGGTGCCGTCGATCTCTTCCTGCGTCGCCGGTTCGAGCGCGACGTCGCGGATCACTTCCTTGTCGGTGTCGAGGCCACGGAACGTGACGGCCTTGCCGATCGGCTTGAGCGTCGAGCTGATGGTTTCGCCCGTCTTCGGATGCGTGCGGCGCGGTGCCGCGAGGCTGTAGACGACCAGGTCGACCTTGCCGAGATCCTGCTTGATGGTGTCGATCGTGACCTGCTTGACCTTGTCGGAGAATGCGTCGCCGTTGATGCTGCGCGCATAGAGCCCCTTTTCAGCGGCGAATTTCTCGAACGCGGCGCTGTTGTACCAGCCGGCCGTGCCGGGCTTCGTTTCGCTGCCAGCGCGCTCGAAGAACACGCCGAGCGTGTCCGCGCCCGAGCCGAATGCGGCCGAGATCCGGGCGGCGAGGCCGTAGCCGGTCGACGCGCCGATCACGAGCACCTTTTTCGGGCCGTTGGCGATCGGGCCGTGCGAAGTCACGTAGTCGATCTGTTCCTTGACGTTGGCTTCGCAGCCGACCGGATGAGTCGTCACGCAGATGAAGCCACGCACGCGCGGTTTGATGATCATGGAAACCCTCTAGTCAGAAAGGCAGAAACGGCCTGAAATCGGAAAAATCCCGCGCATTGTAATGGAAGCGGCCGATCGCGGGCGGGCGCGGCCGGAACCTGGCCGATCGCCGAGTTATTTCTCTCTTGACAGAAATAACTGAAATGCCTAAATTTCACAGCATGGAACTCACACCGATCGCCGAACGATTCATTCTCCACTGGGGCGAAATGGGCTCGCGGTGGGGCGTCAACCGCACCGTCTCGCAGATTCACGCGCTGCTCTACCTGGCCGGCCGGCCGGTCGCGGCCGACGAGATCGCCGAGACGCTGAACGTCGCGCGCTCCAACGTAAGCACGAGCCTGAAGGAACTGCAGGCGTGGCGGCTTGCGAAGGTCGTGCATGTGCTGGGCGACCGCCGCGACCACTTCGAGACGTCGACCGACATCTGGGAGTTGTTCAAGCTGATCGTCGAAGGGCGGCGGCAGCGCGAGATCGAGCCGACGCTCACGGTGCTGCGCGATTGCCTGACGAATCCGGAGATCGCGAACGAGAGCCGCGAGACCGAACAGCGCATCCGCGACACGCTGCAGTTCGTCGAGACGCTCACGACCTGGTCGGACGAGATGCTGCGGCTCAAGCCCGATACGCTGATGAAGGCGCTCGGCATCGGCGCGAAGATCAGCCAGACGGTCAGGCGCAAGCCGTCGAAGTAAGCGGTAACGGAAGTGCGGGCGGACAGCCCGCTTTTTTCGGGGTTGATATTTCTGTCTGTACAGAAATAACTGTAAATAGAGGATGAAAATGAACGCAGTCCTGCCGTCGACCTGCCAGCACGATCGCACCGGCGCGCGCAGCATGACCGTCCTCGTCTGTGGCGCGAACGGCTTCATCGGGCGGGCGCTGTGCGCGCGGCTCGAAGCCGGCGGCCATCGCGTGCTGCGCGGCGTGCGTCATGCTGATGGCCCGCGCGACATCGCGATCGACTTTACCAAGGACGTCGATCCGCAAGCGTGGCTGGCGCGGCTGAACGGCGTCGACGTGGTGATCAATGCGGTTGGCCTCCTCGCCGATCGACGCGGCGCGACGCTCGACGCCGTGCATCGCGCCGCGCCGTGCGCGCTCTTCACCGCCTGCTGCCGCGCCGGTGTGCGGCGCGTGATCCAGATCTCGGCGCTCGGCGTCGAGCGCGGCGATACGCGGTACTTCGCGAGCAAGCACGCGGCCGACCGCTTCCTGCAAACGCTGCCGATCGATTTCCGGATCGTGCGTCCCGCGCTTGTCTACGGTACGGACGGCACGTCGGCGCGTTTTTTCCGGATGCTCGCGAGCCTGCCCGTGCAGGTGCTGCCGGCGGGCGGCCGTCAGCGGCTGCGCCCCGTACATGTGGACGATCTCGCCGAAGTCGTCGCGCGGCTCGTCGTGCAACCGGGCGATGCGCGGCCGGCCGGCGGCCCCGTGATCGACGTGGTCGGCCGCGACGAAGTCGAATACCGCGAGATGCTGGCCGGCTATCGTGCCGCGCTGGGGTTTCCGCCGGCTGCCCGCGTGTCGCTGCCGGGCCCGCTGGCCGGTGCGGTGGCCGTGCTGTCCGGCATGCTGCCGGGCGCGATGTTCACGCGCGACACGTGGACGATGCTGCGTGGCGGGAACACCGGAGACCCGGCGGCGACCGCGGCCGTGCTCGGCCGGCCGCCGCGCGGCATCGACAGCTTCATCGGCGCGCAAGCCGCCGCGCTGCGCCGCGATGCCCTCGCGATGTGGCGGCGCCCGTTGCTGCGGGGCGCGCTCGCGATCGTGTGGATCTGGACGGCGATTGCGAGCGCGTTCATTCATCCGCTGCATGCGAGCCTCGCGCTGCTCGCGCCTGCGCACCTGACGGGGCTGCCGGCACTGATCGCGCTCTACGCGGCCAGCGCGCTGGACTTCGCGTTTGGCATCGCGACCGTCGCCGCGCCGTCGCGGCGCCTGTGGGCGGCGCAAGCGGCGCTGATCGTCGCGTATTCGGCCGTCATCGCGGTCACGATGCCGGGGCTGCTGGCCGAACCGTTCGGCCCCGTGCTGAAGAACGTGCCGATTCTCGCCATCCTGTTGATCCTCTTTTCAGAAGAAGAACAAGCATGAATACCTATCTCGTCATCAAGGCGCTTCACATCCTGTCCTCGGTGCTGCTGGTCGGCACGGGGTTCGGCACCGCGTTCTACCTGTTCTTCGCGAACCGCACGCGGTCGGTGCCTGCGATCGCGGCCGTGTCGCGGCTCGTGGTGCGCGCGGACTGGTGGTTCACGACACCGGCCGTGATCTTTCAGCCGGCGTCCGGTTTGTGGCTCGCGCATACGGCCGGCTGGTCGTGGGATACACCGTGGCTGCTCGCGTCGATCGTGCTGTACACGATCGCCGGTGCGTGCTGGCTGCCGGTCGTGTGGCTGCAGCTGGAACTTGCATTGATGGCGAAGCTCGCGCACGCAAGCGGCGACGCTGCGTTGCCCGAGCGCTACTGGCGCTACGCGAAGCGCTGGGAGCTGCTCGGCTATCCGGCGTTCTTCGCGATGCTCACTGTCTACTTCCTGATGGTGGTCAAGCCGATGTAAGCGTGTCGTCGCCGCGCGGAAGAGGCGTGGTGGCGATACATGCGTGAAAGCGGTCAATCGATCGATTCATGATGCTTGCGAAAACAGGAAGGAGTGCAAAGCATGAGCGTAAGTGAATTGGTTCTTTACTTCGACGGACGCTGTCCGTTATGCGTCGCGGAAATCCGGCGTCTCGGGGCTCGCGACGCGCGACACCGGCTCGCATTCGTCGATATCGCCGAGCCGGGTTTCGACCCGGCGCCGCTGGGCGTCGGCCTGCCCGCGCTGAATCGCGAGCTGCACGCACGCATGCCCGACGGGCGCATGCTCGCCGGCGTCGACAGCATCGTGGCCGCCCATGCGCTGGTCGGGCGCCGCTGGCTCGTCTGGCTGCTGCGCGTGCCGGCCATGCGCGCCGCGCTCGCGCCGCTGTATCGCCGCTTCGCACGCAACCGCCATGCCGTTTCGCGCTGGCTCGGGTATCGCGCCGAAGCACCGTGCGACGGCGCGGCGTGCGGCAGCGACGGTGTCGCCGAACTCACGACCGATCGTCCCGCACGTGACGACGTGCGACGCATCGTCGTGGTCTGGATGTACGGCGCGGCGCTCGCACATCTGCTCGTCGGCATTGCCGTGCCGTGGGTGGCCGGCGCGCCGTGGCTCGATGCGTATCACCGCGGCATCGAGCTGCATTTCCGGGCGGGAATGTCGTCCGACGCCGCGCGTGCCCAGCAGATCTGGTGGATGTCGCTGATCGGCGCGACGGTGCAGTGCGCGTCGGTCTGGATGCTGGCGCTCGTCCACCTCGGCAACCGGTTGCGGAAACGGGAAGTGTGGGGCTGGCTGCTGGCCGGCCTGTTGATCTGGGCGCCACAGGACATGCTGTTGTCGTGGCAGGCGCAGGTGTGGGGCCACGTGGCGATCGACGTTGCCGCACTCGTCGCGATGGTGCCGCCGCTTGTCTGGCTGTGGAGGAGGGATTCCGTATGAACACGTTGCCTGCTTTCGACTGGGCGCTCAACCTGCTGATCGTGCAGGGCGCGATGGGCGCATTCGACACGCTTTATCACCATGAACTCACGCAGGACCTGCCGCACAGCCCGCGCGCGCGGCTCGAACTGGCGATTCATGCGGTGCGTTCCGTGCTGTACGGCCTCGTGTTTGCATCGATCGCGAACGTCGCGTTTCACGGCGCATGGGTTGCGGCGCTTGCGGCGGTCGTACTCGTCGAAGTGGTACTGACATTGTGGGATTTCGTTGTCGAGGACCAAAGCCGCAAGCTGCCGGCGACCGAGCGCGTGCTGCACACGCTGCTGGCCGTCAACGGCGGCGCGCTGTTCGGGATGATCGCGATGCAGCTGGCCGTGTGGGCGCACGAACCGACCGCGTTGCAACCGATCGATCTCGGCTGGCGCGGCTGGCTGCTCAGCCTGTTTGCCGTCGGCGTGACGGTGTCGGGCATCCGCGACGGGATCGCCGCGTGCCGCATCGCGCACCGCGCGCCTGCCGCCAATCCGTTCGTCGGGCAGCCGGTTGGCAACGTGCTCGTGACCGGCGGGACCGGCTTCATCGGCGAAACCCTCGTGAACCAGTTGCTCGACGCGGGTCATACGGTCACGTTGCTGGCGCGCGATCCGCTGCGCGCGGCCTACCTGTTTCACGGCCGCGTGCGCAGCGTGACGTCCGTCGAACAGCTGCAGCCGCACGAGCGTTTCGATACGGTCATCAATCTCGCGGGCGCGCCGGTGCTGGGCGCGCGCTGGAGCAAGCGCCGGCAGGCGGTGCTGCTCGCGAGCCGCGTCGGCGTCACGCAGGCGCTGATGCGCTGGGTCGATACCGCGGAGGTCAAGCCGCGCACGTGGATCCAGGCTTCGGCGATCGGCTACTACGGCGTGCGTCCGGCCGACGAGCGGCTCGACGAGGGCAGCAGCGCCGGCGCCGGCTTCATGTCCGACCTGTGCGGGCAGTGGGAGCAGTCCACGCATCCGCTCGAGCGTTACGGCGTGCGCACGGTCGTGCTGCGGCTGGGCATCGTGTTCGGCCCTGGCGGCGCGTTGCGCCCGATGCTGCTGCCGCATTACGTCGGGATGGGCGGACGATTCGGCAACGGCGCGCAGGTGATGAGCTGGATTCACCGGGACGACGTGCTGCGGATCGTCGCACGCGCGATGTCGAACGCAGGCATGCACGGCGTCTACAACGCGGTCGCACCGGTGCCGGTGACCCAGCGCGAGTTCGTGCAAGTCGTGACGAAGGTGCTGCGCCGCCCAGCGTGGCTGCACGTGCCGGCCGCGCCTCTGCGTGTCGCGATGGGCGAGATGGCCGAGCTGCTGCTGGACGGGCAGCGCGTGATGCCGGCGCGGCTGCATCAGGACGGCTTCATGTTCCGCTTCCCGACGGTCGAGCACGCGCTGCGTGACCTGACGAATCGGCCGCATGGCGATTTTGCGCACGCGGCCTGTCGTTTGCCGCGGCGTCGTGTATAAATTCGGCGTGAACGCGTTCGTGGCGCATCGTGCGCCCCGAACGCTCCGCATCCGACCTCACAAGGAGACTGCATGCTGCACATCCTCGGCAAGATTCCGTCCATCAACGTCCGCAAGGTGCTGTGGCTGTGCACCGAGTTGAACCTGCCGTTCGAACAGGAAGACTGGGGCGCCGGCTTCCGCACGACCAACGATCCGGCCTATCTCGCGCTGAATCCGAACGCGCTCGTGCCCGTCATCAAGGACGACGACTTCGTGCTCTGGGAATCGAACACGATCATCCGCTACCTCGCGAACCGCTACGGCGGCGATGCGCTGTATCCGGCCGAGCCGCAGGCGCGCGCACGGGTCGACCAGTGGATCGACTGGCAGGGCGCGGACCTGAACCGCTCGTGGGTCGGCGCGTTTCTCGGCCTCGTGCGCAAATCGCCCGATCATCAGGATCCGGCCGGCATCGCGCAGTCGATCGCAGGCTGGACGAAACACATGCACGTGCTGAACGCGCAGCTCGAAAAGACGGGCGCGTACGTGGCCGGCAACACGTTCACGCTCGCGGACATTCCGATCGGCCTGTCGGTGAACCGCTGGTTCGGCACGCCGTTCGAGCATCCGGATCTGCCGGCGGTGTCGCGCTACATCGAACGTCTCGCGACGCGCAAAGGCTTCAAGCAATACGCAGGCAGCGCGAATCCGTAAGGCCAGGCAGGTCGCGCGTGAAGCGGCAGTGTTGCGATCGCCGCCGCTTCACGCCTGATTCATCGATCCACGTACCCGCCATCACGCGCCAGGCGCCGGCACCGCATCGAGCACGCGCGCGAGAAACGCCTCGTGATTCCACGCCGATTCCGGCCGCGACAGCCCGAGCCGCACGACCACCAGCTGACGGCTCGGCACCACGCTCACGAACTGGCCTTCATGGCCGACCGCATGAAACGCATCGGCCGGCATCGCGACCGCGTGTGGATCGCGATCGTTGAACGGCTCCGGCACCTTGACCCACAGCTGCGCGCCGAACTCCTGCCGCTCCGACTGCGGCGTCGCGCGCGTCAGGTAGCGCACCCAGCCTTCCGGCAGCAGCCGCTGCCCGTTCCACGCGCCGTCCTGCAGCAGAAGCTGCCCGAAGCGCGCCCAGTCGCGCGCACTCGCATACATGTATGACGGGGCGACGAGCGTGCCGGATGCATCGGGCTCGAACACCGCGCTGCGCATCCCGAGCGGCGCGAACAGCGCGCGGCGCGGATACGCAAGGTAGTCGTCCTCGCTGCCGCCCAGCGCTTCGCGCATCACGCGCGCGACGATCGCACTCGTGCCGCTCGAGTAGTACCACTGCGTGCCGGGCGTCGCGGCGAGCGGTTTCGCCGAAGCGAACCGTGCCATGTCGGGCTGCGTGAACAGCATCACGGCGACGTCGGACAGCGGGTCGTCGTAATCCTCGTTGAATTGCTGGCCGCTCGTCATCCGCAGCAGCTCGTCGAGCGTGATGGCCGTGCGCGGATCGCCGCTGCCGCGCCATTCGGGCAGCAGCGCCGACGCATCGGGCGACAGCTTGTGCTGCGCGACCAGTGTGCCGATCAGCGCGGCCGTGACGGTCTTCGTCATCGACCAACCGGGCAGCGGCGTGTCGGCCGTGAAGCCGGGCGCATAGCGTTCGGCGATCACCTGGCCGCGCCACATCACGACGACCGCGCGCGTGCGCCGCGGCCGTGCCGGATCGGGCTCGTCGAACGCGCGGTCGAGCGCGGCTTGCAGCTTGTGCGCATCGATGCCGGCGGGCGGCGTGGCCGGCGAGGGCGGGTCGGACGGCGGATCGGCGAGCGGCGGCAACGCGGCCGGCAAGGTGGTCGACGCCGCGCCGGGCGAGGCGCCGGGCGCGAGCGTGCAGCCGAGCCCCGGCCGGAAGTCGGCTGCGCGTTCGGCGAAACCGGCGAAGGTCGCCGTCGCGCGATGATGGTCGCGATCGAGCGACGGGCGCACCAGCTTCAACAGCGGATGGACGCCGGCCATGATGTCGACGTCGATCACCGACGCGGCCGGCCGGCCCGACACGAATACGCCGGAGCACAGCGCCTTCGCCGCATAGCCGGTCGCGATCGGCGCGAGCCGGGACAGCATGTAGCCGGTGTAGCCGACCGCGGCAACGAGCGCGAGCGCGACGCCGCGCAGAATCAGCTTCTTGAGGGGGATCGTCATGCGCGAGCGTCCTCGGTTGTCTGCGGCAGGCCAGGAACCGGCAGTGTCGCAGGTTCGGGCAAGCGGTGGCAATCGCGGGAGCGGGCGATGCCGGGCCGTGCCAATCGTGCGCATGTTGCCCGGCGTGTGCGACCCGGTTGTGTCGGTCGCGGAGGGGCGAACGGGCCGCGTGTGGCCCGTTCGGGCGACGTGTCATTGCATGTTGCTGTCCGGTCGCAGGGTCCAGACCGTCGCGGTATTCGTGTTGTCGTCGACGGCCGCGAACTGCGGCTGGCCTTTGCTGCCTTGCCCGAACGCCAGGCCGAATGCCGACCCCGGCGCGGTATCGACCTGCATTTGCGCGACGAAGCGGCCATCCACCGTGAATTCGACGATCTCGCTCGGCTGCAGCGGGTCGGGGTTGACCGCGTCGCCGTTGGCGGTCACGAGATGGCCGTTCGGTGCGAGCGCCAGCGCGAGCGGCCCGTGCAGGTGGGCCGCGTCGAAGTAGATCATCCGTCCGACGCCGCCGTTACGGTTCGTCGACGCGGCGTTCTGGATCGCGAACACCGCGTTGTCGCCGGTGGAGGCGACATACAGGACGTCGCTGTTCGGGTCGTACGCGAGACCGGTCGGGCCGACGACGAGCGCACTGGGATCGGTCCGGTTCACGTAGCCCGACGCGATGATGCGCGAGCCCGGCAGCATCGTGACGCCGTCGCTGCCGATCGCCAGCTCGATCCGCGCGACCGTCCCGTTCAGCACGTTCGACACGAATGCGGTGACGCGCTGGCCGCGATCGATCACGGTCATGTCCCATGGCCCGTCGAGCAGCGTGGAGCTGACCAGTTGCGTGACGAGGCCGCCTTGCGGATTGATGACGAGCAGCGAGCCCGGGGGGACCACGGTCTTGCCGTCCGGCGCCGGGACGTTGCCGACCAGCACGAAGCCGCTGCGCAGCACCGCGAGCGCGGTCGTCAGGCCGAGATTGGTGCCCTGGAAGAACGTCGCCGGCGTATGGCCGGGCGACAGCTTCACGATCGTCGTGCCGGTGCCTTGCGCGTTCGACGCCGCGTTGAAGTTGGACACGACGACGTCGCCCGGTTTCAGCGTGCTCCACGACGGCACGCCGCGCGGCACGAATGCGATGCCGTACGGATTGAGGTCGCCGTTGGCGGGCACGGTCGACGCGGTGACCGACGAAATCGGCAGGATGACGTCGCTGCCGCCGGCCCACGCGAACGCCGACGACAACGCGACGAGCCCGGCGCCGCAAGCCGCGCGGCGTAGCGTGCGGGCCATCGCGCGACAGGCATGCGCGACGCGTGGCGGATGGGCGGCGAAGTCGGTCGGGGCGGGCGAACGACAGGAAGGGAGAGGGTCCATGGCATGTCTCCGGTTGATGATCGCGAGCAGTCATCCGGGCTGCCGGCCTGCGCAGCCGACGGGTGTCCGGTGCGGTTGCGCGCGCTTGCCGAGCGAAACCGCACTCGAAATAAACGGATGGCGACGGCCGGATATTCCATTCGGCGGCACACGTTGCGCGCGAATCGTCGTCGATTGTTCGCCGCGACGATGCCAGCGCCTGACAAGTTGAAATCCGGCCCGCCATCGGTCGATAATCGTCCGGCATTGCACTCCCGGTCCAACTGTCCAACCGATATCGGAAAACGCCATGTCCTATGACAACAACAACCCGTTCGCCAGGATCCTGCGCGGCGAACTGCCTTGCGTGAAGGTCGCGGAAGACGACGCGACGCTCGCGATCATGGATCTGATGCCGCAGGCCGACGGTCACGTGCTCGTGATCCCGAAGGAGCCGGCCGCGCAGATCTTCGAACTGTCCGGCGACGCGGCCGCGGCCGGCATCCGCATGACGCAGCGCGTCGCGACGGCGGTGCGCGCGGCGCTCGAGCCGGACGGTGTGTTCATCGGCCAGTTCAACGGCGCGGCGGCCGGCCAGACGGTCCCACACGTGCATTTCCACGTGATCCCGCGCTGGGAAGGCGCCGAGTTGCGGATGCACGCGCGCGAGATCGCCGACGCGGCGACGCTCGAAACGCTTGCGCAGCGCATTCGTGCGCGTTTCGTGTAACGGGTCGATTGCACTCGGCACGGCAATGGCCCGCCGGCCGGACGCCGCGCCACCTCCGGTTGTTTCAGCGGTCACGCGAGGTAACACGTGTAACCGCTGGCGAAACTCGGCCGGCCGGGCCCGGCGCTAGACTCCGCGCATTGCATCATCGAGCGACAGGAAGGGCGGATTGCCTCTTCGTGCCGACCGCCGCCAGTTGTGGCGGTGCGGCTTCCGCGAGGTGCCATTCGTCTTTCGCGCCGGGAATCGAGCCATGACCAGACTTCTCATCACGCTTGCCCTGATCGGCGGCCTGTCCGGCTGCTACATCGCGCCGCCTTACGGCTATGCGCCCGCGCCGGCCTACTACGGCTATGCGCCTGCGTATTACGCGCCGCCCGTCAGCGTCGGGATCGGCGGCAACTTCCGCATCCGCTGATCCGGCATCGCGCGCGAGCCTCGGCCGCACCGGCGCGGTTCGCCGCCTTGCGCCGGAGGATTCGCGCGGGTTCGCGCGCCGCATGACGGCCGCGCACGGCACTTCGTGCGCGCACTTCCTATACTTCACGGGAAAGCGCATCCCCGCGAGGCCGTCATGACCGTCACCCGCAAGGTCGCCGTCCTGTCGGGCGTCTCCACGCTCGTCTATCTCGGGCTCGCCGTGCTCGGCAGCGGCGGGTTCACCGCGTTCTTCTCGCATTCCCAACTGACCGTCGTCGTGATCGCGACGCTCGTGATGGCCGTCGCCGCGCTGTTCACCGAAGGCAACCTGAGCAGCGGCGAGCGCGAGAATCGCGACAACCGCTGGGTGCTCGCCGCATTCGCGGTGAGCGGGTTCCTGCTCGCGTACCTGCCGGCGCTGACCGACCGGCTGGAGGTCTGGACCTTCGGCGGCGATACGGTGCGCTGGATCGGCGTCGTGCTGTACATCGCGGGCGGTGCGCTGCGGATCTGGCCCGTGTTCGTGCTCGGCAAGCGCTTCAGCGGGCTCGTCGCGATCCAGCCGGGCCATACGCTCGTGACCGACGGCATCTACCGCCGCATCCGCAATCCGAGCTACCTCGGCCTGCTCGTCAATTCGGTCGGCTGGGCGCTGGCGTTCCGCTCGGGTGCCGGCGTGCTGCTGGTCGTGCTGACGCTGGTGCCGCTCGTCGCGCGCATCCGCTCGGAGGAGGCGTTGCTGCGTTCGCAATTCGGCGCCGAATACGATGCCTATTGCGCGCGGACCTGGCGGTTGCTGCCCGGCGTGTACTGACCCCGTCATCTCTCCCTGATCGTCGCCCGGGGCGCGCGCTCACGACGCGTGCCCGATGTGTTGCCACGTGTGTCTCAAACGCGCGACGCCGCGCATGGCGGGACTGTCGCCGCACGGGTCCGGACCGTTGCCGGAGTCAATGCCGGCGCGGGTTTCAGGCGAATTCAGCGGGCCCGTCCGACATCCTTTATTCGTAAACAACTTGTTACCAGAATGTCCACGGCAAGGGGGCGGGACCGGTGCTATTCTTCGCCGCAAGCTCATTGAAATGAATTGGTCCGCGGTTCGGCGAATGCCTGACCGGATGTCGATCGATTCAGATCGTCGTACCGAGCGGACCTTCAATAACCAGATTGTGAACAAGGAAGAATACGGGAATGTGGAAGAAAATCGCCCCCACTCTCGTCGTCGCCGTGCTGACCGGCGCGACGTCGTTGCCGGCACTGGCCGGTGACCTGAACAACGCACTTGGCGGCGCACTCGGCGGGGTAGCCGGTGCAGCAGTCGGTGGTGCAGTCGGTGGTAGCACCGGCTCGGTGATCGGCGGCGCGATCGGCGGCGGCGCCGGCGGCGCGGTGACGTCGAATCGTCGCGAGCGCACCGGTGCGATCATCGGCGGCGCCCTCGGCGGCGGCGCGGGTACCGCGGCAGGTAACGCGATGGGCGGCCGCACGGGCGGCCTGCTGGGCGCGGCCGTCGGCGGCGGCGCTGGCGCGGCACTCGGCGGCAACATGTCGCGCAGCTCGTACGAGCGCGATCATGGCGACCGCGGCTATCGTCACCGCAAGCATCGTCATCACCGCGACTGGGACTGATCGCCGCGGGCGCGGCACGGTGCGCGACCTGCGCACCGGCGCGCCGACGGCGTCGGCACCCGACGCGAGATTCGGCCCGGCAGCCTGCCGGGCCGTCATCGCCGACCTCACCGGCGACCCCTTCCGGCTTCATCAGCCGCTGCCATCCGCCCGATCGACGGGCCGGCCATCACCCTCCCGCAGCGTTTCCCCATTGCTCGACGACCTGACCTGCCGCGTATGAACGCGCCCGGGCAGAATCCGCGTGCGTCATCACGAATCGTTCATCCGTCTGTTCCGGCCTGACGAGCATGTCGCTTCCCGCTCGATTCGCGCGACCGGATGGGTCGTGGCCGCTGTGCAGCCGTCAGGATTTCCCTGATAGCCAGCGCGCCTCGGAACGCCCCTTCGCCGCGCATCGCGGGCGTCGGCGGGTAGTGGGAAATCGAATGGATGTCATCGCAACATTTAATTGGTCGATCTCGATCGACTTCGCTATCGTCAACGATGCCCGCGTACGGAGTCGACCGTGCCGCCGGCCGCGCCTCGCCGCATGATCGCGAGCGCCGCGGCCCGGCCACCGGACCCAACAACCTGGGCCGCCGCGTCCGATGAACCGGACGGACCCGACGCGAAGCCTGGCCGACCGAACGAAGGCGCATGCGCTTTCAAGCCACCCCGGCAACGATGTCCCGCCGCCGCATGCGTGCCCCACGCGCGTGCGAACCGCCCGATGCCGTTTGCACCAGGGGCCGGACCAACCCATTGCCTGGATGCAATATGTCTAAGACAACGTATTACGCGCCGCATGGCGGCCACCCGCCGCAGACGGATCTGCTGACCGATCGCGCGATGTTCACCGAGGCGTACGCGGTGATCCCGAAGGGTGTGATGCGCGACATCGTCACGAGCTGGCTGCCGTTCTGGACGAACACGCGCCTGTGGGTGATCGCTCGCCCGCTGTCGGGTTTCGCCGAAACCTTCTCGCAGTACATCGTCGAAGTGAATCCGGGCGGCGGCAGCGACAAGCCCGAACAGGACAAGAACGCCGAAGCCGTGCTGTTCGTCGTCGAAGGCGAAGCCGAGCTGACGCTGCAAGGTACGAAGCACACGCTGAAGCCGGGCGGCTACGCGTTCATTCCGCCGGGCGCGGACTGGACGCTGCACAACGTCAGCGATGCTGCCGTGCGCTTCCACTGGGTGCGCAAGCATTACCAGGTCGTCGACGGCATTCCGCTGCCGGAAGCGTTCGTGACCAACGAGCAGGACGTCGAGCCGATCCCGATGCCGGGCACCAACGGCGCATGGGTGACGACGCGCTTCGTCGACATGAGCGACATGCGTCACGACATGCACGTGAACATCGTGACGTTCGAGCCGGGCGGCGTGATTCCGTTCGCGGAAACGCACGTGATGGAGCACGGCCTGTACGTGCTGGAAGGCAAGGCCGTCTATCGCCTGAACCAGGACTGGGTCGAGGTCGAAGCGGGCGATTTCATGTGGCTGCGCGCGTTCTGCCCGCAGGCATGCTATTCGGGTGGCCCTGGCCGCTTCCGCTACCTGCTGTACAAAGATGTGAACCGTCACATGAACCTGACGCTGAATCCGGCGCGATAAGCGCTGCGTCCGCAGTCGAACGAGAAAACCCGCCGGTGCATGCCGGCGGGTTTTTTTCATGGGCGGCGGTTGTACGGGGCGCCGGGGCGCGCATGTCGATTGCAAGGCCGTAACCTTGCCGTCGCCCGAACGGTTGCGCGAGCCACCCCGTGCGTCATCCCTTGCGCCCGTCGCGCAACGATGCATCGGTCAGGCGCAGCTCATGCGCGAGGTCGATCAGCGCGCGCAACCGCGCGGGCACGAAGCGATGGCCCGAATAGTAGAGCCGCAACCCGCCGAACGACGGGCACCACGGCACCAGCACCGGCACCAGCGCGCCGGTCTTCAGTTCTTCGTCGATGAACCATTCGGAAATGAAGCCGATGCCCAGCCCGAACAGGATCGCCTGCTTGATCGCTGCCAGTTCGTTGAGCGCGAAGCGCACGGGCAGGTCCATCTGCAGCTTCTGCCCGTTGCGTTCAAGCTCCCAGTGATAGATGCCGCCGTGCGACATGCGCATGCCGATGCTCTGGTGCTCGAGCAGGTCGCGCGGATGGCGCGGCGTGCCGTGGCGCTTCAGGTACTCGGGCGTTGCCACCACCAGCATGCGGATATCGCGCGACAGCGCCACGGCGATCATGTCCTGCGGCACGGCTTCGGCCAGGCGGATGCCAGCGTCGAATCCCTCGGCGACGATGTCGATCAGGCGCGGCTCGCTCACGATGTCGATGCGGACGTCGGGGTAACGCTGCGTGTACGGATGGAACAGCGGCCCCAGCAACAGATGCGCGGCCCCCTGTGGCGCGTTGATGCGCAGCGTGCCGCTCGGCGTGTCGGGCCCGGTGGCGGCTTCCTCGCCGGCGCTCCTGATCTCGGCAAGCGCGGGCGCGATGCGATCCACGTAGCGCTGGCCCGCATCGGTCAGTGACACGCTGCGTGTCGAGCGGTTGAAGAGGCGCACCTTCAGGCGCGCTTCCAGTCCGGCCACGGCGCTGCTCACCGCCGTCGTCGACATGCCCAGCTCCAGCGCCGCGCCGCGAAAGCTTGCGCGGCGCGCGACGGCCAGGACCACTTCCAGCTCGGTCATTCCGGTGCGGTGCATCGATTATCCTGATTTTCTGGATGGGTCATCAGTGATAAAGCGGCTTATCAGAACAGTAATGTATTCCTAGACTGCGTGTCATGACGGCTTGTCGGATACGCACACAAGGAGTACGCACCATGCAACGCATCGAACAGATCTACATCAACGGCGAATTCGTGACGCCGCACGGCGACGAATGGTTTGACCTGCACGACCCGAGCACCGAGCAGGTGATCGGGCAGGTCCGCCTCGGCGACGCGCAGGATGCCGAACGGGCGATCGCCGCGGCCAAGGCGGCGTTTCCCGGCTGGTCGCGTACCACGCGGGCAGAACGGATCGCCGCGCTCGAGCGCATGCGCGACGCCGTCGTTGCGCGGGAAGACGACCTGATGGAGGCAGTCGTGACCGAATACGGCGCGCCGGTCGAGCGCGGCCGCTGGATGGCGACCTTTCCGGCCGACTCAATCCGGCAGGCCGTCACCGCGCTGGAGACGTTCGCGTTCGAGGAGCAGGCCGGCTCGGCCCGCGTGATCATGACGCCCGTCGGCGTGGCCGGCCTGATCACGCCGTGGAACAGCGATGCGGGGTTCATCTGCAACAAGCTGGCCACCGCGCTGGCGGCCGGCTGCACCGCGGTCATCAAGCCCAGCGAGATGAGTGCGATGCAGACGCAGATCATCACCGAGGCGCTGCATGCGGCGGGCTTGCCCAAGGGGGCGTTCAATATCGTCAACGGGCGCGGCGACGTGGTGGGCGATGCGATCTCGCGCAGCCCCGACGTCGCGAAGATTTCGTTCACCGGCTCGTCGGCGGTGGGCCAGCATCTGGTGAGTGCCGGCGCGGCCACGATGAAGCGCGTGACGCTGGAACTCGGCGGCAAGTCGCCGACGGTGGTGCTCGACGATGCGGATTTCGCGAGCATCATGCCGCTCGTGCTGCAGGCGGGATTCATGAACAGCGGCCAGGCATGCATCGCGGGTACGCGCGTGCTGGTGCCGTACCATCGGCTCGCGGAATTCGAAGACGTGATCAGGCAGGCGGTGGCGCGCGTGCGCTCCGGCAATCCGCGCGATGCCGGTACCGACATCGGGCCGATGGTCAGCGCGAAGCAATGGGCGCGTGTGCAAAGCTACATCCGCATCGGGCAGGAAGAGGGCGCGGTGCTGCTGGCGGGCGGTGAAGGGCGGCCCGAAGGCCTGCACGCCGGGTGGTTCGTGAAGCCCACGGTGTTTTCTCGCGCGAACAACCGGATGCGGATCGCGCAGGAAGAAATCTTCGGCCCGGTGCTGACCATCATCCCGTACGAAGACGACGCTGATGCGATCGCCATCGCCAACGATACGCGCTACGGCCTGAGCGCAATGGTGCTGGGCAAGGATCAAGCACGCTGCGAGCGCGTGGCGCTGCAGATCGATTCCGGCCGCGTGCTCGTCAATACGCTGGCCCACGAGCCGCTTGCGCCGTTCGGCGGCTTCAAGCATTCGGGGCTCGGGCGGGAATTGGGCCGATGGGGCATCAGCGCTTATCTGGAACCCAAGACCCTGATCGGGAGCGCAAGCCGGGGTGCGTGAGCAGGCACTCGCATTCGATGCCCCTGTACGCCGTGCAGGGGCGTTTGCGTTTTTCATGCTGCTGCATCACACAGGTATCGCCGGTAATCGGGAGCGCAAGCCGGGTCGCGTGAGCACGCACTCGCATTCGATGCCCCTGTACGCCGTGCAGGGGCGTTTGCGCCTCTCATGCGGCTGCATCCCGCACGTATCGCAGGTGAAAGGGCGCTGCCGGTGCTTGCAAGCCTCGGAGGCGGAACGGGCGCATGCCGCGCGTCCTGACGATGCGCGTACTTTGCCGCGACGACATGCCGCAGGCCCGCACATGCCGCGCGAACGGCCCCCGGGCACGCTTTCCTAAATAAAATTTAGCCAGCCAAACTTTGGCTAAAGAATGTTCCGGTTTCGGGCCATCCCTTCGACAATGCGCGCCTTCCGTGACCGGTCGGCGCCCATCTTGCGCCGGCCGTCGCGAGCACTGAAGAAGGAGCCCGACATGACCGACCACACCGCCAACCCTCCCCCGCAACCCGCGCCGCCGCCGCGCCGCCGACGCGTGTGGCGCACGCTCGCGGGCGCGCTGCTGGGCCTGACGCTCGCGTGCGCGGGCATCGGCGCATGGACGATCAATCGCATCTGGACGCAACTGCCGTCCGTCGAGCATCTGGCCGTCTATCGTCCCGCGCTGCCGCTGCGGATTTTCTCGCGCGACGGCGACTTGCTCGCCGAATACGGCGTCGAGCGGCGCGAGTTCGTGCCGCTCGAACGCATCCCGCCGCTGATGCGTCACGCGTTGCTCGCGGCCGAGGACGCGAAGTTCTACGAGCACGGCGCGGTCGATATCGGCGGCCTCGCGCGCGCGACGTTCGCGAACGTCGTGACGGGGCAGCCGGGGCAGGGCGGCAGCACGATCACGATGCAGGTCGCGCGCAACTTCTACCTGACGCGCGACAAGGTGCTGAGCCGCAAGCTCGCCGAGATCCTGATGGCGGCGAAGCTCGAACGCGAATACAGCAAGGACAAGCTGCTCGAGCTGTACATGAACGAGATCTACCTGGGTGAGCGCGCGTACGGTTTCGCGGCCGCCGCGAACGTGTATTTCGGCAAGCCGCTCGACGCGCTGAGCGCGGGCGAAGCGGCCGTGCTCGCGGGGCTGCCGAAAGCACCGTCCGCGTTCAACCCGGTCGTCAATCCGGCGCGCGCGACCGCGCGGCGCAACTACGTGCTCGGGCGCATGCATGCGCTCGGCCAGCTCGACGACGCGGCTTATCGCTCGGCCGTCGACGCACCGATCGCGCTGGCGACCACGCCGCCGCCGGGGATCATCGCGGCGCCGTACGTGGCCGAGCGTGCGCGCCGGATGATGGTCGAGCGGTTTCATGACGATGCGTACACGCTCGGCCTCGACGTGACGACGACGATCTCGATGCGCGACCAGCGCGCGGCCGAAGCAGCGCTCGAGCGCACGTTGAACCGGCAGCCGCGCGCGAAGCGCGATGCGCGCAACGGGCTCGAGGGCGCGCTCGTGTCGCTCGATGCGGCCACCGGCGACATGCTTGCGCTGGTCGGCGGCGCGGATTTCAATCGCAACGTGTTCGACCATGCGCTGCAGGCGTATCGCCAGCCGGGCTCGAGCTTCAAGCCGTTCGTCTATTCGGCGGCGCTGGAGAAGGGCTACTTCCCCGGCGTGCTGGTCGACGATACGCAGCGCACGCTCACACGCGCGGAAACCGGCGCGCAGCCGTGGCGTCCGCGCAATTTCGGCAACCGCTACGAAGGCTTCATCCCGGTGCGGCGCGGGCTCGTGCGCTCGAAGAACCTGGTCGCGGTCAGCCTGATGCAGGCCACCGACGCGCGCTACGTGCAGCAGCACGCGGTGCATTTCGGCTTCGACGCGCAGCGCAATCCGGCGTCGCTGCCGCTCGCGCTCGGCGCGGGCGCCGTGACGCCGCTCGAACTCGCGAGCGCCTACAGCGTGTTCGCGAACGGCGGCACGCGGATGGAGCCGCGCCTGATCCTGTCGGTGAAGCAGCGTCACGGCGGCGCGATGTACGAAGCGACCGCGCCGTCGGGCGAGCGCGTCGTATCGGCGCGCAATGCGTTCGTGATGGACAGCATGCTGCGCGACGTCGTGCGGGCCGGTACCGCGCGCGGTGCGCTCGCGCTGCGCCGCGACGATGCGGCCGGCAAGACAGGCACGTCGAACGGATCGAAGGATGTGTGGTTCGCCGGCTACTCGTCGGGCATCGTCGCGGTTGCATGGCTCGGCTACGACACGCCACGCCCGATGGGGCGCGCGACTGGCGCGACGTTGGCGCTGCCCGTCTGGCTCGACTACATGAAGACGGCCGTCGACGGACGGACGCCGGTCGATACGACGCCGCCGCAGGACGTCGCCCTCGTCGACGGCGATTTCGTCTACGCGGAATACACGCGCGGTACGTGCACGGCCGACGTGCCGGCCTATATCCGCAGCCGCTTCGCGTGCGGCGGCATGGCAGCGGCCGATGCGCCCGACGCGCCGGGCGACAGCGGCAAGCATGACGAACCGATGCCGGCCGCCGTCGATGCGGCCGAGCGCGAACGCGTGCTCGACCTGTTCCGGACCGACGACTGACGCGCACCATGCATACGCTTTATCTGATTGCAATCGTCGCGGAAGCGATGTCGGGGGCGCTGATGGGCATGCGCCGCGGGATGGACCGCTTCGGGCTCGCGCTCGTCGGCGCGGTGACGGCGCTCGGCGGCGGCACCGTGCGCGACGTGCTGCTCGGCCACTATCCGCTCGGCTGGATCGCGCATCCGGAATACCTGATGATCACGCTGGTCGCGGCGACTGTCGCGTCGTGGGCGGCACGGCATGTCGCACGAATGAAGACGCTGTTCGTCACCGTCGATGCGATCGGCCTTGCGGCGTTCACGATCATCGGCTGCGACGTCGGCGCGTCGACCGGCACCGCGCCGATCATCGTCGTGCTGGCCGGCGCGATCACGGGCGTCTGCGGCGGGATGCTGCGCGACCTGCTGTGCAACGAAATGCCGCTGATTCTGCGCGAGGAGCTTTACGCGAGCGTCGCGTTCGTCACGGGCGCGCTGTATGTCGGCATGCAGCATCTCGGCATTGATGCAGGGTTCGCGACGATCGTCGCGCTGGCAGCCGGGTTCTCGATGCGGATGCTCGCCGTGCGGTTCGGATGGAGGATGCGGACGTTCGGCGCGGCGGACCTGGAGCACTGAATGCTCGCGGTCGCACCTGCCGTGCCGGCATTCAGTCGGGCTGCATCACCTGAAAGACGTTCCCTTCCGGATCGATGCCGTCGACCATCCGGTACGGGAAGCCGTCGAAGCGCTTGATGTCGCGCACGGTCACGCCGTCGCGCGCGAGCCGGTCGCGATGCGCGTCGATGTCAGCGTCGATCCGGAACACGAGTTTCACGTTGTTCGTCGCCGGGTTTGCATTCGACGGCGCGGCCGCATGGCGGAACGTCGGGCCGGCCAGATGCAGCGCGAGTTCGATCGCGCCCGCGTCGAGCACCGCCCATTCACCGTCGATTTCCTCGATGACGGGCAGATCGAAATGGCGCTGATAGAACGCCTTCAACAGCGCGACGTCCTGGACGTACAGGATGATGCGGGTCATCGGAAGCGGCATGGGGGTCTCCTCGAAGGGGATGCGCGAAGCGCGAATGAGGCTGCTTGAAGGTCGAGCGAGCTGATCAACGGCGTGGCAACGGCCGCTCGGCGTGTACCCGCGGCGTTACGCCGGGACCATCACCGGCGGCGCGCCGTCGCCGGTTTCCACCATCTTCACCGCGAATCCATAGCACTGCGCGATATGCGCGGGCGTCATCACGTCGCGCGGTGCGCCGTGCGCGACGATCGTCCCGTCGGCGAGCATCGCGATCGTATCCGCGTGCCGTGCGGCGAGGTTCGGATCGTGGACGATCGCCAGCACGCCGAGCTGCCATTCGCGCGCGACCGCGCGCACGGTGTCGAGCAAACGATGCTGGTGCGCGAGATCCAGCGCGGCAGTCGGTTCGTCGAGCAGCAGGTAGCGCGGGCCGCTTTTCGTCGCCTCGTCGTCCGGCCACAGCTGCGCGAGCACGCGGGCGAACTGCACGCGTGCGAGTTCGCCACCCGACAGCGTGGTGACGTCGCGGCCGACGAGCGCATCGGCACCCGCGCGTTCGAGTGCGCGCCACGCGATGTCGCGATCGTGGTGTGACGTCGCGCCGCTGCGTCGCGCATGCGGATAGCGGCCGAGCAGCACGATTTCGTCGACGCTGAACGGGAAGGCCGGCTGCGCGGCCTGCGGCAGCACCGCGCGCAGGCACGCGAGCCGCGGTGCGTCGATGCGCGCGAGCGGTTCGCCGTTCAGCGTGATGTCGCCTGTCACGCGCACACCGGTCGGCGCGACGCTGCCGGTCAGTTCGCCGGCGAAGGTCTTCAGCAGCGTGCTCTTGCCCGCGCCGTTGCGGCCGAGCAATGCGGTCACGCGGCCGGGTTCGATCGACAGCGACAGGTCGCGCAGGATCGCGTTGTGCCGGCGGGCGACGTCGAGGTGGTGGGCAGTCAGCATGGTCGTCGTGAAGAAAGGATTACCCGCCGAGCGCGCCGCGGCTCTTCCACAGCAGCGCGAGGAAGAACGGCGCGCCGAGCAGCGCGGTCAGCACGCCGAGCGGAATTTCGGCCGGAGCGGCGACCGTGCGCGCGGCGAGATCGGCGGCGAGCGTCAGCAACGCGCCGAGCAGTGCGGCGCCGGGCAGCACGATGCGCTGGTCGGGGCCGCATGCGAGCCGTACGCAATGCGGCGCGACGAGCCCGATGAAGCCGATGATGCCCGCGCATGACACCAGCGCGCCGACCGCAAGCGCGACCGCGACGAGCACGCGCCGCTTCAGCCGCTGCACGGGCACGCCAAGATGCAGCGCTTCGGTTTCGCCGAGCTGCAGGGCGTTCAGCGCGTCGCGTTCGCGCGCGAGCAGCACGCAGCCGATCGCGACGCACGGCATGACGGCCGCCAGCGCGGACCATTGCGCACCGCCGAGGCTGCCGAGGCTCCAGAAGGTTAGCGAGCGCAGCTGGGCGTCGTCGGCGACGAACGTGAGCAGCCCGATCGCCGCGCCGACCAGCGCATTGATCGCGATGCCGGAGAGCAGCAGCAGCGGCAGCGCCAGCCGGCCGCGCGACGCGGCGAGCCGGTAGACGAGCGCGGCGACTGCGAGTGCGCCCGCGAACGCGGCGACGGGCAGCGCGGCCGCGCTCACGTGCGTGGCAAAGAGCGCGGGGCCGAGCACGATCATCGTCGTCGCGCCGAGTGCGGCGCCGCTCGACACGCCGATGAGGCCTGGATCGGCGAGCGGATTGCGGAACAGCGCCTGCATCGCGGCGCCGGTCGCGCCGAAGCCGCCGCCGACCAGCAGCGCGAGCGCGACGCGCGGCGCGCGGATGTCGAACAGCACCGCGCGCGCCTGCTGCGCGGCGGCATCGCCGGTCAGCGCGGCCCAGGCTTGCGCAAGTGGAATGCGATACGCGCCGACACACAGCGCGACGACGGACATCGCGCACACGAGCACGGCGAGCGCGGCCAGTGCGAACGGCGCAAGGCGGCGCGACGTGCCGACGCGCGCGGCGCCGGAGCGCGAGGCGGGCGACGGCGCGGAGAAGGGCGAAGCGTGAGCGGGCATCGGGGTGATCCGGAATCAGGCGAGCGCATCCGACAGGCGTCGGTGCAGGGTCGTGACGGCGAGCGGCAGGCGCGGGCCGAAGCCGAGCAGGAACAGCGCATCGAGCGACACGACGCGCTGTGCGCGACCGGCCGGCGTCGCGCTGAAGCCGGGCGTCGCGAGCAGCGCGGCGCGACCGCCGACGGCGGCAAGCCCTTCATCCGAGATCAGCACGATGTCGGGCGCGGCGGCCGCAAGCGCCTCGGTCGTCAGCGGCTTGTAGTGATCGAAGCCCTGCATCGCGTTGCGTGCGCCCGCGTAGCGGATCATCGCGTCGGCAGCCGTGCGCTGGCCGGCGACGAGCGCCTGGTTGCCGGTATGGTTCAGCACGAACAGCACGCGCGGCGGCTGCGCGCCGCCGGGCACGCGCGCGGCGACCGCATCACGCGCGCCCTGCCAGTCGCGATCGAAGCGTTGCAGCAACGCGGTACCGGCATCGCGTACGTCGAGCGCCTGCGCGATGCCGGTGATCTTCGCGCGCACCGATTCGACGTCGTGGCGTTCGTCGAACGTCGTGACCGTGACGCCTGCGCTTTTCACCTGCGCGATCGCGGTGGGCGGGCCGGCTTCCGCCGACGCGAGCACGAGATCGGGCCGCAGCGACAGCAGCCCTTCGGCCGACAGCGCACGCTGGTAGCCGACTTTCGGCAAACGCTTCGCGGCGTCGGGATACGTGCAGGTCGTGTCGGCGCCGACGAGCCGGTAGCGCGGCGTCTCGGCGCCGCCGAGCGCGAACGCGGTTTCCGCGAGCGCGCCGCCGATCACGACCACGCGCTTCGGCGCAGCCTGCGCAACCTGGGCGAGCACGCTGGCGGGCAGCGCGCCAGCCAGCGCACCGGCCGCCGCGCCTGCGAGGACTGCGCGGCGGCGCGGATCGAACGATCGCGCGCTCACCGTGCGTCCCCGTGTGCGGCTGCCGGCAGCGTTGCGACGAGCGCACGCCAGTCGTCACGTTCGACCTTGCCGGGCTTGCGTTCGCCGAACAGCAGCGCGACGTGGTCGCCCTGCCGGTCGAACAGTTCGAGCGACGTGACGATGCCGTCGCTCGTCGGTTTCTTCACGACCCAGGCGGCGGCGATCAGGTCTTCGCGCACGTGCAGGTTGAAGTTCGGGTCGAGCACGTTGATCCACGCGCCGACTTCACGCACGTTCGCGACGGGGCCCGTATGAATCTGGATCATCCCCGCATTGCCGACGAACACCATGATCGGCTGGCCGCTTTGCGCTGCCTGCTGGAGCACGTGGCGCAGTGCGTGCGCGGTCTCGACCGGATACGCGTATTGCGGATCGGCGAGGCGCAGCGCCTGCATGCGGCTCACGCCGAAGCGCTGCGTGATGCCGAAGAACTGGTGCGTGTCGGTCATCGCGTCCCACGCGGCGCGAAAGCCCGCGACGTCGATCTCGGTGTCGGCGCGCTCGGGTGTCTTCGGGGCGGCGGGCGCGACGTCGAGGCCCGGTTCCTGCGACGGCGCACGCCAGCGTTCGACGAACGCATCGTACGCGGCTTGGTCGCTGTGCGCGCGCAGGTAGACCTTGTGGATCGCATGGCCCTGCGCGTCGAAGAACTGTAGGCTCTTGAGCGGGCCGTGCGCGGTCTCGTCGCGCACCGCGAACGCCGATACCCAGTGACGATAGAAGATGCGCAGGTCGATGTCGCCGAGCGCGAGGCCGACGGGGCCGTCATGGCTCATCTGCGCATATTCGCCGTCCTTCTCGTGGACGGCCGTGTCGTTGCGCGTGAGCGCCATCACACGGCCGAGGCGCGGCATTTCCTCGAACATCGCCGGAAAGCGCGCGTCGAGCCGCACGACATGCTCGCCGACGAACGCGGCGAGCGCCTCGCCTTCGCTGACGCCGAGCGCCTGCGCGACGTCGCGGTTGCGCAGCTGACGCTCGGTCTTGAGCTTGATGAACGCGTCGCGCAGCGCGGCGGCTGCACGGGCCGGGCTGGCCGATTGACCGGGAAGGGCGGATTGCATCATGTCGGACTCCTTCAAGTAACGGTTGGGGTGGTTGCGCGGGTGGCGCGCATCAGAAATCCACTTTCATGCTGACGGCGACCGTGCGGCCGGGCGACGAATACGCATCGAGCACCTGCGAATCGGCCGCGATGCCGCGCACGTCCGACCAGTTCCAGTACTTGCGGTCGAACAGGTTGCGGATGCCGATCGTCGCGCTCACATGCTTGTTGAAGCGGTAGCCGCCGCGCAGGTCGACGACGAACGACGACGGCGGCGTGAAGCACGTCTTGTTCGAACAGTCGGACTTGTCGATGTCCTTGTCGCGTTTCGCGGCCTGGAACAACAGGTCGGTTTGCACGAACCAGCGTTCGCCCGGTTCATAGCGCACGCCGAACACGGCGGAGAACGGGTTGACCGTATTGAGCGGCTGGCTGGCCGCGCCGTCGTTCTGCGTCGAGCCCTTCGTGAACGCCATCGCCGTCTTCAGCGTGATGCCGTTCGGCATCACCCATTCGGCGCGGCCTTCGAGGCCGTGGATGCGCGCGTCGGCGAAGTTCACGTACTGGAACACGAACGGATCGGCCGGCCGGCCGCTGCCCGCGATCGTCGTGCGCGAGATGAAGTTGCGGTAGCGGCCCGTGAA
Source organism: Burkholderia cepacia (assembly GCF_029962485.1). Lineage (NCBI taxonomy): Bacteria > Pseudomonadati > Pseudomonadota > Betaproteobacteria > Burkholderiales > Burkholderiaceae > Burkholderia > Burkholderia cepacia. Next base: position 2,583,072 of record NZ_CP073638.1, read on the forward strand.
CGCGGCCGCGCTGTAGCGCACGACGCCGTAGCCGGTGCCGGCCTTGCCGCGCAGGCCGGCTTCGAACGTGTCGCTCGTCTCTGGCTTCAGGTTCGGATTGCCGATCGACGTGTAGCCGTACACCGGGTTCGAGAAGCTGCTGTTCACCTGGTCGGGCGTCGGCGCGCGGAAGCCGTGCGCGTACTGCACGTACGGAATGACCGCGGGCGTGATCTCGTAGAGCACCGCGACGCGCGGCGACAGTTCGTTCGCGCTCGTCGACACGGCCTTGCCGGTGAACAGCGGATCGTTTTCGGTCGGGCTCAGCCGGTACGTGTCGAAGCGCAGGCCCGGCGTGACAAGCAGGCGACCGTAGCCGATCTGGTCCTGCACGAACGCGCCGAACAGCGTGTAGTCGGTGTCGGGGAACGCCTTGTTCGGGAATGCTTCGCCGACGCCCGGCACCGTGCCGTCGCGCATGTTCGTCACGCGCGACACGCTGCCGTCGACGCCATAGAGCAGCTTGTGCGCAAACGGGCCGGTCGCGAAGCCGCTCTCGGCGAACGCGGAACCGCCGAACGTGCGCTCCTTGTACTGGTTGTCGCGCGAGCGAGAAGGCTGCTTGCCGCGCGTCTCGAACGCGTACTGGTCCTGCTTCGCGTCCTGGTAGTAGAACTGCACGTGCGCGGTCTGGAACCAGCGGAACGCGTCGTCGCGGAAGTCGTAGTCGACGCTGAAGCGGTTGCGCTCGAGCCGGTCGTAGGTCGTGAGGCCGAGCGTGGTCGGCGGGCTGATTGCCGACAGCACATCGGTGCTCACGCGCCGCTGCACTGTTTCGGCAGTGAACTTGATCGTGTCGCGCGTGGTCGGCGTCAGCACGAGCTTGCCGAGCAGCGATTCCGAATAGACGTCCTGCGGGTTCGACGTCGTGCGCAGCGTGCTCGCCGAATTGTTGCTGCCGCGCGTGTCGACCTCGTGGCCGCGCCGGCCGTCGGCGATGATCATCCCCTGGATGCGATCGTTGCCGCCCGCGGCCGACACGGTCGCGCCGATGCTGCGGTCGGCCGAGTCGTAGCTCGGCCGGAACGAGAAGTAGTAAGGCTTGTTGTAGATCGACAGCAGGTCGCGCGGATCCTTCGTGATGAAGTTCACCGCGCCGGTCAGGCCGTCGCTGCCGTACAGCGCCGACGCCGGGCCGCGCAGGATCTCGATGCGCTTGAGCGTGTCGAGATCGGCGTAGTCGCCGCGCCCCGCTTCGAGCGGGCCGAACGAGAACGCGTTCGGCAGGCGGATGCCGTCTTCCATCAGCAGCACGCGATTGCCTTCGAGGCCGCGAATGTTGATGCTCGAATCGCCGTCGCGGCCGCCGCCGAGCGCGGCGCTGCCGGGCCGGTACGCGGTGCGGCGCACCGTGATGCCCGGCTCGTAGCGCAATGCGTCCTTGATGTTGGTGGCCTGCTGTTCCTCGAGATCCTCGTCGGTGATCACCGACACGGACGCCGCCGTGCGGCTCGCAGCGGTGGCGGTACGGGTGGCCGTGACGGTGACGGGGTCGAGCAGCGCCGCGTCGCCGCGCGTGGACGCGGCGACGAGGACGGTGGAAGGCGGGGTGGCGCCTTGCGGCGACGAATCGGCGTGAGCCGTGGCGGCGGACAGGCCGAACGCGCCGAACAGCGCGGCACAGATCGGCCGCCGCGCCAGCGTATAGCAATGCACAGGTGGTCTCCCATTGACGATAACAAGCCCGAAGGCTGGCTGGGTGACGCGTTCACCTGGCTGGCCCGTTTGCGCGCGACAGGCGGCAAACGGCGAATTGAAAGGCAACTGACAACTTTACCAGTGTAAATGAGAATTATTATCAATACAAGAACGAAACGCGGCCCGCGTGAGTGAGCGCTCGCCTGCGCGGCTCGTGCCAGCCGCGGCGGGAATTGCAGGAGAAATATGCGGGCCAGTCAGGCCAGCGCTTCGATGCGGATCAGCAGGTTGCGCGCATGCGAGATGAACGCGTCGTGCGTCGCGCGATCGCTGTGGACATCGAGGCCCGCCTGTTCGGCGAAGACGATCTGCTCGGTGTAGAGGTCGACGAGCGCACGGCGTGCGTCAGGGGGAAGCGCGCGGATCATCGAGACGATCAGCAGCTCCTGCGCGCGAAGCATGCCGGACAGCGATTGAGCGTTCATGCTGGCCTCCTCGGACGATGCGGCGGCGAGCCGCTCTTTCCATACTAGGCGGTCGGCGGTCGCAGCGCAGGTGCGGGACGGGAGATGACGCGCGGGAATACGATTCGACGAGGCGCCCGCACACACGCGCCGAAACGCGCCGCGTGCGTACGGCAACCGCGAATCGAAGCGCGCAGCCGCGGAGAACGGAATCAGCTGGCGGTACTGGCGCTCTTGGCGGCCTGCGCATCGCGCACGACCTGCGCGACGCGTTCGACGAACTCGGCGTCGGTGCTCGACAGCGCTTCACGCTTGCCGTCGGGCATCTCGACCATCAGTCGGTACGTGATGTCTTGCGTGGCCCAGGCGAGGTAGCCGACGACGGCGAGCATCACGCCGACGACGAGCGCGGCGCTCGATGCGCCGATGCCGCCTGCGACGGCGATGGCCGCGCCGATCAGCGAGATCAGCGACGGTACGAGGCGGTTCTTCGGAATCTTGACGACATCGACGTGGCGGATGTCACGCAGTGCGAATACCTGCCCGGCGGCCGATAGGCCGTTGCGCGTGACCATGACGCCACGTTCGTTGAATGCGTTTTCCATCGTGTGTTGCGTGGACGAAAACGCGCAGCGTAGCAGGTTTCGTTGCCGCGTCAAACGAGACCGACTGCCGCACGACGCGTGCGGCATGGCCGAAAGACGGGAAGCGGGTGGCGTGGGAACGCGTTCAGAACTGCAGCCGGCCGTCGCCGTAAAGCCGGCCCGGCATGTGCGAGGCGACGACCTCGGCGATCTCTTCGTCGGTCGATTCGGCCGGCACGATCTGGCGCCGCGCGGGCGCGTCGAGATGCATCGTCCATTCGACGAGACGATACGGGCGGCCCCATGGGCGCTGCATTTCGACCGATACGCGGCAGCTCTGTACCGGCATCGAGTGTTGGCACGTCAGAATCGCGTGCAGATGGCTGAAAACGGTATCTTCGATCATCATGGCCTCCGATCCTGTCTTGTGGGCAATCGATGGTGGCGCCGTCGGCGTGTCTAAAAAAAAAGCCGCCGATGCTCAGGCGGCCAACAGGGGGGGTGAGAGCATCCTCTCAGCCCAGAATTAAGCGAAACTTAAAAGCACATAAAAAAGCGCCCCGCGTGGAGCGGGGCGCTTCTTGCCGTCGTGATCCGCGAGTTAAGCGGATGCTTTAGAACTTGTGACGGATGCCGATACGTGCGGCGATCTGGTTCTTCGAACCCGTGCCCGACGTGTTGAAGTAGCTCGTGCTCGAGCCGATCTGCGCTTGCACGCCCTTGCCCGAAGCCTGCTGGTACACGACCAGGCCGTACACGTCCGTACGCTTGCTGAGTGCGTAGTCGGCGATACCGTTGACCTGGTTCCAGTGCCACGAGTTGCCGCTCTGCGTCGCGTTCGTGTACGTGTACCCGAGGCCGCCCGACAGAGCCGGCGTGAAGGCGTACTTCGCGCCAGCTTCGTAGGCGTTGTAGAACGTGCCGCCCGCGCCCGAAACGGTCGAGAACTGCGTACGCGTCCACAGCAGCCATGCCGTTGCCGGACCCCAGACGTAGCGGCCACCGACGCCGTACGTGCGCAGGTCGCGGACGTTGCCCGTGCTCAGGTTCGCGATCGTCGTCGAGAATGCCGGCGACGACTGGCTCGGGAAGCGGATGTCCGTGTACGCCGCGCCGACCGACAGCGGGCCGTTCGCGTAGTTCAGGCCGAAGCTGTATGCGCGCGACGAGCCTGCGGTCGTCGTCGTGCCCGACGTCGTCGCGGCTGCGCCGGCGAAGTCCGTCGAGTTCGAGAAGCCGTACAACGCGCCGAACGTGAAGCCCGAGTAGTTCGCGCTCTGGAACTTCACGGCGTTGTTGATGCGGCTCGACGTGAGCTGGTCGATGTCGTTCACGTGGTACGCGTAGTTACCCGCGACGGTGTTGCCGCCCGTCGAGTAGTTCGAACCGAGGATGTCGGTCGAGAACGAGTACTGGCGGCCGAACGTGACCGTGCCGTATTGCGACTGGCTCAGGCCGACGTAAGCCTGGCGACCGAAGATCGCGCCACCCTGGCCGAGCGTGCCGTTGCCGCTGTTGAAGCCGTTTTCGAGCACGAAGATCGCCTTCAGGCCGCCACCGAGGTCTTCGGTGCCGCGCAGGCCCCAACGGCTGCCCTGGGCAACGCCGTCGTCATACTTGAACAGCTTGCCCGAGCCGCCGTTGGCGGTCTTGCTGTGGTTCACGTAGCTGATACCGGCATCGATGACGCCGTACAGCGTCACGCTGCTTTGTGCGTGCGCCGTGCCGGCCGTTGCTGCCAGGGCGGCGATGGTCAACAGTTTCTTGTTCAAAGGATTCTCCGAGCGAATAAATGGCGTGTCCAGTTGCGGTTCCGGCGCTCTCTATGGGCGCTTTCACGTACCGGACGCAACTTTATCGAGGGGCCACGTAATGAATATGACAGTGACTGTCATATGAAGAATGTGTGGCGTCGATGCGACACTGAATTCTGCCCGCTTGTATAGTCGGTGGTTATACCGATTCAGACTGAGATTCGATCGGAATCAGGAATATGCACATGAAATAAGCTTGGTTGGTGGCGTTCCGGCCCCATGCCACGATCCGTGTTCCAACAAACGACACGGGACAAGAGGACACCATGCGACGTTCATTCCTGACTGGCCTCGGCGCGCTTGCTGCCGCACTGGCATTCGCGGCGCCCGGCGCGCACGCCGATTCGCAAACGCTGAAGATCGGCACGATGAGCGGCCCCGACGCGCAGATCTGGACCGAAGTGACGAAGGTCGCCGCGCGCGAAGGGCTCGCGATCAAGGTCATCGAATTCAACGACTACGTGCAGCCGAACGCGGCGCTCGATTCCGGCGACCTCGACGCGAACGGCTTCCAGCACCAGCCGTTCCTCGACAGCCAGATCAAGCAGCGCGGCTACAAGATCGTGAACGTCGGGCTCACCTATACGGCGCCGATGGGCTTCTATTCGAAGAAGATCAAGTCGCTGAAGGATTTGCCGGTGGGCGCGAAGGTCGGGATCCAGAACGATCCGTCGAACGGCAACCGCGCGCTGCTGCTGCTGCAGAAATACGGCGTGATCAAGCTGAAGCCGGGCGTCGGCACGAACGGCGTGAACGCGACGCCGCTCGACGTCGCCGAGAACCCGAAGAAGATCAAGATCGTCGAACTCGATTCCGCGCAGTTGCCGCGCGCGCTGCCCGATGTCGACGCCGCGTCGATCAACACCGACTACGCGGTGAAAGCGGGGCTCACGCCGGTGAAGGATGCGATCGCGATCGAGGACCTGCGCGGGCCGTATGCGAACCTGATCGCCGTGCGCGCGCAGGACAAGGACAAGCCGTGGGTGAAGAAGCTCGTCGCGGCCTATGAATCGGACGACGTGCGCAAGTTCATCGACCAGAAGTTCGGCGGCGCGATCGTGCCGGCGTTCTGATCGGTCTTCACGCTGAACGGCCGGCGGCCGAGCGCCGGTCGCCGATGCGTTCTCCGGAAAGCAAATCGCCCGCGCAAGCGGGCGATTTCGTTGGTGCGTGCGGGGAGCGCGCAGTACGCGCCGTGACCCGGCGCGCGGGCCGGCCGCTCAGGCCGACAGCAGCGAGCCCGTGCGGATCGCGGTCGCGCCGGCGATTCGCGCGACTTCCATGCCGGCTGTCGCGAAACGCACGATCTGGCGCGCGTACAGCACACCCGATACGCTGCTCTTCAGCGTGACGACGCGATCGGTCAGCGGGTCGACGATGTCGGCCACGGCCTGGCCAACCTCGATCATCGCGCCGACCGGCGTGCGGAACACGATCACGCCCGATACGGGGGCGACGAGCGGATCGGTGCCCGCGAGCGGCGTGGCCGGATGCGCGAGCGGCGGCAGCGGCGCCGGCGTGCCGTCGACGACGCCGCGCTCGGTCAGGTATTCGACGATCGCCTGCGCATCCTTTTCGGCGAGCTCGTACGACACGTCGCGTTCGCTGCGCAGTTCCACCGTGACGGAAATCGCGCCGTTCGGGATCGGGAAGCGGTCGCCGAAGCGGTTGCGCAGATCCGACCAGCAGAAGCTGTGGATTTCGTCGAACGGATTGCCGACCGAATTCAGCGCGAGCAGCGACGCCTGTGCGTCGAGATAGCGCGACAGCGGCTCGACGTCCGGCCACAGGTCGGGATTCGTGTAGAGGTGCATCACCGCATCGCTGTCGCAATGCAGGTCGAGCACGATGTCGGCGTCGAACGACAGCTTTTGCAGCGCGAGGCGCTGCGAATCGAGCTCGGTGCGCGGCTTCTGCTCGTCGAGCGCTTCGCGCATCGCGGCGCGCACGGCGACGAGGTTGCGCTGCGCGTCGTTCGTGAGGTGGTGTTCGACGCGTGGCAGCACCAGCGCTGCGAGATCGTAGAAATTGCGGTTGAAGTTCTGCATCGAGCCGAGCTCGAAGCGGCCGAGGTGATCGCCGAACACGTGCTGCGACAGGCCGATCGGGTTCGGCACGGGCACGATCACGACTTCGCCGCGCAGCTTGCCGGCCGTCTCGAGCGCGGCGATCTTGCGGCGCAGCAGCGTGGCGACCAGCATGCCGGGCAGTTCGTCCGCGTGCAGCGACGACTGGATGTAGACCTTCTTGCCGCCGCGCGGGCCGTAGTGGAAGCTCGTGATCTGGCGTTCGGTGCCGACGGCGGGGGAAATCAGCGGATGGGTCTGCGTTTGCATGATGAGGGGAGTGCGGCGCAGCCGCGAATGTCCGGTGTGCGTGGAACGACGATTGTACGTTGCCTGCGTCGTCGCCATCAAACCGGTACCGGAACACACGGTTTTCCGTTGAGAATCATCGGGTTGGCGCGGAAAAAATAACATTGCGCCCGCCGCGCGCGCAAAAAAAACGGGCCCCTTGCGGAGCCCGTTCGGTTGCGGCGCGTGGTGCGCCGGCTGGCCGTATTACTTGCCGTAGACGTCGAAATCGAAGTACTTCTTCGCGATCTTGTCGTACGTGCCGTCCTTGCGCATGCCGGCGATCGCACCGTCGATCTTCGACTTCAGGTCGGCGTCTTCCTTGCGCAGGCCGATGCCGGCGCCGTTGCCGAGCGTCTTCGGATCGTCGATATCCTTGCCGGCGAAATCGAAGCTCGCGCCGCGCGGCGTCTTCAGGAAGCCGATCTCGGCCTGCACCGCGTCCTGCAGCGCGCCGTCCAGACGGCCCGAGATCAGGTCGGCGTAGACCTGGTCCTGGTTCTGGTAAGGCACGACGTTCACGCCCTTCGAGGCCCAGTACGTCTTCGCGTAGGTTTCCTGGATCGTGCCCTGCTCGACGCCGACCGACTTGCCCTTCAGCGATTCAGCCGTCGGCATCAGGCCGGCACCCTTCTTCGTGACGAGGCGCGTCGGCGTGTTGAACAGCTTCGCCGAGAAGGCGATCTGTTCCTGACGCGCCGGCGTCATCGACATCGACGACAGCACGCCGTCGAACTTGCGAGCCTTCAGCGCCGGGATCATCCCGTCGAAATCGTTTTCGATCCACACGCACTTTGCGTTCATGCGGCGGCAGATTTCGTTGCCGAGATCGACGTCGAAACCCACAACCTTGCCGTCAGCGCCTTTCGATTCGAAAGGCGGGTAGCTTGCGTCGACGCCGAACCGCACGGTCGACCAGTCCTTCGCATACGCGCCGCCAGCCGATACGGCGAGCAGGGCAACGGTCACAGCCGCAAGAATCTTTTTCACCAGGTGACTCCTCGTTTTGTTCGATGGGTGCGCGGTTGTGCCGCGCCGTAAGCCTTCGGTCCGCCGCGGCTTTGCGTCGGACAGTCCGTTTCGCCCACCCGATGCGGGCGCGCGACGTGCGCAAGATTATCAAGACAAAATACCGGCAGGGCGCCTAGGACAAGCCCCGATACCGGGCCCGGCGGCGGCGCGTTGCGGGCGCCGCCGTTTCAGACACAGGAACGATTCAGCCGAGCGTTTCGTTGACCGCGCGTTGCAGGCACGTGACGAATTGCGTGACGGCGGGCGTAGGCAGCAGGTCGCGCCGCGCGATGATCGACAGGTCGAAGCGCGGCATGCTTTCTTCGAGTTCGGCCGTGCGGATGCCGAGCGGCGCGACCATCTCGGCCAGCGGGCGCGTGAAGCAGCCGATCACGTCCGAGCGCGCGACGAGCCCGAGCGTCACCGCGAACGACATCGGCGAGCGCAGCAGACGTTTCGGCAGCGGCAGCCCGTGCGCCTCGAACATCCCGACCATCACGCTGTGCGGAAACTGCTCGGCGCCGACGGTGACGATCCACTCGGCATCGAGCAGTTCCTCTAGACGGCGCGCATGCGCGAGCGGGTGACCGTCGCGCATCACGATCGTGAATTCGGTCGACAGCAGCGGCGATTGCGTGAAATCGCGGTCGAGCGCGGGCACATGGTGCATTGCAGCGATGTCGAGCGTGCCGTTGCGCAACTGCGCGAGCGCGTCGGGTACCGTCACTTCCTCCAGATGCAGGCTCACGTTCGGCATCGACTGGCGGAAGGCCGTGACCGCATGTGGCAGCGCGGTCAGCGCGATCGACGGCATCGTGCCGACCGCGACGCGCCCCGACATCTCGCCTTTCACGTGCTCGACGGCCTCGACCGTGCGGCGGATGTCGCCGAGCAGTTGCTCGGCGCGCGGCAGCAGCGCCTGACCGCACGCGGTCAGCTCGACGCCGCGCACGCTGCGCGCGAGCAGCTCCGCGTTGAGCGCCGTTTCGAGTTCGCGGATCGTGTGCGTGATCGCGGGCTGCGTGACGCCGAGTTCGCGCGCGGCGGCGCGCAGGCTCTTGAGGTGCGCGGCGGAGACGAACGCCTGGAGCTGCGCGATGTTCAGGGGGTTGCGGATGCGAGTCATCGGTCGGGTCCGGTTGCCGCGAAAGGGGGCGGCGGTTTGATGCTTCAGGATCGCGAACCTCGCCGCGCATTGAGCAGTGCTGCGCCGGGATCGCACGGTGAGGTGACGGCACCTGCTCTCGCGATCGTCTGGATCACGGAGATCGCGATCGCGTTGAGCGGTTACCGGTTCGGTGCGGCGTGGCTGTCGGTGAAGCTTGCGGTCGTCGTCGCGCTATCGGCGTTGCACGGCACGCTGCGGCGCATGGAGCGCGACGATCTCGTCGTCGTGCCGACATCGTGGCTCGGGCCGGCAGCGGTCGCGATTGTGGCTGCGACCGCGCTCGTCGTCGGGCTGGCCGTGATCAAGCCGTTCCGATGGATTGCGCCTAAGCCAGCGTCATCTCGACCGCCGCCAGCGTCCGGCGCCGGATCCAGCCGCTTCCCAGCCGGATCGTGAGCCAGTACGGCGTGAACAGCCAGCGCGCCCGTGCACTCGGGCAATGAACGAAGGTTTCGGTGCGCAGCATGTGCGCACCCGATGCGAGCCCGACGACCTCGAAGCGAAGCACCAGCTTCGCATCGAGCGGGTCGTCGTGGCGCACGAAGGCCGTTGCATCGGCGATCGTGCGCACGTCGGGTGTCGGACGCCAGAAGCGGCCGACGAGGCCGAGCGACAGCGACGTGTCGTCGCGGTGGAGCAGCGTGAACGAGTCGAAGCCGAAGCGTGCGCGTTCGGGGCGGACCGGCCCGTTGCGAAGCACGCCGGCGACGGCGGCCGGGAATTCGCGCACCATCATCAGCGCGTCGATGACGGGATCGGCGCGCATGTCGAGCGATGCGACGGCGTCGATGATGCGCGTGGGCGGCGCGCCGATCGGCTGCGATTCATGCACTTCGTGAAACCCGAACGACGGAATGAACGGCGGCTTGCGCGCCGAGGTCCGGGTGCTCGATTCGGAGACGATGCCGAGCGCGTTCATCGCGGCTCCTGAAGGGGCAAAAGCGCGATCGTAGCACCGGGCGCGGATTTGCGTCGCGCCGTTTCGGCGACGCGCATCATGCTGCGCCGCACGCACAAAAAAAGCCTGGAAACTCGCGTTCCCAGGCTTGGAGACCATCAACGATGATGGTGGAGGAGACGTTGTCGTCCCGATGCGCGCCGCCCTTCTGCAGGCGACGTCGCGCATGTCTCGCGCTCAGATGGCCCAGCCGCCGAGATAGAAGGTGACGAGCACGGCCGCGATGAGCACGGTGCCGACGTTGAGCTTGCGGAATTCGCCGCTGGCGATGCGGCCGATCACGAGCGTCGAGAAGCCGAGCATGATGCCCGTCACGATGTTCGCGGTCAGCACGATGAACACCGCGCACACAAGGCCCGACATCGCATCGACCATGTCGTCCATGTGCAGCTTGCTCACGCTGCCGAGCATCAGCAGGCCGACGTACATCAGCGCCGGTGCGGTGGCGTACGACGGCACGAGGCCCGCGAGCGGCGAGAAGAACATCACGACGAGGAACAGCAGGCCGACGACGGCGGCCGCGAGGCCCGTCTTCGCGCCGGCGGCCACGCCGACGCTCGACTCGATGTAGGCCGCCGCCGGTGCGCCGCCGAGGAAACCGGAGAAGATCGAGCTGATCGAATCGGCGGTCAGTGCGCGGCCGCCGTTGATGATGCGGCCGTTCTCGTCGAGCTGGCCGGCTTGTCCGGCGACGGCGCGGATCGTGCCGGTCGCGTCGAACACGGCAGTCATCACCAGCGCCAGCACGCTCGGCAGCACGGCCATCGACAGGGCGCCCTTGATGTCCATCGCGCCGATCAGCGATGCGTGGCCCGGTGCGCTCAGCGACGGCAGCGCGAAGATGCCGTGGTACTTCACGGCCGGATCGAAGATCAGGCCGAAGATCGAGATCGCGATCACGACGAGCAGGATGCCGCCCGGCACGCGACGCTTCTCGAGGCCGAAGATCGCGGCAAGGCCGACGACCGACATGATGACGGGGAGTGCGGTGATCTGGCCGAGCGAGACCGGCAGGCCGGCGCCCGGGTTCTTGATCACGAGGCCGACATCGTTCGACGCGATCAGCAGCAGGAACAGGCCGATGCCGATGCCCGTGCCGTGCGCGACGCCCGCGGGCAGGTTGCGCAGGATCCACGAACGCACGCCGGTGACCGAGATGCCAGTGAACACGAGGCCCATCAGGAACACGGCGCCGAGCGCGACCGTCGGATGCAGGCCCTTGCCGAGGACCAGGCCGAACGCGGTGAACGCGGTCAGCGAGATCGCGCAGCCGATCGCGATCGGCAGCTTCGCCCACAGGCCCATCAGCAGCGAGCCGAACGCGGTGGTGAGGCAGACCGCGACGAACACGGCGCTCGTGTCGAAGCCCGCCTTGCCGAACATGCCGGGCACGACGAACACGGAATAGACCATCGCGAGGAAGGTGGTGACGCCGGCAACGATCTCGGTGCGTTGCGTGCTGCCGCGCGACGAAATGCCGAAGTACCGGTCGATGACTCCCTTGGTGCCAAAGTCCGTTTCTGCCGAGCCGACGTCGACCGTCGGCTGCACCGGGGTATCACTCATGAGCTTGCTCCTTTATCAGCATGCTGAAACGGCCCGTAGCGAACCGTCGTCAGGGTGTCTCGAATCTAGTTGGGATTTGTCGGCAACGTCGTGGGGACGAATGACGCGTGATGCGTGTCGTTACGTGTGAATCGAAACGATCGCGAGGGTGTCGCGTCGGACGACGCGTGGTGTGGTCGACCCCGTCACGTGTGCTTTGCCGTAGCGAAGGTTAGGCGAGCCGCCCATCACGTCCCATCGGGGGAAGAGCATGCAGCGCATGTCGCAGCGCTTATATCGGCGTGCAACGGGGCTTCGTTGCGACGACACGCGTGTATACGCCTAGTTCGAATCCGTTAAGGCGACTATTTGAATGCGGGGTCGGCGGGCAGGGCGGAAGCGGGTGAGGCATTGAGTCTTACGAATATCTTTCATTGGGGCTGCGCACGCGCGTGAAAACGGCGGCGTACGACGCGATGCGCGGCCGAGCGCCGGCGGCACCCGGATGATACCGGTGCCGCGCGCCGGCTGCGCTCGCGCTCGTTCCGGCCCTCGTCGCGTCAATCACCCGTGAGATGCGCAAGGTACGCGCAGAACATGTCGGCAATCGCGGTCGAACAGGCGTCGATTTTCGCCGGCGTGCGCGCGGTTTCGGCGAACGCCTTGCCGCCCGACGTGAGCGTCGTCCTGATCAGCTCGCAGGCGAGCGCATGCGTGGTGTCGATGCGGGTACGCTGAGTCGCCGGAAAGAAGGTGTCGGTGATTTCACGCGTCCACGCATGAAAGACGGGAAAGCTGAATAAATGGAAGCGTGACGGAAGGCACGGGGGTGATGCCCGGTGCCTGTGAAGCCGCGCACGTCACTTCAGGAACACGTAGCGCGCGAAGTACGGAAAGCGGCCGACCGCATGCTCGGTCGCGCACGTCGCGGCCGGCGGCGTGCCGCCCGCCGTGTCGAGCCGTTGCACGAAGCGCACGCCGGCGAGCGTGCCCGTGGCGGCCGGCGTCGCCGCGAGCAGCAGTTGCGGAATGCTGGCCGGGCTCGCGCTCGGCGCTTCGGCGAGTTTCTTGCCGGTAATGCGGCTGCCGTCCAGCGCTTCCCACGACGGCCCCGCGCCGTGCCGCACGACGAGCGTGCCGCTGCCGTCGAACAGCATCGCTTCCGGGCGCTGGAAGGCCCACGCGAGCCGGTGGTCGGCATCGTATTCGCACGAGTAGATCTGCGCGCCGGTCGCGGTGGTCGCCAGCACCGGCGTGGCCGGCGCCGGCGGCGTGAGGCCGGCGGCCTCGTCAGCCTGCGCGGGCGCGGTGAACGCCGTCAGGGAAAGACCGGCCGCAACGGCCAGCAGCATGTCGCGTGTCGGGGAGCTGCTTGGCATGGCGGGGCGTCCTTTCAGGTCGGGTGACGGTCGTGCGGAGTCGATCCCGTCAACGTTAGACGCCGAATCCGCAGGCTGCAATGCGGAAATGACAATCGCGGCGATAGCGGCCGCGATTGTCGGGGGGCGGATGCGCGATCAGCGGATCGCGACCGGGTTGATGTTGACCTGCGTGGAGCCGACGTACAGCGGCTGGCCGAGCACGAACAGGAATTCCCACGCCTTGTCGCGCACCAGTGCACGGCTGTCGATCAGCTCCAGGTTGTAGATGCCGCGCTTCGCGAGCATGTACTGGTTGATCGGGAATTCGTCCTGCGTGTGCGGATTCGGATAGACCTCCGACGCCCACGTATCGCCGCCGAACGCGACGATTCCCTGGTCGGCCAGCCACTTCGCGGCTGCCATGCCGATACCGGGCTCGACTTCGAGGAACTGCTTGTTGTCCTTGCCGATCAGCTCCAGCCAGCCGGTGTTGAACAGCACGACGTCGCCCTTGCGCAGCGTCAGCCCCTGCTTCTTCAGCACGGCCTGGATGTCGGCGACTGTGAACTCGGTGCCGCCCGGCACGATCGGCTTGCCGTAGTAGGCGGTCATGTCGAGCACGACGCCGCGCGTGACGATCGGCGGCACCTTCTCGACGCCGAGCTTCTTCACGCCGTCGACGGTCACGAAATCGGCCGCCTGGTTGCCGTTGTAGTACACGTTGTCGATGCCGATGTGGCCGATGCCGTTGAGCTGCGTGCCGACGCCGGTCCACGCGTTGACGAGCTCGTCGTTGAACGTGAACTTGTTCGGGCCGAGGCTCTTGCCGGCCTGCTGGCCGACCTGCACGTTGTACAGGCGGAAGCTGCGATGGCGGAACGCCGGCAGGTTCTTGTCCACCGGCACGGCCAGCGGATAGGTCTTGCCGGCCTTCACGAGGCCGACGGCCTGCTTGATGACGTCGGGCGTCAGCAGGTTGGCCGCGCCGATTTCGTCGTTCGCGCCATAGACGGACGGATACCAGTCGGCACCCGGTGCGGACGGCGCGGCGTGGGCCGCCTGCGCGGCCGCGAACGGCAGGATCGCGGCGAGCGCGAGCCGGGCGAGCGTTGCTTTCATGAGGAACTCCTGTGAATCGTTACGCCGCGGCTTGCGCGAGCGTCGGATAGTCGGTCAGGCCCTGTGCGCCGCCGCCGAACAGCGTGTTGCGGTCGTGCGGCGTGAGCGTGGCGCCGGTGCGCAGGCGCTCGGGCAGGTCGGGGTTCGCGACGAACGGGCGGCCGAAGGCGACGAGGTCGGCCCAGCCGGCGGCGATCGCTTCGCGTGCGCGCTCGGCGGTGTACGCGCCGGCGTAGATCAGCACGCCCGGGTAGGCGGCGCGCAGTTGCTGCTTGAATGCGACCGGCATCAGCGGCGCGTCGTCCCAGTCGGCTTCCGCGATGTGCAGGTAGCCGACGCCGAGTTCGCCGAGCAGCGTCGCGGCCGCGAGGTAGGTCGTTTCCGGATCGTCGTCGACGCAGCCGTTCAGCGTGGTCAGCGGCGCAAGGCGGATGCCGACACGCGATGCGTCGCCGGTGCCGTCGATCAGCGCCTGCGTGACTTCACGCAGGAAGCGCAGCCGGTTCTCCAGCGAGCCGCCGTATTGGTCGGTACGCGTGTTCGCGTTCGAATCGATGAACTGGTTCACGAGGTAGCCATTCGCGCCGTGCAGCTCGACGCCGTCGAAGCTGGCCTCGATCGCGTTGCGCGCGGCGGCGCGGTACTGGTCGACGATCCCGCGGATTTCGTCGACGGACAGTGCGCGCGGCTCGGATGCCTGCACGAAGCCCGGTGTGCTGCCGTCTTCACCGGCGACGAACACGTTCACGCCCTTCGCCTGGATCGGCGACGACGAGACGGGTTGCGCGCCGCCGAGCAGGCTCGTGTGGCTCAACCGGCCGACGTGCCACAGCTGCGCGAAGATGCGGCCGTGCGCGGCATGCACGGCGTCCGTCACCTTGCGCCAACCGGCGACTTGCGACGGCGTGTGAATGCCGGGCGTCCATGCGTAGCCCTTGCCGAGCGGCGCGATGTAGGTGCCTTCGCTGACGATCAGGCCCGCACTCGCGCGCTGCGCGTAATACGCGGCCATCAGTTCGTTGGCTTCGTCGCCCGGCTGGCTGGCGCGCGAACGCGTCATCGGCGGCATCACGATGCGGTTCGGCAGCGTCAGCGCGCCGAATTGCAGCGGTTGGAAAAGCGGGTCTTGGGTCATGATGGTGTCCTGTCGGTGCCGCGGCCGGCTGGCCGCGGACGGGTCGAATACGGGGGCGGGGTTTAGTCCCACTTCGGCGCGAGGCCGGCCGGGTCGACTTCGCGGCCGTTGCGTTCGAGCGCGGCGATCAGCGCCATGTCGTCGTCGGTCAGGCGCAGCGTCTGCGCGAGCAGGTTGCTTGCGAGGTTCTCGCGTTTCGTCGACGACGGAATCACCGAGTAGCCGAGCTGCAGCGCCCAGGCGAGTGCGACTTGCGCCGGCGTGGCGTTGTGACGCTGCGCGATCGCGCCGATCACCGGGTCGCCGAGCACCTTGCCGTACGCGAGCGTCATGTACGACGTCACGTGGATGCCTTCGGCGTTCAGGAATTCGACGAGCTTGCGGTTCTGCAGGTACGGGCTCAGTTCGATCTGGTTCGTCGCGATCGCATCCTTGCCGACGGCCGCGATCGCTTCCTTGGTCAGTTCGATGTTGAAGTTCGAGATGCCGATCTGGCGCGTAAGGCCCTTCGCCTTTGCGTCGGCCAGCGCCGTCATGAACGCCTGGATCGACACGCCGTTGCCCGGGGCCGGCCAGTGGATCAGCGTCAGGTCGACGGTGTCGGTACGCAGCTTGCGCAGGCTTTCTTCCAGGCTTGCGACCAGCTTTTCCGGGGCGTAGTTGTCGACCCAGATTTTCGTGGTCAGGAACAGGTCCTCGCGGCGCACGCCCGATGCGGCGATCGCTTCGCCGACTTCGGCTTCGTTGCCGTAGATCTGCGCGGTGTCGATCGCGCGGTAGCCGACGTCGAGGCCGTTGCGGACCGAGTCGATGACAACCTGGCCTTGCAGGCGGAAAGTACCGAGGCCGAATGCGGGAATCTTGCTCATCATGTGCTCCTGGGAGGGGTGGAACGGTTGCGGTATGGGAGTCATTCTGGCGCTTGAGACTGATGAGATAAACGCCTTTAGAGGTCAAAAATATTTGATTTAAATTCAAATATTGATCGTGCCGCGGGCTCGCCGAAGGCCGTTGCCGGCCTTATGCGGCGCGCGTCTGCGCGTTCGTCTTCGGATGGAATTCGGGCAGCACGTCCGACGCGATCTCGGCCATCGTCTCGTCGAGCGGGCGGCGGTTGCGGCGGAAATGCAGGCCGATGTGCCGCACGCCCGCGTCTCGCATCGCCGCGAGTTCTTCCGTCAGCGCGTGGCGGCCGGCACGGGCGCCGAAGCGGTGGCGCTGCAGCGGCTCGTGCGGATCTTCCGCGAGGTCGAGATGGATGAAGCTCACGTATGGCTTGTCGCCGGCCACCGCGCGCCAGTTCGCGGCGCGCTGCGCGTGGTCGGCAGGCGTGCCCGGATACGCGAGGCAGCCGTCCATGTGCTCGCCGATCCACGCGGGCGTCTGCTGCGCGAGACCCGCGACGAGCAGCGGCACCGGCGAACGGGCGGCCGGCAGCACGTCGAGGCCGGGCGGCAGGTGTCCGCGCGCGCCGTCGCGCAGTAGCGCGACCTGATCGCGGAAATTCGCGCCGCGCGTCGCGAAGTCGCGGCCGAACAGCGGATATTCGACCGGCCGGTCGCCGCTCGCGACGCCGAGCATCAGGCGCCCGCCGCTCAGTTCCTGGATCGTCGCGGCCGATTTCAGCGTCAGCAGCGGCTCGCGCAGCGGCAGCACGACGGCCGCCGTGCCGAGCAGGATGTCGTTCGTGATGCCGGCGAGGTAGCCGAGATACGAGAACGTTTCGAACACCTGCGCGGCGTCGCCGAACGACGGGTCGTACACCGGCACGTCGCGCACCCAGAGCGCGCGGAAGCCGAGCGTGTCGGCCAGCTGCGCGAGCTCCGCGTGGATCTCCAGGTCGGGCACGCCGGGGCGGCGGCCCTGGTGCTGGCGCTTCGCGTCGCCGGCCGGCGACCAGTCGTTGTCGAGCGGCAGCTCGATGCCGACGCTGAAGCCGCCGTCGGCGAGTTTGTCGAGTGAAGTGGACATGTCGGGCTCCGTTCAGACCGCGTGCAGGCTGCCTTCGAGGCGGTAGAAATCGAGCGACGACGCGGTGAAGAACGAGCGCGACGTGCCGGCGGCGAAATCGTCGATGTGCACGACCGTCGCGCGGTCGGCTTCCTGCCACGAGATCGCGTAGGTGTCGCCGGCGACGGGCTGCCATGTGTATTCGACTTCACCCTTCGCGCCCGCGTACGGGCCTTCGGTGATCTCGTAGCGCATGTGGAGGCCGTCCTCGTCGTACGCGTTGAGCGCGGTGAGGCCGTCGTAACGGACTTCGAATGTCTTGCCGGCGAACGGCGGACGTTGGGTCGATGCGTTCATGCTGAATGGCTCCTGCAAAAAAGTGACGTTCAATGGGCGAGTTCGACGGGTTCGGCCGTGCGTTCCGGCAGCCCGTGGCGGCGGTCGAGACGGCCGCTCAGTGCGGTGAGCGCGAATGCGCCGAGCGTGACGACGGCGGCGATCCACGGCGTGTGGCCGAGGCCGACGTTCGCGACGATCAGGCCGCCGAGCGACGAGCCGCCGGCCACGCCGAGGTTGAAGGCGGCGATGTTGAAGCCCGATGCGACGTCGGTGGCGTCCGGTGCGAAGTGGCGCGCCTGCTTGACGACGTACACCTGCAGCCCCGGCACGTTGCCGAACGCGACTGCGCCCCAGGCGAGCATCGTCAGCACCGCGAGCCACTTCACGTGGATCGTGAAAGTCAGCGCGAGCAGCACGATCGCGAGCAGCAGGAAGATCCGCTTGAGCGCTTTCACGGGGCCGACGGCATCCGCGAGCTTGCCGCCCCACACGTTGCCGAACGCGACCGACACGCCGTAGCCGACGAGCACGAGGCTGACCTGCGACGGTGTGAAGCCGGCGATCTGTTCGAGCAGCGGCGCCATGTACGTGAACGCGATCAGCGAGCCGCCGTAGCCGACGGCCGTCATCGCGAAGACGAGCAGCAGGCGCGGCTGGGCCAGCACGCGCAGCTGGCGGGCGAGCGGCGCCGGCGGCGTCTGCGGCAGCCCGCGCGGCACGAAGGCGACTGCGCCGAGGAACGCGACGAGGCCGAACAGCGCGACGATCAGGAACGTCGCGCGCCAGCCGAAGTGCTGGCCGATGAAGGTGCCGAGCGGAATCCCGGCGACGAACGCGACGGTCATCCCGCTGAACATCGTCGCGATCGCGCTGGCGGCCTTGTCCTTCGGCACGAGCGTGGTCGCGATGATCGAGCCGACCGAGAAGAACACGCCGTGCGCGAGGCCGGTGAGGACGCGCGCGACGATCAGCGATTCGTAGCTCGGCGCCTGCCAGGCGACGAGGTTGCCGACGGTGAAGAGCGCCATCAGCCCGGCGAGCAGCGTCTTGCGCGGCACGCGGCCGGTGAGCGCGGTGAGCAGCGGCGCGCCGATGGCGACGCTTAGCGCATAGAGGCTGACGAGCAGGCCGGCCGACGGCAGGCTGACGCCGAGATCGGCGCCGATCGTCGGGATCAGCCCGACGATCACGAATTCGGTCGTGCCGATGGCAAAGGCGCTGATGGTCAGCGCAAGCAGGGCGAGTGGCATGATGGGATCCAGGTTCCAGTAAGGATGGATCGCAGTGTGCCGGCTTTACTTTTGCGGAAAAACTGGTCTATAAACCAAATAGTTTTGATTTCAGATCAACAATGAAGATCACGCTCGACGAACTCCAGGCCTTTGCCGCCGTGGTCGACACCGGTTCGATCACCGCCGCGGCCCAGCAACTCGACCTCACCGTGTCGGCGACGAGCCGCACGCTCGCGCGGCTCGAGGAGAAGCTGAAAACCACGCTGCTGCGCCGGACCACGCGCCGGCTCGAACTGACCGAGGAAGGGCGTGCGTTCCTGCAGGACACGCGCGCGATCATCGAATCGGTCGAGAACGCGGAGGAGCAGATGCTCGCGCGGCGCGAGATGCCGTCGGGGCGGCTGCGCGTCGACGCCGCGACGCCGTTCATGCTGCACGTGATCGTGCCGCTCGTGCGCGGCTATCGCGAACGCTTCCCGAAGGTCGAGCTGGAGCTGAACAGCAACGAGGGCATCATCGACCTGCTGGAGCGGCGCACCGACGTCGCGATCCGGATCGGCCGGCTGAAGGATTCGACGCTGCACAGCCGGCGCATCGGCAACAGCCGGCTGCGCATCCTCGCGAGCCCCGCGTATCTCGAAGCGCACGGCCAGCCGCGCAAGGTCGAGGATCTCGACAAGCACTCGCTGCTCGGCTTCACGCAGCCCGAATCGCTGAACGTGTGGCCGATCCTCGGCACCGACGGCGAAGCGTGCCGCATCGAGCCGGACATCTGTTCGTCGAGCGGCGAGACGCTGCGGCAGCTCGCGCTGGAGGGCGCGGGCGTCGCCTGCCTGTCGGATTTCATGACCGCGCAGGATCGCGAAGCGGGGCGGCTCGTGCAGGTGCTCGCGCGCCAGACGCTCGAGGTCGAGCAGCCGATCCATGCGGTGTACTACCGCAATACCGCGATCTCGTCGCGGATCGCGTCGTTCGTCGACTACATGATCGAGGTGCTGGGCGGCGGCAGTGGCAGCAGCGATGCGCCGGCGCGGCGCAAGGCCGCGTGGATGGAGCCGCGGTAGCCGCGGGCCCGTGGGGAAGACGGGGCCGGTGACGCCCCGCGTGATCGGGCGTGCCGCGCGGGCGGCACGCCGTCGTGCAGCCGTTACGCCTCTTCGGCCCAGGACATCCCGTCGCGCGCGAGCAGCGCCGACGAAGCGGCGGGTCCGAACGTGCCGGCCGTGTACAGGCGCGGCCGGTCGCCGAGCTGCTTCCAGCCGTCGAGGATCGGCTCGACCCACGTCCAGGCGGCTTCGAGTTCGTCGCGACGCATGAAGTGCGTGAGGCGGCCGCGGATCACGTCGATCAGCAGCCGTTCGTACGCTTCCGCGCGCCGCTCCGGAATCGCCTGCTGCAGGTCGAGGTTCAGGTTGACCGGCACCATGTTCATCCCGCTGCCCGGTTCCTTCGCGAGCATCTGCAACTGGATCGACTCTTCCGGCTGGAGCTGGATCACGAGGCGGTTGCCGTAATGGCGCGGGCCGGTCGGGATGATCGAGAACGGCATGTCGGCGAACTCGACCACGATTTCCGACTGGCGGCGCTGCAGCCGCTTGCCGGTGCGCAGGAAGAACGGCACGTTCGCCCAGCGCCAGTTGTTGATGTGCGCGCGCAGCGCGACGAAGGTTTCCGCGCGGCTCTCCGCCGGCACGTTGTCTTCCTCGAGATAGCCCTTCACCGGCTGGCCGTCGACCGCGCCGGCCGTGTACTGGCCGCGCACGGTGTCGCGCGCGACGTCCGACAGCGACATCGGCCGCAGCGAGCGCAGCACCTTCAGCTTCTCGTCGCGCACCGCGTCCGGATCGAGCGACACGGGCGGCTCCATCGCGACGATGCACAGCAGCTGCAGCAGGTGGTTCTGCACCATGTCGCGCAGCGCGCCCGTGTGGTCGTAGAAGCCCGCGCGGCTGCCGACGCCCACCGTTTCCGCCACCGTGATCTGCACGCTGCGGATGTTCGGCGCCTGCCACAGCGGCCCGAAGATCGGGTTGCCGAAGCGCAGGACCATCAGGTTCTGCACGGTTTCCTTGCCGAGATAGTGGTCGATCCGATAGATCTGCGATTCCTCGAAGTGCTTGCCGACCGCATTGTTGATCGCCTTTGCCGACGCGAGATCGTGGCCCAGCGGCTTCTCGAGGACGACGCGCGAGCGCGCGTCGACGAGGTGCGCGGCCGACAGGTTGTCGCAGATCGTCGTGAACAGCTCCGGCGACGTCGACAGGTAGAACACGCGGATCGCATCGCCGCGCGCCGCTTCGGCGAGCCGCAGGTAGTCTTCCGGCGCGTTCACGTCGATCAGCACGTACTTGAAGAGATCGAGGAAGCGGCTCCACGCGTCGGCGTCGAACGCCTTCTCGTCGATGAAGGGGCGCGACTGCTCCTCCATGAACGCGCGATAGCCGTCGATGCCCCAGTCGCGGCGGCCGACGGCGATGATGCGCGTCTCGGGCGGAAGGTTGCAGTGCAGGTGCGCCATGTACAGCGCGGGCAACAGCTTGCGGGCGGCCAGGTCGCCGCCGCCGCCGAAGATGATCATGTCGACAGGCCGGTCGGCCGCGGTCTGGGTAGGCTGATTCGTCATGGGAGGTTCGCGGTTTGAAACGGTGAACGTGAAACGAACATCGAGGCACCGGGCGCCGATACGTGAACGCACCAGTACGTGAAAACGCTAATAGTGCACGGTTTTGATGGTTTGCGTATGCGTTCCCCCGGATGTAACAGGGCTTGCATTCCACATGATCGCTCTATTATGATTGAGCGCTCACTCATTAAAGGAATCGAACGTGGCCCGACCGCGCAGCCCCGACAAGCACGAAGCCATCCTCGCCGCCGCCGCCCGCGCGCTCGCCGAGGATGGCGCGACCGCGACGACCGCGCGCATCGCGCGGCTCGCCGGCGTGGCGGAAGGCACGGTGTTCACGTACTTCGAGACCAAGGATGCGTTGCTGAACGCGCTTTACCTCAGCCTGAAGGCCGAGATGCGCGAGGCGATGGTGACCGGGTTTCCGGAGCACGCGCCGGTCGAGCAGGCCGTGCGGCATGCGTGGAACGGCTATGTGTCGTGGGGCGTCGCGAATCCGGACGGGCGGCGCGCGCTGCAGCAACTCGGCGTGAGCGGGCGCATCGACGACGCGCATCGCGCGGCCGGCGCCGAAGGCTTCGGCGGAATCAACGCATTGCTGCGCGAGCAGGTTGCTGCGTCGGGCGCGCTGAACCGCGACGAGGCGTATGGGTTCTGCGCGGCGCTGTTCATGTCGATCGCGGAAACGGCGATGGAGTCGATTGCGCGCGATCCGGCGCGGGCCGATGCATACCGGGAATCCGGGTTTCGTGCGTTGTGGGCCGTGCTGCACGCGGTGTGAGTCGGGCATTGCCGTCGTGGCGGTACGTGCGGTTGCGCGCGGCGGCGGCGGGAAGTGAGTGCTAGGCAGGGCGATGCAGGTCATGAGGGACCGGTACGTCGCCCATATTAATGAGTGAGTAATCATTCATTTTGTGATTTCACCACGATCAAGGAGTGGAAAATGTCGAAAGTCTGGTTGGTAACGGGGGCCGCGCGCGGCCTGGGGCGAGCGATTTCGGAAGCGGTTCTCGCGGCGGGCGACCGGCTGGTGGCAGGCGCACGCGATCCCGCGCGGCTGGCCGATCTGGTCGAGCGTTATGGCGACCGGCTGCTGCCGGTCGAACTCGACGTCACCGACGAAGCGGCGGCCGCGCGGGCGGTCGCGGCGGCACGTGCGGCGTTCGGCCGTATCGACGTACTGGTGAACAACGCGGGTTACGGCCATACGGCGCCGTTCGAGCAGATGGGCGCCGACGACTTCCGCGACCAGATCGAAACGAACCTGTTCGGCGTGGTCAACCTGACGCGCGCGGTGTTGCCGACGCTGCGCGCGCAGCGTGCGGGGCACATCTTCCAGGTGTCGTCGGTCGGCGGGCGCACGTCGATGGCCGGGTTGTCCGCGTATCAGGCGGCGAAGTGGGCGGTCGGCGGCTTCAGCGACGTGCTCGCGAAGGAAGTCGCGCCGTTCGGCGTGCGCGTGTGCACGCTCGAGCCGGGCGGGATGCGTACCGACTGGGCGGCGGAGGCGAAGCGCGGCATCGACGATCTGCTGCCCGACTATCAGCCGTCGGTCGGGACGATGCTCGACCTGCTCGGCGCGTACGGTGGCCACGAGGCCGGCGATCCCGTGCGGATCGCGACGCTGATCGTCGACCTGTCGCGCCGCGACGACGTGCCGCTGCGTCTGCTGCTCGGCGGCGATGCGCTGTTCGTGTGCGAGCAGGCGGAAACGCAGCGCGCGGAAGAAGCGGCGCGGTGGCGCGATGCGACGCTGTCGACGATGTTCCCGGATGCGAAGCTGCCGGACGGGCTGGATGCACTGAAGGCGATCGACTGAGCGTAGACGTTCGCGCTGCTGCCCGGGCCGCGCGAGCGGCTGACCGATGCCGGCGCGTGCGTGCGCCTGGCGAGGGCGTCGTCTATTGGCATCGATAGCGGCGTCGACAGACGTCGACAGGCAGGCGCGACACGCCGTCCCGCCGACGAGTCGGGCTTACTCGATCGGCACGGCGACCGGCACGCGCATCCGGTACAGCGACACGCCCTGGATCGCGAGCGTACAGACGATCGCGAGTCCGTAGGCGGGCGCGAGGTCGAGCCGCGTGAGTGTCA
Source organism: Burkholderia cepacia (assembly GCF_029962485.1). NCBI lineage: Bacteria > Pseudomonadati > Pseudomonadota > Betaproteobacteria > Burkholderiales > Burkholderiaceae > Burkholderia > Burkholderia cepacia. The sequence continues at coordinate 2,606,500 of NZ_CP073638.1, forward strand.
GGCTCAGCACATGGAAGAACGCGGCGAAGCCGAGCAGCCCCGTGGCCATCCCGCGCATCAGCTGTTGCGCGGCCGCGGGGCCGCTCATCCGGTGCGCGAACACCGCGAGGATGATCACCATGAACGGGAACGAAGCCAGCACGCCGCTCGTTTCCGGCCCGACATACGGCGCGATCATCGTCACGCCCACCACGAGGCCTGCAATCAACGCCATGCGCAGCGGCAGGTCCCAGCGCGGCGGATCGAGCCGCGCGGCCCTGACCGGGGCGGCGGGCACGACGCTCAGCACGAGCGCGACCGCGAGGATCGCGATCAGGAACAGGCCGGTTTCCGGCAACGCGCTGGCCTTCAGCAGGAGCGCGACGACGGAAAACGCGGCGGCCGCACCGGCCAGTGCGGCGGGCCAGCCGCGTTTCGCCAGCCTGCAATACGCGATACAGAAGGCGGCCTGCCCGGCGGTCGCGACGAGCGAACCGGCCGTCGCATGCGCGGCGAACGCAGGGCCGTGTTCCAGCGCGAGAAACACCGAAACGGGCCCCGACGTGAGCGGCAATCCGACCAGCAATCCGCCGATCGCTTCACCCCAGCGGCGCGCGGCGAGCGTGGCAGCGGCCAGCAGCAGCGGGGTGGCAACGAGCTTGAAAAGAAGATGATCCATGATGAGCGGCACGACCCGGCATATACGTGCCCCGGACGAAGCGCGCGCCGGGTGTCGCGGCTTCAGGCATGAAGCGCAGCCGCGATTCCGGTCGCGATGCATGACGGAAAAGCGGGGCATGGACGCAAGCGGGACGTCGGCCGGCACGGCCATCGACCTCTGCGTGTGGCTTCGATATTGCGAGCCGCCGCGGGCACTGACAAACCATTTATCGACATACAATGCGTGAGTACAACTCACGCGTCACATCATCGTGTTCGACCGGCTTCCCCCCTTGCAAACGCTGCGCGCCTTCGAGGCGACCGGCCGGCTGTTGAGCATGACGCTGGCCGCCGAGGAACTGCACGTCACGCATGGCGCGGTGAGCCGGCACATCAAGCATCTCGAAACCCATCTCGGCGTCGCGCTGTTCCAGCGCCTGACGCGGCGCATCGTGCTGACCGAGGCCGGCGCTGCGTTCCTGCTCGACGTGAGCCGCACGCTGGGCGACCTGACGAAGGCAGCCGACCGGTTGCGCGCGCACGATAGCCCCGACAGCGTCACGCGGCTGAAGATCAACGCGAGCGTGTCGTTCGCGAACAAGTGGCTCGCACCGCGGCTGCACCGGTTCAAGGCGTTGCATCCGGAACTCGACATCCATCTCGACGTAACCGACACGCATGTGGATCTGAACGAAGGCGAAGCCGATGTCGCGATTCGGTACGGCAGCGGGCGCTATCCGCGCGTGCTGGCCGAGCGGATTCTCGAAGAAACGGTGACACCCGTCTGCAGTCCTGCGTATCGCGCGAAGATGGGCGGGCTCGCTTCGGTGGAGCGCATCGTCGGCTGCACGCTGCTGCACGAGGACCGGATGTTGGCGAACTGGGAGCAGTGGTTCGCGCTCGCCGGCATCCGCAGCGCACGCAGCGATCGCGGGCCGGCGTACAGCCACGGGAGCATCGCGATCGAGGCGGCGATTCGCGGCGAGGGCATCGCGCTCGGGCGCAGCGTGATCGTCGCGGACGACGTCGCCGCCGGGCGTCTTGTCGCGCCGTTCCCTCAGTACGCGCTGCGGGCCGAGCGCGGGCACGATCTGGTGTACCGGATCGGCAGCCGGGACGATCCGAAGGTGTGCGCGTTGCGCGACTGGCTCGCGGACGAGATTCGCGTGTTTCTCGGGCAAACGGGCTGAGTGGCCCCGCGAAAGACGCGGACTCGGTACTAACCCTGATTAAAAAATCTTATTGCGGTGAAAAATTCCGCATCTTATTGAACCGATATCGGCTCGATATAGTGGCTCGCTTTCCCGCACGCACCGTCCGCGTGCGGCTGACACGCTGACAATCAGCAGGAGCTGCTTGATGACCACCGACGTCCGCTTCACCGCAATCGAGGATCTGATGCCCGCCGCCGGCGGGCTGCGCGAGATCCGTCACCACATCCATCACCATCCCGAACTCGCGTACGAAGAGCACGACACGGCCGCGCTCGTCGCGGACAAGCTCGAGCAATGGGGCTGGCAGGTGACGCGCGGGGTCGGCAAGACGGGCGTCGTCGGCACGCTGCGCGTAGGCGACGGCACGCGCAGCATCGGCATTCGCGCCGACATGGATGCGCTGCCGATCGTCGAGGCGACCGGCCTGCCGTATGCGAGCGGCACGCACGGCAAGATGCACGCGTGCGGCCACGACGGCCACACGACGATGCTGCTCGGCGCCGCGCAGCATCTCGCGAAGACGCGCAACTTCTCCGGCACCGTGCACCTGTATTTCCAGCCGGCGGAAGAGCACGGCGTCGACAGCGGCGCGAAGAAGATGATCGACGACGGCCTGTTCGAACGCTTCCCGTGCGACGCCGTGTTCGGCATGCACAACCATCCGGGCGCGGCTCCCGGTGTGTTCCTCACGCGGCGCGGCCCGTTCATGTCGGCCGGCGACAAGGCGATCATCACGATCGAGGGCGTCGGCGGCCATGCGGCGCGGCCGCACCTGACGGTCGATCCGGTCGTCGTCGCGGCGAGCATCGTGATGGCGCTGCAGACGATCGTCGCGCGCAACGTCGACCCCGCGCAGCCGGCGGTCGTCACGGTCGGCTCGATGCACGCGGGCACCGCGAACAACGTGATTCCGAACGGCGCGCGCCTCGAACTCAGCGTGCGATCGTTCAGCCCCGAAGTCCGCGCGCTGCTCAAACGCCGCATCGTCGAGCTGGCCGAGACGCAAGCCGCGAGCTATGGCGCAACCGCCAACGTCGAGTACATCGAAGGCTACCCGGTCGTCGTCAATTCGGATGCCGAAACGGATTTCGCCGCGCAGGTCGCACGCGAACTCGTCGGCGACGCGCACGTGGTCGAGCAGTCCGACCTGCTGATGGGCAGCGAAGATTTCGCGTTCATGCTGCAGCAGCGGCCGGGCTCGTTCGTGCGGCTTGGCAACGGCGAAGGCGAGGACGGCTGCATGGTGCACAACCCGAAGTACGACTTCAACGATCGCAACCTGCCGATCGGCGCGGCGTACTGGACGCGTCTCGTGGAGCGTTACCTCGGGCAGTGAGCGTGGCGGCGGCGCGCGGCCGGCGCTTCCGGCCGCATTGAGAGGAGACGATAACGATGCAGAAAGACCATCTCGCGCTGCACCCCGCGTCGACGGGGGCCGCCGAAACCAGCGCGCCCGGCGCGCCTGCCGTCACGCGGCGCGGCGCGATCGCCGCGGCCGTGATCGGCAACTGGCTGGAGTTCTTCGATTTCACCGTGTACGGGTTCTTCGCGGTGCTGATCGGCAAGCTGTTCTTCCCGTCGAGCGACGCGACCACGTCGCTGCTGCTGTCGGTCGCGACGTTCGCCGCCGGCTTCTTCACGCGGCCGCTCGGCAGCGTCGTGCTGGGCGTCTACGCCGACCGCAAGGGACGCAAGGCCGCGCTGAACCTGACGATCATGCTGATGGCGCTCGGCACGGGGCTGATCGCGATCGCACCGACCTATGCGCAGGTCGGCGTGGCCGCGCCGCTGCTCGTCGTGTTCGCGCGGCTGCTGCAGGGCTTCTCGCAGGGCGGCGAATTCGGCGCGGCGACGACGACGCTGCTCGAACAGGGCGGCACATCGCGCCGCGCGTTCCGCGCCAGCTGGCAGCTCGCGACGCAGGGCGGCGCCGCGCTGATGGGCTCGGGCTTCGCGGCGCTGCTGTCGAACACGATGACGAAGGACGCGCTGGAAAGCTGGGGCTGGCGGCTGCCGTTCCTCGTCGGCGTGCTGATTGCGCCGGTCGGCATGTATCTGCGCCGCCGGCTCGCGGACGACGCACCCGGCGACAGCCATCACGGGATCGAGCGCGGCGTGCTGCACGAGCTGTTCTCGAAGCACACGCGCACGGTGCTGCTGCTGATGCTCACGGTGATGGGCGGCACGGTGTCGACCTACATCTTGACGTTCTACATGCCGACTTACGCGATCCACACGCTCGGCCTGCCGATGAAGCTGTCGATGTTCGTCGGCGTCGCGTCGGGCTGCGTGATGCTGGTGACGTGCCCGTTGTTCGGCTGGCTGTCGGATACGCTCGGCAGCCGGCGCCTGCCGATCTTCGTCGGTCGCGGCGTGCTGGTCCTGCTGCTGTTCCCGGCGTTCTGGCTGATGAACCATCACCCGACGCTGTCGGTGATCCTGCCGCTGACCGCGCTGATGCTGCTGTTCTATTCGCTCGGCTCGGCATCGGAAATGGCGCTGATGTGCGAGTCGCTGCCGCGCCACGTGCGGGCGACCGGCATCTCGATCGCGTATGCGCTCGCGGTGACGATCTTCGGCGGCACCGCGCAGCTGATCGCGACCTGGCTCGTGAAGACGACCGGCAGCAAGCTCGCGCCGGCCGGCTACGTGGCAGCGTGCGTGGTGCTGTCGTTGATCGCGGTCGCGATGCTGCGCGAGACGGCCCAGGAGTCGCTGGACTGACGCGCGAGGCGGGCGGCGGGGCGGCCCCGAGTGCCTACCGCCCGCGCACCATCCGCAGGTACGACGCGAGCATCGCTGCGAGTTCCTGCGCGGCCGGCGTCAGCGGCACGGCCGCGCGCTGCAGCAGGCAGATGTCCTGCGATTCGGCCTGCTCGCGCACGGGCACCTTCGCGAGCGCGCCGGCGAACGGCCCGTGGCGCGTGATGGCCTCGGTTTCGAGCGCGAGGGAATCGGTCTGCGTGACGATCTGCAGCGTCTCGAACATTCCTTCGACAGTGGCGAGAACTTTCGGCGGCGGCTGGCCGTGCGCGTCGAAGTAGGCGAGCAGCCGGTTCACGACCGGGTCGGCGCTCAGGTTCGGCGAGCGCGTGGAAACCCATGCGTAGCCGGCCAGCTCGGCGAGCGATTGCGCGTGCATCGCGGGATGCCCGTGGCGGCAGACGACCACCGGCGCCGATGCACGCAGCGGCGTGACCGCGAGATCGGTCGTGTCAGTTTGCTTCGCGACCAGCGCGATCGCGAAATCGACCGCGCTTTCGCGCAGCCAGCCGACCATCATCCGCGACGTGCCGGTGCGCAGGTGCACGTCGACCTTGTCGAAGCGCGCGCGAAACGCGGTCAGCACCGGCGCGAACGCGTCGATCAGCGGCTCGGTCACGAGCCCGAGCGTGACGGTGCCCTCGTACGCGCCGCTCAGCTGACGGATTTCCCGTTCGACCTGTTCGCATTCACCGAGGATCGAACCGGAGCGCGCGAGCAACCGCTGGCCGACGGCCGTCGGTACGATCCCGCGATTGGTGCGCGTGAGCAGCGTCGCGCCGAGCGTCGCCTCGAGGCTCTGCAGCTGCTGCGTGACGCCGCTTTGCGCGAGATCGAGCGCGCGTGCGGCGGCGCGCAGGCTGCCGTGCTCGACGACGGCCTGGAAGATGCGGAGCTGGGACAGCGTGAACGCCATGGGCAAGCGGCGAGGCCGGTGATCGGAAATACCGATCATGATAAGGCAGTCGATGGTTCCGGCGGCGGCCGGTGCCGCCTACGATCGCAGGCAGTCCGGCTGATGCCGTTTGCCCTTCTTCCTGCCCTCCGTCGACCATGAAACGTTTTCTCGCCCCGCTCGTTTCCCTGTGCCTTGGCCTGGCTGCCACGTCCGCGTTTGCGCTCGACGCGCACGTCGTGCGGCTCGGCATCGACCCGACCTATCCGCCGATGGACGCGAAGGCGCCCGACGGCAGCCTGAAGGGCTTCGACGTCGATCTCGGCAACGAGATCTGCCGCCGCGCGCAGTTGCGCTGCCAGTGGGTCGAGCTCGAGTTTTCCGGGATGATCCCGGCGCTGCAGGCGCGCAAGATCGACGCGATCCTGTCGTCGATGGCAATCACCGAGAAGCGCGAGAAGCAGATCCTGTTCTCGTCGAAGCTGTTCCGCTTCAAGTCGCGGCTCGTCGCGCGGCCCGACCTTGGGCTCGGCAGCACGACCGCATCGCTGGCCGGCAAGCGCGTCGGCGTGCAGTCGGGCACGCAGTTCGAATCGTGGGCGCTCGCGCACTGGGCGACGGCCGGCGTGAGCGTGGTGCCGTACAAGAGCCAGGACGACGTGTTCGCCGATCTCGTGAACGGCCGCCTCGATGCTGCGCTGCTCGGCACGGTGGAAGCCGACTACGGGTTCCTGCGCCAGCCGCGCGGCAAGGGCTTCGCGTTCGTTGGCGCACCGCTCGACATGGGCGATCGCGGCGTCGGCATCGGCATGCGGCAATCCGATACGGTGCTGAAGGCGTCGATCGACGGCGCGATCGCGTCGATGCTGAAGGACGGCACGTACGACCGGATCGCCAAGCGGTACTTCGATTTCAACCCGTACGGCGACTGAGCGCCGTGCAGGCCGATTCATCCGATTCCCCTGTTTTCATCCGTTCGAGATCATCGATGCAGATTCGCACCACGCCGCTCCTGTCGCCGTCGATCGGCACGCAGCGCACGCTGACGAGCTTTCATTTCGGGCCGGCCGATTCCGGCCGCAAGATCTACCTGCAGGCCGCACTGCACGCGGACGAGACGCCCGCGATGCTCGCGGCGTTCGTGCTGAAGCAGCGCCTCGCGCGGCTCGATGCCGAAGGCCGGCTCGCGGCCGAGATCGTGCTCGTGCCGGTGTCGAATCCGGTCGGCCTCAATCATCATCTGCTCGGGCAGTTCATCGGCCGTTTCGACCTCGCAAGCGGCCGCAACTTCAATCGCGGCTTCCTGCCGCTCGCGGAGATCGCCGCGCGGGCGCGCGACCGGCTCGGCGACGACGGCGAACGCAATCGCGCGATCGTGCGCGAATGCGTCGGCGCGGCGCTCGACGACATCGCGCCGCGTACCGAATTCGACGCGCTGCAGCTTGCACTGCTGAAGCTGTCGCACGACGCGGACGTCGTGGTCGACCTGCATTGTTCGCTCGAAGCAGTGATGCACGTGTACACGAGCGATACCGCATGGCCGGACATCGAGCCGCTCGCGCGTTATCTCGGTGCGGAGGTGTCGCTGCTCGCCGAGGATTCGGGCGGACATGCGTTCGACGATGCGCATCACCTGCTGTGGTCGCAGTTGCGGCAGCATTTGCCGGAAGGCACGCCGATGGCGGCCGGCACGGTGGCCGTGACGGTCGAGTGCCGTGGTCAGCGCGACGTGACGTATGAGTACGCTGAACGCGATGCCGGCGCGCTCGTCGACTATCTCGTGTGGCGCGGCGCGGTGCACGGCGAACGAACGCCGCTGCCGCCGCTGGCCGCACCGGCCACGCCGCTCGCGGGCAGCGAGCAGTTCTACGCACCGGTGAGCGGGATCCTCGTGCATCGCGCGGCGATCGGCGCGACGATCCGCGCCGGCGATGCGCTGTTCGATATCGTCGATCCGCTGACGGATGCGATCACGACGATTTCGAGCGGTACCGACGGCGTGTTCTACATGCGCCGCGCGATACGTTTCGTGACGGCCGGCGCACCGCTCGGCCGCGTGACGGGTACGGTGCCGGTGCGCAAGGGGATGTTGCTCGGGGCGTGAGCGGCGTGGTGTCCTACAGGCTCATGGAACAGTTTCGTTCTTGTCAAATTGACCGCGTTGCCACGCATCACTAGATTGTGCTGCGCGGAGTTCGCTCCGTGTTCCGTGAGAAGAACGCTGGAATCAAGTGGAGTTGATACGGGCAGCCCTGGGTTGCCCGTTTTTTTTGTGGTGCGCTTACGGCAACGCACTGAGGCGAAGGTCGTGAAACAGGTCGTAGACGAGCGTGCGCAGCCACTGATGCCCTTCGTCACGCTGGTAGCGTTCGTGCCAGAACTGCGCGATGTCGGCCGGCGCCGTGTCGAACGGTAACGGCACGGCACGCACGTCCTGCAGCCGCGACAGCACGCGGGCGAGGCGGCTCGGAATGCACGCGACGAGGTCGCTCGACGACACGATGCGTTCCAGTCCGAACGAATGTGCGAGCTGCAGCACGACATGGCGTGTGCTGCCGGCATGCGGCGACAGCGCATAAAGCGCCGCTTCGAAGTGCGCGTGGCTGCCGGCCGTCGGCGTGTAGCTCACATGGTCGGCCGCGAAGAACTGCTCGGCTGTGAGCGTCGCCGATCGTCGGATGGTCGTTGCGCACGAGCGCCACGTAGGTTTCGTGGAACAGCCGCTGCTGATGGAAATCGGCGTGCAGCCCGGTGAACATGCCGAGCGCGAGGTCGATCTGCCCGAGCTTCATCATCTGCTGTGCGGCATCGAGCGGCGGATCGGCCGTGACGATCCGGATGCCGGGTGCCACCTGGCGCAGGTGCGCGACGAGTGGCGGCATGAAGATCGCCTGCCCGAGATCGCTCGTGTACAGGCGGAAGGTGCGGGTCGACGTGGCCGGGTCGAATGCGCGGCCGGCCTGCAGCGCGGTGCGCAGCGAGGCGAGTCCCTCGTCGACGCGTGCTGCAATAGCGTCCGCGCGCGGCGTGGGCTGCATGCCGTCGGCCGTTTTGACGAACAGCGCGTCGTCGAACAGCGTGCGCAGCCGCTTCAGCGCGTTGCTGACCGACGGTTGCGTGAGGTGCAGCGCGTCCGCCGCGCGGGTCGTGCTGCGTGTGCGATACAGCACATCGAACACGAGCAGCAGGTTCAGGTCGATGTTGCGCAGATCGGGGTCGTGTTCCATCGCGTCGGTCGGTAGGCGGGTATAGATGCCGTGAATGACGGTATTCAACGCCGCAATTTAACAGGGCGCCGCGGTCCTCCTATGCTGGTTCCGATACGCCGCGCCACAGTGGCGCGGCGGCCCGGACATCACAGGAGGCAGCATGCGGGACAAGATCGCACTCGAGGAGCACTTTGCCACGCCGGACACGATCGGCGATTCCGAACACTACTTTACCGCCGACATCTGGCCGGCGCGACGCCGTCAGCTGCTCGACGTGCAGGAGGAGCGCGTCGAGCGCATGGATGCATGCGGGATCGGCTACGCGATCCTGTCGCTGAACGCGCCGGCCGTCCAGGCGATCACCGACACGGGCCGTGCGATCGACGTCGCGCGGCGCGCGAACGACCTGCTGGCCGAACAGGTCGCGCGCCGGCCGGACCGCTTCGGCGCGTTTGCCGCGTTGCCGCTGCAGGACCCGGATGCCGCCGCGCGCGAGCTGGCGCGTGCGGTGACCGAACTCGGTTTCAAGGGCGCGCTCGTCAACGGCTTCTCGCAGATCGGCCACGCCGACAACGCGACCTACTACGATCTGCCGCAATTCCGGCCGTTCTGGGCCGAGGTTGCGCGGCTCGACGTACCGTTCTACCTGCACCCGCGCAATCCGCTGCCGAGCCAGCAACTGGCGATCGAAGGCCATCCTTGGTTGATGGGGCCGGCGTGGGAGTTTTCACGCGAAACGGGTGTGCATGCGCTTCGCCTGATCGGCAGCGGCCTGTTCGACGAGCACCCAAACCTGACGGTGATCCTCGGTCATCTCGGCGAGCTCGCGCTGCACAACATCTGGCGCACGTCGCACTGGGCATCCCCGAACGGCAAGAATCCGATGGGCGTGAAGGCGAAGCGATCCTTCATCGATACGTTCCGCACGCATTTCTACGTCACGACGAGCGGCAATTTCCGCACGATCGCGATGCGCAACGCGATCGACGAGATCGGCAGCGACCGCGTGCTGTTCTCTGCCGACTATCCGTTTGAATCGATGGAGGAGGCAAGCGCATGGTTCGACGCCGCCGAGATCGGCGACAACGACCGGGAGAAGATCGGGCGGGACAACGCGAAGCGGCTGTTCCGGCTGGACTGAGAGGCGCGGGCGTCGCCGATTCGTCGGAACAATCCGGCGATATGTGGCGGCACGCGGTTCGGCGGTATCGAATGGAGTTCGCAGTGCGAATGAATGATTGAAGTTGATCGGGACGATTGGCAACGGCCGCGGCAGACGGGCGTGCCGCGTCGTCCGCCGCGGCCGATGCCCGATGCACGGACCCGGCGCAGGCCGCCCGGTCCGTCAGGATAAAACGAAGGAGACACCCTCTTGCAACCCACACCCACATTCGACGTGCAGCGCTGGATCGACGCGCTGCCGTTCTCACGCTTCCAGCTGGCGATTGCCTTGCAATGTTTCGCCGTGGTTGCGCTCGATGGTCTCGACACAGCGCTGATCGGCTTCGTCGTGCCCGCGCTGCGCGGCGACTGGCATGCCGGTACGGCAGGCATCACGCTGCTGTTGGCGTCCGGCCTGGTCGGTCTCGCGGCGGGCGCGTTCCTCGCCGGGCCGCTCGGCGACCGGTTCGGCCGCAAGCGCCTGCTGGTCGGCTCGGTACTGTCCTTCGGCCTCTTCAGCACGCTGTGCGCGATCGCGCCGGAGATGCATTCGCTGACGGTGCTGCGTTTCCTGACTGGCGTCGGCCTGGGCGCGGCGATGCCGAACGCGATCGCGATGACGTCCGAGTACAGCCCGCGCGCCCGCCGTGCGCTGGTCGTCACGACGATGTTCTGCGGTTTCACGTTCGGATCCGCGGCGGCGGGATTCATCGCCGCGCACGTGATTCCGCGTTACGGCTGGCATGCGATGTTCGTCATCGGCGGCGTGCTGCCGATCGCGCTCGGGCTCGTGATGCTTGCAGCGTTGCCTGAATCGATCCGTTTCCTGATTTATCGGCGCGCGCCGGCCGCGCAGATCGCAGTGGTGCTGCGCCGCATGTCGCACGATGCGCCGGACGGCGCGCAGTGCTTCGTCGCGGACGAGCCGGCGAGCGTCTCGGCGCGCTCGCCCGTGTCGCAACTGTTCGCGCGGCCGCTGCGGTTCGGCACGCTCGCGCTGTGGTGTGCGTTCTGGATGAACCTGCTGATCGTCTATCTTGTCACCAACTGGCTGCCGAGCCTGTTTCGCGAAGCGGGCTTCGATCTCGCCCAAGCGGCGATCGTCACCGCGATGTTCCAACTGGGCGGCACGGTCGGCGCGATTCTGCTCGGGCGTGCGATGGACCGTTTCAATGCGTACGCGGTGCTGGTGGCTGCCTATCTCGCCAGTGCGCTGTGCGTGTTCCTCGTCGCCTGGCACTACGACGACCTGCCGTCGCTGTGCATCGGCATCTTCGGAATCGGCTTCGGCGTCGCCGGCTCGCAAACCGGGGCCAATGCGCTCGCGGCCGATTTCTATCCGACCGGCAGCCGTGTGACGGGCGTGAGTTGGGCGCTCGGTGTCGGCCGGCTCGGCGCGATCGCGGGCTCGTTCGTCGGCGCGCTGGTGATGGCGAGTGCGATGGGGCTGTCGGGCGTCTTCATGATGCTGATCGTGCCGATCGTCTGTGCCGCCGTCGCGATCGGTGCGATGGGGCTGCGTTACACCCGTGTGGGCGGCTATGCGAAAGCCGTCGAATAAGCGCAAGCGATCGCATTCCCCACGCAACGAGGAGACCCCGATGCAGACGTCGGAACGCCGCGGCCGCGCGGCCATGATTTTAGTCATGCTGAATACTGTGGCAATAAGCGCCGCCCATGCACAGAGCAGCGTGACGCTGTACGGCAGCCTGGACGCCGGCGTTGCGTATGTGAACAATCGCGCGGGCAGCCCACAGGTCGCGATGCTGCAGGGCGTGATGCAGCCCGACCGCATCGGCTTTCTGGGCAACGAGGAACTTGGCGCCGGCTGGCGCGCGGTGTTCCGGCTCGAGAACGGCTTCGCGACCAACACGGGCGCGCTGATGCGCAGCGGCACGCTGTTCAATCGGCAGGCGTACGTCGGATTGTCGTCGGAGCGGGCCGGGACGATCACGCTTGGCCAGCAGACCGCGTTCAACTATGACTGGCTCGCGCCGATGGGCAACGGCTTTCAGTCGTCGAACCTGCTTGCGGCGCATCCGGGCAACCTCGACGGGCTGGTCGAGACGACGTCGGCGCAGGAGAGCAATGTCGTGAAATACCGATCTCCCGCGTTGTCGGGGTTGAGGGTCGGACTGCTGTTCGGGCTCGGTGGCGTGCCCGGCAATTTCTCGAGCGGACGCATTGCGGGGGCCGGTATCGATTACGTGAACGGACCGGTCGGGCTGGCCGCCGCTTACGTCAACGAGCACGACCGCGCGCTCGGCCCGATGCTCGGCGATACGACCGCGGGCCTCGGCCTGTCGACGTTCCGGGGGCGCCCGGCACTGTCGTACGTGGCTGACAAGGTTGAGAACGCGGGCATCGGCGCACGCTACGACTGGGGCAAAGTGCGGCTGCACGCGCTGTACACCTACGTGAGGCTGAAGGCCGGCACGCAGACGGATTCGTACCGCACATTCGACGCGGGCGCCACGTGGCAGGCGACGCCGGCCAATGCCGTGGGCGGGGGACTGTCGACGACGTCGTTCATCGGCCGCCGCTATCTGTCAGCCTCGCTAGGGGATGTGTATGCGTTGTCGAAGCGTACGCAGGGGTACCTGCATGTGATTGCGCAGCAGGCGACGGGGAGCACGGCGGCGCGCGCTGCTATCTTCGCGATCGGCGCGTCGGGCACGCAGCGGCAGCTTGCAATTGTCGCGGGTATTCATCACTTGTTTTGAGCGGGCAGTAGCGAGCCGCTGTCGACGGCGGGTGTACGGCGTTCGCTCAACCGTGGGTTGCCACCCGTTCTGAAACCGTCTGTTCCACCTGACGAACATGCGGAGCGTGACGCTGATGCACTCGCCGAGGTGGCGTGAGGCGGCGTGGAGCGCGGCGAGCACGCGCCGCTCGACCGCGCGTCGGGCACGGTGCTGGTACGAGCTAGCATGGTGCTTGGCGTGTGGGCGGTATGGTGTCCTACCGGTGCAGCGCAATTTCGTTCGTGTCAGATCGACCGGGTCTTGTCCCCTCACTAGATTGTGTTGCGCGGTTATTTTCGTGTTCCGCGGAGGTGACCGCATGGGCAACAGGACGCTTTCCATGACAACCGCGAAAAAATCTGTCGTGCCGGCCGGCTATGCCGGCGTCCACGGTGGCATCGTCGAATTGCTGGAGGCCGCACGCCATGCGGCAGCCCGCAAAGTCAATGCGCTGATGACGGCGAGTTATTGGGAAATTGGTCGCCGCATCGTGGAGGCCGAACAGCAGGGGCGGCGGCGTGCAGGTTACGGCGAGCAGTTGATCGAGCGGCTGGCGAGTGACCTCACCGGACGGTTCGGTCGCGGGTTCAGTCGCCAGAACTTGCAGCAGATGCGGTCGTTCTTCCTGACCTGGCCAATTCGCCAGACAGTGTCTGGCGAATCTTCCCCGGTATTGGTACACCTGTGCCGGCTCGGTGCTGGCGACGATACCGGGCGCCGATGCCGCGCCGCCCGTGTCGAAGAACCGGCGGGGCGGCGACGGATTCATCGTTGCCGAGCGTGACAGCTCGTAATCACCCCCGCCGCGCCACCAGCTCCGACACCGTCTGCGCGGCCTGCTGCAGCGGCCCGAGAAACTCCTTCACCATCTGCTTCGCGGTGTGGCGCTGCGCGTTGCCGCTGATGTTCATCGCCGCGATGATCTGCCCGCGCCGGTTGCGGATCGGCGCGGACAGCGACATCAGGCCCACTTCGAGTTCCTGGTCGACCACGGCCCAGCCCTGCTGGCGCACCTGCGCGATCGTCGCCTTCAGTTCGACGAGATCCGTGATCGTGCGCGGCGTATGCGCGCGGATGCCGCTCTGCGCAAGCGTTTCGTCGAGCGCAGCGTCGTCGAGCGCGGACAGCAGCACGCGGCCCATCGACGTACAGTACGCGGGCAGCCGGCTGCCGATCGACAGGTTGATCGTCATGATCTTGTGCGTCGGCACGCGCAGCACGTAGACGATCTCGGTTCGGTCGAGCACCGCGGCCGAGCAGCTTTCGTGGATCTGCGCGGACAGCTGCTCCATCACGGGGTCGGCCAGATTCCAGAACGGCATCGACGTGAGATACGCGAATCCGAGCTCGAGGATCTTCGGCGTGAGCCGGAACAGCCGGCCGTCGGCCTCGACATAGCCGAGCGTCTGCAGCGTGAGCAGGATCCGGCGCGCGCCCGCGCGCGTGAGCCCGGTGGCCGACGCGACTTCGGTGAGCGTCTGCTCGGGGCGTGTCGCGTCGAACGCGCGGATCACCGCGAGGCCGCGTGCGAACGACTGCACATAGGAGTCGCCGGGTTTCGTCTGAGTGTCTTCGGTTGTCATGAGCGCCAGGAATGTCGTGCAGCCGAGAAGATAGCGCATGGGGCCTGACACGCCAACCGCGCGGCGGACCGCGTGCTTGACAGGTCGTCCCTGCACTCCCTATGATGCGTTGAACGTTCGATACACGATCTTATGTTCGTATATAGAACATTTAAGCGCATCCCGGCGGGCAATGCAAGGGGCGCGCCCTGTTCATTTCCCAGCCTTCCTGGGACCGGAGACACTGATGACCGAAGCTTTTCTGTGTGATGCGATCCGTACGCCGATCGGGCGTTACGGCGGTGCACTGTCCGGCGTGCGCGCCGACGATCTGGGCGCGGTGCCGCTCAAGGCGCTCGTCGAGCGCAACCGCGACGTCGACTGGACGGCGATCGACGACGTGATCTACGGCTGCGCGAACCAGGCCGGCGAGGACAACCGCAACGTCGCGCGCATGTCCGCGCTGCTCGCGGGCTTGCCGCAGGGCGTGCCGGGTTCGACGATCAACCGCCTGTGCGGTTCCGGGATGGATGCGGTCGGCGTGGCCGCACGCGCGATCAAGTCGGGCGAAGCCGCGCTGATGGTTGCAGGCGGCGTCGAGAGCATGACGCGCGCGCCGTTCGTGATGGGCAAGGCCGCCAGCGCGTTCGCGCGCCAGGCCGACATCTTCGATACGACGATCGGCTGGCGCTTCGTCAATCCGCTGATGAAACAGTTGTACGGCGTCGATTCGATGCCGGAGACGGGCGAGAACGTCGCGGTCGACTACAACATCAGCCGCGCGGACCAGGATCTGTTCGCACTGCGCAGCCAGCAGAAGGCCGCGCGCGCGCAGCAGGACGGCACGCTCGCCGAGGAAATCGTCGCTGTCACGATTCCGCAGAAGAAGGGTGATCCGGTCGTCTTCTCGCGTGACGAGCATCCGCGTGAAACGTCGCTCGAAGCGCTCGCGAAGCTGAAGGGCGTCGTGCGTCCGGACGGCTCGGTGACGGCCGGCAACGCGTCGGGCGTCAACGACGGCGCCGCCGCGCTGCTGCTTGCGAACGAGGAAACGGCGAAGCGCTTCGGCCTGACGCCGCGTGCACGCGTGCTCGGCATCGCGACGGCTGGCGTCGCACCGCGCGTGATGGGTATCGGCCCGGCACCGGCCACGCAGAAGCTGCTCGCGCGGCTCGGGATGACGATCGACCAGTTCGACGTGATCGAGCTGAACGAGGCGTTCGCATCGCAGGGTCTCGCCGTGCTGCGCATGCTCGGCGTCGCCGATGACGATCCTCGCGTGAACCCGAACGGCGGCGCGATCGCGCTCGGCCACCCGCTCGGCGCATCGGGTGCGCGCCTCGTGACGACCGCGATGTACCAGCTGCATCGCACGAACGGCCGCTTCGCGCTGTGCACGATGTGCATCGGCGTCGGCCAGGGCATTGCGATCGCGATCGAACGCGTCTGATCGGCGTGACGTGGTGAAGCGGCCGGACATGTGCCGCTTCACCGCCGTTCAGCTTCGCAACGATGGGCGGCACGAGGAGTCTCGTGCCGCCCATCGTCGTTAACCGGCTTCGGAAAGCTGCCTGAGGCGCGCGTCTAGCGCATCGATTTCGGTGTCAGCGAACACCTCGATGCCGTGCTCGCGCAGCAACGCCGCCGTCACCCCGGCACCCACGTGCCGCCGGTTCGCGAAACTTCCGTCATAGATGAACGTGCTGCCGCACGACGGGCTGCCGTCGGCGAGGATCGCGAAGCGGCAATCGTGCGCTTGCGCGAGTGCCAGCGCGGTGTGCGCGCCGGAGACGAACGGCGCCGTCACGTCGGTGCCGTTCACGTCGACGATGCGTGCGGCCCCCGACAACACCTGCTGCCCCGATTCGCCGCCGGTGATTTCGGCGGGCGGGCGCGGCACGCTGAAGCCGCCGGCCAGTTCCGGGCAGACGGGTACGAGACGCCCTTCGCGTTGCCACCGTTCGAGTGCGTCGTGCGCGGCGGTCTTGGCCGAACCGTTGTAACGGACCGGATGGCCGACCACGCACATGCTGACGAGAATTTTCGGCGTGGCGTGCGGCTGCGGGTCATTCTTCAATGTCGTGCTCCGTGATGGCTGACGGCTGACGGCTGATGGCGGCTGCGGCAGAGCGGGAAATTCTACGCTTCATCCGCGCGCCGGACCGTCAGGCCGCCGGCCCTTCCAGATGAATGTCGTCGGGTTCGAGCGCGTAAAGTTCGGGGTCGGGCCAAGCGCTGACCGTGAAGCCGAGCCGCAGGTAGAAGTCGATCGTGCGCTGCGACGGCGTGGCCGACACGTACAGGCGTTCGGCACCCATCGCGCGCGCCTGTGCCCGGGCCACGCGGTAGAGCTGCTTGCCGAGCCCGCAGCCGCGCCAGTCGTGGCTCACGTGCAGGAACTTCAGCTGCAGCATGTCGCGTTGCGGGCCGAGCGGCCGGCTGTCGATGATCACCGCCGCGACGAGCCGCGCCCCGTCGAACCTGCCGAGGAACCAGCCGCCGCGGTCGTGGCAGTCGAGCAGAAT
This sequence comes from Burkholderia cepacia, assembly GCF_029962485.1. Taxonomy (NCBI): domain Bacteria; kingdom Pseudomonadati; phylum Pseudomonadota; class Betaproteobacteria; order Burkholderiales; family Burkholderiaceae; genus Burkholderia; species Burkholderia cepacia. The sequence continues at coordinate 2,623,212 of NZ_CP073638.1, forward strand.
CGGCGTGTAGTGGTCGGCTTCGCCGTCAGGCCAGCCGGCAACGTCGTAGAACTCGGGCACGAGGTGCAAAGCGCCGTCGCGCAGCACATACAGGTGCTCGATGATTTCGCGCCGGTCGATGGTCCACACGAGCGGCACATCGTCGCGCTCGAGCGCGCGGGCGGACAGCGCGTCGCGCTCGGCGGCGGTGGGGCGCGTCATGCGGCCACCCGGTGCGCGGCGATCGCGTACATCAGCGGCAGGCGCGGCATGCCGTCGGGCGGCACCATCCGGTGACCGTCCAGCTCGCGCATGCCGTCGAAGCCCTTCCAGCCATTCGCGTACGGATATTCGTTCAGGCGGTCGATCGCGAGCCCGGCCGACACGAGCGCATTCACCACGTCGCCGATGCCCCACATGAACTCGTAGCTCGGATGCGGGTTCGCGAAATCGACGACGCCCGGGTGGTCGTGCTGCGCGCCGAGCCCCGTGCCGGACGCCGCGACGTAATCGCCGACGCCGGTGGGCTCCTCGGTCGCATCGCGCCTGAAGTAGTCGTAGTGCGGCTGCCAGTGTTCGTCGAAATACAGTGCGAACGGATGGAATTCGACCATCGCGAAGCGGCCGCCCGGCGCGAGCAGCGCGGCGATCCCGCGCGCCCACGCGTTCAGGTCGGACAGCCAGCAGATTGCGCCGTACGACGTGAACACGCGATCGAAGCGCTCGCCGCGCGCGGCTGCTTCCGGCATCCAGTCGAGCACGTCGGCGCGCTCGAACCGCGCGGGCAGGCGCGCGTCGGCCGATAGTTGCCGCGCGAAGCCGATCGCCTCGTCGGAGATATCGACACCGGTGGCATCCGCGCCTTCGCGCACGAGGCTCAGCGTGTCCTGTCCCGCGTTGCATTGCAGGTGCAAGAGCCGCAGGCCCGCGAGATCGCCGAGCAGTTCGCGTTCTTCCGGAAACAGCGTCGAGCCGCCATCGCGGAAAAACGCAGCCTGATCGCCTTTATGGCTGTTATGCGCGACCGTCGCCGTATTCCACGACAGCCGGTTCAGTTCGTGCAATGCCTTTTTCATCGAATTCGAATTCCGGTGGAATGGAGCAGGATAGGTCAAATCGTTTCGCCGCGTGCAACGGATACCGGCACTGGCACGCCGGACGGCGCGTCGTGACAGGCGGACAAATGCGAGCGGCGATTATCGCCGGTTTATTTGATCGAAATCATGGCAATGGCCGGGTTGCATATTTTATGCGCGGCAGGATTAAGGTTTTCCACCGAATTGCCGACAGTAGGGACGAGAGTGTCGTAAAGCGATCAACCGTTTTTCGGCTACTGAGCGTGATTTCAGCGCGGCGCGGACAACAGATCCGCCTTTCGGAGCCTTGCATGCGCAATAACCAGCCCGTTACCCAACAGGAATTCGATTTTCCCGACGACGTCACGCTGATGTCGACGACCGATGCCGACAGCTATATCACCTACGCGAACACGACGTTCTCGCAGGTGAGCGGCTTCTCGAACGAGGAGCTCGTCGGCCAGCCGCACAATGCCGTGCGCCACCCGGACATGCCGCGCGAGGCGTTCGCCGACATGTGGGCGACGCTGAAGCGCGGCGAGCCGTGGACCGCGCTCGTGAAGAACCGCCGCAAGAACGGCGACCACTACTGGGTGCGCGCGAACGCGATTCCGGTGATGCGCAACGGCGAGCCGCAGGGCTATATGTCGGTGCGCACGAAGGCCCCAGGCGACGAGACCGCGGCCGCCGAAGCGCTGTATCGCGCGTTTCGCGAAGGCAAGGCCGGCCAGCGCCGGTTCCACAAGGGGCTCGTGATCCGCACGGGGCTGCTGCGCATCGCGTCGCTGCCGCAGACCATGTCGGTGCGCGCGCGCGTGCATTCAGCGCTGTGCGTGCTGGCGCCGGCCGTCGTCGGCGCGGGCTGGGCATGCGGGCTGACCGGCGGCGGGCTCGCGGCGTTTGCCGGTGCGACGGTCGGCGCGGCGGCTGCGGCCGGCTGGTGGCTCGATGCGCAGATCGTGCAACCGTTGAAGCGGTTGCACGAGCAGGCGCTGAACGTCGCGACCGGTGAAAGCCGGCGCGGCGTGCGGATGAACCGCGTCGACGAGATCGGCATGACGCTGCGCACGATCAATCAGCTCGGGCTGATGTTCCGCTGGCTCGTCGACGATGTCAGCGAGCAGGTGCACAACGTGCAGCGCGCGAGCAACGAGATCGCGCAGGGTAACAGCGACTTGAGCGCGCGCACCGAGCAGGCCGCGTCGAGCGTGCAGGAGACGGCCGCATCGATGGCCGAGATGACGGCGACCGTGTCGAGCAACGCGGAGACGGCGCTGCAGGCGAATCAGCTGTCGGTGTCGGCGAGCGACGCGGCCGAGCGCGGTGGGCAGGCGGTCAGCGAGGTCGTCACGACGATGAGCGACATCACCGACAGCTCGCGCAGGATCGCCGACATCATCGGCGTGATCGACGGCATCGCATTCCAGACCAACATCCTCGCGTTGAATGCGGCAGTCGAAGCCGCGCGTGCGGGTGAACAGGGGCGCGGTTTCGCGGTGGTCGCCGGCGAGGTGCGTGCGCTCGCGCAGCGCAGCGCGAATGCGGCGAAGGAGATCAAGACGCTGATCGGCGCGAGCGTCGAGCGCGTCGAGTCGGGCGCACGGCGCGTGGACGAGGCCGGCAGGACGATGGAAGACATCGTCACGCAGGTGAAGCGCGTGTCCGATCTGATCGCTGAAATCAGCTCGTCGACGGCCGAACAGAGCACGGGCGTCGCGCAGGTCGACCAGGCGGTCGTGCATCTGGACAACATCACGCAGCAGAATGCGGCGCTCGTCGAACAGAGCACGGCGGCATCGGAGAGCCTGAAGCAGCAGGCGACGCGTCTCGTGGATGCGGTGAACGTGTTCAGGTGATCGCTGCAAGCGTGCGCGACGGGCTGGCCTGATGGATGAATCCCGAACGTCGCGCGCAATACGCATTCAGGTTTTTCGATTCAATCAAATCTCGTCAAACGAGAAATATTCTTATTTGTGATTTTCGTTTGTGCATTAAATCGAACCGACTGAATTGTAATCAATGGTCAGACGAATGTTCGTCAAACCGTTGTCCAGTGTGGTGTTTCGTTTCATCCATAAACAAATCATTCGGTAAAGACAAGATGATGCATCTTTAATGCATATTTTCCCGAATACACCATAATGTTTCCGGAAAATTTGCCGAAAGCGCAGGAGCCAGACCATCGCGCATGCGGATCGACCGCCATGCGCGGGTCTCGAATCAATCGACAAGCGGACGCAAGATCCGTTATCCGGAGCTCCTCACCATGCGCAACAACCAGCCCGTCACGCAACGCGAATTCGATTTTCCCGATGACGCGACGCTGATGTCGACGACCGATGCCAATAGCTACATCACGTACGCAAACGCGGCATTCATCCAGGTCAGCGGATTTTCTCCCGAGGAAATAGAAGGTCAGCCGCACAACGTCGTGCGCCACCCGGACATGCCGAAGGAGGCATTCGCCGACATGTGGGCGACGCTCAAGGGCGGCGAGCCGTGGACCGCGCTTGTGAAGAACCGCCGCAAGAACGGCGACCACTACTGGGTGCGCGCGAACGCGATTCCGGTGATGCGCAACGGCCAGCCGAAAGGCTATATGTCGGTGCGCACGAAGGCGACGCGCGACGAGATAGCGGCCGCCGAAGCGCTGTATCGCGAATTCCGCGAAGGCAAGGCCGGCAATCGCCGCTTCCACAAGGGGCTGATCGTCCGCACGGGCGTGATGCGTGTCGCGTCGCTGTTCCAGACGATGTCGGTGCGTGCGCGCGTGCATTCGACGCTGTGCGTGCTGGCGCCGGCCGTCGTCGGCGCGGGCTGGGCATGCGGGCTGACTGGCGGCGCACTGGCCGCGTTTGCCGGCGCGGCGGCCGGCGTGACGGTGGCCGCCGGGTGGTGGCTCGACGCGCAGATCGTGCAGCCGCTTCGACAGTTGCGCGACGAGGCGCTGCGCGTCGCGACCGGCGAGAGCCGCAGCAGCGTGCGCATGAATCGCGTCGACGAGATCGGCATGACGCTGCGCACGATCAACCAGCTCGGGCTGATGTTCCGCTGGCTCGTCGACGATGTCAGCGAACAGGTGCTGAACGTGCAGCGCGCGAGCAACGAGATCGCGCAGGGCAACAACGACCTGAGTGCGCGCACCGAACAGGCATCGACGAGCGTGCAGCAGACGGCCGCGTCGATGGCCGAGATGACGGCGACCGTATCGAGCAACGCGGAGACGGCGCTGCAGGCGAACCAGTTGTCCGTTTCCGCGAGTGAAGCGGCCGGGCGCGGCGGGCAGGCGGTGAACGAAGTCGTCGCGACGATGAACGACATCACCGACAGCTCGCGCAAGATATCGGACATCATCGGCGTGATCGACGGCATCGCGTTCCAGACCAACATCCTCGCGCTGAACGCGGCCGTGGAGGCGGCGCGGGCTGGCGATCAGGGGCGCGGCTTCGCGGTGGTCGCGGGCGAAGTGCGCGCGCTCGCGCAGCGCAGTGCGAACGCGGCAAAGGAGATCAAGACGCTGATCGGCGCGAGTGTCGAGCGGGTGGAGTCAGGCGCGCGGATCGTCGATGGCGCGGGCAAGACGATGGAGGACATCGTCACGCAGGTGAAGCGCGTGTCCGATCTGATCGCGGAAATCAGCTCGTCGACGGCTGAGCAAAGCACGGGCGTGGCGCAGGTCGACCAGGCGGTCGTGCATCTGGACAACATCACGCAGCAGAACGCGGCGCTCGTCGAGCAGAGCACGGCGGCGTCGGAGAGCCTGAAGCAGCAGGCGACGCGGCTGGTGGAGGCTGTGAACGTGTTTCGGTGATCGCGGGAACGTGCTAGGCAGGAGGAAGCCGGCCCGCGTTGTGCGGGCCGGTGTGGGTGCGTCGCGCGACGTCATTGCGTTCTGGGTATGGGATTCAGGTTCGGGCAACAGTGGTTGGGGCATCCCGGACCAAATGTGATCTCGACGCGCCGCCCGTTGTCGTCAAACTCGCTCGCGGGAAACGGCAATTTGTAGATTCGCGCGATCATCGAATTTCGTTCGCCCCGGATCAAAAATTGATCTAAGGCGCCTTTAACGTTCGCTGCACGTCGGTGTGCAAGCTCTTGCGCGCTTCGTTCCGTCGGTTCGGCCAATCCGACAACTGACACCACATCGACAATGGGGAAGCGATTGCGCATGTCGTTCGACCATACGGAAAGTCTCGCCAGCTCGGAGGTGGATAGGTCGCTCGAATTGTTGTCGAATCGAACATCAAAATCCCAACCGGGCATGTTCGACGGACCGTCGCATGCGAGCGCCGTATGTGCGCAGCTCAACGCGAGTGCGACGGCAGTGACGAACCTATTCAATGTCAACGACGTACCCCGCGATGCTGTCGGCGTTGTGGAGCAAGAACGTCTGCCTACGCGGATGTTCGGTGGTCAATTTCGGGCGCTCGCGCAGCACAGCGCGAACACGGCAAAGGAGATCAAGACACTGATCGGTGCGAGCGTATCGGACCCGATCGCGGAGATCAGGCCGTCGACGATCGAGCAGAGCACGGCAGCATCGGAGGTGCCTGAGGCGGCGAGCGACGCGGCCGGTTGAGATGGTGAACATGTTTCGGTGATGGTCTGAACGCCCGAGGTAGGAGGAAGGCTGTCCTCATTGCGCGCCGCCGTGGGGGGGGCGTGTACGTCATTGCGCCCTCGGTATGGGATTCAGGTTCGGGCAACAGTGGTTAGGGCATCCCGGACTGACGTTCACTTCAACGCGTCGCCCGGATTGACCGAACTCGTCCGGCTTGAAAATTTTCCCTGCCAAGGCGCTTTTCTCGCCGCGGATCGAATGCCGACCCAGAACAGCCATCACGTTCTCCGCTCGTTGCGTTGCAAGCCGTTGCGCGTCGCGTTCGGTTTGTTCGGCGAGCCCGATAAGCCATACCGTATCAATGATCGGAAAGCGCTTGTGCATGTCGCTTGACCATGCCGACAATCTCGACAGTTCCGTCGGCGAAATCGCACTCGAATCCGCATCGAAAACAATATCGATGTAATGGGCCGGCATGTTCGACGCACCGTCACAGGCGAACGCTGCGTGTGCGCAGCAAATCGCGAGCGCTGCGGCGGTTAGGAATTTAGTCGCCATCGACAACATACCCCGCAATGCTGTCGGCATTGTGGATTGCCAAGTCAGGATTTGACCGGCCCCAAGGCGCGAGAAAAGGCGTGATTGTGTATTGATCGTCTGTCGAAGACATCGTGTCGTGGAAGTGAGTTGCTTCATGGATGATAGTAGATACATGAGAATCAGCACCGTCGGTCCACGGGCGCATCGTGCAGAATCGCGCGCTGATGGCGATGGTATGTGTGGCCGTGTCTGGTGCGCACACATGCGCGGCTTCGTCAGTCGTTCCGCGCGGATGAGGCGTGCAACCCGTTGCCAAATCTCCAGCGCTGCCGCTTCGAACGACATTGTTTTCGTTGAACGCTCGAACGACGCCAAGCACTTTCGTTAAGCCGGTGAGCAGGTGCATACGCGTTCTCTCGTCGTCACGACCGAACCACTTGAGCACGCGATCTTTTTCGGACTGCGACCACCGGTGTAAAGCGATGGTGCGTACACTCAGCTTCTCGACGGCTTTAGCTTGTGCTTTCGCGAACACGGCACGGAATTCCGAATTGGTCATGTTTTCGCAGATCGGTCGCAAATCAACATCCACGAATGTCTGAGATCCCGCGATGGTGTTTGTTGTCGTCTCGGCGACGGTAGTTCGGTTTCCCATCGTTCAGTCCTCGATCACAAGCGTCAATGTCTGCGCGCGTTCGGTTTGCACGCGCGCGGTACAACCGTGCCGATCACTCATGCCGGATGCAAGCACGCTCCCGGATCGATCCTTGATCCAATAGCGCACGTTGCTTAACGGTTGCTTCGTTCTCACGTCGCGGATCACAAATTGATCGTTGTGAATGTCAGATGCTGGTGCGTATCGTGTGGGTGAAAATGTCGAATATCCAGTGAAGGGGGGCGCCGAGCCATGGCCGCCGCTCCCAATGAAAAACGTGCAGTCGTTTCCCGCGATTAAAAGATTTTGCCCGCACGGACAAAGTACAGCGTCGCCTTCCACGGCTACGGCACGTCCGTTACCGACGACGGATACCGCGCTTCCTGCTATCGGAAACATTCCCTCGCAATTTCCACATGTCGCTTTGTCACCGTCCAAGGCAATGTGCTTGTTGTTCACGAATATGCTTGCAGTGCCAGCGATGACGATTCCGCCTGTCGTCGTTGCGTCACCGTGCCTGATTGCCCGTCGGCTCATGGCCATTTCCTCAATCCAAGTTGGCAAAGACCCAATCGGCTCACTTCGGGCCATGAATCGCGTATTGATCGATCGTGACATCTTCAACTGCGATGATCGGCGGCGCGTGTGGTTGCTGCACCATCGCGCAAAGCCGGATCAACAAGTGAAGAAAGTAAGGGCAGGCGGCATGTTCTCCTTCCATGGACTCGGATGCCTTGTAAATGGACGAGCTATAGACAGTGGCCGGTAAGATTTTCCTTGTCTATAGAACGAGTACGATTTTTATTTTGGAGTCCAATGGAAGTTGATGATGTGAATCGATCATCGAGGCTACGGCGGAGGGGATCGAACAGAACGCGACCGAAAGGGTACCCGCCCGTAAGTCATGCCGGCGACTGTTAACGTGTGTCACGGCGTCACCGAATGTAGCGGCGCCTGCGTGCGCTGAGTCAACGCGCACCGGGCCGTCGGGTGACGTGTTCACGCACGGGCACCCCGGATCGAGGCGGAGCGCTCGACCTGGCGGCTTGCAGCGAAGTGGGAAGTGAGAAACGAGACTTGACCGAAATTCGCGCGCGAGATGGCGAATCGGCGGATACGGCGATCGAAATCGGCTACACAGAGCGGAACGCTCTCGTGCGTATCAAGATGACGCGGGCACGACGGAGAGGGACGTCGGCCCGCGTCGGACCGCCCGGTTCCGGCCGGGCGGTCAGGGCCTGTCGCCGAAGCGGCAGGCCCTGAACCGTCAGACGGCGAGGCAGAGGTACTTGATCACGACGTAGTCGTCGATGCCGTAGTGCGAGCCTTCGCGGCCGAGGCCCGATTGCTTCACGCCACCGAACGGCGCGACTTCGTTCGAGATCAGGCCCGTGTTCACGCCGACCATCCCGTACTCGAGCGCTTCGGCCACCTTCCACACGCGGCCGATGTCGCGGCTGTAGAAGTAGGCGGCGAGGCCGAATTCGGTGTCGTTCGCGAGTCGGATCACTTCGTCGTCGCTGCCGAACTTGAACAGCGGTGCGAGCGGCCCGAACGTCTCTTCCTTCGCGACCTTCATCGCCGGCGTGACGCCCGTCAGCACGGTCGGCTCGAAGAAGCCATGGCCGAGCGCGTGGCGCTTGCCGCCCGTCACGACGGTCGCACCCTTCGCGAGCGCGTCCTCGATGTGCGCCTCGACCTTCAGCACGGCCGCTTCGTTGATCAGCGGGCCCTGCGTGACGCCCGGCTCGGTGCCGCGGCCGACCTTCAGCTGGCCGACGGCTGCCGCGAGTTTCTGCGCGAACTGGTCATACACGGCTTCATGCACGTAGAAGCGGTTCGTGCACACGCACGTCTGGCCGCTGTTGCGGTACTTCGACGCGATCGCGCCCTGCACGGCCGCGTCGAGATCGGCATCGTCGAACACGATGAACGGCGCGTTGCCGCCAAGCTCCAGCGATACCTTCTTGACCGTTGCCGCGCATTGCGACATCAGCAGGCGGCCGACCGGCGTCGAGCCGGTGAACGACAGCTTGCGCACGATCGGGTTCGACGTCATTTCGCCGCCGATCGCCTTCGGGTCGCCCGTGACGACGCTGAACACGCCGGCCGGCACGCCCGCGCGCTCGGCCAGCACGGCCATCGCGAGTGCGGAGAACGGCGTGGCCTCGGCCGGCTTCACGACGATCGGGCAACCTGCCGCGAGTGCCGGGCCGACCTTGCGCGTGATCATCGCCGCCGGGAAATTCCACGGCGTGATCGCCGCGCACACGCCGATCGCTTCCTTCGTCACGACGATGCGCTTGTCGCTCGCCGGCGTCGGGATCGTGTCGCCGTACACACGCTTGCCTTCTTCCGCGAACCATTCGAGGAACGATGCGGCATAGCCGATCTCGCCCTTCGCTTCGGCCAGCGACTTGCCTTGCTCGGTCGTCAGGATCAGCGCGAGGTCGTCGGCGTTTTCCATCATCAGGTCGTGCCACTTGCGCAGGACGACCGCGCGTTCCTTCGCGGTCTTCTTGCGCCACGCCGGCCATGCGGCGTTCGCGGCTTCGATCGCGTGACGCGTCTCGGCCGTGCCCATCGCCGGCACGGTGCCGAGCAGGCCGCCCGTCGCCGGGTTGCGGACTTCGAACGTCTCGCCGTTCGTCGCGCCTTGCCATTCGCCGTTGACGTACGCCTGCTGGCGGAACAGCGACGGATCTTTCAGTGCCAGGGTTTCCTGAACAGTGCTCATATGAATCGCCTGCTTTGAAAAGGACGGGTAAAACGGCCGCCGCCGTCGTAAAGACGGCGGCGGCGCATTCAATTGGAGTCGACGGGAACTCAGGCCGGCACGCCGACCGTTTCCTTCAGCACTTCCTCGAGGATCACGAGCGCTTCGTTGAACACGGCCTCGGGAATCGTCAGCGGGAACAGGAAGCGCACGACGTTCGAGTACACGCCGCACACGAGCAGCAGCAGGCCGCGCTCGAGTGCACGCGTCTGCACGCGCTTCGTGAACTCGGCATCCGGCTCGCCCGAACCCGGCTTCAGGAACTCGACCGCGATCATCGCGCCCGGGCCGCGCACGTCGGCGATCTGCGGCACGTCGGCCTGCAGCGAGTTCAGCTTCGCCTTCAGTACGTCGCCGAGTTGCGTTGCGCGGTCGCACAGCTTCTCTTCGTCGATGATCTCGAGCACGGCGTGGGCCGATGCGACGGCCAGCGGGTTGCCCGCGTACGTGCCGCCGAGGCCGCCCGGCGCTGCCGCGTCCATCACGTCCGCACGGCCGACGACGCCCGACAGCGGCATGCCGCCCGCGAGGCTCTTCGCCATCGTGATCAGGTCGGCCAGCACGTCGTAGTGCTGCATCGCGAACAGCTTGCCGGTACGCGCGAAGCCCGTCTGGACTTCGTCGGCGATCAGCAGGATGCCGTGTTCGTTACAGATCTTGCGCAGTGCGCGCACGAATTCGGCCGGCGCCGCGTAGAAGCCGCCTTCGCCCTGGACCGGTTCGAAGATGATCGCGGCGACGCGCTTCGGATCGATGTCGGCCTTGAACAGCATCTCGATCGCCTTGATCGAGTCGGCCGTCGTCACGCCATGCAGCGCGTTCGGGTACGGAGCGTGGAACACGTCGCCCGGGAACGGGCCGAAGTTCAGCTTGTACGGGGCGACCTTGCCGGTCAGCGCCATGCCCATCATCGTGCGGCCGTGGAAGCCGCCCGAGAACGCGATGACGCCCGGACGGCCGGTCGCTGCACGCGCGATCTTGATCGCGTTCTCGACGGCTTCGGCGCCGGTCGTGAAGAACGCGGTCTTTTTCGGGAAGTCGCCCGGCGCGCGGTCGTTGATCTTCTCGGCCAGCTCGACGTACGACGCGTACGGGACGATCTGGTAAGCGGTGTGCGTGAAGTTGTTCAGTTGGTCCGAGATCGCCTTGACGATCTTCGGGTGGCGGTGGCCTGTGTTCAGCACCGCGATGCCGGCGGCGAAATCGATGAAGCGGCGGCCTTCGACATCCCACAGTTCCGCGTTCTCGGCGCGGGCTGCGTAGAAATCGCACATCACGCCGACGCCGCGCGGGGTGGCGGCGTTCTTGCGGGCCTGCAGGTCGGCATTCTTCACGGTCATCTCCTTGATGTTCTTTCCGGTGAGTAGAAAATCGGGCGCTTCGACAGCCCATGGAGGCGACTATAATCACATTTGGCTCTGGCAATCAGAGCCATTTCAATAAATATTCAGGAGCCAATCATGCGCGCGAGCGTGTTGTCGGACTGGCTGGCGCAGCGCCTCGTGCGCGGCGGCGAACAGCCGATCTACCGGCAGCTTCACCGGCTGCTGCAACAGGCGATCCTGTCGCGCGAACTGCCGGCCGGCACACGTGTGCCGTCGTCGCGGCTGCTGGCTGCCGAGCTCGGGATCGCGCGCAACACGGTCACGCAGGTTTACGAACAGCTTGCGCTCGAAGGTTATGTGAACTCGGCGACCGGCCGCGGCACCTTCGTCGCCGACAGTGCGCCGGACGAGATCGTCGGCGCGACGCCCGACGCGGCCGCGGGCCCGGCCATCGTGACGACGTCCGCGCGGCGGCTGTCCGCGCGCGGCACGCGGCTCGTCGAAGGGGCCGGCGTGTCGAAGCGCCAGGGCGGCGCGTTCATGCCGGGCGTGCCCGATGTGTCGCGATTTCCGGCGCGCGTGTGGACCCGGCTGCACAACAAGTATTGGCGGCGACTGCGCCCCGACTTGCTGACCTATGCGCCGGGCGGCGGGCTCGCGCTGCTGCGCGAGGCGCTGGCCGACTACCTGCGCACGTCGCGCTCGGTGCGCTGCACGCCCGAGCAGATCGTGATCACGACCGGCATCCACCAGTCGATCGACCTCGCGGTGCGGCTGCTGACCGATCCGGGCGATGCGATCTGGACCGAGGACCCGTGCTACTGGGGCGTGCGCAGCGTGCTGAACGTGTCGGGGCTGACGACGCGGCCGATTCCGGTCGACGAAGAAGGCATCGCGCCGTCGGCCGCCGATCTCGCCGAACCGCCGAAGCTGATGCTCGTCACGCCGTCGCACCAGTATCCGCTCGGGATGGTGATGAGCCTCGCACGGCGGCGGATGCTGCTCGAATACGCGCGCCAGCACGGCTGCTGGATCATCGAGGACGACTACGACAGCGAATTCCGCTACGGCAGCCGGCCGCTCGCGTCGCTGCAAGGTCTCGATACGGCCGGGCAGGTGATCTACGTCGGCAGTTTCGGCAAGACGCTGTTCCCCGGGCTGCGGGTCGGCTATCTCGTCGCGCCCGAGCCGCTCGCGGAAAGCTTCGCGACCGCGAGCGCCGAGCTGTATCGCGAAGGGCAGTTGCTGCAGCAGGCCGTGCTCGCGGAATTCATCGCGGAAGGGCACTTCGTGTCGCACATCCGCAAGATGCGCACGCTGTACGGGCAGCGCCGCGAGGTGCTGCTCGACGCGGTCGCTCGACGTTACGGCGACACGCTGCAGGCGCTCGGCAGCGACGCGGGGCTGCATCTGGTCACGCAACTGCCGGAAGGTGCCGACGATCGCGCGGTCGCGCAGGCCGCGCTCGAACGCAATATCGTCGTGCGGCCGCTGTCCGGTTACTACGCGGATCGCGAGCGCGCGGCGTCGGGGCTGCTGCTCGGTTATGCGTGCGTGCCGGAGGACGAGATCGCGACGGCGTTCGCGACGCTCGCCGAGGCGATCGACGAGCGGGCATTCGGCGGGGCGGTGGCGGTGGCTTGAACGGTGCTTCCGGTTGCGGCATTGCGTTGCGATGCCCGTCGCCACAGTCGGGCCTGGCAGGCTTCACGCGCTGCGCGCCGACGAGCGCACGCACGTTCTGCCTTGCCGGTCGCAAACCTCAATACCCGATCCACACCGCGAACGTCAGCACGACGCACGACAACGCGAGCAGCGTCAGGAACAGCGGCAGCACGAAGCGGATCCACGCGCCGAAGTCGACGCGAGCCGTTGCGAGATACGCGAGCAGCATGCCGGACGTCGGCGTGACGAGATTCGTCAGCCCGCCGCCGAGCACGAAAGCGAGCACCGACGTCTGGCCGCTCACGCCGGACAGCTGCGCGATCGGCCCGATGATCGGCATGCTCACCGCGGCCTTGCCCGACACCGACGGAATGAACACGTCGAGCACCATCTGCACGCCCATCAGCCCGTTCGCGACCCACACCGGCGACTGCCCGTCGGCGAGCCGCGTGAAGAAGTTGATCAGCGTGTCGAGCACGAGGCTGTTCTGCAGCAGCAGCTCGACGGAAGCGGCGAGCCCCATCAGCAGCGCGGCGAGCATCATGTTCTTCATCCCGTCGACGAACGCGTCGGCCGCGCTGCGCGAATCGAGCCCGCCGATGATGGCCGTCGCGATGCTCACGGCCGTGTAGAACGCCGCGAGTTCGATGTTGCCCCACTTGAGTTCGCGCGTGCCGTAGATCAGCATCGCGACGGCCGCGGCGAACACGAGCAGCGTCGCCTTGTGACGCAGCGACAGCTTCGCGGCCGTGTGCGCGGCCTGGCCCGCGGCGGTCTGCCCGGCCCGGTAGCCGGTGTTGCGCACGTAGCGCAGCAGGTACAGGATCCCGATCGTCAGGAATACGACGAATACGGCCGCGCGCAGCGCGACGCCGCTGAACAGCGGCACGCCGACGAGCGGCTGGGCGACGGCCAGCGCAAGCGGGTTCGTGACCGACGCGATGTAGCCGATTTTCGCGGCGAGCGCGACGAGTGCGACCGCGAACAGGTCGGACAGGCCGAGGCGCCGGGCGATCACGACCACCATCGGAATGATCACGAGATACTCGGAGATGAAGCCGAGCAGCGTGCTGCCGAGCCCGATCAGGATCATCAGCATCGGCGTCAGCAGGTACGCGTTGTTGCCGGTGAGCTGAAGCAGCCGGTCGATGCCCGCATCGACGACACCCGTGCGGCGCATCACGCCGAACATCCCGCCGACGAACATCACCATCACGATCAGCGGCGCGTTTTTCAGCAACCCTTGCGGTACCGCGACGAACGCGGAGACGAGGCTTGCCGGCAGCGCCTGCGCGGACGTGCTGTGGCTGACGGCCGGCGCGACGAGCGTCGTGAGTGCGGTCGCCTTCGGCACCACGTGATAGGTGCCGGGCACGACGAGCCTGCCGTTGCGTGCGAACTGGCCCGAGTCGACGAGCCACGTGAGCGCGATCGCGGCGGCGAGCACCCACAGCATCATCACGACGGGGTGCAGCATCTTGCCGTGCGGATGCGGTGCTTGAGCGGCGGGCGCCGCCGGGGCGTCGGCCGCCGGGGCGTCGGCCGCCGGAGCGTCGGCCGCGCGTGCGGCGGTATCGGCGCCGGGTGCGCCGGCCGGGTTCGGGGAAGAGGCGGACATCGGATCCTCGTCGAAGAAGGAGCGGGCCGTCAGGCCGGTTGCAGCGCGGCGCGCGCCGGGACGTAGCCGAGTTCGGCGGAAATCGCGTGGCTGCACGCCTGCAGGCGTTCGAGATAGTCGGGGATGTCGGCGTGGCTCACGCGCACCTCGGGGCCTGTCACGCTGACCGACGCAACCGTCGCGCCCGTCAGGTCGCGCACCGGCACCGCGATGCCGACCGCGCCGGGCGTCACCTCGCCGCTGCTGACCGCGTAGCCCTTGCGCGCGACCGCGTCGAGTTCGCCGGCGAGTTTCGCCGGATCGTCGGCCAGCCCGTTGCGGCGCAGTTGCGCGAGATATTCGTCGCGCACGGCATCCGGCGCGAACGCGAGCAGCACCTTGCCCGATGCGCCGAAATTGATCGGCCGGCGGTTGCCGACCGAGCCGACGGTGCGCACCGCGTGCGTGGTTTCGCAACGCGCGACGCACACCGATTCGAGCCCTTCGCGCACGCGCAGCACGATCGTTTCGTTGATCGCCTGGTTGAGCGCGAGCATGTGCCGGTGCGCGGCGCGCACGAGCGCGTTCTGCTGCGACGCGGCCACGCCGATCACGAATGCCTGCGGGCCGAGCGCATAGGTGGACGTGCGTGCGTCCTGCACGACGAAGCGGTGCAGTTCGAGCGTGCACAGCATCCGGTACGTGCGCGACTTGTTGATGCCGAGTTGCGACGCCAGCTCGGTCACGCCGAGGTTCGGGTGCTCGGCCACGTAGGTCAGCAGCTTCAGCGCGCTGTCGACGGCGTCGACGATGTAGGTCGTCATGTGGGTTCTCCCTGCGCTGCGATGCGCGCGCGGACGTAATCGGCGAGCGCGTCGAGATACGCGTCTACCGAGCGCTTCAGCGTCGCGAAGCCCGCGTGTTTCGCGAATACGGCCTCGTCCATGTACAGCGCACGGTTGAATTCGATCTGGATGCTGTGGCGCTGCCGCGCCGGATCGGCGAGCGCGGTCAGCAGGTCGCCGCCCTGGTACGGGTCGTTGACCTGCACGCGATAGCCGGCGTCGGCGAACCATTGCGCGGTCCATGCGGTGAAGGCCGGGTCGGCGGTCGTGCCGCGTCGGTCGCTGACGACGACGTCCGGCCGCAGCGCACCCGCATCGACGTTCATCGCGTTGCCGCGCGACTTCATCGAATGGCAGTCGATGTGCCACAGCGCACGATGCGCGGCATGCAGCGGCTCGGCGATGCCGGCCAGCGCGCGGCGGTACGGCAGGTAGTACGCGTCGATCCGGTGGCGTACTTCCGCGAGCGACAGCTTGCGGTCGTACAGCGGCACGCCGGGCAACGCGTCGCGCCGGATCAGCCCCATGCCGCGCTGCGTGTACGGCTGCGGCGCAAGCGGCGCGGGCCACGGCTCGGCGAGCAGTGTTTCGTCGATGTCGGTTTCCGCGCGGTTCGGATCGATGTAGGCGCGCGGGAACGTCGCGGCGAGCAGCGTGCCGCCGCGCGCGGGGGCGCCGGCCCACAGTTCATCGATGTAGGCGTCCCACGTCGTGCGGATCGCGTCGTCCGGCGCGACGGTCGCGAAGTCCGGCGGATACGTGATGCCGCTGTGCGGCGAATCGACGACGATCGGCAGCGCGGGTGCCGTCGGCTGCGCGATGAAATACGCGGGCGATGCGCCGGCGGTCGCGTTGTTGCAATTAAACGTCACCATGGGGATCAGGTTCTTTACCTAGTTTCTCGAAGCGTCTCGTTCGTTTGTTTTAATCATTAAAACAGCGTATCAATATTTCACAACGGCAGAAAATTGCGGTCAAGGGCTTTTTTCAATGCCGGCATTACGTGTTGAGATGAGCCTGTAAAGCCCGTGGATATTGGTCTTGTTTCATTCTTCGAAACACCTGTCGATCGAAGGCGTTTAAGCTCATCCGGGTGATTTTTGTCATCGCTTGACGCTTCAAATCGCCGAATTCAACAATTAATAAGACGATGTTTTATTCAATAAAACACGTCATGGGCGAAATAAATCGCTCCCCATATTCAATCGACAAAAAGGGGTCGGAGATGAAGCGGAAAGGGATGGCGGTCGCGCTGGCGGGTATCGCAATGGCGGCAGGCGCGACGCATGCGCAGGCGCAATCGAGCGTGACGCTGTACGGTGTGGTCGATTCGGGGATCACGTACACGAACAACCAGAACGGTCACGCCGCGTGGCAGGCGACCGGCGGCAACGAGCAGGGCACGCGCTTCGGGCTGCTCGGCAAGGAGGATCTCGGCGGCGGCACGCGCGCGGTGTTCCGGCTCGAGAACGGCTTCAACATCGAGAGCGGCGCCGCGAGCCAGGGCGGCCGGCTGTTCGGGCGCCGCGCGTATGTGGGGCTGGAAAACGACCGCTGGGGCACGCTGACGATGGGTCGCCAGTACAACGCGGCGCAGGAAGTGCTGGAGCCGCTGCAGATCGGTGCCACCACCGCGCTCACGCAGTACGCGCTGCATCCGTTCGACACCGACGACCTGAACAACACGTTCCGCACCAACAACTCGGTGCAGTACCAGACGCCCACGTGGTACGGGCTGCGCGCGGTTGGCCTGTACGGCTTCTCGAATTCGACGTCGTTCGCGGAAAACCGCGTGTGGAGCCTCGGCGCGAGCTACGAGAACGGGCCGCTGCAGCTCGGCGCCGCCTACGTGCGCGTCGATCATCCGGCGCTCGACACGACTGGCGCGGCGGCGTCCGACAACTATTACACGTTCATCAAGGGCGTGACGCGTCAGCAGATCTGGGGCGCGGGCGGCGCGTATGCGTGGGGGGCCGCGACGTTCGGGCTGCTGTACACGAGCTCGCTGTTCAACCTGCAGACGGGCGGCGCAATGCGCTTCAACAACTACGAGGGCAGCGTGCGCTACCTGATGACGCCCGCGCTGCAGTTCGCGCTCGGCGAAACCTATACGCAGGTGCTTGCGTCGCAGGGGCCGAAGCCTAGCTCGCATTACCTGCAGACGAGCGTCGGCGCGCAGTATTTCCTGTCGAAGCGCACCGACGTCTACGTGAATGCGTTCTACCAGCGCGCGTCGTCGAACGCGGTGGCCGCGATCGAAGGGATCTCGAACCCGTCGAGCACGCGTACGCAGATCGTCGCGGTGACGGGCATCCGCCACAAGTTCTGACGCGGCGGCAGGCCGCGGGCCGGGCGCGCCGCTTAGAGCCGGATCAGCGCCGCGCCCGCGACCACCAGCGCGCACGCGGCGAGCCGCTGCGCGCCGGGTCGCTCGCGCATCACGAACCAGCCGATCGCGACCGCGAAGATCGAGCTCGTTTCGCGCAGCGCCGACACGGTCGCGACCGGCAGGTGCCGGTACGCGAGGATCACGATCCCGTAGGCGGCGAGCGAGATCGTGCCGGCGATCGCACCTTGCGTGAGCGCGGTGCGCGAGCCGAGCACCGCGCGCGGGCCGCCGCGCAGCATACAGACGAGCACGAGCTGCGGCACGCTCCACAGCAGGTACACCCACGCGATGTAGCCGAGTGCGCTGCCGGACATGCGCGAGCCGATCCCGTCGCAGATCGAATAGGCGGCGATGAACACGCCCGTGAGCAGCGCGTACGGCACGCCTTCGCCGGAGAACCGGAAGCCGCGCCGCAAGGCGAGCGACATGATGCCGAACGACACGAGCGCGATGCCAGCGAAGCCGAACGGCGTCGGCTGTTCGTGGAGGAAGGCGAGCGCGAGCACCGACACAAGTAGCGGCGAGATTCCGCGCGCGATCGGATAGATCTGCCCGAACTCGCCGCTGCGGTACGCACGCGCCAGCGTGAAGCAGTACGCGACCTCGAGCGCGGCCGACGCGGCGATGTACGGCCACGCGGCGGGCGCCGGCGCGGGCAGCAGCGCGGCGCCGGCGACGCCGAACACGAGATACGGCAGCGACATCGTGCCGAGCTGCACGAGCCGGTCTTCGCTGACGTGGAGGAAGGCATTCCAGACGGCGTGCAGCAGCGCGGAGCACAGCACGAGGCCGATGAACAGGTGATCCATGAGCGAGGGTGTGGGCGGGAGCGGGAAGAGGGCAGCGCCGCCAATTATGTGGGTATCCGGCGCGCTCGCGCGGAATTGTCGATAATAGAACGTTGTTATTCACCGGATGCCGACGATGACCGAAGCCACCCAAGCCCAGCCTGCCGTTCCGCGCCTCACGAGCCTGTCGCACGGGGGCGGCTGCGGCTGCAAGATCGCGCCGGGCGTGCTGTCCGAGCTGCTGAAGCGCGCGACGCCGCCCGCGCTGTTCCCGGACCTGCTGGTCGGCACCGAGACGTCCGACGACGCGGCCGTCTACCGGCTCAACGACGAGCAGGCGATCGTTGCCACCACCGATTTCTTCATGCCGATCGTCGACGATCCGTTCGACTTCGGCCGCATCGCGGCGACCAACGCGCTGTCCGACGTGTATGCGATGGGCGGCAAGCCGATCCTCGCGCTCGCGCTGGTCGGCATGCCGATCAACGTGCTGCCGCACGAGACGATCGCGGCCGTGCTGCGCGGCGGCGAATCGGTGTGCGCGGACGCCGGCATTCCGGTCGCGGGCGGCCATTCGATCGATTCGGTCGAGCCGATCTACGGGCTCGCGGCGATCGGCGTCGTGCATCCGTCGCGCGTGAAGCGCAATGCGGCCGCGCGCGCCGGCGACGTGCTCGTGCTCGGCAAGCCGCTCGGCGTCGGCGTGCTGTCGGCCGCGCTGAAGAAGAACCAGCTCGACGCCGACGGTTACGCGCAGATGGTCGCGACGACCACCAAGCTGAACCGGCCGGGCGCCGAGCTGGCCGCGCTGCCGGGCGTGCATGCGTTGACCGACGTCACGGGCTTCGGGCTGCTCGGCCATACGCTCGAACTGGCGCGCGGTGCGCAGCTGACCGCGCGCGTGCACTATGCGTCGCTGCCGTGGCTCGCAGGCGTCGAGGCATTCGTCACCGACGGCGTGTTCACCGGTGCGTCGGGCCGCAACTGGGCCGCATACGGCACCGACGTGCGGCTCGCCGACGGCTTGCCGCCCGTCGCGCAGGCGCTGCTGACCGATCCGCAGACGTCGGGCGGCCTGCTGGTTGCGTGCGCACCCGAGGCCGTCGATGACGTGCTCGCGTGCTTCCGTGCCGACGGTTTCGGCCGCGCGGTCGTGATCGGCGAGATGGTGGACGGGCCCGCACGCGTCGAGGTCGCCTGACGCCCACTTCATTCACCGGATCGTTTTGACGTCGCTAGAATCGGTGCCTTCCCTCGAAGGCATCGACGACCGATGAATGACTTCCTGTTCGGGCTGATGATCGCGCTGTCGGTCGGGCCCGTCGCGCTGATGATCGCGAACTACGGCATGCGCGCCGGCACGGCGACCGGCGTGCGCGCGGCAATCGGCGTTGCCGCGGCGGACGGCTGCTATGCAGTCGTCGCGTTCACGATCGGCGCGATGCTCGCGAGCACGCTCGCGGCGCATCTGGCGCTGTTCCGTATCGTCGGTGCGCTCGTGTTGCTCGCGATGGGCGCGCGGATGCTGTGGCAGGCGCTGCGGGACCGCCGGCGCACGCTCGACGGCGACCTGCCACCGCCGGGCACTCGCCCGTTCTTTTCGATGTTCCTCGTCACGCTCGCGAACCCGCTGACCATCCTGCTGTTCTATGGCTATGCAACGGCTGCCGCCGGTGCGCACCGCCATTGGCTGATCGGTGCCGCGTGCGTGTTTGCGGGTAGCCTCACGGGGCAGCTCGTGTTCGCGTTTGGCGGCAGCGCGATCGGTCGTTTCGTGAAGTCGCCCGGGTGGCTCGCGGCGAGCCATGTGGTTGCCGCACTCGTCGTGCTCGGTTACGGCGTCGCGGGGCTGGTGCGCGTATAGCACGGCGCGAGGTGGCCGACGTCGCACGTGGCGACCAACCCGATAGTATTCCTGATGTTTGCAATGCAGTGGCGAACGCGCGAATTCCGTCACGCAACGCGCGTCCATTCGCACGAAACACCGCTAGCCGTTTCGTAGTCGGGTTCCGCATCGCGTACGCCCGTTCTATACTCCCTCGCGCAGTCTCCGACAGCCGTTCTCACCCAACATCATCGAAACAAGGAACGCCGATGCTGACTCGCTCCATTCTTTCCGCCGCTGCATTTTCGCTCGCCGCCTGTGCGACCGCGCCGTCGATCGCGCAGGACAACCAGGGCAACAACGCGGGCAACAATGCATTCGCCGAGACCGGTGCACAGGGCCGCCCGGTCAAGGTCATGATCATCACGATGTTCGGTCCGGAGGGCCAGGCGTGGCTCGACCGGCTCGGCCCGTGGCGTGACATCGCCGTGCCCGGCCTGTCGCCCGACTACCCGAACGTTCATTGCAACAAGCAGGACGTGTGCGTCGTGACGACCGGCATGGGTTATGCGAACGCGTCGGCGACGATCATGGCGCTCACGTTCTCGCAACGCTTCGATCTGCGCCGCACGTATTTCCTGATCTCCGGCATCGCGGGCGTCGACCCCGCGCAAGGCACGATCGGTTCCGCCGCATGGTCGAAATACCTCGTCGATTTCAGCCTGCAGTGGGAGCTCGATGCACGCGAGATTCCGGCCGGCTGGAACACCGGCTTTCTCGGCATCAACACGAAGAGCCCGAACGACAAGCCGCCGCTCGACTATCGCACCGAAGTGTTCCAGCTCAACCCGCAGCTGACCGACGCGGCGGTCGCACTGTCGCGCAACGTCGTGCTCGCCGACAGCGCGCAGGCGCAGGCCGCGCGCGCGAAGTTCACGTATGCGCCGGCGAACCGGCCGCCGACGGTGATCCAGTGCGACACGTCATCGGGCAACACGTGGTTCTCGGGCACGCTGATCGGCGAGCGCGCGCGTCAGTGGACGAAGATCCTGACCGACGGCAAGGGTACTTACTGCATGACCGCGCAGGAAGACAACGCGACGTATGAAGCGCTCAAGCGCGCGGCGAGCGTGAAGCGGGTCGACCTATCGCGCGTCGCGGTGCTGCGGACGGGTTCCGATTTCGACCGCCCGTATGCGGGGCAGACGAGTGCCGACAACCTGCTGAACTACGCGGACCAGGGTGGCTTCGCCCCGGCGACCGAAAACCTGTACCGCGCGGGCAATCCGCTCGTTCAGGACATCGTGACGCACTGGGGCGAATGGCGCGACGGCGTGCCGCGCCGGTGAGGGCCGGGCGACGGCTCAGCCGGTGGTCAATGCGAGTGCGGGGTCGAACGGAAAGGCGTCCAGACCGGCGTGGTGTCGTCCCAGTGATCGAGCGGCGAAGGAAGTTGGTCGTTCATGATGTTCTCCTGCAACTAACTGACTCAGCGAGTCGTCGATAGGTGTGTCACGACGCCGCGCACGGGGCAACCCGCTGCGCGGCGTTGCGCGTTTACCGGCCTCCGCCGGCGAGCTGGTTGCTTTCCGGCATCGAGCGATACGGGCCTTGCGCGAGTTCGAGCCCTTGCGGATACGAAGTCGCCTTGCGCAGGTACGCGAGCGTGCCGTCCTTGCGCGCTTGCTCGACTTCCGCGTTCACTTCGGCGCGCGTGCGCGGGCCGTAGTGCTGCGAGTACCACGACGTGTTGCCGTAGTCGCCGGCATGCGGCGTGGCCGAATCGGCGAAGGCCGGTGCGGACACGGCGAGCGTGAGGGCGAGGGCGGAGAGAACGTTGCGGCGGTTCATGGCGTAACTCCTATATTTCGGAGCTGGCGGCTGAGCGCTTACTCCGGTCCCATCAAGCGGGATCTGTTCGATGCGCAACGAGGTGCGCGACAGGGTTTACTCTAGGTATCTGTTCCGTCGCGATAAATGCGGCAGACGCGAATTGATTTGTCGTCGCAAAGGAACAATCGACATCCGCACGAACGGCAGGGTTATGCGGAATTCGCCGGCAGCCCCGTGCAGTGGGGCTCACGCGGATGCGACGGCCACGCGCGACGGTGCACGCGGGCGATTGCTGCTCGCGACACAAAGGTTTGCTGCGGAATCGGAAAGGATCGGCTGCGCCGCGCGGAATGGCGGCTTGAGGGCGGGTGAGGCGGCGGCGAGGCGGCGGGACGACGCGTGGGCCTCGCGGCCCGCGCGCGCAGTTCAGACGATTACGCGACCCACTCGTTGATGACCGGCGTGTCGAGCGCCGGCGCGCGTTCGGCTTCCTCGAACGTGCGCTTGCTGCACGTCGCGTCGAGGCTGCCCTTGCCGCTCAGCAGCGGGCAACGGTCGAACACTTCGGCCACCCAGTCGACGAACACGCGCACCTTCGGCGACAGGTGGCGGCTGTGCGGATACACGACCGAGATCGGCATCGGCAGCGGCTTGACGCCGGGCAGCACTTCCTTGAGCCGGCCTTCGCGCAGGTGCGGCAGCACCATGAACAGCGGCGGCTGGATCAGCCCGAAGCCTTCGATCCCGCAGGTCACGTACGCATCCGCATCGTTCACCGACACGATGCTGTCCATTTTCATCTCGACTTCCTGGCCGTCGGTCAGGAACGTCCAGTCGATCGTGCGGCCGGTGCGGCTCGAGAAGTAGTTGACGGCCTTGTGCTGGCTCAGGTCGTCGATCGTCTGCGGTTCGCCGTGGCGCTCGAGGTAGTCGGGCGATGCGACCGTCACGCATTCGAACAGGCCGACGCGGCGCGCGACGAGCGACGAATCCTGCAGCGCGCCGACGCGGATCACGCAGTCGACGCCTTCCTGCAGCAGGTCGACCGGCCGGTCGGACAGGCCGAGCTGCAGGTCGATGTCCGGATAGCGCGTATGAAATTCGCACAGCGACGGAATCACGAGCAGCCGCCCGATCGAACCGGGCATGTCGATACGCAACTTTCCGTGCGGCTTCCGGTTGTTGGCCTGGAAGCTTGCTTCGGTTTCCTCGACGTCCGCGAGGATCCGCACGCATCGTTCGTAGTACGCGGCGCCGTCCGGCGTGAGCGACAGCCGGCGCGTGGTCCGGTGCATCAATCGCACGCCGAGGAAGGCTTCGAGATTCTGGATGATCGTCGTGACGGACGCCCGCGGCAAGCTGAGCGTTTCTGCTGCCTTGGTGAAGCTGCTTGTATCGACGACGCGAGTAAACACCTGCATGGCCTGAAGCCGGTCCATCACAACCTCCGCAATCTAATTTGCCCCCGGAACAAGAAGGCTGCGCCACCTCGTGGGTAAGCGCAGCCTCGGATTGTTCGGGGGCGTTGAATTGTGTTGCCGGATTATAGGCATTTATCCCAATGTCTGCCGGACCCAGAATTCGTTCCATCTCGAAATGGATGCTGCATCGTCATGGACGCTTCTGAATTCAGCAAATTCCTGAAAGCCGCACTGCTCGCGCAAGCCTTGGCAGGCGCGGCGCTGACGGTCGCCGAAGTGGAAATTCCCGGCTACGCGCAGGACATCGTGCTGCGCCTCTACCGCCGCCCGGACAAGACCGGGTTGCCAGTAGTGCTTTATTTCCACGGCGGCGGCTTTGTCCGCGGTTCGCTCGAAGACGCGGATTTCGCCGCGCGTTTTTTAGCAGAACGCTTACCAGCTCTCGTAGTGTCGGTCGATTATTCGCTCGCGCCGGCTTTTCCTTTTCCGGCCGCGCCGGAGGATGCGTATCGCGCGGCCGTGTGGGCCGCGACGCGTGCCCGCGCATTCGGCGGCAACCCGAAGAAGATCGGGGTCGCGGGCCATGACGCGGGCGGTCAGCTCGCGAACTGCCTGGCATTCATCGCACGTGATCGCGGTGAAGTGTCGATCGCCGCGCAGGCGCTGTTCGGGCCGATGCTCGACCCGAGCATGACGCGCATCGGCGACGCCGAACGTCTCGCATCCGACATCACCGCGCGCGAATGCGCGGCCTGTTATCGCGCGTATCTGCCGCAGGCCGCGCAGCGCATGCACCCGTACGCGGCGCCGCTCGAATCGGTGCGCCTGGCAGGCCTGCCGCCGACGCTCGTCGTCACCGCGCAGAACGACGTGCTGCACGTCGAAGCGGAGAAATATGCGAGCTGCCTGATCTCGTCGGGCGTGCTCACGCAGGTGATCCGCTATCCGGACATCACGCACGCCGCGCTCGCGACGCACGAAGCCGCCTTCGAGGAAGCCGTGCGCTTCTTCCAGTGCCGCTTCCAGGCGCGCCAGCCGAACCGTTCCGAATAACCAAAACCAATCCACGTTTACTGGAGATCCACATGGCCATCCTACGCACCTCCCGCTCGCGAATCGCCACGGCGGCGATCGTGACGCTCGCCGTCGTCGGCCTCGGCACGTTCGGCGCGATGCGCGTCAACGCAAACGCGCCCGAGAAATCGGCCGCGCCGCTGCCTGAAGTCGACGTCGCGACCGTCGTGCCGCAGACCGTGACCGACTGGCAAAGTTATTCGGGCCGCCTCGAAGCGGTCGAGAAAGTCGACGTGCGCCCGCAGGTATCGGGCACGATCGTCGCGGTGAATTTCAAGGACGGCGCGCTCGTGAAGAAGGGCGACGTGCTGTTCGTGATCGATCCGCGCCCGTACCAGGCCGAAACCGACCGCGCGGCCGCCCAGCTTGCCGCCGCGCAGGCGCGCAACGGCTATGCTCAGACGGACTGGCAGCGCGCGCAGCGCCTGATCGGCGACAACGCGATCGCGAAGCGCGACTACGACGAGAAGCAGAACGCGGCGCGCGAGGCGGCGGCGAACCTGAAGGCCGCCGACGCCGCGCTGGAAACGGCGCGCATCAACCTCGGCTATACGCGGATCACCGCGCCCGTGTCGGGCCGCGTGTCGCGCGCGGAAATCACGCTCGGCAACGTCGTGTCGGCCGGCGCGTCGGCCGCGCCGCTCACCACGCTGGTGTCGGTGTCGCCGATCTACGCATCGTTCGACGCGGACGAACAGACCTACCTGCAATACATCAACGGCGCGCGCAGCGGCCGCAAGGTGCCGGTCGAACTCGGCCTCGCGAACGAAACCGGCTACTCGCGCAGCGGCGAGATCGATTCGGTCGACAACCGGCTCGACACGTCGTCGGGCACGATCCGCGTGCGCGCACGCTTCGACAATGCGGACGGTGCGCTCGTCCCGGGCCTGTACGCACGCGTGAAGGTGGGCGGCAGCGCGCCGCACGAGGCATTGCTGGTCGACGATGCGGCGATCAACACCGATCAGGACAAGAAGTTCGTGTTCGTCGTCGACCAGCAAGGCCGCGTGTCGTACCGCGAAGTGCAGCAGGGGATGCAGCACGGCAACCGGCGCGTGATCGTGAGCGGCCTCGCGGCAGGCGACCGCGTGGTCGTGAACGGTACGCAGCGCGTGCGCCCCGGCGAACAGGTGAAGCCGCACATGGTCCCGATGACGGGCGGCGATGCGCCGTCCGCGCCGCTCGCGAACAACGCGAAGCCGGCCGCACCGGCGAAGGCGGATTCGTAAGCGGCCCGCCGCTTCGCATCCGCGTTCAACCAGACAGAGCCACACATGAACATTTCCAAATTCTTTATCGACCGGCCGATCTTCGCAGGAGTCCTATCGGTGATCATCCTGCTCGGCGGGGTGATCGCGATGTTCCTGCTGCCGATTTCGGAATATCCGGAAGTCGTGCCGCCTTCCGTGATCGTGAAGGCGCAGTACCCGGGCGCGAACCCGAAAGTGATCGCCGAGACGGTCGCGTCGCCGCTTGAAGAGCAGATCAACGGCGTCGAGGACATGCTCTACATGCAGTCGCAGGCGAACAGCGACGGCAACATGACGATCACCGTCACGTTCAAGCTCGGCACCGATCCGGACAAGGCCACGCAGCT
This sequence comes from Burkholderia cepacia, assembly GCF_029962485.1. Taxonomy (NCBI): domain Bacteria; kingdom Pseudomonadati; phylum Pseudomonadota; class Betaproteobacteria; order Burkholderiales; family Burkholderiaceae; genus Burkholderia; species Burkholderia cepacia. The sequence continues at coordinate 2,649,158 of NZ_CP073638.1, forward strand.
CGTGCAGAACCGCGTGAACCAGGCGCTGCCGCGCTTGCCGGAAGACGTGCAGCGGCTCGGCATCACGACGGTGAAGAGCTCGCCGACGCTGACGATGGTGGTCCACCTGATCTCGCCGGACAACCGCTATGACATGACCTACCTGCGCAACTACGCGCTGATCAACGTGAAGGATCGCCTGTCGCGGATCCAGGGCGTCGGCCAGGTGCAGCTGTGGGGTTCGGGCGACTACGCGATGCGCGTGTGGCTCGATCCGCAGAAGGTTGCGCAGCGCGGGCTGTCGGCCGAGGACGTCGTGCAGTCGATCCGTGAGCAGAACGTACAGGTCGCGGCCGGCGTGATCGGCGCATCGCCGTCGCTGCCCGGCACGCCGCTGCAGCTGTCGGTGAACGCGCGCGGCCGTCTGCAGACGGAAGACGAATTCGGCGACATCGTCGTGAAGACGACGCCGGACGGCGGCGTCACGCGCCTGCGCGACATCGCGCGGATCGAGCTCGATGCATCCGAATACGGGCTGCGCTCGCTGCTCGACAACAAGCCGGCCGTCGCGATGGCGATCAACCAGTCGCCGGGCGCGAACTCGCTGCAGATCTCGGACGAAGTGCGCAAGACGATGGCCGAGCTGAAGCAGGACATGCCGGCGGGCGTCGACTACAAGATCGTCTATGACCCGACGCAGTTCGTGCGCTCGTCGATCAAGGCCGTCGTGCACACGCTGCTCGAAGCGATCGCGCTGGTCGTGATCGTCGTGATCGTGTTCCTGCAGACCTGGCGCGCGTCGCTGATTCCGCTGATCGCGGTGCCGGTATCGATCATCGGCACCTTCTCGCTGCTGCTCGCGTTCGGGTATTCGATCAATGCGTTGTCATTGTTCGGGATGGTGCTCGCGATCGGGATCGTGGTCGACGATGCGATCGTCGTCGTCGAGAACGTCGAGCGGAACATCGAGAGCGGGATGAACGCGCGGCAGGCGACCTACAAGGCGATGCAGGAAGTGAGCGGGCCGATCATCGCGATCGCGCTGACGCTCGTCGCCGTGTTCGTGCCGCTGGCATTCATGTCGGGCCTGACCGGCCAGTTCTACAAGCAGTTCGCGATGACCATCGCGATCTCGACGGTGATCTCGGCGTTCAACTCGCTGACGCTGTCGCCGGCGCTGTCCGCGATCCTGCTGAAGGGGCATGGCGAGAAGGAAGACTGGCTCACGCGCGTGATGAACCGCGTGCTCGGCGGGTTCTTCCGCGGCTTCAACAAGGTGTTCCATCGCGGCGCGGAGAACTACGGCCGCGGCGTGCGCGGCGTGCTGTCGCGCAAGACGGCGATGCTCGCCGTGTACCTCGTGCTGGTGGGCGCGACCGTGCTCGTGTCGAAGGTCGTGCCGGGCGGCTTCGTGCCCGCGCAGGACAAGGAATACCTGATCGCGTTCGCGCAGTTGCCGAACGGTGCATCGCTTGACCGTACCGAAAAGGTGATCCGCGACATGGGTTCGATCGCGCTGAAGCAGCCGGGCGTCGAGAGCGCGGTGGCGTTCCCGGGGCTGTCGGTGAACGGCTTCACCAACAGCTCGAGCGCGGGCATCGTGTTCGTCACGCTGAAGCCGTTCTCGGAACGGCATGGCAAGGCGCTGTCGGCGGGCGCGATTGCGGGTGCACTGAACCAGCAGTACGGCGCGATGAAGGACTCGTTCGTCGCGGTGTTCCCGCCGCCGCCGGTGCTGGGCCTCGGTACGCTCGGCGGGTTCAAGATGCAGATCGAGGATCGCGGCGCGGTCGGCTATGCGCGGCTCGCGGATGCGACCAACGACTTCATCAAGCGTGCGCAGCAGGCGCCTGAACTCGGCCCGCTGTTCACGAGCTACCAGATCAACGTGCCGCAGCTCAACGTCGATCTCGATCGCGTGAAGGCGAAGCAACTCGGCGTGCCGGTGACCGACGTATTCAACACGATGCAGGTGTATCTCGGCTCGCTGTACGTGAACGACTTCAACCGCTTCGGGCGTGTGTACCAGGTGCGCGTGCAGGCCGATGCGCCGTTCCGCCAGCGCGCGGACGACATCCTGCAGTTGAAGACGCGCAACGACAAGGGCGAGATGGTGCCGCTGTCGTCGCTCGTCACGGTGACGCCGACGTTCGGCCCGGAAATGGTCGTGCGCTACAACGGCTACACGGCGGCCGACATCAACGGCGGCCCGGCGCCGGGCTTCTCGTCGGGTCAGGCGCAGGCCGCGATCGAGCGCATTGCGCATGAAACGCTGCCGCGCGGCGTGCGGTTCGAATGGACCGACCTCACGTACCAGCAGATTCTTGCAGGCGATTCGGCGATGTACGTGTTCCCGATCAGCGTGCTGCTCGTGTTCCTCGTGCTTGCCGCGCTGTATGAAAGCCTGACGCTGCCGCTCGCGGTGATCCTGATCGTGCCGATGAGCATTCTGTCGGCGCTGACGGGCGTGTGGCTCACGCAGGGCGACAACAACATCTTCACGCAGATCGGCTTGATGGTGCTGGTGGGGCTGTCGGCGAAGAACGCGATCCTGATCGTCGAGTTCGCACGCGAGCTCGAACACGACGGCAGGACACCGTTCGAGGCCGCGATCGAGGCGAGCCGGCTGCGGCTGCGCCCGATCCTGATGACGTCGATCGCCTTCATCATGGGTGTCGTGCCGCTCGTCACGTCGACGGGGGCCGGTTCGGAAATGCGCCATGCGATGGGTGTCGCGGTGTTCTTCGGGATGCTCGGCGTGACGCTGTTCGGGCTGATGCTGACGCCGGTGTTCTACGTCGTGCTGCGCACGCTGGCGGGCGGCAAGATCCACGTCGCCGGCAAGGATTCGGCGGGTTATGGCGTGCCGGCTCCCGATGCTTGAGGACAAGAAAATGAATGACTTGCACAACACGAACGGCCTGATGCGCTTCGCGAAGGTGGCGGCCGCGAGCACCCTGCTCGCGACACTGCTCGCCGCGTGCGCGGTGGGCCCCGACTACAAGCGTCCGGATGCCGCGGCGCCCGCCGCGTTCAAGGAAGCACCGACGCTTGCCGCCGGCGAGCAGGCCGGCACGTGGAAGACGGCCGAGCCGGCGGACGGCGAACATCGCGGCGAATGGTGGAAGGTGTTCGGCGACCCGGTGCTCGATTCGCTCGAGACCCAGGCGCTCGCCGCGAACCAGAACCTGAAGGCCGCGGCCGCGCGTGTCGAGGAAGCGCGTGCGGCGACGCGTTCGGCGCGTTCGCAATGGTTCCCGCAGGTTGGCGCCGGGTTCGGGCCAACGCGCGAAGGGCTGTCGTCGGCGTCGCAGTTCCAGCCGCAGGGCACGGGCCCGACCAACGCGACGCTGTGGCGCGCGCAGGGCACGGTGTCGTACGAGGCCGACCTGTTCGGCCGCGTCGGCCGCAACGTCGAGGCGTCGCGTGCGGACCAGGCGCAGAGCGAAGCGCTGTTCCGTTCGGTGCAGCTCGCGCTGCAGGCGGACGTCGCGCAGAACTACTTCGAACTGCGCCAACTCGATTCCGACCAGGACCTGTACCGCCGCACGGTGGAGCTGCGCGACCAGGCATTGAAGCTTGTGCAGCGCCGCTTCAACGAGGGCGATATCAGCGAACTCGACGTGTCGCGCGCGAAGAACGAGCTGGCCAGCGCGCAGGCCGATGCGGTCGGCGTCGCGCGCCGGCGTGCGGCGTCCGAGCACGCGCTCGCGATCCTGCTCGGCAAGGCGCCGGCGGATTTCGGGTTCAAGGAAACGCCGATCGTGCCGGTCGCGGTGAAGATTCCACCGGGCCTACCGTCCGCGCTGCTCGAACGCCGTCCGGACGTGTCGGCGGCCGAGCGTGCGATGGCGGCCGCGAACGCGCGGATCGGCCTCGCGAAGTCGGCGTACTTCCCGAAGCTCGATATCACGGGGGCGTTCGGTTATGAAGCGTCGACGCTCGGCAGCCTGTTCATGTGGTCGAGCCGCACGTTCCTGCTCGGGCCGTTCGCGGGCACCGCGCTGACGCTGCCGCTGTTCGACGGCGGGCGCCGTGCGGCCGGCGTGCAGCAGGCGCGTGCGCAGTACGACGAGCAGGTCGCGAACTACCGGCAGCAGGTGCTCGTCGCGTTCCGCGAAGTCGAGGACAATCTCTCGGACCTGCGCCTGCTCGACGACCAGATCCGCGCACAGGACGCGGCCGTCAACGCGTCGCGCCGTGCGGCGACGCTGTCGCGCACGCAGTACCAGGAAGGCGAAGTCGCCTATCTCGACGTGATCGACAGCGAGCGCTCGGTGCTGCAGTCGCAACTGCAGGCGAACCAGCTCACTGGCGCGCAGGCCGTGTCGACCGTCAACCTGATCCGCGCGCTCGGCGGCGGGTGGGGCGCGGCGCCGGCAGCGGTCGGCGATGCGGCGTCCGTCAAGGCGGAGGTCGCCGCGCGTTGAAGCAGCGGCCCGCCAAGGGCCGTTCAAGCAGGTAGCTGATCGAAGAGAAGAACCCCGGTCCGTGGCAACGCGGATCGGGTTTTTTTATTGGCCGCTCGGGCTCGTCATGGCTGCTCCTCGGGCTTCACGTCCGTGCGTTCGGCGATCACCACTGCATAACGGCCGACCGCATCGGCGATGCGCTGCGCCAGTTCGGGATCGCGCACCGCACGCGCGAGCGTGACGCCGCCCGACAGCAGCGCGAGAAATGCGATCGCGCGGTCGTCGTCGGGCGTGTCGCCCATCCCGGCCGACACGTCGTCGACGATCTGCCGCAGCGCCTGCTCATAGGCGTCGCGCGTGTCGTCGTCGGCGCGCATCACTTCGGGCGACAGGCTCGGCAGCGCACAGCTTTCGCCGAGTGCGCAGGTGCGCCGCGGCCCGAGGTAGAACGACACGAACGGGCGCCGCCAGCGCGCGCCATGCTCGGCCTTGAACGTCGCGACGCCTTGCCGAAGCTGGTCGAGGCCATCAAGGACGACCTGGCGGAACGCTTCGCCCTTCGTCTTGAAATGCCCGTAGAACGCGCCGTTGGTGACGCCCGCCGCCTTCGTCAGCGGACCGATGCCGGAGCCGCCATAGCCCTCCTGGCGGAACAGGCGGCTCGCGGCTTCGAGAATGCGCGCGCGGGTTTCGTGCTTGTGCTCGACGGAATAACGCATGACAGGCTCGCTTCAGAGCGATCGCTCTTTATTGCTTGCATAGAGAGCAATCAGTGTCTAATGTATAGAGAGTGACTGATATTTATATCACGTCACGAATCCGATGACCTGACCTGGAGAAAGTGCGATGCCGATTACGCTGACAGTATCCGAAGGGGTTTTCAAGGCGGACGACGAGGGGCCGGTGTTTGCCGAGTTGACCGATGCGCTGCTGGACGTCGAAGGATTGACCGGGAACGGGTTCCTGGCGCCGAACGTGGTGGGTACGCTCAACGTGCTGCCGCGCAACCGGACCTTCGTGCAGGGCCGGGCGGAGCCCGCGGCGTTCGTCGAGCTGAAGTTGCCTGCGGTGGCGCTCGCGGCGCCCGACAAGCAGCGGCAATTCGTCGAACGGGCGACCGAGATCGTGCTGCATCGAGCGGGTGGGCGGCTGACGCCGGCGCAAGTGTGGGTGAACGTCGTGCATGCCGTCGATGGCGGATGGGGCATTGCCGGGCGACGGTACGACAACGCGTCGCTCGTCGATTCGATCCAGAGTGCGGCGGCTGGTTCGCGTTAACCGCAACTAACGGTCAAGCCGTCGGGCGTTGACCGGCGGTGCGGCGATACCTCGCCGCACCGGCTACACATCGTCGCCGGCAACCCGCAGCGCGCGCACCAGTTCGCTCGCCGCCTTGCCGAGCCCCGTGTGCTTCTGGCGACGCAGATAGACGGGCAACGGCAGCCCGTTGCGGATGTTCGCGAACACGAGCGGCGCGAGTTCGCCGTCGGCGACGTAGCGGCCGATCATCGATTCCGGCAAGTTCGCCCAGCCATGCCCGGCCTTCACGAGCGCGATCGCGGTCGCCATGTCGGTCACTTTCCACGTGCGGTTGCCGATCAACGGCCGCACGTCGGTCAGCGGCCGTTCGGGATCGGCGATCACGATTTGCCGGAAACCGGACAGCCGCTCGATCGCCTCGGGTTGCGCGCATTCGGCGATGGCCGGATGGCTCGGCGCGGCGACGGCGACGAGTGTTTCGGTCCACAGCGCATGAATCTGTTCCTGCGGATGCAGGTCGAGCCCGCCGTATGCGACGCACAGATCGACGGCCGAACGATGCAGCGCGTCGACGATCGCGTCCTGCGGCGCCGTGACGATGCTGATCGCGAGCGCCGGATATTTCGCGGCCACGGCCGTCAGCGCACGGGCGACCGGCGCACCGTCGAGTTCGGCCGCGAGCCCGAGCCGCAACGGATCTTCGACGCCTTCCGACAAATGCTGCGCATGCGCACGCAGTGCATGCAGCCGTTCGGCGATCGCGCGTGCGTCGGGCAGCAGCGCGGCCATCGCGGCGGTCGGTGTCGGTTCTCGCGTGCCGCGATCGAACAGCACGAGGTCGAGTTCGGCCTCGAGGTTAGCGATCGCCATGCTGATCGCCGACGGCGTGCGGCCGAGCGCTCGGGCCGCGGCTGAGAACGAGCCTTTGTCGATGACGGTCAGCAGCATGTCGATGTGGTCGCTGGTCAGCATGCACGGGCCTCCTGTCAGAAAAATTGAAAGGACCTGACTTTTGCGGACGGGGGCCCGCTGATAGTCTCGCCACCTTGTTCGAGATGAAGGTGGATGGTCATGCAAGGGTGGAAGAGACGCATAGTGTATGTCGTGATGTTCGAGTTGCTCGGCATCCTGGTCGCATCGTCGGTGCTCGGCATGCTGAGCGGTGCGAGCGCCTCGGCAAGCGGCCTGCTGGGCGTGATGATCTCGACGACGGGCGTCACCGTCAATTTCCTGTACAACCTCGGGTTCGAGGCGTGGGAGCGGCGCAGCGCGGCAACCACGCGCACGGTCGGTCGCCGCGTGCTGCATGCGATCGGGTTCCAGGTCGCGCTCGTGACGTTCCTGATTCCGCTGATCGCGTGGTGGCTCGACGTGTCGCTGCTGCAGGCGTTCCTGTACGACGCGGTGCTGATCGTGTTCTTCCCGATCTTCACGTTCGCCTACAACTGGGCGTTCGACGCCGTGTTCGGTTTGCCGGATTCGGTCACGCGCAAGGCGCAGCCGGAGCCGGCCGTGTGGTAGGCCGCACGAGCCGGGCAGCGTGACAACGAACGGCGGACGCGCAAGCGTCCGCCGTTTTTCGTTGGTGCGTCACATGTCATCGATGTCGGGCGCATGACGAAATAAATTGTAGAGGACTTCTAATGTCGTAATCGTCTGGTTATTTGTCGCGTCTTAACAAAACTGTCCGATTTCCCTTTCTAGAATCCAACAGATCGATGACACGCGCGGCGGGCAGGAGGGGGCCGTCGACGCGCCGCGCGCCTGTTCGGAACCGCATTGCGGCCCCGAGGCCGCGCATCGCCCGCACGCGGCGGATGCCGCCTGCATGACCATCCCCGTCCGGCCAGAAAAACGAGGAGGGATTGCCGATGTCGCGTATCGATCGCCGTACGTTCCTGACCCGCTCGGCGCAGGCGGCCGGCGCTGCCGCGCTCGCGGCGGCGTTGCCCGAAAGCATTCGCCGCGCGCTTGCCGTCGAGCCGGCCCGCGTGACCGGCACGATCCGGGATGTGGAGCACATCGTCGTGCTGATGCAGGAAAACCGCGCATTCGACCATTACTTCGGCACGTTCCCGGGCGTGCGCGGTTTCAACGATCCGCGCGCGGTCGCGCGTCCCGACGGCAAGGCCGTCTGGTATCAGAACTACAAGGGGCGCGACTACGTGCCGTGGCATCTCGACACGTCGAAGACGTGGGCGCAGTGGATGATGCCCGAGAACCATGAGTGGGATGCGTTCCACAAGCTGTGGAACGAAGGGCGCAACGACCAGTGGATGGCCGTGCAGTGGCCCGACGCGATGGGCTACTTCAAGCGCACCGACCTGCCGTACTACTACCCGCTCGCGAGCGCGTTCACGATCTGCGACGCGTACCACCAGTCGATGATGGGGCCGACCAATCCGAACCGGCTCTACCTGATGACGGGACGCTCGTCGCCGAACGCCGACGGCAGCCAGGTCGCGATGTCGAACTGGATGGGCGACCGTTCGGGTACGGTGTCGTGGAAGACCTTCCCCGAGCGGCTGCAGCAGGCCGGTATCGACTGGCGCGTGTATCAGGAAGGCGGCGTCGGCTCGTTCAACGTCGCATGGAATTTCCTGTCGAGCCGCTACTGGATCGACAACACCAACAACTACGATTGCAACGCGCTCGCGTGGTTTTCGCAGTACAAGTCGGCTGCGTCGAACTCGCCGTTGAACCAGCGCGGGCTGACCGCGCGCGGCATCGCGTCGCTGCGCGACGACGTGCTCGCGAACCGGCTGCCGCAGGTGTCGTGGATCGTGCCGCCGTTCTCGTCGTCCGAGCATCCGTGGTGGGGACCGTCGTTCGGCGAGGAATTCGTGTCGCGAATTCTCGATGCGCTCACGTCGAACCCCGACGTGTGGGCGAAGACGGTATTCCTGATCTGCTACGACGAAGGCGACGGCCGTTTCGATCACGTGAGCGCACCGGTGCCGCCGTGGAAGGCCGGCAAGGGGCTGTCGACGGTCAGTGTCGAAGGCGAGATCGAGCAGGCTTCCGGGCTGCCGATCGGGCTCGGCACGCGCGTGCCGCTGCTCGCGATTTCGCCGTGGTCGAAGGGCGGCTGGACCTGCTCGGAAGTGTTCGATCACACGTCGGTGATCCGTTTCATCGAGAAGCGCTTCGGCGACGATCATCCGGACGTCTACGAATCGAACATCACGCCGTGGCGTCGCGCGGTATGCGGCGACCTCACTTCGGCCTTCGACTTCGCGGGTGATGCGGACCGCACGGTGCCGCCTGCGGTGCTCGACCTGACCGCGACGAAGGCCCAGCTCGACAACGCGTACTGGGTGCAGTACTACCTCGCGAAGCCGAGCTATCCGTCGAGCTATCCGGCCGAGAACGCGCCGCTGCCGGTGCAGGAACCAGGGCAACGCAAGCTGCGCGCGGTGCCGTACGAACTGTTCGTCGAAGCGGCGCTCGATACGCGCGCCGGCGTGCTGAACGTGAGCTTCGCGAACAACGGCAAGGCCGTGCCCGGCAACGCGGCCGGCACGTCGGCCGCGGTGTTCCACGTGCATGACGCGATCGCGCAGAACGGCCCGCGCTACTACACGATCCAGAGCGGCCGTGTGCTGAGCGACCAGTGGTGGCCGGTGCGCGACACGCAGGGGCGCTACGACCTCGCCGCATACGGGCCGAACGGCTTCTTCCGCCGCTTCAAGGGCGGTGCGACGACGAGTGCGCCGCTGTTCGACGTGACGGTCGCGTATCGCCCGGACGGCAATCTCGCCGTGCGTATGCGCAATGGCGGCCGCACGCCGCTCGTCGCGACGCTCACGGACAACGGCTACGGTGCCGCGCCGCGTTCGGGCACGGTCGCGGCGGGTGCCGCCGTCGACACGGTGTTGAACCTGTCGGCAAGCGGCGGCTGGTACGACTTCAGCGTGACGATCGATGCGGATGCGGGCTATCTGCGCACGCTGGCCGGCCATGTCGAAACCGGTGCGGCGAGCGTGACCGATCCGCTCTTCGCGCGTGTGACAGGAACCGCATGATGAACAGAACCATCATCGTCCGGGGCGCGATCGCGTTGGCGGCAGGCGCCGTCGCGTCGGCCGCCGTGTGGTGGAGCGGCCGCCCGGGCGGCGCGCCGCAAGCCGCTTCTTCCATCGTTGTCAGCCAGGAATCCGCCATGACGAATCAAGCGGCCGCGTCGCCGGTCAATTTCCGCGCGCAGCTCGACGGCTATGCGCACGAACGCGATGCGCTGAACGCGTCCGACCGTCAGGCGCGCGCCCGTTCGTTGCTCGCGCAACTGCGTGCCGATGCCGATGCGGGCAAGCTCGATCCGCGCGAGGCGTCGGGCCTCGCCGATCTGCTGTTGCAGGATGCGGAACCGGATGCCGCCGTGCGCCAGGCCGCGAGCGACGCGTTGCGCGATCACCTGCGCGATCTCGCGATGGGCGAGCGGCCGGCTTCGCCCGCACGCGAGCGGCAGGATGCCGACTATGTCGCGCAGAGCCGCAAGATCATCGACGAGGTGGTGCGCACGGTGCCGGACCGCGAGCAGCAGCGCGTGGCGCTCGATACGCGGCTGGCGGAACTGCGCAGGCAGATCTACGGGACGGACGCGCCGGTGACGCACGGCGGTTGAGGAGGACGCGATGCGGAGCGTATCCGCATCGTCGTTGAACAGCGAGGAGAACGGGCGGCGCAGAAGCCGCCCGAAAGAACTTACGCGGCGACGAACTCGTGCACGTAACGGTTGAACACGGCGGGGCTCGCGGCGTTCATTCCGTGCGACGCGCCGGCGACGGTTTGTCGTTGCGCATTGCCGATCCACTGCGTCAGCGTATCGACGTTGTTGCGGAACATCTTCGGGCTGCGCTGGCCGTCGATCAGCAGCGTGCGGCACGCGATGTCGCCGGCCGTGTGCTGCGAGTACGCGGGCAGCGGGTCGCGCAACTGCTTCGGCAGCGTGCTTGCGTTGTCGATCGCCATCGTGCGGAAACGCGACGTGCTTTTCTTCCACGCGCCCGGCAGGCTCACGGAATCGACGAACATCTCGAGGCCCGATTCGACGTCGCCTTGCCCGATCAGGTTCACGGCCTTCGTGCGCAGCGCGATCGCGGCGGCCGGCAGCGCGGCTTCGCGCACGCCCGGCTGTTGCAGCGGGCCGCCCGGATCGGCGAGCGTCAGCGATTCGACGAGGTGCGGATGCTGGCGCGCGACGTTGAACGCGACGCTGCCGCCGCGCGAGTGGCCGACCAGGTGCACGGGGCCGAGATCGAGCGCGTCGATGAATTCGGCGAGCTCGTCGACGTGGTTCTGCCAGCTGAACTCGTCCTGGATGCCCGCTTCGACGGCCGGCCAGTAATGGCTGAGGCTCGGCGCGATGCAGCGGTAGTGGGCCGACAGCGATGCGAGCTGCGGATCCCAGTAGCGGTAGTCGCACAGCGAGCCGTGCACGAACACCATCGGCGCACCGCTGCCCCGCTCGACATACGGCAGGCTGATGCCTGACGAAAGCGTCGCAAATTGCAGGTCGGGGTTCGCGAGCACGGACGGCTCGATTCGCATGTTCATGATTGAAGGACTCAAAGGTGCGTCAACACGACGCAACTATGCATCACGGCGACCTGCAAGGAAAACGCATAATTTTCATCGTGACGATCAATTTTATTGATGGCTGCGCCGGAAACCCTTGTCGCAGCGTGGTCATGTATCGAAGCCTTCAATCATCTGACGATTCATTTCGCAGATGAAAGGGCGTGCGGCGGCCTGCGCGCACGCGCCTTCGCAGTGAAAAAGGGGGAGGCCCGCGCGTCAGCGCACCGTCAGCGCGGGCGCGGTCTGAAGCGCGACGGGGAGGTCGTTGTCGGCGGCGAACTGCATCGCGAAGTCGAATGCGTCCGCGCACACGGTGCGCAATTCGTCCGACACGAACAGGCATTTGACGTTGCCGTCGACCACCGGCATCGCGAGCCGCGACAGCGCGCATGGATAACCGGGCCGCCGCTCGCCGACGAACAGCGTGATGACGCCCGCGAGGCGCTCGGGCCAGTCGCTCGGGCCAGTCGCTCGGGCGGAAGGTCTTCTGCGCGTGCGTGACGCCGCGGATCAGGTGGCCGGTGACGCGGCCGTGTTCGGTGACTTCGATGCGATCCATGCTGTTCTGCGTATCCTCGTTCGCGTCATTCGCCGCCGTCGGCCGCCGCGTCGCCGCGCGCGGGAATCCGCAGGTTGCGCAGCTTGTGATAGAGCGTTTTCTTCGGCATGCCGAGCGCGACGCTGGCATCGGCGACGTTGCCGTTGTGACGCTGCAGCATGTCCTCGATCAGCATCCGCTCGAAATACGCGAGCTGTTCCGCGAGCGTGTCGCCCACGGCCGGCGCGTCGCCGGACGACAGCAGGCTGTCGCCGGTCAGCCCGAGCACGAATCGGTCGGCCACGTTCTGCAGCTCGCGCACGTTGCCGGGCCATGCATGCGTCATCAGTTCGGACACCTGCGCAGCCGTGACGACCGGCGCCGGCTGCCCGAAGCGCCGCGCGGCCGCGAGCACGAAATGCTCGAACAGCAGCGGCACGTCCTCGCGCCGCTCGCGCAGCGGCGGCAGCTCGATCTGCGCGACGTTGAGGCGATACAAGAGATCCGCGCGAAAGCGGCCGTCGGCCGCAAGCTCGGCGAGATCGGCCTTCGATGCGGCCACCACGCGACAGTCGACCGGAATCAGCTCGTTCGCACCGAGCCGCTCGACCACACGCTCCTGAAGCACGCGCAGCATCTTGATCTGCAGCGGAATCGGCATCGTCTCGATTTCGTCGAGGAACAGTGTGCCGCCGTCCGCCCATTCGATCTTGCCGATGCGCTTCTTGATCGCGCCGGTGAACGCGCCGGCTTCATGGCCGAACAGTTCGCTCTCGAAGATCTGCTCGGGCAGGCCGCCGCAATTCAGCGCAACGAAATGCGCGTCGCGCCGGCCGCCGAAGTCGTGCAGGCTGCGCGCGATCAGTTCCTTGCCGGTGCCCGTTTCGCCGGTGATGAGCACCGACACCGACGTATCGGCGAGGCGCAGGATCTTCTTGCGCACGTCGGCCATCGCGGGCGACTTGCCGAGCACGAACGCCTCGATGCCCTGCCAGTTGTTCAGCGCCGCGCGCAGCCCCTGCACCTCGAGCGTCAGGCGGCGCTTCTCGACTGCGCGCGCCACGCGGCCGGCGATCACGTCAGACGAAAACGGCTTCTCGATGAAGTCGTATGCGCCGACCTGCATCGCGCCGACGGCCGTCGAGATGTCCGCGTGGCCGCTGATCAGCACGACCGGGATCTGCGCGTCGATGGCCATGACGCGGTCGAGCAGCTGCAGCCCGTCGATGCCGGGCATCCGCACGTCCGACACGATCACCAGCGGCGCGCCGGGTGCGACGTGGGCGAGCGCGTCGGTGGCCGACGCGAATGCGTCGACCGGGAACCCGGCGAGCTCGACGGCCTGCTCGACGCCGATCCGGACGTTTTCATCGTCCTCGACGACCAGCACGCGAATCTCATCTTCCATGCTCTATCCTCTGTTGCGGCGTCGCCGCCGCGAATTCGATACTGAACTGCGCGCCGCCTTCGTCGCGGTTCGTCGCGGCGATCTTCGCGCCGAACGCCTCGACGATGCGCGACGTGATCGCGAGGCCGAGCCCGAGGCCCTGGCCGCGCGGCTTGGTCGTGACGAACGGCTCGAACAGGTGCGGCAGCACATCGGGCGCGATGCCCGCGCCGCTGTCGGCCACCGTGAAGCGCACGTGGCCGGCGTCGTCCGGCCCGGTGGCTTCGATGACGATGCGGCGCACCGGCGCGTCGTGCACGGCGTCGAGCGCGTTGCCGAGCAGGTTCACGATCACCTGCTGCAACTGGCTCGATTCGGCCGACACCGTCGTGCCGGGCGCGATGTTCACGTCGAGCCGCACGCCTTCGTCGCGGATCCGCGCGTCGTAGATCAGCCGCGCATGCGCGACGGCCTCGTTCAGCGACACCGCGACGCGCTCGACGTCGGGCTTGCGCGCGAAGGTCTTCAGCTCGCCGGTGAGCACGGCCATGCTGTCGACCAGCTTGCCGATCCGTTCGAGGTTCGCGAGCGCCGGCGCCGGCTGGCCGCGCTCGAAGAAGGTGCGCGCGTTGTCGCACAGCGTGCGGATCGCGACCAGCGGCTGGTTCAGCTCGTGCGTGAGGCCGGCGGCCATCTGCCCGAGCACCGCGAGCTTGCCCGCGTGCACGACTTCCTGCTGCGACGCGCGCAGCCGCTGCTCGGTGCGCTCGCGCTCGACGATCTCGCGCTGCATCCGCTCGTTGGTCGCCGTCAGCGCGGCCGTGCGTTGCACGACGGTCAATTCGAGCCGGTCGTTCGCGCGGCGCAGCGCGTCCTGCGCGTTCAGCCGCGCGACGATGGCCCGGCGGCGCTGGATCGCGTAGCCGGCCAGCAGCGCGGCGATCAGGAACGCGCCGGTGACGAACACGAACGCCGTTTGCTGCTGGCGCCGCGCGCCTGCGATGTCGAGCAGCACCATCAGCGAATCGCCGGCCTGCGGCGCGGGGCGCGACATCACGAGATAGCGCGTGGTGCGGCCGGTGTGGCGCGGATCGGGGAACGTGCCGAACCACGCGGCCGAGCTGCGGTCGCCGATGCGGCGGTACGGCAGCGCATCGACGGTGCGGCCCGCATATTGGCGCGACGCCTGGATGTCGCGCTGCTGCTGTGCGGTGATCGCGCGCAGCGAGGTGAATTTCCATGCGGGCTCGGTTGAGATCACGACCACGCCGTTGCTGTCGACGACCATCGCCGCGACGCCCGGCGCGCGCCATGCCGATTCGAGCGAATCCACGCTGATCTTCACGGCGGCCACGCCGATCGGCACGCCGTCGTCGCGCACCGCGCTCGCGAAGTAGACGCCCGGCACGCCCGTGTTGGTGCCGATGCCGAAGAAGCGGCCGCTGCCGCGCGCGAGCGCATCCTTGAAGTACGGCCGGTACGACACGTTGGTGCCGACGAAGCTGATCGTCTCGTTCCAGTTGCTGGCGGCGATCACTTCGCCCTGCAGGTCGATCACGTCGACCGCACCGCTGCCCGCGTCGCGGTTGACGGCTTCGAGGTAGGTGTTCACCGAGTGCACGAGTGCGGGCGCATCGTGCGGTGCGGCCTTCAGCATCGCGCGCACGCCGTCCTGCCGTGCGACCAGGCCCGGCAGGATCTCGAAGCGGCCGAGTTCGCTCTTCAGGCTCGACGCATAGAGGTCGAGCCGGTGCGCGCCGGTTTCCTCGAGCGCGTCGATCGCGCGTTCCCACGCGAAATCGACGGCTGCGCCGGCCACGCCGACATACAGCGCGGCGGCCGATGCCCAGCCCCACCACGGGATTCCCTTGAAGCCTTTTTGCACGTTCGCCCTCATCGAAGCCCGCTACCGGTCGTCCGCCGCCGGCCGCCCGCTACCGCCTGCCGTAACGACGCGCGCCGCGCGCCGGCAAGGCCGGCGGCGGCGCGTGCGAAGCAGCCTGCGCGACGGTGCGCGCAGCCACGCATCATCCGAAGTGCGCGACCAGGATCAGCGTCACCGTGACGACGATTGCGCCGCCGATCCGCGTTGCGATCTGCGCGAACGGCATCAGCTGCATCCGGTTCGCGGCGGTCAGGATCGCGACGTCGCCGGTGCCGCCTTGCCCGCTGTGGCAGGCGTTCACGATTGCGGTGTCGATAGGGTACATCTTCAGCAGGCGGCCGACCACGAAACCGGTGCCCATCAGCGTCGCGACGGTCGACACGATCGTGACCACGTTGACGATCGTGAAGGCGGCGGTCAGCTTGTCCCACGGCGTCATCGCGACGCCGATCGCGAACAGCAGCGGATACGTGACGGCGGTCGAGAAGAACTTGTAGACGACGAACGCGCCTTCCTGCAGCGGCGGCGACACTGCGCGCGCGAGCTTCACGAGCACCGCGAGGAACAGCATCGCGACCGGCGCGGGCAGGCCGAACAGCTTGAACGCCATCAGGCCGACGAGGTACAGCGTGATCGCCGTGATGCCGGCGCCGGCGATGTGCGTGACGTCGACGTGGCCGCGGATCTCTTCGCTTGCCGGCGTCATGTCGCCGCTTTCGCCGACCTGCAGGCGGCCGTTGCCCGTCAGGTGCGGCAGGCGCTTGCCGAGCATGTCGAGCGCGCCCGACAGGATGATCGCGGTCAGGCTGCCGAGCATCACCGGCGGCAGCACCATCGCGAACATTTCACCCTGCGGCAGGTGCATCAGTTCCGAATAGCCGATCGACAGCGGAATCGCGCCTTCGCCGACGCCGCCGGCCATGATCGGCACGACGATGTACAGCAGCGTGTGGCGCGCGCCGAGGCCGAGCGCGGTGCCGACGGCCGTGCCGACGATCGCCGCGGCGACCGAGCCGGCCGCGAGCGGGATGAAGATCTTCACGAAGCCCTGGATCAGTACGCGGCGATCCATGCTCAGGATGCTGCCGACGATGATCGACGCGATGAACAGGTACAGGAAGTTGGTCGACTTCGTGAATTCGACCGTCAGGTTCAGTACCGGCTTCGGCAGCAGGTGGTAGTACGTGAGCGCCGACGGCACGAAGGTCGCGAAGATCGCGGCCGCGCCGATGTTGCGCAACAGCGGCAGGCGCTTGCCCAGTTCCGCGCAGGTGAAGCCGAAGAATGCGAGCACGGCGATCGCCATCGAGATCTCGCCGGGCACCTTGCCGGTGACCGAGAAGCCGACGATCAGCGCGAGCAGGATGAAGTAGACGGGCAGCGGAATGATGCCGATGCGGATTTCCATCAGTTTCCACCAGCCTTCCGGCCAGAAACGCTCGCGCGGGGTGGCGACGGCGTCGGAAACCGGCTCCGGATGGGACGGGGTATGGATAGAGGTCTGCAAGACGTGTCTCCTGATGTTGGAATGCCTGCATTGCTTCGCGGCATCGTGTGCCGTCTATTACGCAACCCCCGTGCCAGAAATCCGGCCTGCCGGAATATTTTCAATGCATTGATTTATAAGGGATTTGTTTCGTCAGGGGAAAGGGTTGGCCGACCGGCTGGCCGAGATTTCGGAATTCGCCCGGCGCCCAGGCCGAGATTTCGGCCAGCTGGCCGGCCAGGAGGCCGGTCCAGCCCCCGATCCAGCCCGGCCGCTCGCCATATCGCCGCGCGCGATTTTCTTCGCACAATCGCTTCGTAGACCGCCCTCGCGCCGCTCTCTATCATCGGCTGATCCTTTTCCGATGCGACGACGACTGTCCGGAGAACGCCCGCGCGTTCGCCGCGGCGTCGCTCATCCGTCGATACCTTCTTTGGACAGGAGAATGGTTTCATGCTGCATCCCGTTTTTACCGCCCGCTTTTCCGCCGGCCGTGCGGCCCGCGTGCTGATGGCCGCGTTGCTCGGCGTCGTGCTGCTCAACGGTGCGCGCGCCGACACCGCGCCGCTGAAGGTCGGCATCTCGACCAGTCCGCAGATCGAAGCGCTGAAGATCGCCGCGAAGGAGGCGAAAGAGCAGGGTCTCGACGTGAAGATCGTCGAGTTCACCGACTGGAATACGCCGAACGCGGCGCTCGCGAACAAGGACATCGACGTCAACTACTTCCAGCACATCCCGTTTCTCGAGAACGCGAAGAAGCAGGGCGGCTACAACTTCATCTCGATCGCCCCCGGCACGATCATGAAGATCGGCCTCTATTCGAAGAAGGTGAAAAGCTTCGCCGAGCTGAAGGACGGCGCGCGCGTCGCGATCGCGAACGACCCGGTGAACGGCGGGCGCGGGCTGTTGCTGCTGCAGCGCGCGGGGCTCATCACGCTCAAGCCGGGCACCGACTACCGTGCGACCACGCACGACATCGTGGCCAACCCGAAGCACCTGAAGATCATCCCGCTCGAAGCGTCGCAGCTCGCACGCTCGCTCGACGACGTCGATCTCGCGCAGGGCTACCCGAGCTTCATCAAGCTCGCCGGCACGACCGACCCGAACAGCGCGCTGCTGTTCGACGGCACCGAGAACAAGAGCTTCGCGATCCAGTGGGTCGTGCGCCCCGAAAGCGCGAACGATCCGCGCATCCGCAAGTTCATCGCGATCTACCAGCACTCGCCGGCCGTGCGCAAGGCGCTCGACAACGCGTTCGGCTCGCTGTACGCGATCGCGTGGTGACGGAGGCAGGCATGACGACGGCGAACCGCAAGAAGATCCTGCTCAACGCGTTCAACATGAACTGCGTCGGGCACATCAACCACGGGCTGTGGACGCACCCGCGCGACCGCTCCGCGCACTACACCGATCTCGACTACTGGGCCGATCTCGCGAAGACGCTCGAACGCGGCAAGTTCGACGGGATCTTTCTCGCGGACATCGTCGGCGTGTACGACGTATTCGGCGGCGGCCCCGACGCCGCGCTGCGCGAATCGGTGCAGGTGCCCGTCAACGATCCGCTGCTGCTCGTGCCCGCGATGGCGCAGGTCACGCGGCATCTCGGCTTCGGCGTGACCGCGAACCTGACCTACGAGCCGCCTTACCTGTTCGCGCGCCGCATGTCGACGCTCGATCACCTGACGAAAGGGCGCGTGGGCTGGAACATCGTCACCGGCTACCTCGACAGCGCCGCACGCGGGATGGGCCTCGCGCAGCAGATCGGCCACGACGACCGCTACGAGCGCGCGGACGACTACATGGACGTCGTCTACAAGCTGTGGGAACAGAGCTGGGACGACGACGCGGTGATCCGCGACGCGCAGGCGCGCGTGTTCGCGCAACCGGGCAAGGTGCGGCGCGTGAAGCACGACGGGCCGTTCTATTCGCTAGATGCGATCCATCTGAGCGAGCCGTCGCTGCAGCGCACGCCGGTGCTGTACCAGGCCGGTTCGTCCGCGCGCGGCGTCGAGTTCGCGGGCCGTCACGCCGAATGCGTGTTCGTGAACGGGCAAAGCAAGGCGGCCGCACGTGCGGCGGCGCTCGACATCCGTGCGGCTGCCGCACGGCAGGGGCGCGACCCGGCATCGATCAGGATCTTCGCGGGCGTGAGCGTGGTGACGGCGGAGACCGAACGTCTCGCACGAGAGAAGTTCGACGAATACCGGCGCTATGCGAGCCCGGAAGCCGGCCTCGCGCATTTCGCGAGCTCGACCGGCATCGACTTCGCGCAGTACGGCCTCGACGAGCCGATTTCGTATGTGAAGACCGATTCGATCCAGTCGGCCGTCGACGCGATCTCGCGCAAGAGCACCACCGGCACGTGGACCGTGCGCCGCATGCTCGAACAGATGTCGCTCGGTGGGCGTTATGCGCCGATCGTCGGCTCGCCGTCGCAGGTCGCGGACGAACTGCAGTCATGGATCGACGAGACGGGTATCGACGGCTTCAACCTGACGCGCACCGTGATGCCCGAGTCGTTCGAGGATTTCGTCGACTGGGTCGTGCCCGAGCTGCAGAACCGCGGCGTCTACAAGGAAGACTACGATCCCGCGCCGACGCTGCGCGAGAAGCTGTTCGGCGCCGGCCCGCGCCTGCCTGCGTGGCACACCGGCGCGCAGCACCGGCCGGCAGCCGTATCCGAACCCGCGCATCCCGCGCATGCCTGAACGTGACGGAGCGAAGCGATGACGCAATTGTTCGATACACTGGGTTTCATCGAGCCGTCGGCCGTGCTTGCCGGCGCGGGGGCAACGACACGTGAGGAAGCGGCCGTGCATTCCGGCGGCGCGGCCGTGTCGCTGGAGCAGGTCGGCAAGGTATTCGCGACGCCGCGCGGCCAGGCCGCCGCGCTGCGCGACGTGACGCTCGACGTGCGGCGCGGCGAGGTGTTCGGGATCATCGGCCGCAGCGGCGCGGGGAAATCGACGCTGCTGCGGCTCGTGAACGGCCTCGAACGGCCGAGCTCGGGCCGCGTGCGCGTACAGGGCGTCGACGTCGGCGCGCTCGACGAGGACGGGCTCGTCGCGCTGCGCCGCCGCACCGGCATGGTGTTCCAGCATTTCAACCTGCTGTCCGCGAAGACGGTGTTCGAGAACGTCGCGCTGCCGCTGAAGATCGCCGGCGTGCCGAAGGCCGAGCGCGTGCGCAAGGTCGAGGCGCTGCTCGACCTCGTCGGGCTCGCCGCGAAGCGCGACGCGTACCCGGCGAGCCTGTCGGGCGGGCAGAAGCAGCGCGTGGGCATTGCGCGCGCACTCGTTCACGATCCCGAGGTGCTGCTGTGCGACGAGGCGACGTCCGCGCTCGATCCCGAGACGACGCAATCGATTCTCGCGCTGCTCGCCGACATCAACCGTCGTCTCGGGCTGACGATCGTGCTGATCACGCACGAGATGGAAGTGATCCGGGCGGTGTGCGACACGGTCGCGGTGATCGAACAGGGTGAAGTCGTCGAAACGGGCCCCGTGTGGCGCGTGTTCGGCGATCCGCGCCACGGCGCGACGCGCGCGCTGCTCAGCACGCTGCAGCACGACCTGCCGGCCGAACTGGCTGCGCGCGTGCAGCCGTTGCCCGAGCAGGCCGCGCTGCCCGACGGCGCGCAGGTCGTGCTCGACGTTCGTTATACGGGTGAGAGTGGCGGCGAGCCGGACGTCGGCGCGCTCGCGGCGGCGCTCGGCGGTTCCGTGCGATTCCTGCACGGCGGGATCGAGCGTATTCAAGGCCATGCGCAGGGGCGGCTCGTGATCGCGGCCGCGCCCGGCGTGGACGACGGGGGCGCCCGGCATGCGCGCGATGCAGTCGCCGCGCTGCTCGAACGCGCGCGCCGCCACGCGAATCACGCCGAGGTGCTCGGCTATGTTTGAACTCTGGTGGCCCGAACTGCTCGACGCGATCCGCGACACGCTGTCGATGGTCGCCGCGTCGGCCGTGATTGCGGCGCTGATCGGCATTCCGCTCGCGGTGATCCTCGTCACGACCGCGCCCGGCGGCATCTACGCGCGCCGCGGCGTGAACGCGGTGCTCGGCGCGCTCGTCAACGTGTTCCGCTCGACGCCGTTCATCATCCTGCTCGTCGCGCTGCTGCCGTTCACGCGCGTGCTGATCGGCACGACGATCGGCGTGTGGGCGGCCGTCGTGCCGCTGTCGATCGCCGCGATCCCGTTCTTCGCGCGGATCGCCGAAGTGAGCCTGCGCGAAGTCGATCGCGGGCTGATCGAGGCCGCGCTCGCGATGGGCGCGAAGCGCCGCCATATCGTGTGGCACGTGCTGCTGCCGGAGGCGCTGCCCGGCATGCTCGGCGGCTTCACGATCACCGTCGTCGCGCTGATCGGTTCGACGGCAATGGCGGGCGCCGTCGGCGCGGGCGGGCTCGGCGATCTCGCGATCCGCTACGGCTATCAACGTTTCGACACCACCGTCATGGCGACCGTGATCGTGATCCTGATCGCGCTCGTCTCGGCCGTGCAAATCACGGGCGACCGCCTGGTCCGACGCGTGACCCGGCGTACCTGAGCGACGCCACAAGCGTCCGCTCGCTTCATTCATGATCCTGAGAGAACAAAACCCATGACCTTTCCCATCGGCGCACCGCGCGAATGGAACGGAGCATTCGAGGAAGCGCTGTTTCTCGACGTGGCGCGACGCCATCGTCCGGACTTCCCGGCCAAGCTCGCGACACCGCCGCGCGAGCCGCGCAATGACGACGAACTGGCCGCCGTCGCCGACTACTACACGAAGATGGCGTCGCACGACCTGTTCATCGTGCAGGTCGTCGCGAAGGCGATCGACACGCTGTTCCGCGACGATCCGCATTTCCAGCTGATCCTGTCGCGCCAGCTCGGCGACGACGGCGCGCACGCGGTGATCGGCCGCGAACGCGTGACCGAACTGACGGGGCGCGATCCGCTGCCGGAAATCGACCGGCTCGTCGCCGCGCACTGGGCGCGCATCGGCGACATCGCGGTGCGCGACGTCGCGGGTTTTCTCGCCTTCGAATGGCATTACGAGCTGCACATCCTCGCGAAGCTGTGGATCCAGCGCAAGACGGGCCGCATCGGCGACGGCGCGATGCGCGAGCACGGCGAGAACCGGATCCGGCCGGACGAGGAGTGGCATCGCGTGCAGATCGTCCAGTGGTGGTTCGATACGCTGAAGGCGTTGCCGGCCGCCGAACGCGACGCGCTGATCGATCGCGTGATCGCCGCGGACGAGGAAACGCAGGCGCGGCTCGACGGTTATCTGCATGACGAGTATGCGCACACCGCGCACGTGTTCGGCGCGGACATCGACGAATACCGCGCGATTTACGACGACTGGCGGCGCGAGATCCTGTCGCGGCTGACCGGGCGCCCGCTCGGCGCGCTCGTGCCGCTGTCGGGTGAAACCGTTGCACAGGAAGCCATTGCATGAACGATCCACGCGGCCCGGCGACCTTCGCGCCGGAATCCGATGCACCGGCCGTCGATCGCGAGGCGCTGGCGCACGCGATCGACGCGCTGCGCGCGACCGCCGCCGCGCGCGACCGCACGGGCGGCCACGCGGCGCAGGAGAAACAGTGGCTCGCCGACGCGGGCTTGCTGACGCTCGCGGTGCCGCGCGCGTTCGGCGGGCAGGACGCGGGGTGGCCCGCGATCTACGACGCGATCCGGCAGGTCGCGCGTGTCGACAGCGCGCTCGCGCATCTCGTCGGGTTCCAGTGCCTGCAGGTCGTGAGCGTCGACGTATGGGGCAGCGCCGCGCAGCGCGAACGTTATCTGCGCGACACCGTCGAGCACGGCTGGTGGTGGGGCAACGCGGTCAATCCGCTCGACCCGCGGCTCGTGGCCACGGCGACGCCCGACGGCGGCTACCGGCTCGACGGCGTGAAGGGTTTCTGTTCGGGCACGCGCGGGTCGCAGCGGATGACGGTGTCCGCGCACGATCCGGCAACCGGCCGCACCGTGTTCGGCGTCGTGCCGACCGATCGCGCGGGGATCACGGTCAACGAAGACTGGGATCCGATCGGCCAGCGCCAGACCGACAGCGGCAGCGTGCGCTTCGACGGCGTGACGCTCGCGCCGGACGAGGTGCTGCACCGCTCCGAGACACCGCCGACACCGCGCGCGACGCTGCGCACGCTCGTGTCGCAACTCGTGCTGACGAACCTGTTCGTCGGGCTCGCGGAAGGTGCGCTGGCCGAGGCGCGCGATTACGTGCAGCAGCGTGGCCGCCCGTGGATTCATGCGGACGTCGCGCAGGCAGAAGACGATCCGTACACGTTGCAGCGCTTCGGCGACATGCACGTGCGCGCGATTGCCGCGGCGGCGCTGGCCGATCGGGCGGCCGATGCGTTGCAGCGCGCATGGGCGCGGCATGATGCGCTGACGGCCGACGAGCGTGCCGAAGTCGCGCTCGCGGTATCGGAAGCGAAGATCGTCGCGCAGCGCGCGGCGCTCGACAACGGCGAGGCGCTGTTCGATGCCTGCGGCGCGCGCGCGACGGCCGCGTCGCTCGGCCTCGACCGCTTCTGGCGGAATGCGCGCACGCATACGCTGCACGATCCGCTCGACTACCGGCTGCGCGATGTCGGGCGGTTCGCGCTGACCGGCGAACTGCCGCCGGCGTCGCTCTATACGTAAGTGAGCGCGCGCTCAGTCTGCGTCATTGATCGCCGGGAGGCGGGCCTTCCAGCGGTGCGGAGGCGTGTGCGGGCGCGGCGGCCAACGGCGTGCCGGTGTCGGTGCCGGCGCGCTTGTACGACGCCAGTTCGTTCGAATAGCGCGCCGTCCGCACGCCGTTCGTGTCGTAGTACTCCTCGACCGACTTGACCCAGCGGCCCACCGCCGGCACGTACCAGAACGCCTTGTAGGTCTTGCCGGTCTGTTCCGCCGTGCCGTTGTTGCGGCTCTGCATCACGATCGTCGACCCGCCCGCGTTGTGGGACATGCCGGACGTGATCGACTGTCCCGGCGCGGCTTGCGCCTTCCATGTGCCTTCGGCCTCGATCTTGATCGCGTCGAACTTGCCGCCCGTCACGGTGACGGTATCGGGGCCGACGACCTTGTAATGCGTGTCGTACGCTTCCGACGCATGCTGCGGATTCGGGTGTGCTTCGCTGTACTTGATCGTCCAGGTCTTGCCGACCGTCAGCGGAAACGCCAGCGGGCGGTTCACGACGGTTTCGGTGCCGTTGACGCTGCGCGAACGGCTCCAGTCCGAGTCGACGATCAGCTCGCGCGGCGCCTGCGTCGTGCCGCTTTGCTGCGTTTCGACATAGATGTGGTCGGACGTGGTGCGCTGCACGGAAATCTGGTCGCGCGTCTGGCGCCAGCCGTTCGGGCCGATTTCGACGGTGTTGATGTAGGTCCAGGTATCGCCCGGCTTCAGCGCCGGGGCCGCGATCGATTGGGCGAGCGCGATGCCGGGCAGCACCGCGCAGAGTGACAACACAGCAAGGTTTTTCTTTTTCATGGTCGGGTGTGGGCAAGCCAGCGGTCTCGCCGCCGAGCTTAGCAAGCACACCTTTCATTCGGCATGACATGTGCGGCGCCGCGGCCGCCTTTCGTTCGCGTCGAACCGGCGCCCGACGGGATCCTGAATCGCGCACCGTACAACCGGCGTGCTGGACGCCTGAAATGATATGTTATATCGTTGCGATACAATATATCATTCGCTCCTCAACGTCCTCTACCGGAATCGCCCGATGCGTACCGCACTTCATCCGTCCACGCGGCTTCCCGTGACCGTCCTGTCCGGCTTCCTCGGCGCGGGCAAGACGACGCTGCTCAACCACATCCTCAACAATCGCGAGGGCCGGCGCGTCGCGGTCATCGTCAACGACATGTCCGAGGTCAACATCGATGCGGCGCTCGTCCGTGACGGCGGCGCCGGCTTGTCGCGCACCGACGAGAAGCTGGTCGAGATGAGCAACGGCTGCATCTGCTGCACGCTGCGCGAGGACTTGCTGATCGAGGTCGATCGGCTCGCGCGCGAAGGGCGCTTCGACCAGCTCGTGATCGAGTCGACCGGCATCTCCGAGCCGCTGCCGGTGGCCGAGACGTTCACGTTCGAAGGCGAGGACGGCCGCAGCCTCGGCGAAGTCGCGCGCCTCGACACGATGGTGACGGTGGTCGACGCATTCAATTTCCTGCGCGACTACGCGTCGCGCGACAGCTTGCAGTCACGCGGCGAATCGATGGGCGAGGAAGACGCGCGCACGGTCGTCGATCTGCTGATTGACCAGATCGAGTTCTGCGACGTGATCGTGATCAACAAGATCGACCTGATCGATGGCACCGCGCGCGAGCGGCTGGTGGCGCTGCTGCGCGGGCTGAACCCGCGTGCGCGGATCGAGATCGCCGAGTTCGGCAAGGTGCCGCTCGAGCGCGTGCTCGACACGGGCCTGTTCGATTTCGACGCGGCGTCGCGCGCGCCGGGCTGGCTGCAGGAGATGCGCGGCACGCACACGCCGGAAACCGACGAGTACGGGATCCGCAGCTTCGTCTACCGCGCGCGGCGGCCGTTCCATCCGCAGCGCTTCTTCGATCTCGTCGAAAGCGAGTGGCCGGGCGTCGTCCGCTCGAAGGGGTTTTTCTGGCTGGCCACGCATCCGACCGTCGCCGGGTCGTGGTCGCAGGCCGGCGCGGTCGCGCGGCACGGGCCGGCCGGTCACTGGTGGGCGGCCGTGCCGCCCGAGCGCTGGCCGCAGGACGCCGAAGCCGTTGCACAGATCCGCGCGCGCTGGGACGAGCGTGTCGGCGATGCGCGCCAGGAACTCGTGCTGATCGGCATGGACATGGACGAGCCCGCGCTGCGCGCGCGCTTCGACGCGTGTCTGCTGACCGACGCCGAGATGGCCACCGGCCCCGAACACTGGACCACGTGGGACAACCCGTTTCGCGACTGGTCCTGACCTGAACGCGCGCTTCCTGCATCGATCCGGATGGAGAAGGCGCTCCACCGGATTCCGAGCATGAATGCACCCCTTCCCGATGTTTCCCTGACCGATGCCGCGCCGGGCCGACACCCGCTCGAATGGGTCGGCATGCAGGGTATCGACCTGCCCGTCGTGGTGGCCGAACCCGGCTGCCGGCGCGACGTGCATGCGCGCGCCGACGTGCTGGTCGATCTGCCAGCGCCGCATGTGAAGGGCATTCACATGTCGCGTCTGTACTGGCTGCTCGACTGGCTCGCCGACGGCGAAGCGCTGTCGCCGGCCGGCCTGCGGCGCGCGCTGCGCGCGATGGTCGACAGCCATCGCGATTGCGACACGCGCAGCGCGCGCGTGCGGCTGCGCTTCGACCTGCTGGCCCGCCGCCCGGCGCTCGTCACCGAAGGGCTGGCCGGGTGGAAGGCGTATCCGGTTCGGATCGACGCGACGCTCGCCGGCGAAGCGTTCGAGCTGCGCGCACAGGTCACGGTCGCCTATTCGTCGACGTGCCCGTGCTCGGCCGCGCTGTCGCGGCACTGGGTCGAACAGGCGTTCCTGACGGCGTTCGGCCGCGAGGATCGCGTGGAGCCGGCGGCGGTTGCCGCATGGCTGAAACAGCATGGATCGGCCGCCACGCCGCACAGCCAGCGCAGCGAAGCCGTCGTGAGCGTGGCGCTGCCCGCCGATGGCGCGACGCTCGGGTTGATCGACCTGATCGATCGCGTCGAGCACGCGCTCGGCACGCCGGTGCAGACCGCGGTCAAGCGCGCGGACGAACAGGCGTTCGCGGTGCTGAACGGCGGGAACCTGATGTTCGTCGAAGATGCCGCGCGCCGCGTGCAGGCCGCGCTGGAAGATCATCACGCGAGCCCGCGCATCCGCGTGCGCCATCTGGAAAGCCTGCACCAGCACGATGCGGTTGCCTGGGCCGCGCCCGTTCGCGAAGGCGCCGACGCATGCTGATCCGCAAGCTGTTCCGGTTCGAGAACGCGCACGTCGTGCGCGGCTGCAGCACGCGGCGCTGCTCGCATTCGATCCACGGCCATTCGTACCGCGTCGAGCTGCTGCTCGAGGCACATGCGCTGGATCTTGGGCAGATGGTCTACGACTTCGGGCTGCTCAAGGGCGACGTGCGCGACCTGATCGATGCGTTCGACCATGCGGTGACGCTGTGGTCGGACGACGATCCGCGCTACGTCGAGAGCATGCGCCGCCATTCCGAACGCTGGGTGTTGCTGCCCGTGTCACCGAGCGCCGAACAGTTCTCGCGCGTGTTCTTTCGTCTTGTCGACGCGGCGTTGTCCGGCACACGCATGTCGAACGGCGAAGCCGACGTGCGGCTGCATTCGGTCATCGTGCACGAGACCGAGACCGGCTACGCGCAGTGCTTTCGCGACGATGCCTTCAACCCGCGCATGGGCCGCATCGACCTCGATGCGATCGTGTTCGCGCCGGCCATCGCCGCGCAGTGGCGCGATCCGGGCCTGTTCGAGCGGCTCAAGCGCGGCCCTCTCCTTTCCCGGAAGGAATCCTCATGATCCGAAAGAACCCGCGCGGCGACCTGCCGCAGATTCATCCGAACGCGTTCGTCGACCCGACCGCCATCCTGTGCGGGCTCGTGATCGTCGAGGAGAACGTGTTCATCGGTCCGTACGCGGTGATCCGCGCCGACGAAACGGATGCCGACGGCCAGATCGCGCCGATCGTGATCGGCGCGCATTCGAACATCCAGGACGGCGTCGTGATCCATTCGAAGTCGGGTGCGAGCGTGACGATCGGCCGGCATACGTCGATCGCGCATCGCGCGATCGTCCACGGGCCGTGCAAGGTCGGCGATGGCGTGTTCGTCGGCTTCAACAGCGTGCTGTTCAACTGCACGATCGACGACGGCTGCGTCGTGCGCTACAACGCGGTCGTCGACGGCTGCCACCTGCCGCCGGGCTTCTACGTGCGTTCGACCGAACGCATCGGGCCGGAGACCGACCTCGCCGCGTTGCCGCAGGTAACGGCCGACGCGAGCGATTTCTCCGAGGACGTCGCGCGCACGAACAATGCGCTGGTGCTCGGCTACAAACACATCCAGAACGAGTTCTGAGTCATGGGCGAGTGGATCGGGCGTGAAGCAACCGATGCGCCGAAGCGACGCCACGTCGACCTGCTCGTGCAGGGCGGCACGGTGATGACGCCCAACGGCGCAGAACGGATCGACGTCGCGTGCGCGGCGGGCCGCGTGGTCGCGCTGGGCGCGTTGCACGGTACCTGGAGCGCCGACGTCGTGCTCGATGCGCGTGGATTGCATGTGCTGCCGGGCGTGATCGACAGCCAGGTGCATTTCCGCGAACCGGGGCTGACACACAAGGAGACCATCGAGGCCGGCACACGCGGCGCGGTGCTCGGCGGTGTCACGACGATCTTCGAGATGCCCAACACGCATCCGCTGACGCTGAGCGGGCAGGATCTGCAGGCGAAGCTCGATCTCGCGCGTGGCCGCGCGTGGTGCGACTACGCGTTCTATATCGGCGGCTCGGCCGTGAACGCCGAACGGCTGCCGGCGCTCGAGTGCCTGCCCGGCTGCGCGGGCGTGAAGGTCTTCATGGGGAGTTCGTTCGGCGATCTGCTGGCCGACGACGAAACCGTGTTGCGCCGGATCCTGCGCAGCGGGCGGCGACGCATGGCCGTGCACGCGGAGGACGAGGCGCGGCTGCGCGAACGCAAGGCGATCGTGGAAGCGAGCGGCGACGTGCGCGACCATCCGCGCTGGCGCGACGAGGAAAGCGCGCTGGCCGCGACACGGCGCATCGTCGGGCTGGCTGCCGAGACAGGCCGTCGATTGCACGTGCTGCATGTCTCCACGGCGGACGAAATGGCATTTCTTCAACAGCACCGGCGGCGCGTGACGGTCGAGGTCACGCCGCATCACCTGAGCCTGCATGCGCCCGATTGCTACGAGCGGCTCGGCACGTTCGCGCAGATGAATCCGCCCGTGCGCGACCGGCATCATCGGGAGGCGCTGTGGCAGGCTGTCCGCGACGGCGTGGTCGATGTGATCGGCAGCGATCATGCGCCGCATACGCGCGACGAAAAGCGCCGCCCGTATCCGCAGTCGCCGAGCGGGATGACCGGCGTGCAGACGCTGTTGCCGCTGATGCTCGATCATGTGCATGCGGGCCGCCTGAGCCTCGAACGGCTGGTCGACCTCACCTGCGCCGGTCCGGCGCGCATTTTCGGCATCGAAGGGAAGGGGCGCATCGCGGCCGGGTACGACGCCGATTTCAGCATCGTCGACCTGCGTGCGCAGCGGGTCATTCGCGACGAGTGGATCGCCAGCGTGAGCGGCTGGACGCCTTACGACGGATGCGCGGTCACGGGGTGGCCCGTGCATACGGTCGTGCGCGGGCAGGTCGTCGTGCGCGACGGTGCGCTGAACGGGCAGCCGGCCGGGGAGGCCGTGACGTTTCTGGAGGTGACGACGTAGCGCCGCTCGTTCACTGCGCCCGATTCCGGAGGCGTACGTAGACGGTACCGGAAGGTGCCTGCACGACCGATGTGTCGTCGGCGATCGCGCCGTCGGTCTTGCTGACGGCCGCCTGGCCCGGTGCAGGCGTGAAGACCCACGCGCCGGGGTACTTTTCACGGAGTCCGCGCCGGGCGGACGAGACCTCGGTTCCGGCGGGGTAGGTGATGTTGCCGACGCTCGCCGCGCGCGCCAGGGTGGTGGAGTCGAAGGAGAGCACGCGATGTTGCCGGTCGAGATTCAGTGACGGGTGCCGCAAAGACAGTCTGTCCAACTCGAACATGGAGCCTTCCGAAACGTCGACGCGCCAATAGTCGTTGTCGTGCAGGCCGTCGCCGTAAGTGGTCGTGCTCCTCATCAAGGTCGACCCGGCCGGGATGACCGAGTCGCCTGCCCGATTGCCTTCGGCCAGACGGCACCGCCAGAGCGTTTTGATCCGCGCATCATTGCGCAGGACGATCCTCATCGGCTCGCCGCCGGTATCGCACGTCCAGCCGTCGAGTGACCGGGGGCCGGAGATGGCAAGCGCCAACGCCGTGAGCATGGTGGGGCGCTGGTTGTTCCACGGCGCCTCATCGTCAAATTCCGCCCCGACCGTCAGCGCCACGGCAGGTATTCCGTAGACGCTGACTGTGTGCGGAAATTCGGCTGCCGTAAGCGACGCCATGTTGCCCGCGGTATAGAGCGACAGTTTGGTAGCGGGTGGCATGTCGATACCCAGCAGGTGCACGGGCTTTTCGAGTACCGGATGCTTCGCGGTCTCCGCCTTTCTGGATTCCAGCTCGATCTGCAGACAGCCAATGGCCAGCGCAACAAAGAGGCTGCCCGCCCAGCACAGCACGCCGAGCAAAACGGACCAGCGGATCCAATGCGCGCGAAACGCTCGTCGTGCGCGTGGAAACACGGCCAGCGCGACGGCCCAGACCAGCACCGATACAGTCGCCAGAAACGAAATACCGAGGACGATGAAGAAGGCGCCGGAGAAAATCGGAGCGGGAATCATTGGAACGGCGAGAGCCTGGGCGGAATCATGATTGGAATTGCCCCGGCAATCCGGGGTGTGCCGGCATCGTCAACTGAAGGTTGCCGCGGACCGACCGGTCCCTTGGCAAACGACATCGCAAGATTCGACGCGAATGGCGCTCATTGTAGTGTCAATCGCCAATCGTCTGATGAGAGCGGGGCGTGCGTCATCTGCACCCTGTTGCTGCCGCGCATTGCGCCCGACGAGCAACTGGCCGTGACGTTCCTCGACGCCTAAATCGGCAGGCGAACTGTCTGCTTGATGCGCTTCAGCGGAATCTCGGTCTCGACGTTGCGGACGCCTTCGATCTGCGTGAGTGTCTCCATCTGGAAGCGTTGGTAATCGTCGAGATCCCGCGCGATCACGCGCAGCAGATAGTCGTAGCTGCCGGCCATCAGATGACATTCGAGCACTTCGGGCGCCTGCTCCATCTCGCGCGCGAAGCGTTCGACCGTCGTCTTGTCCTGGCGCTCCAGCGTGACGCGCACGAACGCGGTGAATCGCAGGTCGACGGCGGCGGGATTCAGCAGCGCGACATACGCGTCGATCACGCCCTGTTCCTCGAGCAGATGCACGCGGCGCAGGCAGGGCGTGGCCGACAGTCCGGCCTGTTGCGCGAGTTCGGCATTCGTCTGATTCGAATTTCGTTGTAACGCACGCAGAATCCGCCGGTCGATCGCGTCCAGTTTGGTTGACATTTTTGACTACCGAAATCGTGAAGACTAGAGAATAGCTCCAAGTCGACTGTCTGAAATAGCCAAATACGCATCCAATCTCCACTGAAGGACGCCGATAATCTGACGACCGGCCGGGCGATTCCCGCCCGTCGGCCATCCCGTTCAGGAGCTATCCCATGTCGCATCTATCCTGGCTACCGTTCATCGCAACGTCGCTTCTGATCATCGTCACGCCGGGCCAGGACATGGTGCTCGTGATGTCGCGCACGCTGTCCGGCGGCACGCGCGCGGGCCTCGTGACGGCCGCGGGCGTCAGCGTCGGGCTGCTCGTGCATACGATGCTCGCGACGCTCGGGCTGGGCGCACTTCTTCAGGCATCCGAATGGCTGTTTACGGCGCTGAAGGTGATCGGGGCGCTGTACTTGTTGTACCTCGGCATCACGTTGCTGCGCTCGTCGGGTGAGCTGACGCTCGCGAGCGGCAGCGACGGCGCGCAGCCGTCGCGGCTTCGCACGTTTGCGCAAGGCGCACTGTCCAACGTGTCGAATCCGAAGGTCGCGCTGTTCTATCTGGCGTTTCTGCCGCAATTCGTGCCGGCGGGCGCCGCGCATCCGATGCTGTCGCTGTTCGTGCTCGGCGCGACGTTTGCCGGCCTGACGTTTCTCGTCAAGGGGCCCGTCGCGTTGTTCGCCGGCCTGCTGTCGGCGTCGATCCGCCGCAACCCGCGCATCCTGACGCGCATGCATCGCGTCAGCGGCGTGGTCCTGCTGGGGCTTGGCGTGAAGCTGGCGCTCGAGCGCCGCTGATCGACGTCACCTCTACGCGTGCCGCCGGTGCGATGGCGCCGACCGCACGCGTTACTGCGCCGGCAATGCGTCCGCCAGTGCGCGCATCGCATCGACCGTCTCCGGATTCGCCGGAAAGAATGCCTCGATCGCGAGTTCCGACAGCGTCACGTCGACCGGCGTGCCGAACACCGTCGTCGTGCTGAAGAACGTCAGCTCGCCGGCCGCCGTGCGCAGCCGCAGCGGCACGGCGATATCCGCGAAGTCGGCGCGCGCCGGCGGGTCTTCGGGTTGCCCGGCCGGCGCCGGATATGCGGCCAGTTCGTCGCGCAGCGCATGCAGCGTGCGGTCGCCGCTTGCATCGATCTGCCGCTGCAGCCGGTGCAGGATGTGTGCGCGCCACTCATGCCAGTTGACGATCCGCGACGCGATTCCATCCGGATGCAGGCTTAGCCGCAGCACGTTGACGGGCGGTTGCAGCAGCGCCGGATCGGCCTGTGCGACCAGCGCGCCGAGCATCCGGTTCGCGGCGAGCAGCGTCCAGTGGCGATCGACCGCGAGCGCCGGGTACGGCTCGTGGCCGCGCAGCACGGCTTCCACGGCATGGCGCGCGGCATCGAGCTGAGGATCCGAAAACGGCCGTTCGCGAAACAGCGGCGCGAAGCCGGCCGCGACGAGCAGCGCGTTGCGTTCGCGCAGCGGCACGTCGAGGCGCTCCGCAAGATGCAGCACCATCTCGCGGCTGGGCTGCGCGCGGCCCGATTCGACGAAACTCAGGTGGCGCGCGGAGACTTCCGCGTCGAGTGCGAGCGCCATCTGGCTCAGGCGTCGGCGCTGGCGCCACGTGCGCAGCAGCGGGCCGATGCCGGATGCGCGGCTGGCGGACGGGGAGGGCGAATGGAGGGCGGCAGTCGAGTTCATGACGCTGATGATAGGCAATCCCGCGCAGCTTGGGCATTACCTGCCAGGTAAGCATCGCGCCGTTCCCCGGGCTTGTCGCGGCGCTGCGTTACCATAGCCCCCGTGCCAACTGAGAGACGACGCCGGACCCGCGATTGAAAGCGCATGGGCCGACGCCGTGCATATTTGCGACAAGGCATTCCAGGGGAATCCAACAATGAAAAAACTTGCCGTCCGGCTCGCCTGCGTGGCGACGCTCGCACTCGCCGCGACCAGCGGTCACGCGCAGACCGAAGCTGCGCAGGTGGAAATGAGGGCCGCTGCCGCGGCTGCCAACGAAGCGGTCGTGAAAGGGCCGACCGAGATCGACGTGAAACACGAAGCCGTGCTGAAGCTGAAGGCCGGCGAGTCGTTCGTGCCGGCTGCCGAAGCCGGCCGCTACCTGCGCTCGATGGGCAACTCGATCGACGAATCGAAGCTGGTCGGCCTCGTGCTGCCCGACGATCCCGACGCCGACTGGATTTCCGTCGTGTCGTTCGAGCCGAGCGGCTATATCCGCGACGACGACGCGAAGGACTGGAAGCCCGACGAACTGCTGAAGAGCCTGCAGTCCGGCACCGAGGAAGACAACCCCGGGCGCAAGGAGCGCGGCCTGCCGGAAACCGAGGTGGTCGGCTGGGCGAAGGCGCCCGCGTACGACGCGGCCACGCACCGGCTCGTATGGTCCGCGATCATCCGCGACAAGGGCGCGGCGCCGAACGCCGAGAATGACGGCGTGAACTACCGGACGCTCGTGCTGGGCCGCGACGGCTACCTGTCGCTGACGATGGCGTCGACGCTCGCCGACCTGCCGAAATACAAGGCATCGGCCGACGACCTGCTGTCGAACATCAGTTTCAACGACGGCAAGCGCTATGCCGATTTCAACAAGTCGACCGACCACGTCGCCGAGTACGGCCTCGCGGCGCTGATCGTCGGCGTCGGCGCGAAGAAGCTCGGCCTGCTCGCGCTGATCGGCGCGTTCGCGGTGAAGTTCTTCAAGATCGGCGCGGTCGCGCTGCTGGCCGGCGGTGCGGCGCTGAAGCGCTTCTTCGGGCGCAAGCCGAAGGCGGCTGCGGTGCCGGTCGTCGCCGACGCATCCGACGCGGAGCGCAAGGAATGACGAAGCTGTTGCTGCTGATCTTCGGCGGCCTCAAGCTCGGCAAGGTGCTCGTGTCGGCGGGCACCATGCTCGCGTCGATCGCGGTTTACGCGGTGTTCTACGGCTGGCGGTTCGCGGCCGGGTTCGTCGCGCTGCTGCTGGTGCACGAAGCGGGTCACTACCTCGCCGCGCAGCGGCGCGGGCTCGACGTCGGGCTGCCGACCTTCATCCCGTTCGTCGGCGCATGGATCCAGCTGAAGGAGATGCCGCACGACGCGGAAACCGAGGCGTATGTCGGTCTCGCCGGGCCGTTCGTCGGCACGCTCGGCGCGCTGGCCTGCTATGCGGCCGCGCGCCACTACGACAGCAACCTGCTGCTCGCGCTGTCGTACACGGGCTTCTTCCTGAACCTGTTCAACATGATTCCGCTGTCGCCGTTCGATGGCGGGCGGATCACCGCGGTGCTGTCGCCGCGAATCTGGTTCGCGGGCGTGCCCGTGCTGATCGCGCTGTTCGTGTATCGCCCGAGCCCGTTGCTGATTGTGATGGCGATCCTCGCGCTGCCGCAGCTGCGGCGCGCGTGGCGCTACGATCCCGATGCGCCCGAAAACCGCGTGTATTACGCGACGTCGATCGAGACGAAGACGACTTACGCGCTCTGCTACGTCGGCCTGCTCGCGTTCCTCGCGCTGATGACGTCCGGCGTGCACGACATGCTGCAGGTTGCGCATTCCACGTCCTGATGCAAAAGACGGCGGCCGTTTTCGCGGCCGCCGTCGTTTTTCTTTTCCTTCCTTTTCGTCGAACCTCAGGCGTCGCGATGGCGCAATTCGACGCGCTTGATGTCCTTCACGATCACGAGATAGCTGAACACGGTGACGAGCGCGTTCAGCCCGACGAACACGAGTGCGCCGTTGAACGAGCCGCTCGCGCCGACGAGGTAGCCGATCGCGATCGGCGCGACGATGCCGGCCGTGTTGCCGAACATGTTGAACAGGCTGCCCGACAGGCCGATCGCTTCCTTCGGCGCGGTATCCGCGACAACGGCCCAGCCGAGCGAGCCGATGCCCTTGCCGAAGAACGACACGGCCATCAGCACGATCACGAGCGCTTCGCTGTCGACGTAGTTGCAGCCGATGATGACCATCGACAGCGCCATCCCGCCGACGATCGGAATCTTGCGCGCGAGCGTCAGCGACACGCCGCGCCGGATCAGCGCGTCCGACAGCATCCCGCCGAGCACGCCGCCGAGGAACCCGCAGATCGCGGGCAACGACGTCATGAAACCGGCCTTCAGCAGCGACATCCCGCGCGCCTGCACGAGGTAGATCGGAAACCACGTGAGGAAGAAGTAGGTGAGCACGTTCACGCAGTACTGGCCGAGGTACACGCCGATCAGCATCCGGTTCGACAGCAGCTGGCGCACGTAGTACCAGCCGGCGACGCGGCTGCTTTCCGAGCGCAGGCCGTCGGTGCCGCGCACGGTCGTGCGCACGAGGCCGCCGCCCTGTTCGATATGGTCGAGTTCCGCGCGGTTCACGGCCGGATGGTCGGCCGGATCCTTCATGACGCGCAGCCACAGGAACGCGAGCGCGATGCCGGCCAGGCCGAGCCACAGGTACACCTGGTGCCAGCCGTACGCATGCGTGAGCCACGCCATCAGCGGCGAGAACACGACGGCTGCGAAGTACTGCGCGGCGTTGAAGATCGCCGACGCGGTGCCGCGCTCGGCCGTCGGGAACCAGCTCGCGACGACTTTCGCATTGGCGGGGAACGCGGGCGCCTCGGCGATGCCGACCGCGAAGCGCATCGCGAACAGCGCGGCGACCGCGAACGCGGCGCTGCCGCCGAGGCCGATCGTGCTCTGCAGCAGCGTGAATGCCGACCACAGGAAGATGCTCGCCGCATACACGCGCCGTGCGCCGAAGCGGTCGAGCAGCCAGCCGCTCGGCAGTTGCGCGAGCACGTACGCCCAGCTGAACGCCGAGAAGATGTAGCCCATCGTCACCGGATCGATGCCGAACGCCTTGCGGATCGGCGTGCCGGTGATCGACAGCGTCGCGCGGTCCGCATAGTTGAGCGTCGTGACGACGAACAGCATCGCCAGGATCCAGTAGCGCACGACGGTCCGGCGCGCGGTGCGCGCGAGATCGAGCGGAAGATCGCGAGGGGTGGTCTGATTAGGCACTTTAATGTACGTCGTCGTATGACATGGGCCGAAGTTTATGAGTAATATCCGCACGCAGAAACCTCGGGTTTTCCCTCTGGAGGATGACGCGAGACGGTCAGAATTTCGCGGTTAGACTGGCGGAATAAGGATCTTTGGCCTGTCGGCAGTTGCCCGGCCGGCGGTCCAAAACATGAAATGATGTCGGCAGACATCGTATCTGTTGGGCTACAATGAGCAATCCATTCCCGAACCACGGAGCACACCCCATGCAACTGACAGGAGAGATGCTGATCGGCGCCGACGCGGTGGCCGGCTCGGCCGGAACCTTGCGCGCGTTCGACCCGACGAAGGGCGCGCCGATCGACGCGCCGGTGTTCGGTGTCGCGACGCAGGCCGACGTCGACCGCGCGTGCGAACTCGCGCGCGACGCGTTCGATGCGTACCGCGCGCAGCCGCTCGCGGCCCGCGCGGCGTTTCTCGACGCGATCGCCGATGAAATCGTCGCACTCGGCGACGCGCTGATCGAGCGCGCACACGCCGAAACGGGCCTGCCCGTCGCGCGGCTGCAGGGCGAGCGCGGCCGCACCGTCGGCCAGCTCCGGCTGTTCGCGCGCGTCGTGCGCGACGGGCGCTTCCTCGCCGCGTCGATCGATCCCGCCCAGCCCGCGCGCACGCCGCTGCCGCGTTCGGACCTCCGTCTGCAGAAAGTCGCGCTCGGGCCCGTCGTCGTGTTCGGCGCGAGCAACTTCCCGTTGGCGTTCTCGGTGGCCGGCGGCGATACGGCGTCGGCGCTCGCGGCCGGCTGCCCGGTGATCGTGAAGGCGCACGAGGCGCACCTCGGCACGTCCGAGCTGGTCGGCCGCGCGATCCGCGCCGCCGTCGCGAAAACCGGCATGCCGGCCGGCGTGTTCTCGCTGCTGGTCGGCCCCGGCCGCGTGATCGGCGCGGCGCTCGTCAGCCATCCGGCGGTCCAGGCCGTCGGCTTTACCGGTTCGCGGCAAGGCGGCATGGCGCTCGTGCAGCTCGCGAACGCGCGCCCGCAGCCGATTCCCGTCTACGCGGAAATGAG
This sequence comes from Burkholderia cepacia, assembly GCF_029962485.1. NCBI lineage: Bacteria > Pseudomonadati > Pseudomonadota > Betaproteobacteria > Burkholderiales > Burkholderiaceae > Burkholderia > Burkholderia cepacia. Next base: position 2,685,912 of record NZ_CP073638.1, read on the forward strand.
CAGCATCAATCCGGTCGTGCTGTTCCCGGCCGCGCTCGCCGCGCGTGGCGACGCGATCGCGACGGGCTTCGTCGATTCGCTGACGCTCGGCGTCGGCCAGTTCTGTACGAATCCGGGCCTGGTGCTGGCGATCGACGGCCCCGATCTCGACCGCTTCGAAACCGTCGCCGCGCAGGCGCTCGCGAAGAAGCCGGCCGGCGTGATGCTCACGCGCGGCATTGCCGATGCGTACCGCAATGGCCGCGGCAAGCTGGCCGAACTGCCGGGCGTGCGCGAAATCGGCACGGGCGAGCCGGCGCGGACCGAATGCCAGGCGGGCGGCGCGCTGTACGAAGTCGGCGCGCAAGCTTTCCTGGCCGAGCCGGCGTTCAGCCACGAGATGTTCGGGCCGGCGTCGCTGATCGTGCGCTGCCGCGATCTCGACGAAGTCGCGCGCGTGCTGGAAGCGCTCGAAGGCCAGCTGACGGCAACGCTCCAGATGGACGCCGACGACAAGCCGCACGCGCGCCGGCTGCTGCCGATCCTCGAACGCAAGGCCGGGCGCCTGCTCGTCAACGGCTACCCGACTGGCGTCGAGGTGTGCGATGCGATGGTGCACGGCGGGCCGTTCCCCGCGACGTCGAACCCGGCCGTCACGTCGGTCGGCGCGACGGCGATCGAGCGTTTCCTGCGGCCCGTGTGCTATCAGGACTTCCCTGACGACCTGCTGCCGCAAGGGTTGCAGGAAGGCAATCCGCTCGCGATTCCGAGGCTGCGGGACGGGAAGGCGGAGTGACGGACGGGGACGACTGAGCGCGCGATTTCCGGCGGCCGGTGCGTCGGGGGCGGTGCCAGCACGCAGACACCAAAAGGCGGAAGTGGCCGGTGGGCCGCTTCCGCCTTTTTTGCATGACGGGTTTCGGTGCTGCGGGGTTGGTTCGGTCAGTGAGCGGGGTGGGCGGCGAGTTGCAGGCGTTCGGCCGCAGCCAGCAGACGGCGGTCGCGTGTCCACAGCTTGCTGCCGCTGGTCAGTCGAACCGACGCGAGCAGGTGGGCATCGACGTAACCGATGCCGAGCCCGTAAAGCGGTGCGACGTCGATCATGCGTTGAACTTCGTCATCGGTTGCTGCCGCGGCGGCGGGGAGGTCGCGTAGCGCATCCAGCACGGTTTCGCGATCACGCAAGCTGCCGAGCGCAAGTTCGCCGACGACGAACGGATGGATCAATACCCGTTCGGCTTCCAGCAGCGTGGTGAGCGTTGCATCGCCAGCTCTCAGGTGATCGATCCAGACCGAAGTGTCGACAAGAATCATGCTGGCTCCGATGGGCGGCGCGGAACGGATTCGAGATCGGGTTCGGTGCCGCCGAGGCGAGCCAGCCGTCGTGCGCTTTCACGGGCAATCAGCGCGCGCAGCGCTTCTCTGACCAGCGCCGATTTTTCGGTGACGCCGGTCAATTGCTGCGCTTTCGCAAGCAGGGCGTCGTCCAGCGATAAGGTGGTGCGCATGATCGGCTCCGAAAAGATCGAGGCATCAATTATGTCACCGATTGATGTCGATTGTGATGCGGTGCGCCAATAAGATGGCGAGCAGGCGTGGTGTCGGATCGGGGGGCGGCGTGGCGGTACCGAGTGCAAAACGGTCGCAAATGGCGCCTTCCCCGTCTCCCGAATTTCTCCTACAGTAGCGATGCCTCGGGCCGCCCGGCCCGCAGGCGAGCCTGAGAGACCGACAAAAGACAACGAGGAGCCCCTCCAATGAACATCAACAAGCGTGGCGATCACCTGTTCGCGGCCGGATTGTGGAAAGCGATCGGCGACGTCGCGAAATCCGTGCGCACCCAGGTCGGCCAGTACAGCGAAGGACGCGTGCTCGCGAACGCGCTGCAGGAATTCCAGCGCGACCTTGGCGGCAGCGAATTCGACGTGACGATCAACCAGGGGCGGCTCGTCACCGGCGCCGACGCACATTCGCTCGTGTTCGGGCAGGCCGTCCGCCGTTTCCGGCAGGACATGGAGGCGCTGGTGTTCGCGCTCCAGTACCGGCGCGGCATCGACGAACGCGACCCGAATCTGCGCACCGAAGCGCTGATGCAGGCGAACAGCCAGCTCGCGACCGCGAAGCAGTCGGCGACGATCACGGTCGGCCGGTTCTTCGATGCGGTCGTCGACCGCGACGTGCTCGGGCAGATCCTCGACGGCGAATCGAATGCGCGTGCCCGCACGGGTGCGCAGGGCCAGATCGAGGCGACGCGCGTGAAGCTGGGGAACGTGCGCTACCGGATCGTCGGGATCATCGCGCAGATGTGACGGCGACGGCATGCATCGCGGCGGATGCGTGCGTCATGGCGCAAAGGAAAGGCAAGGGAAGGCGAAAACGATCGCGGCCGGCGCGTACCGGCCGCGATGCAGGACTGCCGGCGGCGGCGCCGATGAAAGCGCGCGCCGCCGGCGATACCCGCTTACTGCGGGCCCATCTTCTTGATCAGCACGTCGAGCTCGGCCGCTTCGGCTTCGGTGAGGTCGATGAGCGGCGCACGCACCGGGCCCGCGTCGTGGCCGACGAGCTTCGCGCCCGCCTTCACGATGCTGACCGCATAACCCGCGCGGCGGTTGCGGATCTTCAGGTACGGCAGGAAGAAGTCGTCGATCAGGCGGCCGACCGTCGCGTGGTCGTCCTTCGCGATCGCTTCGTAGAAGTCCATCGCCGTCTTCGGGATGAAGTTGAACACGGCCGACGAGTACACCGGCACGCCGAGCGCCTTGTACGCGGCCGCATAGACTTCCGCCGTCGGCAGGCCGCCGAGGTACGCGAAGCGGTCGCCGAGGCGGCGGCGGATCGTGACCATGCTCTCGATTTCGCCGACACCGTCCTTGAAGCCGATCAGGTTCGGGCAACGGTCGGCGAGGCGCTCGAGCATGTCGGCGTTCAGCTTCGAATTCGCGCGGTTGTACACCACGACGCCGATCTTCAGCGCGCGGCATACCTGCTCGACGTGATCGGCGATCCCTTCCTGGCTCGCTTCGGTCAGGTAGTGCGGCATCAGCAGCACGCCGCTCGCGCCGAGGCGCTCGGCTTCCTGCGCATACTCGATTGCGACGCGCGTCGCGCCGCCCGCGCCTGCTAGGATCGGCACCTTGCCCTTGCAGGTTTCCGTCGCGACGCGGATCACGTCCGAATACTCGCGCTGCGTGAGCGAGAAGAATTCGCCAGTGCCGCCCGCCGCGAACAGCGCGCTCGCGCCGTACGGCGCGAGCCATTCCAGGCGCTCGGCGTAGGTGCTCGGGCGGAAGCTGCCGTCGGCGTCGAAATCCGTCAGCGGAAACGACAGCAGGCCGTGGGAGATGATCTGTTTGAGTTCTTGCGGTGAAGTCATGGTTGGGGTCGTCCGTCTAGCGCGAGTGCTGGGTTCGTCGGGAACGGCATACGAGCCGAATTGGCGATGTCGTTGTATGTCATCGTACAACGAGGGAAGGGGTGGCGCAAGCGGTTTGCTGGTCGTTCAAGGGTAGGGTCTTTCCGGATAAGGGTTTACGCAGCATCGCCGGTTGAGGTTGAATGTCGTATGATGACTAACGATATGGCCGATAGCCCCCAGGAATTGCAATGACTGCTTCCCCTCTCTACATCCGCGTGCACCCGGACGACAACGTCGCGATCGTCGTCAACGACGGCGGCCTGCCCGAAGGTGCGACGTTCGCCGACGGGCTGACGCTGTGCGAAGGCGTGCCGCAGGGGCACAAGGTCGCGCTCGTCGATCTCGCGGCCGGCGACCCGGTCGTCCGCTACAACGTGGTGATCGGCTACGCGCTGACCGACCTGCGGCGCGGCAGCTGGGTCAACGAGCGCACGATGCGCATGCCGGAGCCGCCGGGGCTCGACGACCTGCCGCTCGCGACGCGCGCCGCGCCACCGCTCGAGCCGCTCGAAGGCTATACGTTCGAAGGCTTCCGCAATGCCGACGGCTCGGTCGGCACGCGCAACATCCTCGCGATCACGACGACCGTGCAGTGCGTGTCGGGCGTCGTCGAGCATGCGGTGAAGCGGATCAAGGACGAACTGCTGCCGCGCTACCCGAACGTCGACGACGTGGTCGGACTCGAGCACACGTATGGCTGCGGCGTCGCGATCGACGCGCCCGATGCCGACATCCCGATCCGCACGCTGCGCAACATCAGCCTGAATCCGAACTTTGGCGGCGAAGTGATGACCGTGAGCCTCGGCTGCGAGAAGCTGCAGCCCGAGCGCCTGCTGCCGCCGGGCGCGATTCCGGTGACCGCCGACGGCGCGGCCGGCAACGGCGGCGTCGTATGCCTGCAGGACGCCGCGCACGTCGGTTTCAACTCGATGATCGACTCGATCATGAAGATGGCCGAATCGCATCTCGAGCGGCTGAACCGCCGCCGCCGCGAGACGTGCCCGGCGTCGGATCTCGTCGTCGGCGTGCAGTGCGGCGGCAGCGACGCGTTCTCGGGGCTGACTGCCAATCCGGCCGTCGGCTTCGCGGCCGACCTGCTGGTGCGGGCAGGCGCGACGATCATGTTCTCGGAAGTGACCGAAGTGCGCGACGGCGTCGCGCAGCTCACGTCGCGTGCGGCGAACGAGGACGTTGCACGCGAGATCATCCGCGAGATGGACTGGTACGACCGCTACCTGGAGCGCGGCCGCGTCGACCGCAGCGCGAACACGACGCCCGGCAACAAGAAGGGCGGCCTGTCGAACATCGTCGAGAAGGCGATGGGGTCGATCGTGAAGTCGGGCAGCGCGCCGATCGCCGGCGTCGTGCGTCCCGGCGATCGTGCGCGGCAGAAGGGGCTGCTGTACGCGGCGACGCCCGCGAGCGATTTCATCTGCGGCACGCTGCAGCTCGCGGCCGGGATGAACCTGCACATCTTCACGACCGGCCGCGGTACGCCGTACGGCCTCGCGCAGGTGCCGGTGATCAAGGTCGCGACGCGCAGCGATCTCGCGCGCCGCTGGCACGACCTGATGGATCTCGACGCGGGGCAGATCGCGACCGGCGCGGCGACGATCGAGGACACGGGCTGGGAACTGTTCCGGCTGATGCTCGACGTCGCGAGCGGCAAGCGCCGCACGTGGGCCGAACAATGGAAGCTCGCGAACGCGCTGACGCTGTTCAATCCGGCGCCGGTGACCTGACCCGCGCGGGCGTGGCTGGCAAGACGATGCGGGCGCCTTCGGGCGCCCGTTTTCATTGCGGCGGCGCAGGCCGGTGCGATTTCCTTACCTCGTACGTAATCGACCGCCCACGCGAGACCGGCGACGATGACTGCACGCGAATACGAAACACGCAACGTTCGCGATCTCGTCCTCTCATCGACACAAGGAGCCTCGCCATGAACACCGCCCAGTCCGCTTCGTCCGTTCACGCCGACCTGATCGACCGCTACTTCGACGCATGGAACGAATCCGACGTCGCGCGCCGCCGCGCGCTGATCGATGCGACCTACGCGAGCGACGCGGCGTATCGCGATCCGCTGATGGCCGGCGATGGCCACGCGGGCATCGACACGATGATCGCGGCCGTGCAGGAACGCTTCCCTGCATACCGTTTTCACCGTACGACCGACGTCGACGCATTCGGCCAGCACCTGCGGTTCTCGTGGGCGCTCGTGTCGCCCGACGGCGCGGCGATCGTGAAGGGTTCGGACTTCGGCACCGTCGACGCATCGGGCCGCCTCGCGACGGTCACGGGTTTCATCGACGAAATGCCGGCCGCGGCGTCGTGACGCGAGCGGTGCATGCACAACTGCCGCCGGGATCGGGTAACGTTATGCGGTTTGTTCCTGACCCCGGAGACTAGCCGACATGCTGAAGAATCTCGACCCGCTGCTGCACGCCGACATCCTGCACACGCTGCGCGCGATGGGCCACGGCGACGACATTGCGATCTGCGACGCGAATTTCCCGGCGGAATCCGTCGCGGAGCACACGGTGGTCGGCCGCGCGCTGCGGATCGACGGCGCCGATTCGGCGCGCGTCGCGCGCGCGGTGCTGTCCGTGCTGCCGCTCGATACGTTCGTCGACACGCCGGCATGGCGGATGGAAGTCGTCGGCGACGCGGCCGTGGTGCCGCCCGTGCAGCGCGAGGTGCAGGCCGAGATCGATCGCGCGGAAGGGCGTGCGGTGCCGCTCGCGGGCATCGACCGATTCGCGTTCTACGAGCGCGCGCAGCAGGCCTACGCGGTGATCGTCACCGGCGAGCTGCGCGGCTACGGCTGCTTCATCTTCAAGAAAGGCGTGTTGTTGAGCGACGCGGGCTAAACGCGGCTTTTGCCGCTTTTTCGTGCCGCTGCCGGCGGGCCGTGCCGCCGCCGCCGTGTAAAGATTTGCTACAACCTTTTTCTTGGACACGGCCGAAAGACCCTCTATGCTGGCCCATTTGCCGCGGGCCCCGCAGGGCCGTGCGGCGCCGAGCCGGATGGGCGCGCCCCGTGCGGCCGGCCGAATTGCATACGAGGAGAGAGGCATGACGCGTTCCGTCGATTCCGGCGTCATTTTTTTCGCGCGCCTGGCGCTGGCGGCGTTGTTCCTGTGGGGCGGCGTGATGAAGCTGCTCGGCTACAGCGATTTCGTTGGCTACCTGCACGGGCTGAACGTGCCGTATCCGCAGGTGATCGGGCCGATCGTCGTCACGATCGAGGCGCTCGGCGGGCTGCTGCTGATCGTCGGCTACAAGGTGAAGCCGCTGGCGCTGCTGATGGCGTTCTACACGGTCGCGACCGCCATGGTTGGACACAATTTCTGGGACGCGACCGACGCTGCGGTCCAGCACGACATGGTGATCCATTTCTGGAAGAACATCGCGATCGCCGGCGGGTTCCTGCTGCTGTACGTGACCGGCGCCGGCGGCGCGAGTATCGATGGCCTGCGCCGGCCGAGTTCGTCGTACGGCGGCCTGCGCTGATCGCACGCGCACCGTTACGCTGAAGCAAAAAGAAAAGGGCAGAATCCCGCGGGATTCGGCCCTTTGTTCATGGAACGGGCGCCGGCGCCGGCGTTCCGCTTAGTGTGCGTCCTTCACGTCCTTCGCATCCTTCGAGAACTGCACGGCGATCGCGCCGAGCACGCAGATCGCCGCGACGTACACGACCGGCGCGAGCGGATTCGACTTCATCATCAGCGACACGATCACCGGCGTGAGACCGCCGAAGATCGCGTAGGCGACGTTGTACGAGAACGAGATGCCCGAGAAGCGCACGACGGCCGGGAAGCTCTTGACCATTACGAACGGCACCGCGCCGATCGTGCCGACCATGAAGCCCGCGATCCCGTAGTAGAGCGGCAGCGTCGATGCGTCGGCCGCGACCTGCACGAACAGCAGGTAGTAGCACGCGGCGAGCCCGAGGCCGCCGATGGCGAGCACGCGCTTCGCGCCGATCCAGCCCGCGAGCGAACCCGCGGTGATGCAGCCGACCGTCAGGCACAGCGTCGCGACGCTGTTCGCGAACAGCGTCGTCGCGGGCGTCAGGTGGAACTGCTTCTGCAGCAGCGCGGGCGTCATCAGGATCACGACGACGATCGCGGCCGACAGCATCCACGTGAGCAGCATCGACACGATCACCGCGCGGCCGTGGTCGCGCAGCACGGCCTTCAGCGGAATCTCGGCCGCGAGCGCCTTCTTCGCCTTCATCTCGGCGAACACCGGCGTTTCGTGCAGCCAGCGGCGCAGGTACACGGAGAACAGCCCGAACACACCGCCCAGCAGGAACGGGATGCGCCACGCGAACGCGCCGACTTCGGCGGCCGAGTAGCGGCTGTTGATGCCGGCGGCGACGAGCGAGCCGAGCAGGATGCCGGCCGTGAGGCCCGCCGTCAGCGTGCCGCACGCATAGCCGATGTGGCGCGACGGCACGTGCTCGGACACGAACACCCACGCGCCCGGCACTTCGCCGCCGACGGCCGCGCCCTGCAGTACGCGGAACAGCAGCAGCAACACCGGTGCGAGGATGCCGATCGAGTCGTAGGTCGGCAGCAGGCCCATCAGCAGCGTCGGCACCGACATCATCAGCACGCTCAGCGTGAACATCCGCTTGCGGCCGAACAGGTCGCCGAAGTGCGCCATGATCACGCCGCCGAGCGGGCGCGCGAGATAGCCGGCCGCGAAGATGCCGAACGTCTGCAACTGGCGCAGCCAGTCGGGAATGTCGTGCGGGAAGAACAGTTGCCCAATCGCCGGCGCGAAGAACACGAAGATGATGAAGTCGTAGAACTCGAGGGCGCCGCCGAGTGCGGCAAGGCCAAGGGTCTTGTAGTCGCTGCGCGTGAGCGCGCGTTCGGCGGCGCGAGGCACGCCGCTCAATTCGGAAGCTTGCATGGTCAGGACGATCGGTTTTCGAATGTTGTTGTCGGTGCTGCGTCTCCAGGGCCCGCTATCGGCATGGACTGACAAGGCGCGGCTTGCATCGTCGAAGCGTGCCGCGTGCCGGGTGAGGCACGAAACACGCGCCGCCGCACCGGGATGGGGCGCGGCGGAGACGAAGCGTCAAAGCGGGTTGGGGGATTCTACAGGAGCGCGAAATGCCTGCGCGCGAGTGCGTGCCGAGGCGGGCTTCGAACCACGCAGCCGAAGCGTGTGCGGCGGGGCGGCCGGTGAGCCGCCCGCGCGCCGTGCGAGAGGGAGGTTGCGGATCAGCCGGCTCAGTTGCCGGCGATCGTATCGACCGGCTTGAACGCGCCGTGTTCAACCTTATAGATTGTCACCGGCGCATCCCTGAGGTCGCCCTTCGGGTCGTACGCGATGCTCGGGGCCGACACGCCCTTGACCGACACCTTGCCGAGATACGGCGTGTACACCTTCGGATCGGTCGAGTTCGCGTCCTTCATCGCGGTGAGCAGCGCGATCGTGCCGTCATACGAGTACGGCGAGTAGGTGATCACGTCTTCGTTGAAGCGCGCCTTGTAGCGTGCCGCGTAGCCGGAGAAGCCCGGCATCTTTTCCTTTGGCAGCCCGCCCATGTAGACGATCGCGCCTTCGGCCGCTTCGCCGCCCACCTTCAGGAACGTCGGCGAGCGCGACATCTCGCCCGTCACGAATGCCGACTTCATCCCGAGCTGGCGCATCTTGCGGATCATCGGCGACGATTGCGCGTCGCCGCCGCCGTAGAAGATCGCGTCCGGGTTCATCCCCTTGAGGTTGGTCAGGATCGCGGAGAAATCGAGCGCCTTGTCGTTCGTGAAGTCGCGCTTGATGATCGTGCCGCCCGCGGCCTCGACGGCCTTCGCGAATTCGTCGGCGATGCCCTGGCCGTAGGCCGTGCGGTCGTCGATGATCGCGATGCGCTTGAAACGCAGCGTCTTCACCGCGTACGTGCCGACGATGCGGCCGGCCTGCGCGTCGCTCGTCAGCAGCCGGTAGGTCGTCTTGTAGCCGCGCGCCGTGTATTGCGGCGACGTCGCCATCGAGATCTGCGGCAGCCCGGCGCGATCGTACAGGTCGGATGCCGGAATGCTGGTGCCCGAGTTGAAGTGGCCGATGATCCCGCGGACGTTGTCGTCGATCAGCCGCTGCGCGACGGTCGTGCCGGTGCGCGGGTCGGCCTGGTCGTCCTGCGAGTCGAGCTGGAACGTGACGGGCTTGCCGCCGATCGTCGGATGCGTCGCGTTGAAATCGGCGATCGCGAGCTGCACGCCCTTCTGCATGTCCGTGCCGTAATTCGACTGCGGGCCGGTCAGCGGTGCGGCGAAACCGATCTTGACGACGTCGGCGGCGATGGCGTGCGCGCCCGACAGTGCGCCGGCAACGGCCAGCGCGACGTGCGATACCTTCAGCTTCACTTTCACTTCCCCTTGATGGCGTGGTTGGGCCGCCGCCGGCATGCGGGCCGGCGCCGGTAAACCGGGCGAGACGTATCGGTCGGCAGACCGATGCGATGGCGGTGCAGGTTCGCAGCGTGCCGCCCGTGCTGTGCCGGAATCGGCGTGCGCGACGGCGGGTGCGGCGGGCCGTGCGTGCCGATTGCTGCAGCGGCGGGATGTCGTCTCGTGACCGTGAAGCAAAGTCTAGGTAGCGAAAATGCGGGCGTCTTGCGCGTTCGGTGCGCAGCCGGCGACGATATCGGCATATCGTCGATAACCCTGATATATGCCGAAATCGTCACGCCGAATGCGCAATCGCGCCAAGACGCGAGGCGTCCGCATTTTTAGGATGGCGGATTCGGCGGCGTGTTGCCTGAACGTCGGCGCGGCACGCCGGCAGCAAGCGAAGGCGTAACCGTGGCCGATCGCTCACGCGTGTCGCAGTGGTTGCGCGCGCAACCTGTATCGCGAACCGATGCTTGCCGATCATGATGTGCGATGCGACTGTCCGTCTGCCTGACCGTCCCGCATCCGGCGCGCCGCGATCGAAGGGGCGCTTCTATAATCGACGTCATCTGCCACTCGCTTCGCGGTTGCCGGGATGACGACCTTGCTTGCCGTACCGCCCATGAGCCTGTCCGAACCGTTGCGCTACCAGCCCGACAACGCCGATCTCGGCGCGATGCTCGCGCACTTCCGCATGCTCGAACCGGTGTTCGATGCGCTGCCGGACGTCGCGTTCTTCGTGAAGGATGCGAGCGGCCGCTACGCGATCGTCAACCGCACGCTGGCGATGCGCTGCGGCTACAAGGACAAGCGCGACCTGCTCGGCAAGACCGCCGACGAAGTATTTCCGCGCCGCTTCGGCCGCAGCTATTTCGAGCAGGACATGGCGACGATCAACGCTGGCCAGCAACTGACGGATCAGCTCGAGCTGCACCTGTATCCCGGCCGCCAGCCGGGCTGGTGCCTGACCTGCAAGGAGCCGCTGCGCGACGCCGCGGGCAGGGTGGTCGGCCTCGCGGGCATCTCGCGCGACCTGAAGGCGCACGAGGGATCGCACCCGGCGTACAGCCGGCTCGCCGACGTGGTCCAGCACATCCAGGATCACTACGTGCAGCCGCTGAACCTCAAGCATCTCGCGCAGATGGCCGGGATGTCGGTCGCGCAGCTCGAACGCTACTTCCACAAGGTGTTCCACCTGACGCCGCGCCAGGTGCTGCTGAAGACGCGGCTCGATGCGGCCACCGCGCTGCTCGTTACGCACGACAAGGTCACTGACGTCGCGGCGCTATGCGGCTATACGGATCACAGCGCGTTCACGCGCCAGTTCAAGGCAACGGTCGGCGTGACGCCGACGGAATACCGGTTGATGTTGCAGGAGCGGGCAGGGTGACGCGATTCGCCGGCCGGGCCGGCGCATCGCAGGGATCGGGGTACTGCGAGGTACTGCGGGGTACTGCAGGAAACGGGGATGCCGTGAAAACGGCGGCTCAGCGGTAGCCGAGCCCTTTCAGGACGGCCGTGCCGTCTTCGGTCAGCCGGAAGCTCGGGGCCGTATCGGGGTCGAGCTTGACCATCTCGACGAGACCGGCTTCCTGCAGCGCAGGCAGTTCGGGTTTGGCGTTTGCGCCGATCGGTGCATGCAGCAGCACGAGCAGCGTCGCGATTTCATGATGACTGAGCAGGCGGCGCAGCATCGTCTTCTTTGCAGGGGGCGCGGCCGGGCGGCCCGCGGGTGCTTCTACGGCGCTCATCGCTTTCCTCCTTTTCGAGATAACCATCGGGTACTGGTTGCGGATGGTGCCGTCGAAGACTTAAGCGATTCTTAAAACCGTGGCGGGCGGCAGGATGCTGCGCTGCGGTACGGGTTACGGGATGTAACGCCATGCGCGGCGCGGCTCCCGGCCCGATCGCGGTCAGCCGCGCGGGCTGGTCCGCGGCCGTCCAATTCACCACGATGGTGCGCGCGGGATGCGGCCCTTTGAATCAACCGCGGATCCCGTCCACGGTTCGGCCCGCGATGCCCGATTCGCTTCCTTCCCTTATTTCTTGCGCTGTGCCTGCGCGGCGAGCCGCACGGCCGCGTTCGTCGCGCCGTAGCCGTCGTATCCGCCGCGCCGCTCGACGATTTCGAGCGAGAAGCGGTTGTCGACCAGTTCCGTGTACGCGTGCAGGAATTCGCCGCCGTGCTCGTCGCGGTCATACAGCAGGTGGTGCGCACTCAGCGTGTCGATCAGCTCGTCCGGCAGCGCGTAACGCGCGGCAAGATCGTCGTAGTAATTGGGCGGAATGCGCAGGAACGGTACGCCGTCGGCCGCGAACGCGGCAACCGTCTTCACGATGTCGTCCGTGCGGAACGCGACGTGGTTCAGCCCCGTGCCGTGGTACCGGTCGAGCGATTCGGCGACGGCCGTATGACGGTCGACCGACGCGTTCAGCGCGATCCGCACCGAGCCGTCGGCGCTGCGCACCGCGCGGCTGCGCATCAGCCCGTACGGGTCGGGCACGAGCCAGCTGCGCTCGGCCTCGAAGCCGAATGCCGTCTTGAAGAACAGGATCCACGTGTCGAGCGCGTCGGCCGGCAGCGCGAGGCACACATGGTCGATGCCCGTCAGCGGACCGACTTCGCTCGGGCCGTCGATGTCGGTCAGCACGAAGTCCGATTCGTACAGCGTCGGCGCGTTCGGCGCTTCGTCGACGAAATACTCGAGGCTGCCGTCCGGCGCCTTTACGCTCGGCAGCACGCGTTCGCTCGGCCCGACGCGGCCGGAGAACGGCGCATAACCGAAGCCGGCCGCGCGCTCGAACGCCACTTCCGCGTCGTCGACGCGGAATGCCGATGCACACAGCGACAGCCCGTGCTGCTGGAAGAACGCGTCGGCGAACGAGTCGCGCTCTGCGTTCAGCACGATCGACGCGGCACCGTGCTGGAACAGCGTCACGTCCTTCGAGCGATGCCGGCCGGCGAGCCGGAAGCGCATCCGGCCGAGCCATTCGCCGACGGTTGCCGCCGCCTGCGCGTCCACCGCGAATTCGATGAACTGGAACCCGACGTGCGCGGGCGGCGCCGGCGGCGCGAACAGCGGCTGGCCGGCGGCCGGCGCGCGGCCGTCCTGCGCGAGCCGCTCGCGCGTCAGTTCTTCCAGATAGAGCAGCGAGCGATGGCCGTCGGCGGCGGTGGCCGTGGTCGGCGCGGCGCGGAAGCCGTCGTTGAAGATCTCCAGCGACAGCGGCCCCGTGTAGCCCGACTCGATCACCCGCGCGGTGAAGCGCGCGAGGTCGAAATCGCCCTGGCCCGGAAACGAGCGGTAGTGGCGGCTCCATTCGAGCACGTCCATCGCGAGCTTCGGCGCGTCGGCGATCTGCACGAACGCGATCCGGTCGCCGGGGATGTCGGCGATCGCGTCCGGCGAATCGTCGAGCGACAGCGTATGGAAGCTGTCGAGCGCAAGGCCGAGGTGCGGACTGTTCACGGCATTCACGAGTTTCCACGCATGGCCGTACCGCTTCACGACGCGGCCCCAGGCGAGCGCTTCGTACGCGGCGACCACGCCGGCCTGCCGCGCCGCTTCGGCGAGTGCGCCGAGCTGGTCGACGAGCAGCCCGTCGTCCGCGATCGTGTCGGCCGACACATTGCTGCAGACGAGGATGCGGTCGGTGCCGAGCGCGTGCATCACGTCGAACTTGCGCTTGATCCGGTCGAGGTTGCGCGCGAGCTGGGCCGCGCTGACGCCCTCGAAGTCGCGAAACGGCTGGAACAGCACGATGTCGAGGCCGAGGTCGGCGGCCATGCGTCGGACGTCCGCCGGCGATCCGTCGAAGTAGACGAGGTCGTTTTCGAAGATTTCGACGCCGTCGAAGCCCGCGGCCTGGATGGCGGCGAGTTTCTCGGCGAGCGTGCCGGACAGTGACACGGTTGCGATCGAGCGCTGCATGGCGATTCCTGCGGGTGAGCGGGGCATGGCGTCGGCCGAACCGGCCCTGAATGAACCAGTCGTTGAGTCCAGGGCGAACGCCATACCCCGAATTTACTGGGGTAGTGGCGTGTATTGTACAAACTAACTAGGTGGTACAAATTAGCGAAAACCCGAAAAGACAGCGCGCTTTCACGGGCGCACACTAGCGCCAAATTCCGATGTTTTCGGGGCGATGCCGGTCACGGTCCGCCCCTGTTTTAGGAGCAGAATCACCATGAGCAAGCACAAGGTGCTGGTGCTGAACGGCCCGAACCTGAACCTCCTGGGGACGCGCGAGCCCCATATCTACGGCGCGGAAACGCTCGCCGACGTCGAGCAGCGCTGCCGTACGGCGGCCGAAGCGCTCGGGCTGGAAATCGAGTTCCGCCAGTCGAACGCCGAGCATCAGCTGATCGACTGGCTGCATGCCGCGCGCCTCGATACGGACGGCATCGTGATCAACCCGGCTGCCTATACGCATACGTCGGTCGCGCTGGCCGACGCGCTTTCCGCGATCGCGAAGCCCGTGATCGAAGTCCATATCTCGAACGTGCATCGCCGCGAGGCGTTCCGCCACCATTCCTATGTGTCGGCGGTTGCCGAAGCCGTGATCTGCGGCTGCGGCACCGAAGGCTACGTGTTCGCGCTGCAGCGTCTGGCGACGCTGTTTGCGCAGGGAGCCGCACGATGAGCCGCCCGTCGTTTCTGATCGGCCTGATCGGCCAGGGCATCGGCGGTTCGCTGTCGCCCGCGATGCACGAGGAAGAAGGTTTCCGCCAGGGGTTCGGCTACGTGTACCGGCGCATCGATCTCGACGCGCTCGGCCTGACCGTCGACGCACTGCCGCAACTGCTCGATGCCGCCCAGCGGATGGGCTACAACGGGCTGAACATCACGCACCCGTGCAAGCAGCGCGTGATCGAACACCTCGACGCGCTGTCGGACGACGCGCGTGCGCTCGGCGCGGTGAACACCGTGCTGTTCAAGGACGGCAAGCGGATCGGGCACAACACCGACTGGTCGGGTTTTGCGAAATCGTTTCGCCGTGGGTTGCCCGACGCCAGGCTCGACAGCATCGTCCAGCTCGGCGCGGGCGGCGCCGGTGCGGCCGTGGCGCACGCGGCGCTGCAGATGGGCGCGGCCGAACTGACGATTTTCGATGTCGACGGCGCGCGTGCCGCCGCGCTCGCGGCCGAACTGCAGCAGCGCTTCCCCGCCGCGCGGGTCGTGCCGGGCGGCGATCTCGCGGCCGCGATGCGCGCCGCGACGGGCCTGATCCACGCCACGCCGACCGGCATGGCCAAGCATCCGGGTCTGCCGCTGCCGGCCGAGCTGCTCCACGCGGGCATGTGGGTGGCCGACATCGTGTATTTCCCGCTCGAAACCGAACTGATCCACGCCGCGCGCGCGGCCGGCTGCGCCACGCTGCCGGGCGGCGGGATGGCCGTCTACCAGGCCGTCGACGCGTTCGAGATCTTCACCGGACGCACGCCCGACGCCGAGCGGATGTTCGATCACTTTCAGTCGCTCGTCGCGCGCTGACCCCTTACAGAAAGAGACCAGGAGACGACCATGCAGCACACCACCCACACGAGCGCCGCGCCGGCGCAGGCCGGCACGGTCCGGCGCACCTCGGCGCGCTACAAGATTCTCGCGCTGCTCGCGATCGGCACGATGATCAACTATCTCGACCGCACCGTGCTGGGGGTGGCTGCGCCGCAGCTCACCAAGGAGCTCGGCATCAACGCGGCCGTGATGGGCATCATGTTCTCCGCGTTTTCGTGGACGTACGTGGCGGCGCAGGTGCCCGGCGGCCTGTTTCTCGACCGCTTCGGCAGCAAGGTTACCTATTACTGGTCGATGACGCTGTGGTCGCTGTGCACGTTCCTGCAGGGTTTCGTGCCGGGCATCGCGACGCTGCTTGCGTGCCGCCTCGGGCTCGGCGTCGCTGAAGCGCCGTGCTTCCCGACCAATAGCCGCGTCGTCGCGACGTGGTTCCCGCAGAACGAACGCGCGATGGCGACGGGCACCTATACCGTCGGCGAATACATCGGTCTTGCGTTCTTCAGCCCGGTGCTGTTCGCGCTGATGGGTGCGTTCGGCTGGCGCTCGCTGTTCTGGGTCGTCGGTGCGGTCGGCATCGTGTTCGGCCTGGTCTGGTGGAAGTTCTATCACGAGCCGCGCAACCATCCGGGCGCGAACTCGGAGGAGCTTGCGTATATCGAGGCGGGCGGCGGTCTCGTGCACGGCGCGCGCAAGGACGGCGAAAAAGGCGGCAAGGGCGAGCAGAAGTCGTTCAGCTGGGCGATGGCCGGCAAACTGCTGAAGAAGCGCCAGCTCGCGGGCATCTGCCTCGGCCAGTTCGCCGGCAATTCGACGCTCGTGTTCTTCCTGACCTGGTTCCCGACCTACCTCGCCACCGAGCGCCACATGGGCTGGCTGAAGATTGGCTTCTTCGCGGTGATGCCGTTCATCGCCGCGTCGGTCGGCGTGATGTTCGGCGGGATCTTCTCCGACTGGCTGCTGCGCCGCGGCAAGTCCGCGAACCTCGCGCGCAAGCTGCCGATCATCGCGGGCCTGCTGCTCGCGTCGACGATCATTCTTGCGAACTACGTGAAGAGCAACGAAGCCGTGATCGCGATCATGTCGGTCGCCTTCTTTGCGCAGGGGATGGCCGCGCTCGGCTGGACGCTCGTGTCGGACATCGCGCCGGACGGCCTGCTCGGCGTGACGGGCGGCATCTTCAACTTCGCGGCGAACCTCGCGGGCATCGTCACGCCGCTGGTCGTCGGTTTCATCGTCGCGTCGACCGGCTCGTTCGTCGGTGCGCTGGTGTTCATCGGCGTGATCGCGCTGATCGGTGCGCTGTCGTACATCTTCGTCGTCGGCGATATCAAGCGGATCGAGCTGTAAGCACCGCCTCCACGCACATCCAGTGCGTTAGCCCGGCGGCCAATCGGCCGCCGGGCTTTTTTGTGTGCACGCGCCGGCCAGCATTGCGGTCGGCGCACGGCGCTTACGCGCGCTGCACGGCGATGCCGAGCGATTCGACGGCTTGCGCGATCGCCGCGACCGCGCGCCGGATATCGCCCGAATCGATCGCGCCGATGCAGCCGACGCGGAACGTCTCGAGCTGCGTGAGCTTGCCCGGATACAGGATGAAGCCCGCGTCGCGCACCGCGTCGTAGAAGCGGCGGAAATCGTAGGCCGGATGGTCGGGCGCATGGAACGTGACGATCACCGGCGCCTGCACGCTCGCGTCGAGGAACGGCACGAAGCCGAGCGCGCGCATCGATTCGACCAGTGTCCGGCAGTTGTCCACGTAGCGCGCACCACGCGCCGGCTGCCCGCCTTCGGCGAGGTACTGGTCGAGCGCGGCGCGCAGCGCGGCGATCACGTGCGTCGGCGGCGTGAAGCGCCACTGGCCCGTCTTGCGCAGGTACGCGTACTGGTCGTGGAGGTCGAGCGCGAGCGACGGCGAGTTGCCTTCGCTCGCGTCGAGCGCGTCGCGCCGCACGATCGCGAACCCCATCCCCGGCACGCCTTCGAGGCATTTGCCGCTCGCCGAGACCAGCGCATCGATGCCGCTGTCCGCGAGCGCGATCGGCAATGCGCCGAACGAGCTCATCGCGTCGACGATCAGCCGCTTGCCGTGGCGCCGGCACGCGGCTGCGATCGCATCGAGCGGATTCAGGATCCCGGCGCTCGTTTCCAGATGCACGAGTGCGACGTGCGTGATGCGCGGCTCGCGCGCGAATGCGGCCTCGACCGCCGCCGCGTCGACGGCCGCGTCCTCGCCGAACGGCAACGCGATCGCGTCGATGCCGAGCCGGCCGAGGATCTTCAGGATGCGGGCGCAATACGCGCCGTTGTCGGGCACCAGCACGACGCCGTCGCGCGGCACCAGCGTGCCGAGCGCGGCTTCGACCGAGAACGTGCCGCTGCCCTGCATCGGTACGCACACGTACTCGTCGCCACCTTTCGCGATCGCGACGAGGTCGGCGCAAACACTGGCCGTCAGTTGATTGAAAGCGGCATCCCACGAGCCCCAGTCATGTTGCATTGCGTGGCGGGTTGTGGCGGACGTGGTGAGCGGGCCGGGCGTGAGCAGAATCGGGTCGGACATGGTTTTTCTCCAGCAGAGGTCGAACGAAACGCCGGGCGGCATTTCTGAATGACTTGCATGATATTGGCAAAATGTGTCATTTTTTGGAAATTGTGGCATTCGTCACGGGTTTGTCATCGAACGCTGTGATCCTTCGGTTGCCGCGCGAAACCAACCGCAGCGCGGCGGCGAGGCGGGCCGTCGATCGGCCTGCCCGGAGATAACAGGAGAGCCGGATCGTGCCCCGGCCGTTTGGTGTTCCGCCTACGGAGAAGTGAGATGACACTGCAGAATTCCTCGCGCGCCGCTGCCGGCGCGTTCCGCAAGCTTGCGCTGGCCGCCAGCGTCGCCGGCCTGATGGGCGCCGCGTTGCCCGCGCATGCGGCGAGCGCGGTCGTGCTGTATACGGCGGACGGTCTCGAGAACCTCTATCGCGATGTGCTGCCGGCCTTCGAGAAGAAGGAAGGCGTCAAGGTCAACATCGTGACGGCAGGTAGCGGCGAGGTCGTGAACCGCGCGAACATCGAGAAGAATTCGCCGAAGGCCGACGTGATCGTCACGCTGCCGCCGTTCATCCAGCAAGCCGGCCAGATGGGCCTGCTGCAGCCGTACCAGAGCGTGAACTACAAGAACGTGCCGGCCATCGCGAAGGCGGAAGACGGCACGTGGGCGACCTTCGTGAACAACTACTTCTCGTTCGCGATCAACCCGGACGTCGTGAAGAACCAGCCGAAGACGTTCGCCGACCTGCTGTCGCCGGCCTACGCCGGCAAGGTCGCGTACTCGAACCCGGCCACGGCCGGCGACGGGATGGCCGTGCTGATCCTGACGACGTCGCTGATGGGCGAGGACAAGGCGTTCGACTACCTCGCGAAGCTGTCGCAGAGCGTGAAGTTCCACACCAAGGGCACGGGCTACCTGAACGTGCTGCTCTCGCGTAACGAAATCAGCGTCGCGAACGGCGACCTGCAGATGGACCTCGACGACGCCGAACACGGCGCGCTGTCCGTCAAGCCGATCTTCCTGGCGGCGAAGGATGGCGACCAGCCGACCACGTTCCAGCTCCCGTACGGCATCGGCCTGATCAAGAGCGGCCCGAACCAGGACGCCGGCAAGAAGCTGATCGACTACCTGATGTCGACGGACGTGCAGTCGAAGGTGCCGGACATGTACGGCATCCCGGGCCGCACGGACGTGCCGCTGGCCGGCAAGAACGGCGAAGCGGTCAAGAAGGCGATCGCGGGCGTGAAGCTGATCCCGGTCGACTGGACCCAGGTGATGGCGAAGAAGCCGGTGTGGATCGAGCGCTGGAAGAAGGACGTGATCGGCAGCTCGGGCAAGCAGCTCGACGTCGTCAAGCCGAAGTGATCGGCGCACGCCGCCTGTATTAGTGAGCAAGAGGATGAACCCGGTGGAAACCACCCTGACCCATCCCGGCGCATTCGGCGCCGCCGAACCGCACGCGACGCTGCGGTCCGGCGCGCCGGGCGGCGTGCAGATCGAACACCTGAGCGTGCGCTACGGCGCACGCACGGTGCTGGAAGATCTGTCGCTGTCGATCGGTGCCGGTGAATTTCTGACCGTGCTCGGCAAGAGCGGCTGCGGCAAGACCACGCTGCTGCGCTTCATCGCCGGGTTCGTGAAGGCCGACGGCCTGACCGGCACGCTGACCGTTGCCGGACGTGACCTGACCTATGCGCCGCCGCACAAGCGCAACCTCGGTCTGCTGTTCCAGAATTACGCGCTGTTCCCGCACCTGTCGGTGTTCGAGAACGTCGCATTCGGGCTGCGCGCACGCGGCATGGCGTCGTCGGAAGTGACGCGCCGCGTCGCCGACGCGCTGAAGCTCGTGCAGCTCGGCGATGCGGGCCATCATCTGCCCGCGCAGCTGTCGGGCGGGATGCAGCAGCGCGTCGCGCTGGCGCGCGCGCTCGTGATCGAGCCGGACGTGCTGCTCCTCGACGAGCCGCTGTCGGCGCTCGACGCCAACCTGCGCGCCTCGGTGCGCAGCGAACTGAAGGCGCTGCACGAGCGCCTGCCGAACCTGACCGTCGTCTGCGTGACGCACGACCGCGACGACGCCCTCGTGCTGTCCGACCGCGCGCTGCTGATGCGCGACGGCCACATCGCGCAGCTCGGCACGCCGCAGCAGCTGTACGACGCGCCGCAGGACGGCTACGTCGCACGCTATCTCGGCCCGGCGAACCTGCTGCCGCCGCATGTGATCTTCCCGCTCGGCGATCCGCGCCACGACGTGCGCGGCAAGGTCGCGTGCGTGCGCCCCGAGCGCCTGACCGTGATGCCGCCGGCGGCCGGCGGCCTGCACGGCACGGTGGCGTCCGTCGAATGGCAGGGCGCGGACCTGTCGATCGCGGTCGTGATCGACGCGGCGCCCGACGAACCCGTGCGCGTCACGATGCAACGCGGCCGCGGCGCGGCCCCCGAGCGCGGTGCGCGCGTGTCCCTGCAATGCGAGGCAGACGATGTCGTCCTTATCGAGCCCTGAAGCCGGCCTGCCGCCGCACGTGCTCGCGTCGGCCGCCGCGCACGCTGCCGCCGCGCGGCGGCGCAAGCGCATGGGCGACCTGCACCTGGCCGCGCTCGCGATCGTCGTGCTCGGCCCGCTCGTCGTCTATCCGCTGGTGCGGCTCGTGCTGCTGAGCGTGTCGGGCGATCACGGGCTGAGTTTCGCCGCGTACCGTACCTTCTTCGGCAACCCCGATACGCGCAGCGTGCTGATGACGACGCTCGGCGTACTGTTCGCGAGCGCCGGCACCGCGTCGGTGCTCGGCGTGCTGCTGGCCGCGCTGCTGTTCTTCAGGCCGTTCCCGGGCGCCTCGCTCGTCACGCGCTTCCTGGAGCTGTACGTCGCGTTCCCGTCGTTCCTCGTCGCGTTCACGCTGATCTTCCTGTACGGCTCGCAAGGGTCGATCAGCATCGCGCTGCAGCACCTGTTCCATCTCGAGAACCCGCCGCTCGATTTCCTGTTCGGCATCGGCGGCGTGATTCTCGCGCAGACCGTGTTCTATACGCCGTTCGTCGTGCGGCCGACGCTCGCGTCGTTCGCGACGCTCGACCTGCGTCTGATCGAAGCCGCGCGCAGCCTCGGCGCGCCCGGCTGGATGCTCGCGCGTCGCGTCGTGCTGCCGATCGCGTGGCCGGGTATCGCCGCCGGCACCGTGCTGTGCTTTCTGCTGACGCTGAACGAGTTCGGGATTCTGCTCGTGCTCGGCAGCGCGCGGCTCGTCACGCTGCCGGTCGCGATCTACAGCAGCGCGACCGTCGATCTCGATTTGCCGACCGCGTCGGCCGGCGCGGTCGTGATGCTGGCGTTGTCGCTGGCACTGTATGCGGTTTATCGCCGGGTGAACCGGCGTGCGACGGGAGGGAACGATGTCCGCTGAATTTCGAATCGGGCAAGCCGTGCCGCGCCACCAGATCGGCTGGAGCGACGCGCTGCTCAAGCATGCGTCGCGTGCCGCGCTCGCGCTGGCCGCATTCGCATGCTTCTGGTTGTTCGTGCTGCCGGTCGTCGTCGTCGCGCTGTCGAGCGTGTCGACCCAGTGGTCGGGCACGATCTTGCCGGCCGGCTACAGCCTGCGCTGGTTCGAACGGCTCGGGTCGCCGGAGTACGACGCGCTGCTGACGAGCCTCGAAATCGGCTTCGGCGTATCGGCGATCGGCACGATCCTCGGGCTGTGGCTCGCGCTGGCGCTCGAAGGGCGCGACCGGCGTGGCCTCGGCGCAGTGGTCGACGCGCTCGTGATGGTGCCGAACGGTGTGCCGAGCGTCGTGCTCGGGCTCGCGGTGCTGATCGCGTATCACCAGAAGCCGCTCGACCTGTCGAGCTCGGCGGCGATCGTCGTGCTCGTGCAGCTCGCGCTGATCCTGCCGTTCTGCTATCGCTGCGCGGCCGCCGCGTTGCGTCCGGAACTGACCGTGCTGCGCGAAGCCGCGGCGAGCCTCGGTGCGCCGCCCGCGATGGTGCTGCGCCGCGTGCTGCTGCCGCAGCTCGTGCCGGCGCTGCGCGCGAGCCTCGCACTCGGCTTCGCGTTGTCGCTCGGCGAGCTCGGCGCGACGCTGACGGTGTATCCGCCGGGCTTCGCGACGGTGCCGATCGTCGTGATCGGCCAGGTGGAGCGCGGTTACTACCTTCCGGCATCGGCGCTGTCGCTGCTGATGCTCGGCGCGTCGCTCGCGGCGCTGCTGCTGATCGCTGCGCGCGTGCCGCGCGGCAAGCGGGCGGCATCATGAACGCCGCGTTCGCATTGCGCCAACCCGGTGACGCGTCGGCGGCCGGCACCTCGACGGGGCTTGCGGGTCGCTCGGTCGACGTCAACGGCCGGCGCTACCGGCTGCCGGTCGAGCCGACCGTCGTCGTCTGCGTCGACGGCTGCGAGTACGACTATCTCGAACGGGCAGTGGAAGCGGGCGTCGCGCCGTTCATCGGCCGGATGATCGCGGAAGGCACGGCGTGGCGCGGCGATTGCGTCGTGCCGACCTTCACCAACCCGAACAACCTGTCGATCGTCTGTGGCGTGCCGCCGTCGGTCCACGGGATCTGCGGCAACTATTTCTGGGATCCGGCCGCCGACGGCGGGCGCGGCGCCGAAGTGATGATGAACGACCCGGCCTACCTGCGGGCCGGCACGCTGCTTGCGGCGGCGTCCGACGCCGGCGCGCGGGTGGCCGTCGTGACCGCGAAGGACAAGCTGCGCCGGCTGCTCGGCTGGCAACTGAACGGCATCTGCTTTTCGGCCGAGAAGGCCGCGCAGGCGAATCTCGCGGAAAACGGGATCGTCGACGTGCTCGACTGGGTCGGCCTGCCGTCGCCGGACGTCTACAGCGCGGCGCTGTCCGAGTTCGTGTTCGCGGCCGGCGTGCGGCTCGCGCAGACGCGCCAGGTCGACCTGATGTACCTGTCGACCACCGACTACGTACAGCACAAGTGCGAGCCGGGCAGTGCGGGCGCGAACGCGTTCTACGCGATGATGGACGGCTACCTTGCGCAGCTCGACGCGCTCGGCTGGGCGATCGGCCTCACGGCCGACCACGGGATGAACGCGAAGCACGATCCTGCGACGGGCCGTCCGAACGTGATCTATCTGCAGGACGCATTCGACGGCTGGTACGGCGCGCAGGCTGCGCGCGTGATCCTGCCGATCACCGACCCGTACGTCGTGCACCACGGCGCGCTCGGCTCGTTTGCGACGATCTACCTGGCGCCAGGTGTCGACCGGGCCGAAGCGATGTGGCGCGTCGGCGGCCTCGACGGTGTCGAGCTCGTGCTGGACAACGCGGAAGCCGCCGCACGTTTCGAACTCCCGGCCGACCGGATCGGCGATCTCGTCGTGATCGGCCGTCGCGACATGACGCTCGGCACGCGCGAGCGCGAACACGACCTGTCGGGCCTTACGGTGCCGCTGCGTTCGCACGGCGGCGTGTCGGAGCAGGAAGTGCCGCTGCTGTTCAACCGGCGTATCGAGCGGGACGATCCTGCGCGTCGCCCGCGCAACTTCGACGTGTTCGATTTCGTGCTGAACCGGGTCACGACATGATGGCGCATCCCCGGCAAGATCATCCGGCGTTTCGCGCGGAGGCATTGCGCTGGTGCGGTACACGCGCGACGCGCGAACGTACGCTCGACGTCACGGACCCGTACACGGGCACGCGCGTCGGGACGGTGCCACTTGCGAGCGTCGACGACGTGCGCGCGGCGTTCGACTACGCGATGGCCTACCGGCCGAAGCTCACGCGCTACGAGCGGTCGCAGATCCTCGAACGCGCGGCCGCGCTGCTGCGCGAACGCACCGAGGAAGCGTCCGACCTGATCACGCTCGAATCCGGGTTGTCGAAGCAGGACTCCCGTTACGAGATCGGTCGTGTCGCCGACGTGCTGAAGTTCGCGGCGATCGAGGCATTGCGTGACGACGCGCAGAGTTTCTCGTGCGACCTGACGCCTCACGGCAAGGCGCGGCGCGTGTTTTCGCAGCGGCAGCCGCTCGACGGCGTGATCGTCGCGATCACGCCGTTCAATCATCCGATGAACCAGGTGGCGCACAAGATCGCGCCGGCGATCGCGACCAACAACCGCGTGATCGTGAAGCCGTCGGAGAAGGTGCCGCTGTCGGCGTTCTATCTGGCCGACCTGCTGGTCGAAGCCGGGCTGCCCGAGCCGATGCTGCAGGTGCTGACCGGCGATCCGGCCGAGATCGCGGACGAACTCGTCACGCATCCCCATGCGTCGCTGATCACGTTCACGGGCGGTGTGGCGATCGGCAAGGCGATTGCCGCACGGGCCGGCTACCGCCGCATCGTGCTGGAGCTGGGCGGCAACGATCCGCTGATCGTCCTCGACGACGCCGATCTCGAACGCGCGGCGTCGCTGGCGGTGCTCGGCTCGTACCGGAATTCGGGCCAGCGCTGTACGGCCGTCAAGCGGATGCTGGTGCAGCGTTCGATCGCACCCGCATTCACCGAATTGCTCGTCGAGAAGACCCGTGCATGGAAGTACGGCGATCCGTTCGACTCCGCAAATGAAATGGGCACGGTGATCGACGAGGCGGCGGCGCGGCTGTTCGAGGCGCGTGTCGAAGAGGCGGTTGCGCAGGGCGCGCGCCTGCTGACCGGCAACGTGCGGCGCGGCGCACTCTATTCGCCGACCGTGCTCGACAACGTCGATCCGTCGATGACGATCGTGCGCGAGGAGACCTTCGGGCCGGTATCGCCGGTGATCGCGTTCGATACGATCGACGATGCGATCCGGATCAGCAACGGAACGGCGTTCGGGCTGTCGTCGGGGGTGTGTACCGACAGCACGGCGGCGGTCGTGCGGTTCGTGAACGAACTGAACGTCGGCACGGTGAATGTATGGGAAGTGCCCGGATACCGGATCGAACTGTCGCCGTTCGGCGGGATCAAGGATTCGGGGCTCGGTTACAAGGAAGGCGTTCAGGAGGCGATGAAGAGCTTCACGAACCTGAAGACGTTTTCGCTGCCTTGGGAGTAAGCAGATGGCATTGACAGTGGACGAGATCCACGGGCTGTATCGCGAGCATGGCCATGTGGCCTATAGCGGTGAACCGGTTACGCAGCTCGAGCATGCGTTGCAGAGCGCCTTGCTGGCGGAAGAGGCGGGCGCGGATGAAGCGTTGGTCGCGGCGGCGTTCCTGCACGACCTCGGCCATCTGCTGAATCGCCAGGGCGAGACGCCGAGCGCGCGCGGGATCGACGATCTGCATCAGTATTACGTGCTGCCGTTCCTGCGGCCGCTGTTTTCCGACGCGGTGCTGGAGCCGATCCGGCTGCACGTCGACGCGAAGCGCTGCCTGTGCCGCACGGACGCCGGCTACTTGGAAAGCCTGTCGCCGGACTCGGTGCGCAGCCTCGCGTTGCAGGGCGGCATCTTCAGTGAAGAGGAGACGGCGGCGTTCCTGCAGCGCCCGTTCGCGGAGGACGCCCTGCGTCTGCGCCGCTGGGACGACACGGCGAAGGGAGGAAGGAAAAGTAACGCCGGATCTCGATCACTATATGGAGATCGTCGCGCGCCAGGTGCGCACGGCCTGACGGTTAAACGGCTTCTATATAAGGCCCCGCACGCGGCAGCGTGCGGGGCCTTATATTTTTTGAGAAACCCCTTGCGCGATTGCCGATGGATGCATAGAATCACGCCTCTTTCGCGCTAACGGAAACACGGCGCGGGAGGAAGGGAAGCGGTGCTGTTGAGGCAGGTGGTACGGGCCTCGGCGGTACAGGAAGTTGAGCCCCGCAGTCGCAACGATGTAGTAAAAAAGTTGTTGACGAACTGCGAAACACGGTTCATAATCTCGCTTCTCTGCTGCTGAAAACGCAGCACTGCCGGGAAACACGAAGTTCCTCGCAGATTGCTCTTTAAAAATTAACAGCCGATAAGTGTGGGCGCTTGATGGAAGCGAGCTGATCTTCGGATCAGATAGCGAAAGTATCAAGAGTCTCACACTAAAGTAAGTCAGGTTTATGAAGTGATTCATATTCCTGTCAGCTTTGAGTGAGCGACCGGTTCTTAACTGAACCGAAAACAGTAACAGGTTTAAACTGAAGAGTTTGATCCTGGCTCAGATTGAACGCTGGCGGCATGCCTTACACATGCAAGTCGAACGGCAGCACGGGTGCTTGCACCTGGTGGCGAGTGGCGAACGGGTGAGTAATACATCGGAACATGTCCTGTAGTGGGGGATAGCCCGGCGAAAGCCGGATTAATACCGCATACGATCTACGGATGAAAGCGGGGGACCTTCGGGCCTCGCGCTATAGGGTTGGCCGATGGCTGATTAGCTAGTTGGTGGGGTAAAGGCCTACCAAGGCGACGATCAGTAGCTGGTCTGAGAGGACGACCAGCCACACTGGGACTGAGACACGGCCCAGACTCCTACGGGAGGCAGCAGTGGGGAATTTTGGACAATGGGCGAAAGCCTGATCCAGCAATGCCGCGTGTGTGAAGAAGGCCTTCGGGTTGTAAAGCACTTTTGTCCGGAAAGAAATCCTTGGCCCTAATACGGTCGGGGGATGACGGTACCGGAAGAATAAGCACCGGCTAACTACGTGCCAGCAGCCGCGGTAATACGTAGGGTGCGAGCGTTAATCGGAATTACTGGGCGTAAAGCGTGCGCAGGCGGTTTGCTAAGACCGATGTGAAATCCCCGGGCTCAACCTGGGAACTGCATTGGTGACTGGCAGGCTAGAGTATGGCAGAGAGGGGGGTAGAATTCCACGTGTAGCAGTGAAATGCGTAGAGATGTGGAGGAATACCGATGGCGAAGGCAGCCCCCTGGGCCAATACTGACGCTCATGCACGAAAGCGTGGGGAGCAAACAGGATTAGATACCCTGGTAGTCCACGCCCTAAACGATGTCAACTAGTTGTTGGGGATTCATTTCCTTAGTAACGTAGCTAACGCGTGAAGTTGACCGCCTGGGGAGTACGGTCGCAAGATTAAAACTCAAAGGAATTGACGGGGACCCGCACAAGCGGTGGATGATGTGGATTAATTCGATGCAACGCGAAAAACCTTACCTACCCTTGACATGGTCGGAATCCCGCTGAGAGGTGGGAGTGCTCGAAAGAGAACCGGCGCACAGGTGCTGCATGGCTGTCGTCAGCTCGTGTCGTGAGATGTTGGGTTAAGTCCCGCAACGAGCGCAACCCTTGTCCTTAGTTGCTACGCAAGAGCACTCTAAGGAGACTGCCGGTGACAAACCGGAGGAAGGTGGGGATGACGTCAAGTCCTCATGGCCCTTATGGGTAGGGCTTCACACGTCATACAATGGTCGGAACAGAGGGTTGCCAACCCGCGAGGGGGAGCTAATCCCAGAAAACCGATCGTAGTCCGGATTGCACTCTGCAACTCGAGTGCATGAAGCTGGAATCGCTAGTAATCGCGGATCAGCATGCCGCGGTGAATACGTTCCCGGGTCTTGTACACACCGCCCGTCACACCATGGGAGTGGGTTTTACCAGAAGTGGCTAGTCTAACCGCAAGGAGGACGGTCACCACGGTAGGATTCATGACTGGGGTGAAGTCGTAACAAGGTAGCCGTATCGGAAGGTGCGGCTGGATCACCTCCTTTCCAGAGCTATCTCGCAAAGTTGAGCGCTCACGCTTATCGGCTGTAAATTAAAGACAGACTCAGGGGTCTGTAGCTCAGTCGGTTAGAGCACCGTCTTGATAAGGCGGGGGTCGTTGGTTCGAATCCAACCAGACCCACCATTGTCTGGCGGTAACACACCTGAGGTCATCTGTACTCAATGGGGGCATAGCTCAGCTGGGAGAGCACCTGCTTTGCAAGCAGGGGGTCGTCGGTTCGATCCCGTCTGCCTCCACCAATCACCAACGCTAAGGGCTTGGTTCATGCGATGAACCGAGAATTTTGCATTGGCGATTGAGCCAGTCAGAGTGATACGTAGTACGTATCGGCTGTCGTTCTTTAACAATCTGGAAGAAGTAAGTAATTTGGATAGCGGAAGCGTCTTGAGATGGACGTGAAAGCTATCCGGGTTGTGATTGTATCGATGTATCTCAAGATGATTCGAACTCTATGTTTGACTCAATTGGAATACGGCACAACGCGAGAACTCAACCTGTAACGAGACAGACTCGTTATAGGGTCAAGCGAACAAGTGCATGTGGTGGATGCCTTGGCGATCACAGGCGATGAAGGACGCGGTAGCCTGCGAAAAGCTACGGGGAGCTGGCAAACAAGCTTTGATCCGTAGATGTCCGAATGGGGAAACCCACTCCTTTTGGAGTATCCATGGCTGAATACATAGGCCATGTGAAGCGAACGCGGTGAACTGAAACATCTAAGTAACCGCAGGAAAAGAAATCAACCGAGATTCCCAAAGTAGTGGCGAGCGAAATGGGATGAGCCTTGTACTCTTTATTTGTATTGTTAGCGAACGCTCTGGAAAGTGCGGCCATAGCGGGTGATAGCCCCGTAGCGAAAACAGTATGAAAGAACTAAGTGTACGACAAGTAGGGCGGGACACGTGAAATCCTGTCTGAAGATGGGGGGACCATCCTCCAAGGCTAAATACTCGTGATCGACCGATAGTGAACCAGTACCGTGAGGGAAAGGCGAAAAGAACCCCGGGAGGGGAGTGAAATAGATCCTGAAACCGCATGCATACAAACAGTCGGAGCCTCGTAAGGGGTGACGGCGTACCTTTTGTATAATGGGTCAGCGACTTACGTTCAGTAGCAAGCTTAACCGTATAGGGCAGGCGTAGCGAAAGCGAGTCCGAATAGGGCGTTCAGTTGCTGGGCGTAGACCCGAAACCAAGTGATCTATCCATGGCCAGGATGAAGGTGCGGTAACACGTACTGGAGGTCCGAACCCACTAACGTTGAAAAGTTAGGGGATGAGCTGTGGATAGGGGTGAAAGGCTAAACAAACTTGGAAATAGCTGGTTCTCTCCGAAAACTATTTAGGTAGTGCCTCGTGTCTCACCTTCGGGGGTAGAGCACTGTCATGGTTGGGGGGTCTATTGCAGATTACCCCGCCATAGCAAACTCCGAATACCGAAGAGTGCAATCACGGGAGACAGACATCGGGTGCTAACGTCCGGTGTCAAGAGGGAAACAACCCAGACCGCCAGCTAAGGTCCCCAAATATAGCTAAGTGGGAAACGAAGTGGGAAGGCTAAAACAGTCAGGAGGTTGGCTTAGAAGCAGCCACCCTTTAAAGAAAGCGTAATAGCTCACTGATCGAGTCGTCCTGCGCGGAAGATGTAACGGGGCTAAGCTATATACCGAAGCTGCGGATGCGTGCTTTGCACGCATGGTAGGAGAGCGTTCCGTAAGCCTGCGAAGGTGCGTTGAAAAGCGTGCTGGAGGTATCGGAAGTGCGAATGCTGACATGAGTAGCGATAAAGGGGGTGAAAGGCCCCCTCGCCGTAAGCCCAAGGTTTCCTACGCAACGTTCATCGGCGTAGGGTGAGTCGGCCCCTAAGGCGAGGCAGAAATGCGTAGCTGATGGGAAGCAGGTCAATATTCCTGCACCATTGTTAGATGCGATGGGGGGACGGATCGCGGAAGGTTGTCCGGGTGTTGGAAGTCCCGGTCGCTGCATTGGAGAAGGCGCTTAGGCAAATCCGGGCGCAGGATTCAAGGGTGTGGCGCGAGCTCCTTAGGGAGCGAAGCAATTGGAAGTGGTTCCAAGAAAAGCCTCTAAGCTTCAGTCTAACGATGACCGTACCGCAAACCGACACAGGTGGGCGAGATGAGTATTCTAAGGCGCTTGAGAGAACTCGGGAGAAGGAACTCGGCAAATTGGTACCGTAACTTCGGGATAAGGTACGCCCTTGTAGCTTGATGCCCCTGCGGGCAGAGGGTGAAGGGGTTGCAATAAACTGGTGGCTGCGACTGTTTAATAAAAACACAGCACTCTGCAAACACGAAAGTGGACGTATAGGGTGTGACGCCTGCCCGGTGCCGGAAGATTAAATGATGGGGTGCAAGCTCTTGATTGAAGTCCCGGTAAACGGCGGCCGTAACTATAACGGTCCTAAGGTAGCGAAATTCCTTGTCGGGTAAGTTCCGACCTGCACGAATGGCGTAACGATGGCCACACTGTCTCCTCCCGAGACTCAGCGAAGTTGAAGTGTTTGTGATGATGCAATCTACCCGCGGCTAGACGGAAAGACCCCATGAACCTTTACTGTAGCTTTGCATTGGACTTTGAACCGATCTGTGTAGGATAGGTGGGAGGCTATGAAACCGGAACGCTAGTTTCGGTGGAGCCGTCCTTGAAATACCACCCTGGTTTGTTTGAGGTTCTAACCTTGGCCCGTGATCCGGGTCGGGGACAGTGCATGGTAGGCAGTTTGACTGGGGCGGTCTCCTCCCAAAGCGTAACGGAGGAGTACGAAGGTACGCTAGGTACGGTCGGAAATCGTGCTGATAGTGCAATGGCATAAGCGTGCTTAACTGCGAGACCGACAAGTCGAGCAGGTGCGAAAGCAGGTCATAGTGATCCGGTGGTTCTGTATGGAAGGGCCATCGCTCAACGGATAAAAGGTACTCTGGGGATAACAGGCTGATACCGCCCAAGAGTTCATATCGACGGCGGTGTTTGGCACCTCGATGTCGGCTCATCTCATCCTGGGGCTGTAGCCGGTCCCAAGGGTATGGCTGTTCGCCATTTAAAGAGGTACGTGAGCTGGGTTTAAAACGTCGTGAGACAGTTTGGTCCCTATCTGCCGTGGGCGTTGGATATTTGAAGGGGGCTGCTCCTAGTACGAGAGGACCGGAGTGGACGAACCTCTGGTGTACCGGTTGTCACGCCAGTGGCATCGCCGGGTAGCTATGTTCGGAAGAGATAACCGCTGAAAGCATCTAAGCGGGAAACTCGCCTTAAGATGAGATATCCCTGGGGACTAGATCCCCTTGAAGGGTCGTTCGAGACCAGGACGTTGATAGGTCAGGTGTGTAAGCGCAGTAATGCGTTCAGCTAACTGATACTAATTGCCCGTAAGGCTTGATCCTATAACAAGTCTGCCTTGTAGATCGGCGCCGTGCGCAAGCACTGGCTGCAGGATCCAGAGCGACAAGTTGGATTCTCGTGTGTGATACACACAACTCAAAATTACTGCTTCTTCCAAGATTGGTTGTGCTGCGAAGCCAGCACAACAACCCTCTTTGCCTGATGACCATAGCGAGTCGGTCCCACCCCTTCCCATCCCGAACAGGACCGTGAAACGACTCTACGCCGATGATAGTGCGGATTCCCGTGTGAAAGTAGGTAATCGTCAGGCTCCCTAAGCCAGAAACCCCCGCCCGAAAGGCGGGGGTTTTTGCATTGGTGCGGCGGAAATGCGCGCGAGCTGGCCAGGCGCAATGCGGCCGGAACTGAGGCGGCAGACGGCAGACGGCAGACGGCAGACGGCAGACGGCAGACGGCAGACGGCAGACGGCAGACGGCAGACGGCAGACGGCAGACGGCAGACGGCAGACGGCAGACGGCAGACGGCAGACGGCAGACGGCAGACGGCAGACGGTCGCGGATCAGGCATCTGCCATCCTCGAGCAATCCGCCGCCAAGCACCTCCGATTTCCCCGGTACGTTCTTCTACGGATCACGCCAATCCACCTGCAGTCAGTCTCCGGTCGATGTCGACACATCGAGAGACGAAGTCTTGATGGCCGAAAATGAGCGACGTTCGTCGACGATGATCGACAAATACCATCTTCTGGCGAACATTCCCTGCTTCATCCACCGGTCTTTCGACGCACCCTGCAGACCTGACCGTGTGCGCCCTTCGGCGAACGCAGCACGAAATTGTCATAAAAATCTATGCGCATAAAGTCCGCTCGCGCGACATGCGCTGCGGAGCGGAGAGCGACCCCTTCAGGGTAATATCGCCATTCGTCCCGATTCGCGGCGCTTGTCCACACCTGCTGGCGATCGGTGTCTTTCGCATTCCCTCTCCTGCATCGTTCATGACTGACAGCCCTGCCCAAGGTGGTCGGACGACCGACTTCTTGCCGTATCTCGTCGCCGCAACGTTCTTCATGGAGTATCTCGACACGACCGTGATCGCGACCGCGCTGCCGCAAATGGCGCATTCGTTCGGTGTCGGTCCGAACGCGCTGAGCCTCGGGATGACGGCCTACATGCTTGCGCTGGCGGTGTTCATTCCGATCAGCGGCTGGATCGCGGATCGCTATGGGTCGCGCACGGTATTCGCGAGCGCGATCGTCGTCTTCACCGGCGCGTCGGTGCTGTGCGGGCTGTCCGAGGGTGTCGTGACGTTCACGGCTGCACGGCTGCTGCAGGGTGTCGGCGGGGCAATGATGGTGCCGGTCGGACGGATGATCGTCGTGCGTAGCACCGAGAAGGCCAAGCTGATGCGAGCGATCGCGACGATCACGTGGCCGGGCATCGTCGCGCCTGTCGTCGGGCCGCCGATCGGTGGCTTCATCACGACCTATGCGTCATGGCGCTGGATCTTCCTGCTGAACGTCCCGTTCGGTATTGCCGCGCTCGTCTGTACCTGGCTGATCGTCCGGAACACGCGGGCCGACGAGCAACGGCCGCTCGACTGGGTTGGATTCGTGCTGGCCGGTGGCGCATTGACTTGTCTGTTGATCGGCACCGAAGCGGCCGGCCAGCAGGATGTCGACTTCACGCGCGCGGGTGTCCTGGTGGGCGCGAGCGTGCTGTTCGGCGTGGCCGCGTGGTTGCATGCGCGACGCTGCGCGCATCCGCTGCTCGACTTCACCACGCTGAAGGTGCCGACCTTCTCGGTGACGGTGATCACCGGTTCGATCACGCGGATGGCGATCAACGCCGTGCCGTACCTGCTGCCGCTGTTGTTCCAGATCGGCTTCGGGCTGTCGCCGTTCCAGTCCGGCCTGTTGTTGCTCGCGAGTGCGCTCGGCAATCTGGGGATGAAGGCGGGAACATCGTGGATTCTCGACCGATATGGCTTCCGGCGCGTTGCACTCGTCGACGTGACCATTGTCGGCATCTTCACGATTGCGTGCGGCTGGCTGACCGCGTCGACGCCGCTGACGATCACGTTGCTCGTCGTATTCGTCTACGGACTCACGCGGTCGATGCAGTTCACGACACTCGCGACACTCGCCTATGCGGATATCCCGGCTCATCAGACGAGTGCGGCCAGCACGCTGTGGAGTGCTGCACAGCAGATGACGATCGGGATGGGAATCGCGTTCGGTGCGTTGTCGCTGCGGCTCGCGGCGTTGGCGCGCGGCGATGCGGCCGGCATGCATTACGTGCTCGACGATTTCCGCTGGGCCTTCGTCGCGGCAGGCGTGCTCGCGCTGCTGACGCTGCCGGGCTATGCACGGCTGGCCTCCAATGCGGGCGACCGGCTGCGGGCTGGTGTGGCGCGAGGGTAGGTCGAGCGGAGAACCGAATTCGCACTGCGACAGGTGAGTGCGCCTGTTTTTCGTCGCTCACCTGAATCGTCGATCCGTTGTGGTTACGTTGGCCCGACGGTCAGCGCAATCGGCCATTTGTCACTACTGCGGGTGCCTGATCAGCCGCGCGGTGCTTTAGCGCAAACCGGAAATCATCCGCGTGACGAACGTCGAGACGGCGCCACGCTCGTCCTCGCTGCCGTCACTGCGCGTCATGGAAAATGATGCCGACCGTGTGGCGGTGGCCGCTGCGGATCCGGCTCACGCCGTGGCGCAGGTTGACGCGATAGACGCCTCGCGTCCCCTGCACGGGTCTGCCGTGCACGGCGAAGATCACCGCGTCGCCTTGCATCAGCGGCACCACTTCCGCCCGTGATTGCATGCGTGGCCGCTGTTCCGTCAACACGAATTCCCCGCCCCTGAAATCGCGGCCCGGCGCCGACAGCAGGATCGCAACCTGCAGCGGAAACACGTGCTCGCCATAGAGATCCTGATGGAGGCAGTTGTAGTCGTCGGGACCGTATTGCAGGATCAGCGGCGTCGGTCGCGTTTGCCCTGCCGCATGGCAGCGATCGAGGAATGTCGTGTGGTCTTTCGGATAGCGTACGTCGATTCCGAGCGCCTGGTTCCAGCGATTCGCGATGGGTGCGAGATGCGGGTAGATCGCCGTGCGCAGTTCGGCAATGACCGCGGGCAGCGGGTACGCGAAATACTTGTATTCGCCGCGGCCGAATCCGTGTCGCGCCATCACGACGCGTGAACGATAAAGCGCATCCCGCGGATAGAGCGACGCCAGCGCATCGCATTCGTTCGTCGAAATCAGGCCCGGCACGCGCGCGCATCCATGGCGATCGAGTTCGGCGCCGACAGTCGGCCAGTCGATGGCGTCGATGCGTTGTGTGATGTCCGGCGATTCGACGGCAGGTTGCAGATCGGCGATGTTCACGGGCATCCCTCGGTTCGTCAGCGATGTGGCGCCGATCCGTGCGTAATGCTCGGAAGCATTGCGAGCACGATTGGCGCCACGAAGAAAGTTGATGAACCCAGTCTAGCGACGTTCGTGTGCGGGTGCGCTCCAGATCTTGCGCT
Organism: Burkholderia cepacia; assembly: GCF_029962485.1. Classification (NCBI taxonomy): domain Bacteria; kingdom Pseudomonadati; phylum Pseudomonadota; class Betaproteobacteria; order Burkholderiales; family Burkholderiaceae; genus Burkholderia; species Burkholderia cepacia. Next base: position 2,720,284 of record NZ_CP073638.1, read on the forward strand.
TCAATTCGGAAGCGAGAGGGGGCACGGGGCGCGCACGGACGCATCGAAGGCTGCGACGTATCAGTGCGGAGAGGCGGAGAAGCGGAGAAGCAGAGAGGCGGAGAGGCGGAGAGGCGGAGAGGCGGAGAGGCGGAGAGGCGGAGAGGCGGAGAGGCGGAGAGGCGGAGAGGCGGAGAGGCGGAGAGGCGGAGAGGCGGAGAAGCGGAGAGGCGGAGAGGCGGAGAGGCGCAGAGGCGGAGAAGCGAGCAGCGAATCTTCCACGACAGGCGGCCGGCGCATACCGGCCACCCGTCGCGACGCGCATCAAGCCATCGACCGGAACAACCAGTAGAGCCCGCCGGCAAGCACGATCGACGCCGGCAGCGTCAGCACCCACGCGAGCACGAGGCTGCGCACCGTGCCCCATTGCAGCCCCGACCCGTTCGCCGCCATCGTGCCCGCGACACCCGACGACAGCACGTGTGTCGTCGACACCGGCAGCCCGTACACGTCGGCGGCGCCGATCGTCAGCATCGCGACGAGTTCGGCCGATGCGCCCTGTCCATATGTCAGATGCTGCTTGCCGATCTTCTCGCCGACGGTCACGACGATCCGCTTCCAGCCGACCATCGTGCCGAGGCCCAGCGCGATCGCGACGGCAACCTTCACCCACGTCGGAATGAATTTGGTCGCGTGGTCGAGCTGCTTGCGATAGTTGTCGATCGCGAGCTTGTCGTCGGCGGCGAACGCGGGCTGGCCCGACTTCTCGATCAGGCGGATTGCTTCGGACACCAGATACATCGTGTTGCGCACGTTGTCGACGTCACGCTGCGGCACGGCTGCCATCGAGCCCGACGCGCCGACCGCGGTCGCGAGCGACGTCGACAGCTGCTGCACGGCAGGCAGCACGGCGGGCGTCAGTTCACGACGCTGCACGTAGTGTTCGACGTCGGCGCGCGGGTTCGCGGACGGCGCGACGCCGTTCGTATACTTCCCGAATGTCGCGGCGGCCTGGGTCGCGACCGCCACGAACGTTTGCGATTCGGCCGGCGTGACGGCCTTGTTCAGTGCATACGCAGTCGGTACCGTGCCGATCAGGATCAGCATGATGAGCCCCATCCCTTTCTGCCCGTCGTTTGACCCGTGCGCGAACGACACGCCCGTGCAGGTCAGGATCAGCAGGCAGCGAATCCAGAACGGCGGCGGCTGATCCTTCGGCGGCTCCTTGTACAGCTCCGGGATCCGCACGAGCGTCTTCAGCACGAGCAGCAGCAGCGCTGCGCACAGAAAGCCGACGATCGGCGAGAACAGCAGCGACTTGCCGACACCGAGCGCCTGGCCCCAGTCGACGCCGCTCGTACCCGACGGCCCGTGCATCAGCTGGTTCATCAGCCCGACGCCGATGATCGACCCGATCAGCGTATGCGAACTCGACGACGGCAACCCGAAATACCAGGTCGCGAGGTTCCACACGATTGCGGCGATCAGCAGTGCGAACACCATCGCGAAGCCCGCGCCGCTGCCGACCTGCAGGATCAGCTCGACCGGCAACAACTGCAGGATGCCGAACGCGACGGCGCCGCTCGAGACCATTACGCCCAGGAAGTTCCACATGCCGGACCAGATCACCGCGACGTTGGGCGTCAGCGAGTGCGTGTAGATCACGGTGGCGACCGCGTTCGCGGTGTCATGGAAGCCGTTGACGAATTCGAAGCCGAGCGCGATCAGCAGCGCGGCGCCGAGCAGAAGGTACGGGAACAGCTTCCCTTCGCGGACCGGCGACAGATCGTCGATCAGGTGCGTGGCGATATAGATCGCACCGAGCGCGAGCACCAGCAGGAAGACGGCATAGCCGACCTGTCTGGTGCGTTCGACGGAGCCCGAGTTGTTCGGTGCGGACGAAGCAGGTTGATTCATGACGGCATCTCGTAAGGGAACCGCGTCCGATCCTATCTGCGGCCAGCAGTCAGTTTGATGACAGTCGGGACCACGAACGGTGTGTCTTACAGCGATGTAAGGTGTACTTGCGGCGAGACGCGTCGACTCGTATCGCGATTCACATCGTGACCGCGACGCGGAAGGGGCTCACGCGAGAGTGTCGCGCCGATCGTCGTCCCCGATCAACGTCCAGCCATGTGGCGACGCAACGAACGTCGTGCAGGACAGCGGCGGGACGTCGATGCGGGTTGCTGCCTTCGAATCCATCCGCAGCACGTGTGCGATGGCCGCGCGGACGATTGGCGCATGCGTGATTGCGACGATGTCGCGGTCGTGCTGCAGCGCGTTCAACCATGTGCCGACGCGGCGCATGGTTGCTTCGAACGATTCACCGCCGTGCGGCGACGCCGACGGATCTCCGATCCACGCACCCAGTTCGTCCGGCAAGTCGCGAGCGAGGTCGTGCAAGCGCTGGCCTCGCCAGTTGCCGTAATCGATGTCGCGCAGTGCGTCGTCAACGTCGACATGAAGGCCGAGCGCATCGGCGGTCTGCCGCGCGCAGCAAGCAGGGCTGCACAGCACGAGCGCGCCGGCGGTACCTGCCCACCGGGCGCGTAGCGAAGCAGCTGCGGCGAGCCCGTGTGTATCGAGCGGATCGTCGTCGGGAAACGTGCCGGTACGCATCGCCCGGGTCGATGCGTGTGCGATCAGGCGTAGCGAGGCATGCAGGGTCATGTCGGTTTTCGGGGGCTCCGGAGCGGGACGCGATCGCCATTGCGCGATCACTTCAATACACGAACGTTCGCGCGTACAATTCGCCCGATACGAAACGCGGAAGCCGGTGCAATTCCGGCGCGGTCGCGCCACTGTAACCGGGGAATCCATGATCCCGGAAGCCAGACCTGCCTTCGTACCCATCCAACATTTGTCGGGGCGCGATTCCCCTGAGGTGCATCCATGAACGAAGCAGTGCTGAAGCCGGCAGTCGTGCCGGCACCCATCCCCGTCCGTGAACTGTTGCCGTGGGCCGTATTCGTTGGCCTGATCCTGTTGCTCGCCCTCTATTTCGTCGGCGCGGAACAAGGCGCGACGTCGCTCGTGCCGGGCATGTACGTCCACGAATTCGTCCACGACGGCCGCCATCTGCTCGGCTTTCCCTGCCACTGACGCGGAGGTCATGATGGTCGGAAAGCTGCTCATGCGCGGGATGCTCGCAGGCATCGCCGCAGGCCTCCTCACGTTCGGTTTCGCCCGAGTCGTCGGTGAACCGCAAGTCGATCAGGCGATCTCCTTCGAAGAAAAAACCGACGCCGCCAAAGGCGACGCACCGGAGCCCGAACTGGTCAGCCGCCACACGCAGGCCGGCCTCGGGCTGCTGACGGGCGTCGTGACCTACGGCGCGGCATTCGGCGGGCTGTTCTCGCTGGTCTTCGCGTTTGCCTACGGGCGGGGCAGCCGCCTCCCGGCCCGTCCGCTGGCCGCGTGGCTCGCGCTGGCGGCGTTCGTCGCGCTCGTCATCGTGCCGAACCTCAAGTACCCGGCCAATCCGCCGTCGGTCGGCGATCCCGACACGATCGGCTATCGCACGGGCCTGTTTTTCCTGATGATCGCGATCTCGGTCGCGACGATGGTGTTCTCGGTCAGCGTGCGCCGCCATTTGCTGGCGAAGCTCGGCCAGTGGAACGCGTCGATCGTCGCCGGGCTCGTGTTTGTCGCGATCATCGCGGCCGTGCAGATCGGGCTGCCGTCGGTCAGCGAGTTGCCTGCCGATTTCCCGGCGGCCCTGCTGTGGAAGTTCCGCGTCGCGGCAATCGGCATGCAGGTGATCATGTGGACGACGATCGGCCTGCTGTTCGGCGCGTGGGTCGAGCGCAGCGAACGCGTCGGCGTGCGCGCCGCGTAACGCACAGCGCAACGGAGCGGAGCGTGCCTAGCGCAGGATGCGCGGCGCGCTCCACGTCGATTCGCGCGCGAGCGCGACGAACGCGGCCAGATAGTCGATCGATGCCTCCGCTTCGCGGATGCCGAGGAAGATCTGCTTCGAGATGCCCTTCTTGCCGAGCTTGACCGGCACGACCGGCATCCGGTCCGCGTACTCGTCGGCCAGCCATCTCGGCAGCGCGGCCACGCCGCGTTCGCTCGCCACCATCTGCAGCATGATGTCGGTGGTCTCGATCGATTTGTGCCGCCTCGGCACGATGCCGGCCGGCGTCAGGAACTGGTTGTAGATGTCGAGCCGGTCGGTCTCGACCGGGTACGTGATCAGGATCTCGTCGGTCAGTTGCTCGGGCGTCACGTAGTCGGCGTTCGCGAACCGGTGCGAGTCGGCGACCACCAGCACCTGCTCGTAGTCGAACACGGGATCGAAGCGCAGGCCCGGCTTGTTCAGCGGATCGGGCGTCACGAGTACGTCGATGTCATGGCCGAACAGCGCGCCGATACCGCCGAACTGGAAGCGCTGCTTCACGTCCACGTCGACGTCGGGCCAGCGTGACAGGTACGGCGACACGACCTTCAGCAGCCACTGGTAGCACGGGTGGCACTCCATCCCGATACGCAGCGTGCCGCGCTCGCCCTTCGCGTACTGCTTCATCCGCTCCTCGGCAAGCTCGAACTGCGGCAGCAGCCGGTTCGCCAGTTTCAGCAGATATTGCCCGCCCTGCGTGAGCCGCAGGCCGCGGCCTTCGCGGTCCCAGATCGGCGTGCCGAGCTGCTGCTCGATTTTCCGGACGGTATGGCTGAGCGCCGATTGCGTGAGGTGCAGCGCGTTGGCGGCCGCGGTCAGCGAGCCCTGACGCTCGACTTCACGAATGACGACGAGATGGAATCGTTCCAGCATGGATTTCGCTCGCGCAACAGACACATGAACAACGTTAATGGATGAATGAAATAATGCCATTTTATTTCATGGTTTGAAATCCCTATGATGGCTGCCGGATCTTCAATTTTTCTCTGGACGGCAGCTTCATGGTTACGACACACAACCTCGGTTTTCCGCGCATCGGCGCGAAGCGCGAACTCAAGTTCGGTCTCGAACGCTACTGGAAGGAAGAGTCGTCGCGTGACGCGCTGAAGGCGCTCGGCGCCGAGCTGCGCCGGCGCCACTGGCACGACCAGCGCGACCTGGACCTGGCGCCGATCGGCGATTTCGCGTTCTACGACCAGGTGCTCGACATGAGCTTCACGCTCGGCAACCTGCCGAAGCGCGTGCAGGATTTCCATGGCGACGCGCTCGACAACTATTTCCGCGTCGCGCGCGGCCGTTCGGCGCAGTCGGCGGAAGAACACGCGGCATGCTGCGGCGGTGTCGCGGCCGGTGAAATGACGAAGTGGTTCGACACGAACTACCACTACATCGTGCCGGAGTTTCACGCGGACACGAACTTCTCGCTCGATCCGTCGCGCCTGCTGCAGCAACTCGCCGAGGCGAATGCGCAGGGCGTGAACGCGAAGCCGGTGATCCTCGGCCCCGTCACGTACCTGTGGCTCGGCAAGGCGAAGGACGATTCCGATCGCCTCGCGCTGCTGCCCAAGCTGCTGCCCGTGTACGGCGCGCTGCTCGACACGCTGACCGCGCAGGGTGTCGAATGGGTGCAGATCGACGAACCGATCCTCGTGACGGAGCTCGATGCCGAATGGCGTCAGGCATTCCGCACCGCGTATGCGGCGCTGGAAACGCGTCGCATCAAGCTGCTGCTCGCCACGTACTTCGGCCAGCTTCAGGACAACCTGACGCTCGCGGCTTCGCTGCCGGTCGACGGCCTGCATGTCGATGCGATCAACGCACGCGACGAAATCGACGCACTGGTGCGTGAACTGCCGGCCGAGCGCGTGCTGTCGGTGGGCGCGATCAACGGCCGCAACATCTGGAAGACGGATCTGAACGCGACGCTCGACTGGCTCGAACCGCTCGCGAAGCAACTGGGTGATCGCTTGTGGCTCGCGCCGTCGTGCTCGCTGCTGCACGTGCCGGTCGATCTCGCGAGCGAGGAGAAGCTCGATGCGGAAATCCGCTCGTGGCTCGCGTTCGCGCTACAGAAGCTCGACGAGCTGAAGGTGCTCGCGACCGCGCTGAACGAAGGCCGCGACAAGGTGGCCGAGGCGCTCGCTGCGAACGCTGCCGCGATCGACTCGCGCCGTCGCTCGCCGCGCGTGAACAACCCGGCGGTGAAGGCCGCGATCGCGCGCATCGACGCGCAGCTCGGCAATCGCGTGAGCGCCTACGCGGAGCGTGCGTCGAAGCAGTCGGCGCGACTGAAGCTGCCGGCTTTCCCGACGACAACGATCGGCTCGTTCCCGCAGACCGCCGAAATCCGCCAGGCGCGCAGCCAGTTCAAGGCCGGCGCGCTGGACGAGGGCGGCTACCGCGCGGCGATGCAGGCCGAAATCGAGCGCAGCGTGCGCGAACAGGAATCGCTCGAACTCGACGTGCTCGTGCACGGCGAAGCCGAGCGCAACGACATGGTCGAATACTTCGGCGAGCAGCTCGACGGCTACGCATTCAGCCAGTTCGGCTGGGTGCAGTCGTACGGTTCGCGCTGCGTGAAGCCGCCGATCCTGTTCGGCGACATCAGCCGCCCGAAGGCGATGACGGTCGAATGGATCACCTACGCGCAGTCGCTGACGAACAAGCCGATGAAGGGCATGCTGACCGGCCCCGTGACGATCCTGAACTGGTCGTTCGTGCGCGACGACCAGCCGCGCTCGGTGTCGTGCTACCAGCTCGCGCTGGCGATCCGCGAGGAGGTGCTCGATCTCGAGAAGGCCGGTGTGCGCGTGATCCAGATCGACGAGGCCGCGCTGCGCGAAGGGCTGCCGCTGCGCCGCGCGCAATGGGGCGAGTACCTGAAGTGGGCGGTCGAATCGTTCCGCATCACCGCGAACGGCGTGCAAGACGACACGCAGATCCATACGCACATGTGCTATTCGGAGTTCAACGACATCATCGCGTCGATCGCCGACATGGACGCGGACGTGATCACGATCGAGACGTCGCGCTCGGACATGGAGCTGCTCGACGCGTTCGACAGCTTCAGGTATCCGAACGAGATCGGGCCGGGCGTGTACGACATCCATTCGCCGAACATCCCGACGCAGGATCACATCGTCGGCCTGATGAGGAAGGCGGCGGAACGGATTCCGGCCGAGCGCTTGTGGGTGAATCCGGACTGTGGCCTGAAGACGCGCCAGTGGGCGGAGGTGATCCCGGCGTTGACGAACATGGTTGCTGCAGCGAAGACGCTGCGCAACCAGGTGCATTGACGCGGGCAACGCGGGCCGGTCGTATTGCGCGCACCGCGGCTCGCGCAACGCGATGCCTGCCTTGGCGCTCGGACTTCCGTACGGGCAAATGAAAAAGGGCAGCGCGGTGCGCTGCCCTTGCTTGCGATGACCGGGCAGGCGGGTGAAGCTGCCTGCGCCGGTGCACGGGTGTTACACGGTGCGTGCGCCGCGCGGCAGCGCGTCGTCCTGCTTGCGGGGCGCACCGGCATCGTCGATGCTGACGCGGCGCGAGATCAGCCACACACACAGCGACGACACCACGGCGGCACTCGTGTACTGGATCGCGAGCGGCCACCATTGCGGCGCAGTGTTCTGCGCGATGATGGTCGCCACCAGCGGCGTGAGGCCACCGGCGAGCGCACCGCACACCTGGTACGCGATCGAGATCGCCGTATAGCGGATGCGTGCGACGAAGATGCCGCTGACGAAGCCCGCGACGACCGAGTAGTAGCCCGATTCCGCGAGCGTCGCGAGGCCGACGCCGACCGTGATCGACAGCGGCGTGCCCATGTGCACGAGCGGCAGCATCAGGAACGGGACGATCGCGGCCCATGCGCCGGTAATCAGCAGCACGCGCGTGGTGCCGAAGCGCTGCGCGAGGAACGCGGCCGCGAGCTGCACGACGAACTGCAGCACCGCGACGATCGTCATGCAATGCAGCACCATCGACCGGTCGAGCGACAGGAATTGCGTCGCATAACTGATCATGAAGATGTTGCTGAAATACACGCCGGCGATGCCGTACACGTTCGCACCGATCGCGAGCAGCAGCAGCGGCCAATACTTGAGCGCTTCACGCAACGGTTTTTGCGCGATGTTGCCGCTCTTCTTGACTTCCTCGAACTCGGGCGACTCGGACACGCTCGCGCGGATCACGAAGCCGACGATCAGCAGTACGGAACTGGCGAGGAACGGCACGCGCCAGCCCCAGCTCATCATGTCGTCCTTCGACAGCGTGCTGATCGCGCCGAACGCGAGCATCGACAGGATCAGGCCGCTTGCGCTGCCAAGCTGCGCGAACGACGCGAAGAACGTGCGCTTGCCTTCGGGCGCATGCTCGCCGGCGAGCAGCACCGCGCCGCCCCATTCACCGCCGACCGCGATACCTTGCAGCACGCGCATCAGCACCAGCAGGATCGGTGCGATCACGCCGGCTTGCGCATGGGTTGGCAGCAGGCCGATCGCGACGGTCGACACGGCCATCAGCATCAGCGTCGCGAGCAGCGAGCGCTTGCGGCCGAAGCGGTCACCGAGATAGCCGAACATCACGCCGCCGAGCGGCCGCGCGAAGAAGCCGACCGCGAACGAGCCGAACGACGCGAGCAGGCTGATGAAGCGGTTTTCGCCGGGAAAGAACAGCGGCCCGAACACGATGGCGGCGGCGGTCGCGTAGCTATAGAAGTCGTACCACTCGATCGTGGTGCCGACGAACGAAGCGAGCGCCGCCCGCTTCGGTTGCTTGACGGAAGTCCCCATCTTTATGTGTGCTCCTCTGGAATCCTTTGATTTGGAATAGTGGTGGTGCCGGGATCAGTCGCGGTACGCGACGCCCGGCAGCACGCACAGCAGCTCGTACGCGAGGTTCGCGCCGAGCAGCGCGGTGGTGCCGAACGGGTCGTACGGCGGCGCGACTTCGACGAGATCGCAGCCGACGATGTTCAACCCCTTCGCGCCGCGGATGATCTCGAGCGCCTGCGGCACCGTGAGGCCCGCGATTTCCGGCGTGCCGGTGCCCGGTGCGTAGGCCGGGTCGATGCCGTCGATGTCGAAGCTGATGTAGACGGGCGTATCGCCGACGCGTGCGCGCACTTCTTCCATCAGAGGCGCAAGCGACTTGTTCCAGCATTCCTCGGCCTGGACGACGCGGAAGCCCTGCTCGCGGCACCAGTCGAAATCCTCGGCCGCGTAGCCGGTGCCGCGCAGGCCGATCTGCGTGACCTTGTCGCCGTGCAGCAGGCCTTCCTCGACCGCGCGGCGGAACGGCGTGCCGTGCGCGATCTTTTCACCCATCATCGTGTCGTTCACGTCGGCGTGTGCATCGACGTGGATCAATGCAACCTTGCCGTGCTTGCGGTGGATCGCGCGCAGGATCGGCAGCGCGATCGTATGGTCGCCGCCGAGCGTGATCGGCTTGCAATCGTGTTCGAGGATCGCGTCGTACGCGGCTTCGATGCGCGCGATCGAATCGTGCAGGTTGTACGGGTTGATCGCGACATCGCCGATATCGGCGATCTGCAGCGAATCGAAGGGCGCTGCGCGCGTGGCCATGTTGTACGGACGCAGCAGCACGGATTCGGTGCGGATCTGGCGCGGGCCGAAGCGTGCGCCGGTGCGGTTGGACGTGCCGAGATCGAACGGCACGCCGACGAAACAGGCGTCGAGGCCTTCGGCGCTCGCCACGTGCGGCAGGCGCATCATGGTGGCGATGCCGCCGCAGCGCGGCATTTCATTGCCGCCGAGCGGCTGGAAATGGGTGTGGTCGTTCATGGGCTGTCTCTTCCGATGTGGGGTTGCCGTATCATGCGACGCGGCTTGGCGCACAGTTTTACGCGCTCCGCCGGGAAAGAAGAATGCGAAGATATCGACGTAAACATCGATTTTCATCGATGTATGGAAGGGGATGAACGTGCTGGGGAATCTGTCGACCCTCGATCTGCGGCTGATCCGCGTGTTTCTCGCGGTCACGGACGCGGGCGGTGTATCGGCCGCGCAGGCCGTGCTGAACGTCGGGCAGTCGACAATCAGCGCGCAACTGTCGTCGCTCGAGACGCGGCTCGGCTACCGGCTCTGCGAGCGCGGCCGCAGCGGCTTCCGGCTTACGCCGAAGGGCGAACGGTTCCACGCGATGAGCCGCAAGCTGCTCGCGGCGCTCGACGAATTCGGGATGGCCGCGCGGCACATGGACCGCCAGCTGGTCGGCACGCTGAACATCGGCCTGATCGGCCATACGCCGGTGAGCCAGAACGCGCGGATCGCCGAGGCGATCGCCGCGTTCCGCACGCGCGACGAAGCCGTACGTTTCTCGATTTCAGTGCGCGCGCCCGGCGATCTCGAGGAGAAACTGCTGAGCGACGAGATCCAGATCGCGGTTGGCTACTTCTGGCACCGCGTGCCGTCGCTGCACTACACGCCGCTGTTCATCGAGCGTCAGGTCGCGTATTGCGGCCGCGGCCATCCGCTGTTCGACGGCGCCGGCATGCTGACGCCGGCCGACGTCGCGGGTTTCGAATGGGCGTGGCGCTCGTATCCGCTACCGGAGGCGCAACTGTCGACGACGCCCGACCGCGTGACCGCGACCGCCGACAACATGGAGGCCGTCGCGCTGCTGATCTTGTCCGGCCACCATCTCGGCTACCTGCCGCAGCACTTCGCGGCGCCGTACGTCGCGCAGGGATTGCTCGCGCCGCTCAATCCCGATGAACTGCGCTACGACGTGACGTTCCACATGGTCGTCGCGCGCAACGGACGCGGGAATCCGCTCGTGGAAGCGTTTCTCGAGGATCTGGAGCGCGCGCACCAGTCACCCGACGTCGCATGAGGGCGGCGTTGCCGCCAATGTGAACAAGCGTTACACCGGAGCAGGTCGTCGCCCCGGTGCGTATCACGGCACCGGCAAGCCCGCGTCGTGCTTCACCTCGCGCAGCGACAGCGCCGATTCGATCGACGTCACACCCGGCAGCATCCGCAGCGAGTCGCGCAGGAACGTGCCGTAGTCGTCGAGGTCGCGCGCGACCACCTGCAGCAGGTAGTCGGCGGTGCCCGCGACGTTGTGGCACGCGAGGATCCGCTCGATGCCGAGCACTTCCCGTTCGAACCGGTCGGCGACCTTGCGGTCGTGCGTGGCGAACCGCACGAGCACGAACGCGACGACGCCGAAGCCGAGCGCCTGCCGTGACAGCTGCGCGCGGTAGCGCTCGATGTAGCCGTCGCTTTCGAGCCGTTTGAGGCGCCGCGCACAGGGCGTCTCGGACAAGCCGACAGATTCGGCGAGACGCGCGATCGGCAGGCGGCCGTCGCGCTGCACCGCAGCGAGGATCGCGCGGTCGGTTTTGTCGAGCTCGGTCATGTTGGCGGAATCCTTGTGTCGATTCCGTGATTGTGGCGGATTCCCCTATGGATCGCCAATTCCGAGCCAAAGATGGCCAATAATCCCTCGTCTTTCAGCGGCAACATATCGTCATTGAAGGACGGGGGCAGACCATGATTTCCACGCATTTGCTGTTGATTTATCTCGCCGCGCTGGCGGCCATCTATGCGGTGCCGGGGCCTGATATGGCGCTCGTGCTGCAGACCAGCATCGGCCGTGGCGTGCGGCCGGGCATGGCGGCGGCGGCCGGCCTGTCGCTCGCACGCACCGCGCACGTGACGCTGTCGGCGTGTGGCGTCGCGGCGCTGATCCGCAGCGCGCCGTGGCTGTACGAGGTGATCCGCTACGGCGGCGCGCTGTATCTCGCCTATGTCGCGATCCAGGTGTTCCGCTCGCCGGTGTTCGCGCTCGGCGACGGCGACACGGCGGCGACGGCCGGCGAACTGCGTCAGTCGTTCGTGAAGGGGCTGCTGACGAACCTGCTGAACCCGAAGGCACTGCTGTTCTGCTCGGTGCTGCTGCCGCAGTTCGTGCGTCCCGAGGCCGGGCCGGTCGTCTGGCAGATGTTCGAGCTGGGCGCGCTGCTGGTCGCGGCCGGCGTGTGCTTCGACCTCGCGTGCGTGTTCGGTGCGTCGCGCATCGCGGCGTGGATGCGTGCGCATCCGCTCGCGCAGACCGTGCAGCGCTGGACGTTTTCGGCGGCGCTGATCGGTTTCGCGCTGCGCCTGTCGATGGACTGAACGGGGTTCTTGCACCGTTGGCGCGTCGGTCGACAGCCGCGCGGCAACGATGCGCCGATCGCCGCAGGCCGTGCGCCATGCCGGCCGTCACGCGCATGCCTTGCTGCAGAAGGGCGTGCGCGCAAATCGTCTGACTGTTCTAAACTTCCTTCACCTTCGCGCGATCGCGAACCGACTGACCGAACGGAACCGACTTCCGCCGGCTATGTCCGATTTCCTGGCTGTTCCGTGCAACGCGGTACCAAGGAGGGTCTGAACATGGCAAGGCATCTTCACGCCGACCGTGAACCCCGAATCGTCGCCGAGTCCAAGTGCCTCGGCCCGTGCGATCCGGCAGAACGCATCCACGTCACGATCATGTTGCGGCGGCAGGAAGAAGGGCAACTTGATACGTTGGTCCACCAGCTCGCCACCGGCGACACACAGGCGAAACCGCTGTCACGCGAAGCATTCGCGCAGCGTTTTTCCGCCAATCCCGACGACATCCGCAAGACCGAGGACTTCGCGCGTCATCACCAGCTCACGGTCGATCGCGTCGATCCGGTCGAGAGTGTCGTCGTGCTGTCGGGCACGATCAAGCAGTTCGAAGCCGCATTCGGCGTCACGCTCGAGCGTTTCGAGCATCGGTCGATCGGCCAGTATCGCGGCCGCTCGGGCCCGATCGCGCTACCCGACGATCTCGGCGATGCCGTCACGGCCGTGCTCGGCCTCGACAGCCGCCCGCAGGCGCGGCCGCATTTCCGGCTGCGTCCGCCGTTCCGGCCCGCGCGTGGCGGCGCGGCGGGCGTCACATTCACGCCGGTCCAGCTGGCGTCGCTGTACGGCTTTCCGGCCGGCGACGGCGCCGGCCAATGCATCGCGATCGTCGAACTCGGCGGCGGCTATCGCGCGGCCGATATCCAGCAGTACTTCCGCGGGCTCGGGATCACGACGCCGCCGACGCTCGTCGACGTGAACGTCGGGACCGGCCGCAACACGCCGACTGGCGACCCTAACGGCCCGGACGGCGAAGTCGCGCTCGACATCGAGATCGCCGGTGCGATCGCGCCGGCCGCGAAGATCGCCGTCTACTTCGCATCGAACAGCGACGCGGGCTTCATCCAGGCCGTCAACGCGGCCGTCAGCGACACGACCAACAAGCCGTCGGTGATCTCGATCAGTTGGGGCGGTGCGGAAGCGACCTGGCAGGCGCAGTCGGCGCAGGCGTTCAACCGCGTGCTGCAGGCGGCCGCCGCGCAGGGCGTTACCGTGTGCGCGGCGTCCGGCGACAGCGGTTCGGGCGACGGGCTGCAGGACGGCGCCGATCACGTCGACTTCCCCGCATCGAGCCCGTACGTGCTCGGCTGCGGCGGCACGCAGCTCGACGCGCTGCCGGGGCAGGGCATCCGCAGCGAGGTCACGTGGAACGACGAGGCTGCTGGCGGTGGCGCGGGCGGCGGCGGTGTCAGCACGCTGTTCGACGTGCCGGCGTGGCAGCAGGGGCTCGCCGTCACGCTTGCCGACGGCAGCCGCACGCCGCTCGCGAAACGCGGCGTGCCCGACGTGGCCGGCGATGCGTCGCCGCAGACGGGTTACGAGGTATCGGTCGCCGGCACGGCTACCGTGATGGGCGGCACGAGCGCGGTCGCACCGCTGTGGGCCGCGCTGATCGCACGGATCAATGCGGCGGCCGGCGCATCGGCCGGCTGGATCAATCCGGTGCTGTACAAGAATCCGGGCGCACTGCGCGACATCACGAAAGGATCGAACGGCACCTATGCGGCCGCTTCGGGCTGGGATGCGTGCACCGGCCTCGGCAGCCCGAACGGCACGCAACTCGCCGCGATCCTCGCGCGCAAGCCGTCGAGCTGACGCGCGGGCACACGCCTTTCCGTTCGACGCGGGTGTCCTGCCCGCGTCTTTTTTCACCTCCAGGAGCAGCACGATGGGCATCGATTCCGCATCTTCCGGCGGCGTGTATCCGCTGCATCACGGCGACCACAATTCACACGGCGTGCCGCCGACCATCAACCCGGTCGCGCTGAGCCACGGCCGCGACCAGCCGTTCTTCGACCCGGTCGCGTACGGCAACGGCCCCGACGACTCGGTGACCGATACGACCGAGGCGGCCGCGATCACGCATCACACGATCCTGATCGACGACAAGCGCATCGCGTACACGGCGACGGCCGGCCACCTCGTGACGGTCGACCCGAGCAGTTCGCAGCCGGCCGCGAAGATCTTCTATGTCGCTTTCACGGCCGACGGCGCGACCGAGGAAACGCGCCCGGTGACGTTCTTCTATAACGGCGGGCCCGGCTCGTCGTCGGTATTCGTGCTGTTGGGCTCGTTCGCGCCGAAGCGCATCAAGACGTCGATGCCGGGTTTCACGCCGCCCGCGCCGTACCAGATGGAAGACAACCCGGACAGCATGATCGACCACAGCGATCTCGTGTTCATCAACCCCGTGGGCACCGGTTATTCGGCGGCCGTCGCGCCGAACAAGAACCGCAACTTCTGGGGCGTCGACCAGGATGCGGATTCGCTGAAGCAGTTCATCAAGCGCTACCTGACGAAGAACAACCGCTGGAACTCGCCGAAATACCTGTTCGGCGAATCGTACGGCACCGCGCGCAGCTGCGTGCTCGCGTACAAGCTGCACGAGGACGGTGTCGACCTGAACGGGGTCACGCTGCAATCGTCGATCCTCGATTACCGGCAGGCCGGCAACCCGGTCGGTGCGTTGCCGACCGCCGCGGCCGACGCGTGGTATCACAAGAAGCTCGGCATCACGCCGGCGCCGACCGATCTCGGCGCATTCGTCGAGGAAGTCGCGCAGTTCTCGCGCACCGATTACCTGAACGCGCTGCGCACGGTGCCGCATGCGGACCCGGCCGCCGTGCAGAAACTGTCGCAATACACGGGCATCGACACGGCGACGCTGCAATCGTGGAGTCTCAACATCGCGGGTTACGACACGCGCGGCAATTCGCTGTTCCTGACGACGCTGCTGCATGCGCAAGGGCTCGCGCTCGGCTCGTACGACGGCCGCGTGACCGGGATCTCGTCGGGCATCGCCGGCAAGATCGACCCGAACTCGGGCGGCAACGATCCGACGATGACGGCCGTGACGGGCGTCTATACGGCGATGTGGAACAGCTACCTGAACGAGCAGCTGAAGTTCACGTCGAACTCCGCGTTCACCGACCTGAACGACCAGGCGTTCCAGAACTGGGATTTCAGCCACATCGACCCGACTGGCGCGCAGCAGGGCATCGATGCGCAGGGGAACGTGATTCTCTACACGGCCGGCGATCTCGCGGCGGTGATGGCGTTGAACGTCGATCTGAAGGTGTTGTCGGCGAACGGTTTCTACGATTTCGTCACGCCGTTCTACCAGACCGTGATCGACCTGCAGCAGATGCCGCTCGAGGATCAGCAGGTGCGGCAGAACCTGTCCGCGCGCTTCTATCCGTCGGGGCACATGGTGTATCTCGACGGCGGCTCGCGCACCGCGCTCAAGCGCGATCTCGCGACGATGTACGACGCGACGGTCAGCAATACGGGTGCGCGGATGCGGATTCGCGCGCTGCAGGCGAAGAAGACGGGCGGGCACGCATAGCGGTGCCGGTCGATGATGTGCCGCGCGCAGCCTTTGCGGCTCGCGCGGCAGCGTCCGGGCCCGGGTGGCCGGCTTACGCGGCCGGCCAGTCGAACATCGTGTACGGCAGCGCGCGCTTGTGGCGCGAACCTTCGTGGAAGCGCAGCACGGTATCGTACACGTGGTCGCTGACCGCCTTGCCTTCGAGGAAATCGTCGATCTCGTCGTAGCTCACGCCGTATGCGTGCTCGTCGGGGCGCAGCGGGCGCAGTTCCTCGAGGTCGGCCGTCGGCACCTTCATCACGATCAGCTCCTCGCCGCCGAGCGCACGCGCGACCGCGCGTACGCGGCGCTTGTTCAGGCCCGCGAGCGGCAGGATGTCCGCGCCGCCGTCGCCGAACTTCGTGAAGAAACCCATCAGCGATTCGGCGGCGTGATCGGTGCCGATCACGATGCCGCGCTGCGCGCCGGCCACCGCGTACTGCGCGATCATGCGCTCGCGCGCCTTGATGTTGCCGTGCACGAAATCCTGCTGCGCGGGTGTTTCGAATACGTGGCCGGCTGCGGCCAGCGAGCCGAGCATCGCATCGGCGGCCGGCTTCACGTCGACCGTCAGCACCTCGTCCGCGCGGACGAACGCGAGCGCGCGCTGCGCATCGGCTTCGTCGTTCTGCACGCCGTTCGGCAAGCGCATGGCGATGAAGCGCGCATCGTAGCCGTCGGCGCGCAGGCGCTCGACCGACAGTTGCGCGAGCCGGCCGGCCGTCGACGAATCGACGCCGCCGCTGATGCCGAGCACGTAGGTCCGCAGGCCGGTTGAACGAAGGTACTGCGCGAGGAACTCGACGCGGCGGGCGATCTCGGCCTCGGCGTCGAAGTGCGGGGCGACGTTCAGTTCGGCAATGATCGCGCGTTGGCGGCTGGCGTAATCGGCGGATGTCATGAAGGAAGTTCCGGAACGAAATGCAAGGCGCCCATCATAAGCGCAATCGCGGCGCGCCGCCGCGCCGGGCGTGCGTTCCGGCGATTTCGCGTTGCTTCGGCGAGACGCGCTGCATCGCCGTGGTGCACGGTGCGCCGGGCGGGTGCAGGATGCCTCGCGACGGGCATCCGTGCGCAGGGTGTCGATGCGAACGAAGACCCGATGACCGCCGTCAGCGCCGCGCGAGCACGACGCCCACCAGCGCGAGCGCGAAGCCGGCGAGCTGGATCGCCGCGAGCGTTTCGCCGAACAGCCAGTAGCCCTGCAGCGCGGCCAGCGGCGGCGCGAGGAACAGCAGCGACGTCGCGCGCGCTGCATTGCCGCGGCGCAGCATCCACATCAGCATCGTGACCGCGCCGCCGGACAGGAACACGACGCCCCACACGAGCGACACCCACAGTGCCGGCGCGCCGATCCAGCGTGTTTCATGAAGCAGCGCGACGAAGACGGCCGCGACGATCGCCGCGCCGAAGTTCTGCACGGCAACCGCCGTGCGCAGGTCGCTCTGCGCGAGCTTGCCTTTCTGGTACAGCGAGCCGGCCGTGATCGATCCGACCGCCAGCACCGACACGGCGACGACGAGCCAGGCGGGCGCCGCGCCCGGCGGCGGCGCGACGCCGCCCGTGACCTTCGGCGCCAGCACGAGCGCGACGCCGGCGAGCCCGAGCGCCATCCCGAACCAGCCGCGCCTGGGCAGGCGCTCGTTGAACAGCGGGACGGCCAGCACGGCGGTGGCGAGCGGCTGCAGCGCGCCGAGCAGCGCCATGACACCGGCATTCAAGCCTTGCGCGACGGCCCAGTAGCTCGCGCCGAGATAAACGCCTTGCAGCAGTGCGCCCGCGATCAGGTGGCGCGGCCATTCGCGGCGGGCCGGCCACGGTGCGCGCACGACGAGCGCCACGACGCCGAACAGCGCGGCCGTGCCCGCGAAACGCGCGAGCAGGAACAGGTTGGGATCGGCGTAGGGCTTGATTGCCCGCGCAACGATGAAGCCGGTGGACCACAGCGCGACGAACGCGGCGGCGACGATCGAGGTAAGCATGCGTGACGGGCCGCGAGGCGGCCGGACAGAAACGGGAAGTCGGCCAGTATCGGGGGAAGCGGCGCCGGCGTCTTGTCGAATCCTGCACTCATGCGGGACGATGCGCGGCAGTGCCGGTCGTCACGGTGCTTGGGGGGGGCGGCGCGGAAGGGAGGGGTGCCGCGCCGCACGAGGCAGCGCGGGCGGGCGCGAAGCCGTGACGGTCCGCCGAATCAGTCGATCGAGAACGTGTCGAGCGGCTGGTTCGCGCGCGCGTCGGTCGCGAAGCGCGCGGCGAGCTGTTCGTAGAGCCGGCGCGCCTCGTCGAGCGTCAGGTCGATCCAGTACGGATCGCCGGCCGCATCGTTGAGGCGTTCGGGCGGAAACTGGATTTCGATCACACTGCCTTTGCGATACATGGCGCGAGCCCCTTTGCTTGATCTGTCGTTCGGCGAAACGCAAAGTGTAGCAACCGGCATCGCGCCGATTCGCGCGCGTGAGGCAATACAGAATTTCGTTTTCGGGAAACGCGGCCGGCTCCGTTTCGCGCCGTCGTCAAATGCCGGTCAAACGGCCGTAATACAATGGCCGGCTTACCCATTACAGTCGCCTCGGGCGCACACGCGATGCTGGCGGAACAACGTCATCAATACATCCTGTCGGAGCTCGGTCGGTCGGGCGCGCTGTCGGTCGCGGAACTCGTCCGTTCGCTCGACGTGTCGCGCGAAACGGTCAGGCGGGACCTGAACGCGCTGGCCGCGCGCGGCCTGCTCGTGATGACGCACGGCGGCGCGCTGGCCGCGGATCGCCGTGAGCCGAGTTTGTCCGAGCGCGAAGCCGCGAACGCCGAAGCGAAACGCACGATCGGGCGGCGCGCGGCCGAATTCGTGCCCGACGATGCATCGGTGCTGATCGATTCGGGCAGCACGCCGCATGCGGTCGCGCTGGCGCTCGCCGACCGGCACCGGCTGTCGATCTACACGAACGACTGGCGTACCGCGTTCGTGCTCGCGCGGCGCAACGGCAACCGCGTGACGTTGCTCGGCGGCGAGCTGTCCGACGACGAGGACGCAACCTTCGGGCTCGACACGATCCACCAGCTCGCGCAATACCACGTCGATTTCGCGTTCGTCGGCGCCGGCGGCATCACGCCCGACGGCGAATGCACCGACTACTCGCGGCTCGCGGCCGAAGTGCGCAGCCGGATGATCGCGGCGGCCGGCACGGCGATCATCGTTGCCGACCATTCGAAATTCGGCCGCGTGACGCCGGTGCGGATCAACGGCACGGCCGCCGCCCGCTATCTCGTGACCGAGCGCGCGCCCGACAAGGCCGTGCGCCGTGCGCTGACCGCGCGCGGGATCGAACTGCTCGTGTGCGACTGACGCGCGTCCGACATACAAGGTTCACCGAACCGTCATCCCGCGGGAAGAACCGCCGTCAACACTGACCCATTCACCTCGACCGGCCGCCAGGCCAGGGAGCAACGAATGACCGTCAGCGTGCGCAGCTATCTTTCCCCCACCTTGGTCCTGCTGGCCTTCGACTGGCCCGATGCGGCGTCGCGGTCCGATTTCCTCGGCTTCGCGATCCGGCGCACGCCGGGCTTCTGGTCGATCGACGGCAAGACGCGTGCGCCGGACAGCTGGCTGCCGAACCGCCTGACGTTCGACGGCCCGGCCGCCGACACGCAGGGCGACGCACCGACCGACCAGGCGCCGATCCAGAAATTCATGTGGTGGGATGCGCGCATCGATCCTCAGGACCGCGATGCGTCGTTCCGCTACGACGTCTATCCGGTCGTCGGCACGCCGGCGAACCTGCAGGTGCTCGACGCGCAAGCTGGCGTGTGCGATGTCGTGCTGCCCGCGCACATCGAGGACGGCATCGGCACGTGGTTCAACCGCGCGGTGGTCAGCTCGCAGGCGTTCGCGAAGCAGGTTGCGGCGCTGGGCCTCGCGCCGAACGAGGCGCCGAGCGACGCGCAGGCGCTGAAGCTGCGCACGTGGCTCGCGAACGACATGGAGCAGGTGTTCGCGGAGATGCTCGACCCGGCGTCGCGTGCGGCGTCGGCCGTTTATCACCTGACCGACACGCTGTGGGCGCTGCCCGCATTCGAAGCATTCGGGCGCAAGCACGGCGAAGCGTCGCTCGCGATCGTCTACGACGCGCACACGACGGCGCGCAAGGGCAAGCCGCCGCTGCCGTCGCCGAACCAGCCGGCCGTCGACGCGCTGCAGGGTCTCGCGACGCTCGCGCCGCGCGACAAGACGCACATCATGCACGACAAGTTCGTCGTGACCGATGTGCCGTCGAGCCCGACGCCCGCGCGCGTGCTGACCGGTTCCGCGAACTTCACGACCGAGGGGCTGACCGAGCAGGCCAATGTGCTGCACGCGTTCGACTCGCCCGTGCTGGCCGCGCTGTACAACGACCGCGCGCATGCGCTGGCCGGGAATCCGTCGATCGCGGAGACGGCGAAGCTGACGTCGGGCTGGTCGGCGCCGATGACGATCGGCAGCGCGCAGGTACGCGTCGCGTTTTCTCCGGAGCCGGCGGGGCAGCGCACGGAGATCGACACGATCGTCGCCGCGATCGCGGCGGCGAAGCATTCGGTGTCGTTCTGCCTGTTCATGCCGACCGACGCGGCGCTGCGCGACGCCTGTTTCGCGGCCGGCGACCGCGGGCTGATGATGTTCGGGCTGGTGAACAAGATCAACGTCGGCAGCGCGACGAAGGCCGATACCGCGCAGCAGGCTGGCCAGACGCTCGATGCGGCGACGCTCGCGAATCTCGAGCTGTACCACCGCAGCCGCGACAACCACGACGTGATCGATGCCGCGTATTTCTCGCCGGCCACCGTGCCGCAAGGCTTCACGCCGGAACTGCGGCTCTTTCCCGGCGAGCCGGCGCCGGCCTTTCCACCCGTCGTGATCCATCACAAGTTCATCGTGATCGATGCCGAAGGCGCGAATCCGGTCGTCTATACGGGCTCGGCGAACATGAGCCGCAACTCCGAGCAGTACAACGACGAGAACCTGCTCGAGATCCGCGACAAGCGGATCGCGGCGATCTATCTCGCGGAATTCCTGCGGCTCTACGAGCACTATCGCGCACGGGCTCTGGCGATCAATGCGAAGCAGCACGGCACGGACGCGGGGACGGGCGCGCATGCGCGGCTCGCGCTCGCGCCCGATTCGAGCTGGGCGAAGAAGTATTACGTGGCGGGAAGCCCGGAAGAGAAGGCGCGGATCGCGCTGGCGTCGACCGCGCCGACGGACTGACGCGCTGAAGTGTGAAGGGCGCGGATGGTGCGCGCCCCGGCTGGCGGTTGCCGCCGCTTACGCGGCGACGTAGCGCAGCACGGCGTCGGCGATCGTGTCGCGATGCCGCGCGCGCAGGCGCGGCGCCGACGGGTCGCGGCCGAACGCGGCGCCGAACGTGTAGCGGTTCGACACGCGGTGGAAGCAGAACGAACTGATCAGCAGGTGCAGGTCGAACGCGTCGATGTCCTGGCGGAACGCGCCACTGGCCGCGCCACGCTCGACCAGTTCCTCGAGCGTCTTGATGATGCTGACATTGCGGTTCTTGAACGACTTCAGCTGTTCGAGATACTTCGCGCCGTGGATGTTTTCGATCGACACGAGGCGGACGAAGTCGCGATGCTTGTCGTGATAGTCGAACGTGAATTCGACGAGGCGGCGCATGCCTTCGCGCGGCTCCATGTCGCCGACGTGCAGTTCCTGCTCGAGCGCGCGGATGTCGCCGTACACCTTCTCCAGCACGGCCTCGTACAGGCCTTCCTTGCTTTCGAAGTAGTAGTAAAGCATGCGCTTCGTCGTGTTCGTGCGCTCGGCGATCGCGTCGACGCGTGCACCGGCGAGGCCCATCGCAGAGAATTCCTGCGTGGCGACATCGAGGATGTTGCGCTTGGTTTGCTCGGGATCGTATTTACGCCGCGCTTCGGACGCAAGCGCGCGGGTGTCGGACGTGGCGGCCTTGCTTCCTGCTTTCATGTGACTTTATTGTGGGTTCGCGGCGGCTTGGAAAAAGCATTCTAGCATGTGGGAAACCCCCGCCCGGCCGACCTTCCGCTCTAATCGGCCAGGCCATCCGGCCCGGCCGTTTCAGCCCCCGCGGCCGCTCAGCGGCGGCAGGATGCGAGCGCGTCGCGGGCCTGGTACGCGGTGTACGTGAGCTGCGCGGCAGCGAGGCCGGCCAGCCCGAACGTGCGCGTGAGCCCGAACGCGTTGAAGCCTTCCGGCACCGGCCGGCCTTCGGCCAGCGCGGCGGCGAGCGCTTCGCCGGCCACCGTGGTCGGCGCCATCCCGTGACCGCCGAACGCGATCGCGTGCCATACACCGTCCGCGTCGCGGCCGATCTGCGGCATCTTGTGCCGCGCGTAGCTCATCAGCCCGCCCCACGCGTAGTCGACCTTCACGCCTTCCAGTTGCGGATACACGCGCAGCAGGTCGCGCCGCAGCAGGCGCGCGATCGCGTCGGGGCCGCGGTCGAGCACCGAGATCCGGCCGCCCCACAGGATGCGCGTGTCCTTCAGCGGGCGGTAGTAGTCGAACGCGAAACGGGTGTCGTAGATCGCATACGGCGCATCGATCGCGTCGGGCAGCCGCGTGCCGAGCGGTTCGGTCGCGATCACGTAGGTCGCGATCGGCAGCACCGCGCGCTCGATGCGCGGCGACACGCCGCGTGCGTAACCGCCGCCGGCGAATACGACGTCCTTGGCGCGCACCGTGCCCTGCGCCGTGCGCACGACGTACCCGGCGCCTTCGCGCGCGATGCCGAGTGCCGCCGAGCGTTCATACACGCGTGCGCCGCCGCGCGATGCGGCCGCCGCGACGCCGAGCACGTACTTGAGCGGATGGAAGTGGAACGCGTTCGGCTCGAACAGGCCGCCGTAATAACGCTGCGTCTTCAGTCGCTCGCGCAGTGCGCCGGTCGGGACGGGTTCCCAGTCGACGCCGAGTTCCTTCTTCATCAGCGTACGCACGCTGTCGAGCCGCGACGGATCGTCGAACCAGTTCGCGAGCATCACGCCCTGGTCGACGATGTCGCAGTCGATCCCGTAGCGCGCAATGCGCGCGCGGATCAGGTCGACCGCGTCGACGGTGAGCCGGTACAGCCGGCGCCCTTCTTCAGGGCCGAGCGTGCGCAGCAGGTCGGCGTTGTCGAGGCTGTAGCCGCCGAACACGAAGCCGCCGTTGCGGCCCGACGCGCCGAAGCCGACCCGTTCGCTGTCGAGCACGACGACGTCGTGCACGCCGCGCTCGACGAGGCCGAGCGCCGTGCACAGGCCGGCGAGGCCGCCGCCGACGATGCAGACCTGCGTGTCGATCGTGCCGGTCAGTTGCGGGTAGGGCTGGCGGGTAACGGTGGCTTCGTAGAAGTTCTGCATGCGATTTCGATGATTCGTAACGGCGGAAAAACGGACGGCGCGCGTCGATCTTGCCTGAACGCGCGCGCCGCGTCGAATGGGGGTTGTCTGGGCGCCGGCTGCCGCGCGAGGGCGGCGGCTGGTGCGATGCGGGTCGATCCGGGTGGTCAGGCGCCCGGCGCCGGGTTGGCCGGACGCGCGACGTAGCCCGCGTAGCCGGCGTCGGCCTGCGGCGCGGTTTCAGGCGTCGCGTTGCGTTCGATCCACGGTGCGATCTCCATGTCCTCGTAGCGTACAAGGCGGCACTTGCGCACCAGCGCATAGCCGAGCCAGATCGCGAGGAAGAACGGCAGGCCGATATAGGTCGCGGCGACGCCGACCCAGTCGATCTTGTCGGAGAGGAACGCCTGGTAATCCTGGCCGAGCGCGACGACCGCGCACAGCGCGAACGCGAACAGCGGGCCGAACGGGAACCATTTCGCCCGGTACGGCAGCTGGTCGAGCCGGTAGCCCTGCTTCAGGAAACCCTTGCGGAAGCGGTAGTGGCTGACCGCGATACCGAGCCACGTGATGAAGCCGGCCATGCCCGACGTGTTCAGCAGCCACAGGTACACGGTCTTGTTGCCGTATAGCGACGTGAGGAAGCACAGTGCGCCGACGGCCGTCGTCGCATACAGCGCGTTGCGCGGCACGCCGCCCCGCGACAGCTTCGCGAAGATCTTAGGCGCACGGCCTTCGACCGCGAGGTTGTAGAGCATCCGCGTCGACGCGTACATGCCCGAGTTGCCGGCCGACAGCACGGCCGTGAGGATCACCGCGTTCATCACGCCGGCCGCGAATGCGAGGCCCGCGTGGCGGAACACGAGCGTGAACGGGCTCACGCCGATGTCGGTCACGTCGCTCTTCAGCAGGCTCGGGTCGGTGTAGGGAATCAGCACGCCGATCACGAAGATCGCGAGCACGTAGAACAGCAGGATCCGCCAGAAGATCTGGCTCACGGCGCGCGGGATCGTCGTGCGCGGGTTTTCCGATTCGCCGGCCGCGACGCCGATCATTTCGGTGCCCTGGAACGAGAAGCCCGCGATCATCGCGACGCCGAGCATCGTCGCCCAGCCGCCCGCGAACGGCGCATCGCCAATCGTGAAGTTGCTCCAGCCGGCGCTCGGGCCGCCGCGCATGATCCCGAAGATCATCAGCAGGCCGACGCCGACGAACGCGAGCACCGTCAGCACCTTGATCAGCGCGAACCAGTATTCGGCTTCACCAAAGCCGCGCACCGACAGCGCGTTGAGCGCGAAGATCAACGTGAGGAACAGCGCGCTCCACCAGACGCCAGGTACATGCGGGAACCAGTAATTCATCACGAGTTGCCCGGCGACGAGCTCCACCGCCAGGGTTACGGCCCAGCTGTACCAGTAGTTCCAGCCGAGCGCGAAACCGAAGCCTTCGTCGACGAACTTCGCGCCGTAGGTCGCGAACGAACCCGACACCGGCATGAACGCGGCCATCTCGCCGAGGCTCGTCATCAGGAAGTACACCATCAGGCCGATCACCATGTACGCGAGCATCGCGCCGCCGGGGCCGGCCTGCGAGATCGACGCGCCGGACGCGACGAACAGGCCCGTGCCGATCGAGCCGCCGATCGCGATCATCCGCAGATGGCGGGCTTGCAGCGCACGGTGAAGGGACGGCTTCGCGGGCGGCGAGCCGGACGGACGGGGCGAATCGGGGCGGGCATCTGAATGCATGGCGGGCGCTGGGCGCTGTCTCCGGGATTGTTTTTTCGGCGACGAAGCGCGACGCGTTGCCGGCCGCGGGGCGGGCAGCGGTGATGCGGTGCGGAAGCGGGCTCGACGAGCCGGGCCGCGAGGCGTGTCGCGTTCGTCTGGCGTCCGGCTGCCGTAGTGGCGGCCGGCGGCGCGCCGGGTGCGCTGCACCTCGACGTCGCCCCGATTGTGTGTGCCCGATGCACGGCCGGCAAACGATATTTCCGAACAGGGTGATGCAGGTTTGTCATCAACTTGAGTCGCGCCACGGTGTGTCTGACAGCATGGCTACGGGCTTTGGATACGTCCCGTATCAGGACGGGAACGTACGGGCTGGACCGCCGAGTTGTTGCGTTTTGAGAATGAAGTCGTGAGTTAATATCAATAGCGGCCCGACTTGTGGCCACCGACAATGTGTTTCATGGATCGTGCCTTGCGAGGCGGGTGTGCGCCGTCCGGCCGGGCTTCCGGCGGTGGCGCAGCGCGATGCGCCGTACGGCGCATCGGGCCCGCCGCGCGGCGCATCCGCTTGCACAGGGCGCGCGAACGCGCTCCAATCGAATCACGCGGGCGGCGCTGCCGCCGCACCGATCAATCTGTCCCTGAAGAGGAAGTGATGCAATTCAACGACATTCTTGCCGCGCTCGATATCGATCTCGCCCAGTGGAAAGGCAATGCGCTGACCGCGCGTTCGCCGCTCGACGGCGCGACGCTCGCGACGCTGGCTGTCGACACGCCGGCCGACGCGGAACGCAAGATCGACGCCGCGCACGACGCATTCCTCAAGTGGCGCACGGTGCCGGCGCCGGTGCGCGGCGAACTCGTGCGCGTGTTCGGCAACGTCCTGCGCGAGCACAAGGCCGAGCTTGGCCGCCTCGTCACGCTCGAGGCCGGCAAGATCACGTCGGAAGGCCTCGGCGAAGTGCAGGAAATGATCGACATCTGCGATTTCGCGGTTGGTCTGTCGCGCCAGCTTTACGGCCTGACGATCGCATCCGAGCGCCCGGGCCACCGGATGATGGAAACGTGGCACCCGATCGGCGTGTGCGGCGTGATTTCGGCGTTCAACTTCCCGGTTGCGGTGTGGGCGTGGAACGCGGCGCTGGCGTTCGTGTGCGGCGATTCGGTCGTGTGGAAGCCGTCCGAGAAGACGCCGCTCACGGCGATCGCGTGCCACGTGCTGCTCCAGAAGGCGATCCGCGAGTTCGACAAGACGCATCCGGGCGTCGCGCCGGAGGAGCTGAGCCAGCTGGTGCTCGGTATGCGCGATGTCGGCGAGGTGCTGACGGCGTCGAAGAAGGTGCCGGTCGTCAGCGCGACGGGCAGCGTGCGGATGGGCCAGGAAGTCGCGAAGGTGCTGAGCCAGCGTCTCGCGCGTGGCATCCTCGAACTCGGCGGCAACAACGGGATGATCGTCGCGCCGAGCGCGGATCTCGACCTCGTGGTGCGCGCGGTCACGTTCGCGGCGGTCGGCACGGCCGGCCAGCGCTGCACGACGCTGCGCCGCCTGATCGTGCATCGCAGCCTGGTCGAGCAACTGCTGCCGCGTATCGAGAAGGCTTACGTGTCGGTGAAGGTCGGCAACCCGCTTGAAGACGGCACGCTGGTCGGCCCGCTGGTCGATCGCGCGTCGTTCGACGCGATGCAGAAGGCGCTGGGCGATGCACGCGAGCAGGGCGGCGAGGTGAAGGGCGGCGAGCGCGTCGACATCGGTCATGCGGATGCGTACTACGTGCGTCCGGCCATCGTGCGGATGCCGAAGCAATCGGCCGTGGTCGAGCGCGAGACGTTCGCGCCGATCCTGTACGTGATGGTCTACGACAACTTCGACGACGCGATCGAACTGCACAACGCGGTGCCGCAAGGCCTGTCGTCGGCGATCTTCACGAACGACATGCGCGAGGCCGAGCAGTTCATGTCGGCAGCGGGCAGCGATTGCGGGATCGTCAACGTGAACATCGGCACGAGCGGCGCGGAGATCGGCGGCGCGTTCGGCGGCGAGAAGGAAACGGGCGGCGGCCGCGAGTCGGGTTCGGATGCGTGGAAGGCGTATATGCGCCGCGCGACGAATACGATCAACTACAGCCGGCAGCTGCCGCTGGCGCAGGGCGTGAAGTTCGACGTGTGATGTCGCGAGGGATTGAAGTGTTACGGGCGCTGATGCATCAGGTGACTGATGTAACGTAGTTGTCGTTTCAAGCGAAAAAGCCGGCCATGGGCCGGCTTTTTTGTTTTCTGGTGCGGTAATTGATTGGGCGAGGGTCGGGATGTTTTCGCGTGAGTGGATTCGTTGATGGCGTGTCGGGGCTAATTAATCGTACAAGTACGGGAATATGGAATTATTTTTTAGTGTTTCGTATGTGTATGAAAATAAGGCAATTTCTTGTCTTCTTTCAATTATTTCTATATCTTCGTGGTATTGAATTGGATCGGTGGGTGGTGTAATTTCAGGATTCGACTTTTTAACGTTTTGGAAAATTGATTGGGTATACATATGAAATGGTGGATGGAATCAAGAAGCCATAGATGCGCTGGCGGGCGCGAAGAGGAAACACGCCGCCGGCCGCTATTGATTGCGAAAGAAGGAGGCAAAGGGCCTCGAAATATTCTTTCCTTCTTGATTGAGTTCTATCGTCGAAGTCCCGCACTAATGGTTTTGCATCTCGCGGGCGCGCTGATCGCGTGGTTTGCACCTGACGACGCGCTGAATCGTTGGCCTGTGCTGAAACCAGTGGTGACCGCTGTCGGAGAAGTATTTCCATTGTTACCTAAGACGATCGAGAAATCTCTGTTCCCGGATGTCACTGCGCTCTATTTCGCGCTGATGTTGGCCGCGATACCTCTCAGAATTTTTGAAGCTTTCCGCCTTTGTTATGCGGAGAGGGATGAGATAGCTGCTGGGTACTTCGACTACTCACGGAAAAGAAAGATTATCGCATTTCTGGTTTCGCTACTTTTTGTATCCGGAAGTGTGTTTCTGCTGATTTTCTATGGTCAATATTTCGATTGGAATTTCATGTCTATCGGAAAATAGAAATTCTGGCTTGGAATTATTGGGCCATTATTTGCTGGCGGATATTTGGTTATTTGTTTTGTTGTAGGGGTTGTTGCGATTATTTCTTTGTTGTGCTGCATGTTTTATAATAAATTGAGGTGAAATATGGCTTGGTATGAGATCGATGAGTGGGATGCGCTGGGTGCGTCTGGAGAAGGGATGATATTGACCTTGCAAAATATTGCCGCCCAATCTTGCGCTGTTCGATGACGGACGGCTACGACTGCTATCAAAATGCGCTGGCCGAGCGGGTCAACGGCATCCTCAAGGGTGAGTTCTTGCCGAAGCGTCCTGCTGACCTCGAGCAGGCCGCCAAGA
Source organism: Burkholderia cepacia (assembly GCF_029962485.1). Taxonomy (NCBI): domain Bacteria; kingdom Pseudomonadati; phylum Pseudomonadota; class Betaproteobacteria; order Burkholderiales; family Burkholderiaceae; genus Burkholderia; species Burkholderia cepacia. The sequence goes on from NZ_CP073638.1 coordinate 2,748,425, forward strand.
TGGCCGAACAGTCCGTACGCATCTACAACCATGAGCGGCCACACGCCGCCTTGGGATACAAAACGCCCGATGCGGTGCATCGGGCGTTCTAGCGCCTGGATACTGTCAACCTATTCCAGGGCTCGACACTGATGCGGTGATTGACGGCAGGTTTAAGGATGTTTCCGCGTGCGTGGATTCGTCCATAGTGTATCGAGGATAAGTATTCGTACAAGTACGGAATTATTATTAATGTTTCGTATGTGTATGAAAATAAGTGGATTTCTTGTTTTATTTCAATTCTTTCTATATCTTGTTGGCGCGGGGTGGCGCGGTTTTGTGGTGTGACGAAGATTATTTTACATGAAATTTATGTTATTAGTTAGGCATGCATATCAAATTTAATTGAAAATTGTTTTGCAGAAATTTATCCGGATTTGGGGGGGTATGGTGCTGTGATCCGGTGTTGAGCGAGAGGGATGTTGTGATGAGGTTATTTGTTTTGTCGTTGATTTCGTTTCGATGTGGGAGTTGGGTATAAGTGAGAGGCGAGGGTGGAATGAGGATGATTGCGTTTATAGAATTTTATTGGGTATCCATATGGAAGGACGTCGGGGGCCAAGGTGGTGTGCTCGTTCTAAAGGACGAGAGGAGAGCGCGGACAACGGATCGGTGAGGGACGCTGAGCCTGCGAACATCTTTAGCCTGATGATCAGGCTCTATCGCATGAGTCCAGCGCTCCTGGCGTTGCATTTGTGTGGTGTGGTGATCGCTTGGTTTGCGCCGGATGATGCGTTGACGCGCTGGCCGCTCATAAAGATAGCCGTGGCTAGTGTTGGAGGGGTATTTCCTTTGCTACCAGCGGCAGTGGAGGCGTCCAAGTTCCCTGATGTAACAGCGCTGTATTTTTTGCTGATGTTGATTGCGGTGCCGATGAGGCTCTTTGTAGCGATTCGTTTTTGTTATTTGTATCGATCTAGGATCGAGAGTGGATATTCGAAAATTTCTCGTGTGAGAAAAATTTACTCGATTGTTGCTGTTTTGGTGTTTATGTATTTGGGATTTGATTCAATTTTGGTTGATGGATATTTCTTTGAATGGAATTTTGTGGCGATAAGCCGATCGCGCATGTGGCTGGGGTTAATCGGGCCATTTTTTGCGGGTGGGGCGGAGGTTGTCGCTATCGCAGCTGGCGCGGTCGTGATTTTCATTTCATTGCGCCGCGCCTTTACTTGTAAAGAGGAATAGGTCATGGCTAGTTATGAGCTTGACAAATGGGATGTGCTTGGTTCGGCGGGGGAAGGAATCAAAATAGCGCTACAGAAAACTGCTGCGCAGATGGAACTCATTGCGAACAATGCAGTGCGTCTTTCTACAGATGCGGCTATCCGTGCTCAATATGCACAGGCAATGTGGCGGAATCTGGATGAATTGAGTAACGCGGCGATCAGAGCGCTGGATAGTATCGATCGGAGCCGGCTCGATGCTCAGCTTGTTGCGCGCGTTGATGCTATGCGCACGGAGCTTGGGAAAATGGAGTCATTTTCCAAGATTGCGCATGAAGCTGATTCTATCGGCAAATTGGCGTCGGGGTTAGGGCAGCGACTGGGTAGTATTATTTCGGTTGCTCAATTGGTATGGGTCATCAAGGACCCGAACGCGTCGTCCTATGACGTTGGAGGTGCTGCCATTGGGGTAATGGCAGGAATCTTGGGGGGAGCTATAGCAGGAGCAGCCGCAACAGCGGTGTTGCCGGGGGCAACAGTAGTCGCTGGCGTTGCATCTGTTGTGGGTGGGTTCTTTTTTGCTAAAAAAGCAGAATCCGCATGGAAGGAGTATATCGCCCCCAATCTCTTCGATTTGACTGCCGCCGACAGTCCACGTTTCCGTGAGGACGTATCGCGTACCATTGATTTGTTGATGGGAGTGTCGTCGTCCGGCATTACCGTGACTAGCCATCGCACCGATGGGGACTGGAGTATCACGACGTACAGCAATGGCGCCGAGATAAAAATGTCTACCCTGTCGTTGGAAGATTATCGTCCGGGATTCGAGCCAGGATACGTTGCGGTCGGGGGGAGTGGATAGGGTACTCAATCCAGATTACTACGCCCAATGGAAAGGACGGTCATACCATCCAGTACATCGGGCAATCCGGTATGGTCACGAAAATCGACACGAACGGCGATGGCGTATTCGACCGTGTCAAAACAGAAACCCGCATCGGCGACGGCGCCAGCGTAATCCGCGAAGACACGAACGGCGATGGCGTTGCCGATCACAATTTCGTCGTGAACGGAGGCCAGCGCTACGATCTGTCCAACGTCCGCGATGCCGCCTTTGCCGACAGCCTGATGTCGCGTTATCGCACGACAGGGCTGCTGAGCGGAACGAGTTTCCTTGACCTGAGCCAGATCATTTCCCGAACGCTTACCTACGGTGGCCGGAACGATTACGGATTCACGATGCCGCCCGGCTGGTACAACCCGATCGGTGCATTCTACGAAGCCAAAAGCGCTGCATTCGACAAAGCCGCTTCCATCGCCGACAAGACGCCCGTCCTGCTCGACGCGAACCGGTGGGGAGTGGGCGTGGATGCGCTGCAGTCGCGCGACGCGAACCGCGATGGCAAGTTGTCCGGCGCGGAACTGAACGGACTGCAAGTCTGGATCGATGCGAACGAGGACGGTATTGGCGATGCCGGCGAATTCAGGTCGCTGGCGCAAGCCGGGATCACCGAGATTCGGTCGGTCGACTATGACGTCATCACACGCGGTAACAGCCGCTACGCATCGGCACCGGCTGCTGCGCCGTGGAAACCCTTGGAAGTATCGCAGCCCGGCCGAATGTATCTGGCCCCGGCCGTTCCGCTTTCGAACTATCGATGGCTGCGCGACAACGAGAAAGTCTATTGGATCAATAACAATGACTTTATTTTTTTCGGCCCCAATCAGATCAAGGTCAGTCCTTCTAATCGAAGCTACCTCCTCGGTACCGACGGGGACGACACCTTCGATGCGAATTACTACGGGGCTTACGGCCACTGGATCGACAGCAAACTGCTCGTCAATTTTCTCGCAGGCGACGGCAACGACATGATGGGTGGCAGCAGCCGCAACGACAATCTGTGGGGCGGCACCGGTAACGACACACTGTTCGGCTATGACGGTGACGACAGGCTGTACGGCGAGGAAGGCGACGATGAACTCAATGGTGGCGCAGGCAACGACGTGCTCGACGGCGGTATCGGCAACGACAAGCTCTTCGGCCAGGTCGGTAACGACATCATAAACGGTGGCGACGGCGACGACATCATGATGGGTTTCACCGCATCGAACGACAGCAAACAAACACTGGCGTGGGGCGAAACGGATGACGACATCATGTACGGCGGCGCAGGCAACGACCGGATGTGGGGCGGCGTCGGTAACGACTACATGGATGGTGGCGACGGCGCGGACTTCGTGAGTGGCGGGGACGGAAACGATACGGTCTTCGGTGGCGCCGGGAACGACGAATTGCACGGCGATGCAGGCAACGACCGGCTTGTTGGTGACGCCGGTAACGATCGCATCTTCGGCGAAGCCGGCGACGATGTGCTCTGGGGCGGTGATGGCGATGATGTGCTGGTCGGCTTCACTGCCAGTAACGATGTCAAGCAAACGTTGTCGTGGGGTGAATCCGACGACGATACGCTGTATGGCGGCAACGGCAACGATGCGCTGTACGGAGGTCTTGGCAACGACTACCTCGATGGCGGCAACGACAACGATTTCCTCGACGGGGGCGATGGCGACGACCGTCTCTTTGGCGGTGCGGGCGACGACGAACTGAATGGCGGCAACGGGAACGACGCGCTTTCCGGTGAAACCGGTAACGACAAGATTTTCGGGGGTGCGGGTAACGACACCATCTGGGGTGGTGACGGCAACGACATTCTTGTCGGCTTTACGGCCAGCAATGACGCGAAGCAGTCGCTGGCTGCGTGGGAAACCGATGACGATACGATCTACGGCGGAGCCGGAAACGATCTGATCCTGGGCGGTCTCGGCAACGATCTGCTCTACGGCGACGTCGGTGACGATGAAATTCAGGGCGGAGACGGCCATGACCGGCTTTATGGCGGCGATGGCAACGATCGACTGTTCGGTCAAGTCGGGAACGACATTCTGTATGGTGGTGCAGGCGACGACTTGCTGGTGGGCTTCACCGGTGACAACGAAGCGAAGAGGACGCTGGGCCCCGGCGAGACTGACGATGATTTTCTCTATGGTGGAGAAGGCAACGATACGCTGCTCGGCGGTTTGGGCGACGACTATCTCGACGGCGGTGCCGGTGCGGATCACATGGAAGGTGGCCAGGGTAACGACACCTATATCGTGAACAGCGTCAACGACGTGATTCTCGAATACGCAAACGAGGGTTACGACACGGTAATCAGCAGCGCAAATTACATTCTCAACGCCAATCTTGAAGAGTTGCGGCTCGTCGAAGGATTCAACATCAATGGCACGGGAAACGCGCTCGACAACCGGATCATCGGCAACAGCGCGGACAACATCCTCGATGGCGTTACCGGTGCCGACACGATGATTGGCGGAAAGGGCAACGATACCTACTACGTCGACAATGTCGGCGACCGCGTTGTCGAGCTCGCAGGTGAGGGCATCGACACGGTGCAGAGCAAGATCAGCTATACGTTGGGCGAACACGTCGAGAACCTGAACCTGCTGGATTTCGGCAAGCCGGAAAAAGGGCTCGTCGATGGCGTGGCTGTTTACGTGTACGGGTATCCGAAAGCCAACGAGCTCGATTACATGCAGGGCGATGCGGTTCCAAAGTTCCAGGGGACGTGCGCGCTGACGTCGATCGCGAATCTGCTCACCCAGACCGGAACACCGACTACCGAGGCAGACGTCGTCAGGCGTGCGATCGACAACCAATGGGCTGTTACCAGCCCGGCTGCAACGGACTACCAGCGAGGCGGATCGAATTACGTTCAGCAACAGGCACTACTCACGAGTTTCGGCATTACGAACAATCTGCTTGCTGGATATGACGCGCAAGCGGTTGCGAATCTTATCCGCAGCGGCCGCGGCGTGATCCTCGCTCTGAACTCGGGCCGGTTGTGGGGAGACAGCGCTTATCTCGACGGCGGCGGCGTGAATCACGTGGTGACCGTGACGGGGGCTGTCTATGGAGAGGCCAATGGCGATCTCATAGGCTTCTATATCGCCGATTCGGGTCGCCGGCGCGTCAGTGACATGACGCGCTACATCAGTCTTCAGGAATTCCGGTCGGCTGCCAATGTACCGAACGCGTACGCGATCTACACGGCTGAAGCACTGAAGCTGTGGAACGAAGACATCGACGGCACGGGTAATGCACTCGACAACACGATCGTCGGCAACCGAGGCAATAATGTTCTCGATGGCGGTGCCGGCAATGACATCCTGGTTGGCGGCCTGGGCAACGACACGTATCGATTCGGTCGCGGGTCCGGGCGCGACACGATCAGGGACGACGACGAGACGCTCGGCAACAGCGATGTGATCAGTATCGGAGCTGGCGTATCTGCCGATCAATTGTGGTTCCGTCATGTCGGCAACGATCTCGAAATCAGCATCCTCGGCACCAGCGACACCGCCACGGTCCGGGACTGGTACCTGGGTTCCCGGTATCAGATCGAGCAGATTCGCGTAGAGGACGGCCGCACACTGGTCAATACCGATGTCGAGAAGCTGGTACAGGCCATGGCCGTCTGGTCTCCGCCGGCTGCCGGGGCCGTGACGCTTTCCCCGGAACGCCAGGCCGCGCTTGCGCCGACGCTGGCGACGAGCTGGCGCTAATCCCGTTCCTGGAGCTCACTCCGTCCGGTCGCGTATCACGTCGGACCGGACGGCCTGCTGCCCGGCCGTATCGCATTTCCTTCCTTGCGTCGTTTTCCCTTCATGGACACCTTCATTCTCCGGCCTCCTGCGTCGTCTTCGACGCGGGATGTCGACACCGGTCTCGCCATCGTTCTGACGATGGCGAGCCTGCACGGTATCGCCGCCGACGAAGCTGCGTTGCGGCATGAATTCGGCTTCGACCGCTTTGATACTCAAATGATCCTGCGGGGTGCGCGTTCGCTCGGCATGACGGCCCGGGTCGTGCAACAGAAACCCGAACGGCTGGATCGAGCGCCGTTGCCTGCGGTCGCGCAGGCAAAAAGCGACGGTCGCTATTTCGTGGTCGGACAGTATCAGGCCGGGGAAGGTACGCGCGCGCCTCGGGTGCTTGTCCAGTTTCCGGGTGAGGCGCCGACCGTGCTGACGCGAGAGCGTTTGCTGGAGTCCTGGACCGGCGAGCTCATCTATTTCACAAGCAAGAGCAGCATCGCCGGTACGCTGGCGCGCTTCGATTTCAGCTGGTTCATTCCGGCAATCGTCACGTACCGGAAGCTGCTCGGCGAAGTTCTTGCGATTTCCCTGGTCTTGCAATTGATAGCTCTCGCTACGCCGCTGTTCTTCCAGGTGGTGATGGACAAGGTACTGGTCAACCACGCGATGAAGACGTTGAACGTGATCGCCGTGGGGCTGGTTTGCGCGACGCTGTTCGAAGCCGCGCTTTCGGGGATACGAGCGTGGGTCTTCGCGCATACCAGCAGCAAGATCGACGTCGAACTCGGCGCGCGGCTCTTCCGTCATCTGCTGGCGTTGCCGCTGGCCTGGTTTCAGGCGCGCCGCGTCGGCGACTCTGTCGCCCGCATTCGCGAGCTGGAGAACATTCGCGCGTTCCTCACCGGCAATGCCGTCACGCTGGTAATGGATCTCGCGTTCTCGTTTGTCTTCCTCGGCGTGATGCTCTGGTACAGCGCATGGCTTACGTTGATTGTCGTTGTTTCAATTCCGCTGTACGTGCTTTTGTCAGTCGCGTTTACGCCGATCATTCGGCGACGTCTGAACGATAAGTTCAACAAGGGGGCCGAGAACCAATCGTTCCTTGTGGAGACCATCAGCGGGATCGACACGGTCAAGGCAATGGCACTCGAACCACGCTGGACGGATCGATGGGACCGTCAACTGGCTGCATATGTGCATGCTGGCCTGTCGGCGACTAACGTTGCCACAATTGCAGGCGGTGGCGTGACGTTGGTCAGCAAGCTGGTGACGGCGGCGATCATGTGGTTGGGTGCGACGCTGGTGATCGACGGCAAATTGACCGTAGGCGAACTCATCGCGTTCAACATGCTGGCCGGGCAGGTGTCCAGCCCGATACTGCGCCTCGCGCAGCTATGGAACGACTTTCAACAGGTGGGGATTTCGGTGGGGCGTCTCGGGGACATCCTGAACACCGCACCCGAAACAGCCGCCAGAAAGACGCGCGTACCGCGTCTCGACGGTGCCATTGAATTCGACCAGGTATCGTTTCGCTACCGGCCGGATGCGAGCGATGTCATCCGGCAGGTCTCCATCGGGATCGCAGCGGGGGAAGTCATTGGCATCGTGGGCCGCTCCGGGTCGGGCAAAAGCACGCTGACCAAGCTGGCGCAACGGCTATACGTGCCGGATCGCGGGCGAGTGCTGATAGACGGGCAGGATATTGCCGTGATCGATACGGCAAGTCTCCGGCAGCAGATTGGCGTTGTTCTGCAGGAAAATACGCTGTTCAACCGTTCAATACGGGACAACATCGCGTTGGCCCGACCGACTGCGTCGATCGACTCGGTGATCGATGCAGCAAAGCTTGCCGGTGCGCACGAATTCATCTGCGAGCTTCCGGAAGGCTACGACACGCTCGTCGGCGAGCATGGCACCGGGCTCTCGGGCGGACAGCGGCAGCGCATCGCCATTGCTCGGGCATTGATGACCGATCCACGCATCCTGATATTCGACGAGGCGACCAGCGCGCTCGACTACGAATCCGAGGCCGTCATACAGGCCAACATGCGCGACATCTGCGCACGGCGCACGGTGCTGATCATTGCACATCGGCTCTCGGCAGTGCGCGACGCCAATCGGATTCTCGTGATGGATCGCGGACAGGTAGTGGAAAGCGGTACGCACGACACGCTGCTGCGCAAGCAGGATGGCATCTACGCACGCTTGTACTCACTGCAACAGGGCGGTCGCGGCGCAGCGGAGGCACGAACATGAGCGTGCGACAGCAGGCTGGGGCCTGGCGCGAATTGTTCAGGCGTTATCGCGATGTCTGGCGTCACTGCTGGACGCGCCGCCGCCGGATGACGCTGCCGGCATTCAATGCTAACGAGGCCGAATTCCTGCCGGCTGCGCTGTCTGTCCAGGCGGCACCTGTCTCGCCGACGGGAAGGTGGACCGCACGCATGCTCATCCTGCTCGTGACGACAACAATCGTCTGGTCGTATTTCGGGAAAATCGACATTGTCGTCGACGGTGGAGGCAAGATCATTCCATCCTCCCGAACCAAGACACTGGCGGCGGTCGAGGTCGCCAGCGTACGGGCGCTGCATGTGCGCGACGGACAGGTCGTGAAGGCCGGTGATGCGCTGATCGATCTCGACACGCGCGTGATCGATGCCGAACGTCAACGGGCGGACGGAGACCGGCTGAATGCGGTACTGCAAGCCGAGCGTGCACGGGCGTTGATCGATGCGATCGACACGGGGCGACAACCTCGACTGGCTGATGTGGAGGGCGTGTCGCCCGAGCGCCGGCGCGAGGTCGAGCGGCACCTGCTGGATCAATGGCGCGATTTTGTTGCACGACGAGATCGTCTCGACAGCGAAATTCACCGGTACAGTCAGGCCGCTCCGCTTGCGGCGCGTCGTGCGGACGATTACGCCAAGTTGATGAAGACACGTGATGTTGCGGAGCACGCGTGGATCGAGGCTGAGCAGCAACGCATCGATGCGGCGGGGCAGCTTGCGGATGCTCGTCACCAACGCGCGGCTCTGGTGGCCGAGACGCGCAGGAACACACAGGATGCACTGAACGATGCGCAGCGTATCTCGGACGCGTCCGCGGGAGACGTGCGGCGGGCGGAGGCGCACGGGGAGCTGCTGCGCCTGGTCGCCCCGATCGACGGTACCGTCCAGCAGCTTGCCGTCCATACCATCGGGACAGCGGTACCAGCCGCACAGCCGCTGATGCAGATTGTGCCGCGAGAGGGCGCGGTGGAAATGGAAGCGTTCGTTGACAACCGGGATATCGGCTTCGTCAAGGAAGGGCAGGCGGCAAGTGTGAAGATCGATGCATTCGAATACACGAAGTACGGCACTTTGTCGGCGACCGTGAGTCATGTCTCGCGCGATGCAATCGAAGACGACAAGAAGGGGCTCGTTTACTCGGTAAGAGTCGTGCTTGATCGCCCGGTGCTCGTGGTTGACGGCCGGGATATCGCGCTGTCGCCAGGTATGTCAGGCAGTGCCGAGATCAGAACCGGGACACGGCGGGTGATCGAGTATGTGCTTTCACCCTTGCTGCAGCATGCGCGGGAGAGTTTGCGTGAGCGCTAGGAACTTGAATGAGGCCGGGTTGCGTCGGTGGATCTGCAGCCTGATGTTCATCTCGATTGCATGCAACGCTGAAACGCGTGGTATTCCGGATGGCTTGGTCGATCCGCTGCTGTCTCGTCCGTCCGTACTGGATGTCGGGCCGCGATTGCCGGGTGACGACATGCCGGTTGCGTGCCCTTCGTCGTTCGATCTGACGAAGCCGCTGACGGTCGGTGATGCGATTGACATCGCACTTTGCCTGAATCCGCGAATTCGGGGCACATGGGCATCGATCAGGATCCAGGCGGCCGTGCTGGGCGAAGCCAGAGCCGCATGGCTTCCGACCGTCAACGGGTCGATCAGCCAACTGACGACCTATAACCGATATCCGGACGCACCATCGATGAATACACGAGGCGCCGGCAGGACGTCGAATGCAAGCCTGAACTGGCGGCTGCTCGATTTTGGCGGGCGGACTGCGAACCGTGCCGCGGCGCAACAGCTGCTGACAGCCGCATTGGCTGGCCACGATGCAGCGATGCAAAGGGTGGTTGTCGATGTCATAGGAAGCTATTTCGATGTCCAGAATGCACAAGCGGCGTTTGCGGCGCGTACCAAATCCGCTGTATTGGCAGAATCGACATTGAGAGCATCGCGTCAGCGGCTGGCCCGGGGTGTTGCGTCCCGAGCGGATGCACTGCAGGCTGAGACAGCATTGGCCAAGGCGACGCTGGCTGCACGACGAGCCGGTGGAGACGTGGCTCGCGCACGTGCGGAACTGGTCTTTGCGACAGGACTGCCTGTGGGCACGCGGATCGAGGTCGAGGAGGCGGTCGTGCCGGTTGCAATGGATGCGGAGCGCCAGCTAAGCGACTGGCTTCGCGCAGCGGAAGGTTCTCACCCGGAGATCCTGGCAGCGCGAGCCAAATGGAAGGCTGCGGAAGCGAAAGTGACGACCGCAAGGTCCGACGGCATGCCGACTCTGGATCTGAGTGGAACATTGTCGCGGAACGGCTACCCGAATCAGGGATTGCAGTCCGTGCGGGCGACGCAGACAAGCATCGGCCTGACTCTGACGATTCCGTTCTTTGAGGGCTTTTCTCGCACGTACCGGATACGCGGAGCGCAGGCCCACGCCGAGCAGGCGCAGGCACAGCTTCTCGATACGCAGCAGCAGATTCTGCGGGATGTCCTGAAGGCCCATGCCGATGCGGAGACGACCGCTAGCAACCTGGACGCGTCCGCACGCTTGCTGGCTGCCGCGAAAGCAGCACTGACATCGGCACGCAATCGTTATGCTTTGGGCGCAGGGGATATTCTGGAACTGCTGTCGGCACAAGCGGCGCTTTCCGATGCCCGCCAGGAACGAGTGCGAACGCTGGCCGAGTGGGAAGCGGCGCGGCTTCGCCTGTTTGCCAGCGCAGGCCTCATGGGGCGATGGGCGCTACGGTAGCGCGGGAGGCGACCGTAGCGATGGCCACAGTGCGCGACCGGTCGCCGCGCTCACTGCTCCGCCGCCGGCATGTTCTGCACGACCAGCATCTGCGGGCTCGACAGCGTGATCCCTGCCGCGCGCAACTGCTTCAGGATCTCGAACAGCAGATCGCTCTTCGTCGAACTCGCGATCCGCGGGCTCGACACGTAGCCCGTCACGCTCAGCGTGATCCCGTCCGGCGTGAGCTGGCTGAACGTCACCGACGGCGCCGGCTTCTCGAGGATCGCCTGATGCTCGCGATACGCGTCGAGCAGCAGGTCGCGCACCTGCTCGGGATCGGTGTTCAGCGGGAATGTCAGCACCAGCGTCGCGACGCCCTGCGTGCTGTTGCCCATCGTCACGTTGCGCACGTTCTGCGAGATCAGCTGCGAGTTCGGCACGATCACGGTCGAGCGGTCGCTGAGCTGGATCTCGGTCGCGCGGACGTTGATGCGGCGGATGTCGCCTTCGACACCCGCGATGCTGACCATGTCGCCAACCTTCACCGGACGCTCGGTTAGCAGGATCAGCCCCGACACGAAGTTCTTCACGATCTCCTGCAGGCCGAAGCCGATACCCACCGACAACGCGCTGACGATCCACGCGAGGTTGTTCCAGCGGACGCCGAGCAGCCCGAGCGTCATCAGCACGAGCAGCACGTAGCCGACGTTGGTGAACAGCGTGATCAGCGATACGCGCATCCCCGTATCCATGCCGAGCGCAGGCATGAACTCGCTGTCGAGCCAGCGTCGCAGCGAGCGCAACAGGTAGAAGCCGATCGCGAACCCGATCACGGCGTTCAGGATCCGGTCGGGCATGATGTTCAGGCTCTGCAGCCGCTGGCTGCCGATCATCGCGAGAGCGCTGTCGAGCAGGTCGCCCGGCGTCGTGCCGAAACCACCCGTCAGCAGCGCGATGGCCGCGATCAGCATCAGCAGGCTCGTGCCGAAACCGGACAGGACCGTGCGCGCCTGGTCGAGGTGGCGGTCTTCGAGCGCGAACAGGTGCTTGATCTGCTGGCCCGTCGACAGGCTCGACGAGAACAGGCTTTCGCTCGCGTCGCGCGTCAACTGGATCAGGATGTAGGTCGCGCACAGCACGATCTCGAACCACACGAGCTCGTACGTAATGAAGCGCGCGACCGTGATGTAACCGATCAGGAGTGCGATCAGCGATGCGACGATCGCCAGCGTGACGCCGGCATGGATCAACCCCGCGAGCGTCGAGCGCTGCTCGGGCGCTTCGCCTGCCGCCGCGAGCGCGCTGCGCGCCCGGTTCGCGCGCAACAGCGACGCGCCGACCGTCAGCGCGACGACGAGCGACACGATGCCGCGACCGAACAGCGTGACCGACAGGCTGGTGTCGACGATCCGGTTGATCGATTCAAGCGTGCCGGACACCAGCAGCAGCCCGGCCAGGACGGCGGGGAACGGCTTCATCGCCAGCGCGACGGGGTCGGCGAGCGCGGGCAGGCGCCACGAAGGATGCCTGGTGCAGAGCAGTGCGCGGCCGAGCCCGGCGATCAGTGCGCACGTTGCGGCGAGCTTCGCGAACTGGTCCCACAGATCGGTCAGCGATGGCGTGAGCTCGTAGTGGCGCGCGACGGCGAGGTAGAGGATCTGAATCGCAATGGCGGTGGCGAGGAAGGTCGACAGCACAGTCGACAGCGCCAGCGCGCTGCGGCGCAGGCGGGTGTGCGGCAGCCGGTTCAGCGCGATCCAAGCGAGCCCGCGTTCGATCAGCCGGCGGCCGCCAAGCCACGCCGCGAACGCGGCGATCAGCAGCACCGTCGTGATCGCGCGCTGCCCGGGCACCCACGACGAACGCAACATGTCGAACAGCTCGTCGTTGAAATCCTCGAGTCGCTGGCGGTCGTCCGGCGACAGGTGGAACAGCGGCAGCCAGAACTGCGCGCTGAAGATGCTGCCCGAACGGAACGCGAGCTGGTTCTTCAGCAAGCCGCGATGGAGCTTCGCGAACTGCTCGGTCAGGTTCGTGAGGCTGGTTTTCTGGTCGGCGGCCTGCTTCAGCGCCGCATCGATCTGCGTCTTGCGCGCGTCGAGCGTGGCCCGTTGTTTCGCGACGGCCGCCGTTTCCGGCGCGGCGCCCTCGGCAGGCGGTGGGCCGAGCACGTCGAGTTGCGCCTGGATCTGCGCGCGTTGCGGCGTGAGGTCGCTTTGCAGTTTCGCGACGTCGCTGCTCAGTTCCTGCGCCGAGTCGTCGAGCGCATCGAGTTCCTTGCTGTTGGTCGACGTCGAGGTCTGCTGCTTGATACGGTCGAGCTCGACCTGCATCTGCTTGAGCTGCGCGACGGCGTCGTTCAGCGAGATGGCCGGCACGGGCGCGCCGACGCCGCTTGCGCCCGGGGCGGAAGCGGGCGTCGGAAACGCCGACGCGGTTGCGATCGCCGCGAACTGCAGCAACACGATCAGCGCGACCCGGCGGGCGTACGTGGATAGTCGTTGTATGAACATGGAATGCTTACGATTTGCCGACAATGCCGGGTGCCGAAAGGCAGCCGGAAGCCGGTGGTTGGCCCGGTAGCATGTTACCGGGGTGCGGGCCATCGATTTCCGAATATGCATTGCCGACGTTTCGGCGTCCGGCACGTGCGGCCGACCGCGGGAAATCCGGCTCGCCCCTGTTTTATTAAGGGTGTGCCGATCGAATCGCATCCGATTACGCGCGATGTCGCCGTTCAGCCGCGGCGGGCGGCGGGACAGATGGTTACGAAATTTACATGAAGTCGGCCCGAGGGCGGCTCGTGCTAATTGGGGCGCGAGTCATTGCTGGATGCGCCGCCGACGCGGGCCTTTCATTTTGCCGTCGTTCAATCGTCGGTACAATGCCGCGAGTCGTTGGCAGGCCGTCCGGGACATGAGAAGAGGGGGGCGCCTGCCGCGTGCCGAAAAACGAACAACGAGAAGAATCCTGAGAGCATGGCTGATCAAAAACTCCCTCCGGGCGCGGAGCACGAACAGGCCACCCCGTGGCTGACCGATGTTCATCCGGAAGACGTCGTCGCGTCCGGTGAAGGTTTCAACGCGTGGCTTATCGACGTGACGCATGGCTACGTGAACGTCGATCGACTGGCGACGGTGGCCAGCATGATCCCGATCCTGAACAACCTCATGGCGTTGGCCGACGCGCTCACCGACATCGTTTCGATCATCCGCAAACGCGGCGGCGAACTGCTCGATTATCTCGGACTCGCAATCAACCTGATCGGCGTGATTCCGTTTCCGCCGGTACTGGCGCCCATGCGCCTCACGGCGAGGCCGCTGCTGGCGCTGATTCGCAACGAACTCCTGATTCACAAGCGCGACATCGGGGCAGCGATCGTGTCGATCGTCGTCACGCACATACAGGCTTCGTGCTCGACCGAAATCGAGAACTTCCTGACGAAGCTGCAGAGCGTGGTCGACGAGCTGATCGACAACTGTGCGGCGAAGGCGCGGGAAATCTTCACGGGCCTGGCCGACGGTATCGACGCAGCGGTGGCCGGCAAGCTGTTCGATCCGGCGGAGAACAAGCGGAGGGCTGCCGAATACCGGCAGCAGATGAAGAAGAGCGGATGGTTCAGCACGGATCTGGTGACGGGGGCCTGGGGGTATTTGTCCGAGTCCGGGGTGGCACTCGGCAAGAGCAATGTCAATTCCGCGGGCAGCACGATGGCGGGGCTCGTTCCCGAGAAGTACGTTGCGCCGATTCGCCAGTTGGCCGCGTCGTTGCGGACGTTGGCCCCGGTGGTGGTCGGCAAGATCAACGAGCTGAAGGGGAGCGATGAAGGCAAGCTGATGTGGCTGCTGCTGAAGCTGATCAATGCGCTGCGGCACAAGCGCGAAGCGATGCGGGCCGGATCGGTCAAATCGCAGGGCACGACGGAAGTCGAGGCCCGGCGGCAGCAGGTACCGCTCGCAGCGACAAAGAAGGAGGCGAAAGCGAAGGGTTCCGGCGTTGACCACTGCGAAGAGTGCGGGGTCGGCGCGTCGGGCGGTTCGATCAGCTACTCGTTCGGCGACGAGACGTTCTCTCATGCCGATTTCGAATTGCCGGGTGCGATGCCCGTCGTCTGGATGCGCGTCTATCGGTCCCGGCTGGCCGGATACGATGCCGGCGAACTGGGCGCACGCTGGCTCTCGCCGTACATGACACGCATCGATGTTCGGGACGGTAAATGGATCTACAGCGATTCGACCGGCCGCAACATCGAATATCCGGCACTCGCGGCAGGCGCCGTTCACGACGACCGTGTGGAAGGCGTGACGTTGAGCCGGCTCGACGATACGTGGACGACTGTCGCGTACGGTCACGATTTGCTGCACGTCTACGAGAAGCGCGGCGATTCGTTCCGCCTCGCGTTGCAGAAGGATCGCGCGGGAAATACGATCGCGCTCGATTACGATGATGCGAATCGTCTGGCGCGACTGGTGAGTTCGGCCGGTCATACGCTCGCGTTTCGTCACGACAGCCGCGGACGTATCGCCACGATCGAGCAGATCGTCGATGCGAACACGCGCACCACGCTTGCCCAATACCAGTACGACGAGAATGGCGACCTGGTGCGTGCAGCGGATCGTTACGGCAACGTGCGCCAGTATGCGTACGACCGTCATTTGATCACTCGCTACACGGACCGCACCGGCCGCGGCATGAATCTCGAGTGGGAAGGGGCGGACCGCGACGACAACACGAATGCACAGTGTGTGCGTGAATATGCCGACGACGGCAGCCACGACATTCGCCTGATGTGGCATCCGAACATTCGCTTGACCTATGTGACCGACGCGCTGGGCAACGTCACGCGGTACTACTACAACATCCGCGGGTACATGTACCGGATCGCGTATCCGGATGGAACCGAGGAGTGGATGCGGCGTGACCAGGACAACAACCTGGTAATGCATGTTCATCGTGACGGTGGCATCGAGGAGATGGACTACGATGCACGCGGGAACATGACGAAGCATTATCGCGTCGACGGGGCAATGGTCGAGATGGGTTACGACGACCGAGATCATCTCGTTCGTTTCAAGGATCCCGAAGGATACGTGTGGGAACGCTCGTACGATGATGCGGGTAATCTGGTCGCGCAGAAGGACCCGCTCGGGCACGAGACCAAGTATGCATACGACGCCGCCGGGATGCCCGTCAAGATGGTCGACGCGAAGGGCGGTGCGAAGGTACTCGTCTACGATAACGCCGGGCAATTGCTTCAGTACACCGATTGTTCCGGCAAGGTGACGAAGTGGCGCTACGATCGCGACGGGCGACTCGCGCAATCGACCGATGCGGCGGGCAATGCCACGGCCTACCAGTATGGCAAGAATGGGGCGGTCAGCGAGATCTCGTCTGCAGCAGGCACTTATCGATACACGCATGACGCCGAAGGCCGTCTGCTGTCCCATACCGATCCGCTGGAGCGTGTGACGCGTTTTTCATACGACGTCGCGGGGCGCGTGGCAAGCCGCGTCGACGCGCTCGGATACACGCTCGCTTACCGTTACGACCGCCTCGGTCGCTTGACTGCGTTGACCGATGCGAATCGCGCAACCTATCAATTTCACTATGATCCCGCAGGGCGATTGCTGGAAGAGATCGGTTTCGACGGCAAGCGGACGACATACGGATACAACGAAGGCACGCTGCAGCCGGTGAAGATCGACGAGGGCGGACAGGTGACCGAACTCGAATTCGATCAGGCGGGCCGCATCGTATGCCGGACATCGGGCGCGAGCAAAGAGCGATTCGCGTACGACGCCAGTGGGCGACTCATCGAGGCGCGTAACAGTCACAGCCAGATGCAGATGTTCTTCGATCCGGTCGGCAATCAGGTGCGCGAACATCATGCTTATCGGCTGTTCGGTGAGTCGCGCAGCTACCTGTGGCATCACGAGTTCGATGAAATCGGCACGCGGATCAAGACCGTCCGCCCCGATGGTCATGCACTGGACTGGTTGATCTACGGTTCCGGTCACGTGCACGGGCTCATGCTTGACGGCGAGGAGCGAATTCAGTTCGAGCGCGACGATCTGCACCGCGAAACCGGGCGGATGCTGTCAAGCAAGGTGGCGCAGCAGACGCAATACGATCCGGCGGGCCGAATCACCCGACAGGCCGTTCGGCGATCGAATGCGCCGGCCGCGATGGCCGAGCGCCGGTATCGGTACGATGCCGTGGGGCAACTCGAGCATATCGAGGACAGCCGCAAGGGGCTGGTCAACTATCGTTATGACCCTGTTGGTCGCCTCATCGCGGCGATCGGGCCGCTCGGTACGGAGACATTCGCCTTCGACCCGGCAAGCAACATCATCGATCACGGCAGTCCCCGGCACGCGCGTACTTCGGGACCGGTGAAAGCAAGTCCCGTGGTGCCGGACAGCGTGGACAGTACGCTGCCGGCGGAAGTGCCGCGAGTGCTCGGGAATCTGTTGAAGGAATATGCGGGTACCCACTTCGAATACGACGCGCGCGGGAATCTGATCGGGAAACGTTCGCCGACAGGCCGGCAGGAATACGAGTGGGACGGATTCAACCGGTTGAGAGTGGCGCGTGTCGCGGAGACTGCGCGGCACCATGAGGCCCGGTATTTTTACGATCCTTTCGGCCGCCGGATCGGTAAGGACGTGGATGGCGTGCGGACGGTGTTCGGCTGGGATGGCGATCAGCTTGCTTACGAAAGCAGCGAAGCCGGTGCGACGCAGTACGTGTACGAGCCGGAGTCGTTCGTGCCGCTTGCGCAATATGTGACGGCGCAACCGGTTGCCGGGATTCAGACGCCGGTGTGGCATGAGGGCGAGCCTTATGTGCCGGAGAAGGATCCGCTGCAACGTGTGCCCGAAAGACAGTCGGACGCGCATTTGTTCTACTACCACTGTGACCAGATCGGTACGCCGTTGCTGATGACGGACGAAGTGGGAGAGGTGGTATGGGAGGCGTCGTATCGAGCTTGGGGAGAGGCGCGGGAGGTGATTGCGCGGGCGTCGAAGGCAGCGGGCGTGGAGCCGAGGAACCCGATACGGTTTCAGGGGCAGCAGGAGGATGCGGAGACGGGGCTGAGGTATAACCGCAACCGATACTATGATCAGGAGACGGGGCGGTTCATATCAAAGGATCCAATTGGACTACTGGGGGGGGGCAATCCTTACCAGTATGCGCCGAATCCGACAGCATGGATTGATCCCCTCGGTTTGGCCAGAGACCTATCAGGCTGCGATCGTTCAGGGCGCCCGCTCGCGAGTAGCCAATACTCCGTGCTTTATGAGATGCAACTCGACGCAGAGCATGTCAAGGGTTCGGACACGCTGCATTTCAGGGAGGCAAACAAAAATCTGAACACTGCTCTTCAGGGAGATTCATCGTTCAAAAACATGATGGATAATCATTTCCCCGGAATCTCTGATCACGTAACCGCAGGTCCACGTGGCGGATACAGTGCGGATGCTCCGAAGGGGTATAGTTGGCACCATCATCCGTGCCGAAAAGGTGTGTTGCAGTTGGTCCCTATGTCACAACACCGAGCGCCTGGACCGGTTCAAGCAGTGTTGCATCCAGGTGGGAAGGGAGGGAAGGAGAACTGGGGAGGAGGGAGAACGCGATGAAAGACAAGTTGACGGTATTGCGTGAAGTTTTAGTCGGTATTGATCAGGTGCCATGGAATTATGCATTGTTTATGCCGCATGGTGTTGATTGGAATGAAAATACTAAATGTGCGGTTCTAAATCCGAATGATTTTGAAAATGAGCCTGATCCTGATCGCCCACGATTTGCGGTAGATAATGATTTGCACTATGCTCTCGGCATTCAAATTGTTGAGAGTATTGTCGATAACGCCAGGGATCAACGAGATAATGCGAGCGTGTCGGATTTGGTTGATGCCTTTGTCTATTACTACGACAACGATGCATATATCGATTGGAAGTAATTGGTTGATAATTAATGTTGATTTATGATGTTTATTGGGACTGAGGTCGGCAAAATTGGACGTGTGAAATGGTTTGCACGATGGGTCTTCTGATTTCAGGTTGGACGGGGTTCCGGTAATAGTTGGTTTTGCCGAAAATACGGAAGATGACCTGGGCGAGCCCGTGCAGAACTAAGATTTATTAGGCGAGTATCCAAAGTTTTTTTAGTATAGGGCCGCGTGAGCGGCCCTTGTTCTTTTGGGGCTTGAGCTGGTTAGGTGATTTGGTTTCGGTGGGCGAGGCGAATACGGCGCTCGCGGGAGCCTGATCGGGAAGCATCCACTGTTGGGTCGCCAGGAATACGAGTGTGATGGCGATCAGCATGCCTACGATAGCAGTGAACCCGGCGCTACGCAGTACGTGTACGAGCCGGAATCGTTCGTGCCGCTTGCGCAATATGTGACGGCGCAACCGGTTGCCGGGATTCAGACACCGGTGTGGCATGAGGGCGAGCCGTATGTGCCGGAGAAGGATCCGTTGCAACGTGTGCCCGAAAGACAGTCGGACGCGCATTTGTTCTACTACCACTGTGACCAGATCGGTACGCCGTTGCTGATGACGGACGAGGTGGGAGAGGTGGTATGGGAGGCGTCGTACCGGGCCTGGGGAGAGGCGCGGGAGGTGATTGCGCGGGTGTCGAAGGCGGCGGGTGTGGAGCCGAGGAGCTCGATACGGTTTCAGGGGTAGCAGGAGGATGCCGAGACGGGGCTGAGGTACAACCGGCATCGGTACTATGATCCGGGCAGTGGTAGATTCATCGGCAAGGACCCGATTGGGCTCGCTGGTGGGCTCGACGTCTATCAATATGCAGCTAACCCTATCGAATGGATCGATCTACTCGGATTGAGCAAGTACATTCCCGCGCCAGCGAGTTTGCCCGGCTTCCCGGATGCCGTGCGCGTAAAACCGAAGACGCCGGTGCAAGGTGGCGGCGGACTACGAAAGCGCTGGAAGCGAGCAAACGGATGCATTTGCGAGTGGGACTCTCAGCTTGCCGAAGTTGAAATGTACAACAAGCGAGGAAAGCACATGGGCGCATTTGATCCCGAGACGGGCGAAGCTATATCTGGCAAGGGAGCTGACCCAGCAAGGACGATTGAGCCATGAGTGAAGAAAACATATATCGCTATATTTCTGTTTTTGAAAAGGATGGCGATGCGCATGTGAGGGATATTTCTTTTTCAAGCGCACCCACTCTTCATTTGCTTCAGAATATATTTCTGGATGGTGCCGATGATTCAATGTACGATGAGTATTCTATAGATGCTAATAAGGCAATACAACTCGCGCCATTCGTGAAAGAGGAGTTTGATCTGAAGAGGTTTGAATATTTTCTTTCTTGCGATAGTTGGGCGTAGAAGTCGATCCAGCAAGGGCCGGTGAAGTGGTCTTTGCTGTATAACTGCAACCGATACTATGATCAGGAGACGGGGCGGTTCATCAGCGAGGATCCAATTGGCCTTGCAGGTGGCGTCAATCCCTTCCAATATGCACCGAATCCTATTCAGTGGGCCGACCCCCGAGAACTATGTAGTTCTACATTGAATCGCAATCTGGGTGGGGTGACCGGTGATCACATGCAGGCGCATCATTTGATTCCGGATGAAATATGGGGGAAGCATCAGACATTTTTCGATGACATTGGAATGAAGGGGAGGCGTGGCGCCAAAGAGAACGGTTTGCTCATACCTGGCAGTGAGGAAAAAGTAAAGTCGGCAAAGCGAAAATTTTATCGCTGTGGTCCGCGCGCAATATATTCAACCGGAGCCAACTTGCAGGTTGATCGTATTGAATCTGCATTCAAGTGTGGTGCTATTGATGCGGCACAGGCGCGCGATAAAATTTCTCAGTTACAAAATGCGAGCCGGATTCTTTTGATGTCGCCGGGTGCGAACCCGATTCGCCTAACCTGAGGTCGATATGTCAAGCTATTACGCTTTGCTCGAAAAGAAAGAGCGCGGTTGTCCGGTCGGTGCGATGCACGGAGTCGTTTACGACAAGTTCGTTGAAAATGTGCGTGACGTAAATTACGGAGAGAAGCCATGGTACAACTATCGAGATTTGCCGGGGGATATGTTCTCGGATGAGATGTTTTTGATATCCCTTGATAAGCTCATTTCTTACGATATCAGATCAAGCGGGGCTGATTCGAAGTTTCATATTGTTAGTCAGGACTTTTTTCAGATATTGATTGATTTCTCCGTCCCCATTCAGGATAGTCAGAATATAGCTATCGTAGATTCGAAGGGGAGGGGTGTTTCAGAAAAAGAATATAAAATAATATCATTTGGATCTGACATCTATAAAGAGGGGGCGCTGGAGGAATCTTCGATCGTTGGGTTAAACGAATTCGGGGATCATTTTGTGGTTGAGGCTGTTGGTTTTAAAAGTGGGTTTAAATCAGATTTTTTTAAGATAAAAAATTTGGATTTGACGCAAAGTGCAATCTTCTGTTCCGAGGAGTTTGCCAGGGAGGCGGTAAAGCGAAAGGTTGCTGCAGGTGTTGAATTCAGAAGAATCGATGAGGTCGATTGGGCGTCAGCGGCTCCGAATAATTTTATGGGGTTCTTGACGGGCGATAGCGAACCTTTGCTTTTCATTCACTAATTCTTGTCCCAAGGATTTGCGGGCGTGATTCCGTGCGCTTGTTCCTTGCCAGCGGTTGACTGAGGTGCGCAAGATCATTGCGCGATGCATGTCCTCGAGTTGGAAGCAGGAGCATTTCGCTTCGCGAGGTCGACATCTGTAACCAATTTGCTTCAGTGGATAGTACTGTGCTCCAGTGGTCCCTCATACGTGCCTGCACATCAGATCAGGCCCTTTGATCAAATAAGTTTCTGGATGGTCTGTGCTGTTGCGACGGAATTAAGGGGCATCTTATGATCAAGAAAATACTTTTCTCTTCCGACTCTGCGAGTCTCGACCAAGCCCATGCGGGCGGGGGGTGCTTATTACCAAGTAGCTATCCTTGGCCGAAGGATGCAAAGGGCGAAAATCTGCTTCATCTCTTATCGATTCCCGCGAGCTGGATAAATGAATCTGTCGAAGGCTGGGTGTCAATATTTACACCATTTTCCATGGATGACCCGTTTCTGCATTGGGAGGAGTTGACGTCGGACGGCGACAACTATTCCATTGTAATTTCCCATGATAACAATGGGGTGGCGAGAAATGAGTATTCCGGAATGATCTCTCAGGCAAAGCAAGTTTGCCTGAGTGTTGTTAATGAGGGTGATTCGGATAAGAATTTTGAGTCGAAAATTTACGGAATTCCCGCGTGGTTGCAAGACAAAGAGGATGTTGCGAATCGTGAGTGTCTGTTTGCGGTGAATGGGGATGATTTTGATATCGTTTTTGATGAGGAGCCGGGAATTTTTTCTGATGGTGTGGTTTATGTGTTTTTGAATAATGATTTTGGTGAGGGAGGTAGGCCGAGCGCTCAGGGGTTTATTACTTTTCAGTTCACGTAACCTGGGCGATGTTGGGTGTGGTTCGGTTGCTCTCGGCAGCATCCGAGAAATTGCTGGCTAAAAGGTCCCAGTGGAGTCGCCTGTGCATCTGCCGATCAGAGTAAGTTGATTGCTGCCGCGCACCCGGTGAAGCTGAGATGATGCGTGTCGGTGGCGCAACTGGAATGGTGGTGCTAAGCAAAGAATGGCTTGGAATAAATTTTGTTTTGAATTCGCGATGCTGCGATGGAACAGGTTGATCTGGCTCAGTTATCATCGAGCATGATTTTTTCCATGGGCTACGTGAACTTTATTTTGATTTCGGCCGAATGAGGCTAGAACCGCAAAAAGGTTGCGAGTGCTGCCGCCGACACCAAAGAATGGCGATGATTGGATTTGCCGGGCGAGGAGCTATCTGCCGTGAAGTATTACGTTCTATCTCAAAGAGCGGCTCCAGGCTGCCCGGTCGGTATGCTGAATGGCGCGCTATACGACAAGTACTATCAGGACCCAACGAGTGTAGAAGTTGGATACTTCCCGTGGTACGCGAATCCGTCACGCGGGAAGGCGCACATAAAATTTCCTGACGGAGTCGTCTTCATCACCAAAGACGACAGGTACGATTTTGATGTCCGTGGAGACTTGGGTTTTTATTACCTGCTGAGCGAAAGATTTTGCACCGTCGTCTCTGAGTTGAACGTCGCAATGATCGACATCGCTCCCGTCGAGATCTTGTCTTTGGCAGGAACGCCCGCTTCGCGCGCAGGCTATTGCGTTGCGATCTTCCCTAGCTTTCAACCCGAAGAGGTGGATGGCGGCGAGTCGAAGTTTGTAAACGGGAAATTTGGCGGAATCGCAAGAATAACGAAGCTGGTTGTATCCGACGATTTCGCATGCCATGTCTTCAAGCTAAGCGGCATGGAGGGGAGCAGCAACTCGCTGATCTGCTCCGAGCACTTTCGCGACGAAGCCATCAGGCGTGGCATCAAGGGGGTCGAATTTCTAGATGTGGAGAGCGTCGACTGGCCAGCGGTGAAGCCTGTTTGACGTCGCGCTCAGTTCGACAGCGATAGTGGACCAGCTTGATCCCATCCGCTCCTGTGGTCCTTCACCCGCCCCCGCGCATCAACCGATTGATGTGCTCAGGCCCTCGCCTCGCTAAAATGCGCGAAGCCGCTCGCCAGCCCCCTCCGCTGGCGCCAAGGACAATCAAGAATCCGGAGACTCGCCACCATGGCATCCACCCAGCCCGACCCACTCGCTGCAGCAGGCGCCGCTCGCCCTGCGGCAATCGACCCCGGTTCCATCTCGGCCCGCCTCGACCGCCTGCCGCCGACCCGCAGCGTCTGGAAACTCGTCGTCCTGCTGAGCCTCGGTTTCTTCTTCGAACTCTACGACCTGCTCTACAGCGGTTACGTCGCGCCCGGCCTCGTGAAAAGCGGCATCCTGTCGGCGACGACGCATGGCCTGTTCGGCACCACGGGCGTTGCGAGCTTTATCGCCGCGCTGTTCTCCGGGCTCTTCATCGGCACAATCGCGTGCGGCTTTCTCGCCGACCGCTTCGGCCGCCGCGCGATCTTCACGTGGTCGCTGCTGTGGTACACGGCCGCCAACGTCGTGATGGCGTTCCAGGACACCGCGGCCGGGCTGAACTTCTGGCGCTTCGTCGTCGGTCTCGGCCTTGGCGTCGAGATGGTGACGATCGGCACGTACATCTCCGAGCTCGTACCGAAGCAGATCCGCGGCCGCGCGTTCGCGTGCGAGCAGGCGGTCGGGTTCGTTGCGGTGCCGGTGGTCGCGTTCCTCGCCTACCTGCTCGTGCCGCATGCGCCGCTCGGTCTCGACGGTTGGCGCTGGGTTGTACTGATCGGCGCGCACGGTGCGCTGTTCGTGTGGTGGATCCGCCGCGAACTGCCGGAGAGCCCGCGCTGGCTCGCGCAGCAGGGGCGCGTCGATGAAGCCGACCGCATCATGCGCGCGCTCGAGGTGAAAGTCGAAGCCGAGTACGGCCGGCCGTTGCCGCCGCCCGCACCGGCCGAGCCCGTGCCGCCGCGCGGCCGCTTCCGCGACATGTGGGTGCCGCCGTATCGCAGCCGCACGATCATGATGACGATCTTCAACGTGTTCCAGACGGTCGGTTTCTACGGTTTCGCGAACTGGGTCCCGACGCTGCTGATCAAGCAGGGCATCACGATCACATCGAGCCTGATGTACTCGAGCGTGATCGCGCTCGCGGCGCCGATCGGCCCGCTGATCGGCCTCGTGATCGCCGATCGATTCGAGCGAAAGTCGGTGATCGTCGCGATGGCGGCGGCGATCGTCGTCTGCGGGCTGCTGTTCAGCCAGACGACGGTGGGCGCATTCCTGATCGTGCTCGGTATCGGCCTCACGCTCGCGAGCAACATCATGTCGTACAGCTTCCACGCGTATCAGGCCGAGCTGTTCCCGACGTCGATCCGCGCACGGGCCGTCGGGTTCGTCTATTCGTGGAGCCGCTTCTCCGCGATCTTCTCGTCGTTCGTGATCGCGGCGGTGCTGCGCGGCTTCGGCACGTTCGGCGTGTTCGCGTTCATCGCAGGCGCGATGGTGATCGTGATGGCCGCGATCGGGTTCATGGGCCCGCGCACGAAGGGCATCGCGCTCGAAGCCATTTCGAAGTAGCCGGCAGTCGCGCACGCGTGTCGCATCGTTCGTGCGGCATGCGTGCGATGCGGTTTCAATGGAGACATCGCATCGCCATAATGATTTGGCATACGAATCAATAACACCGGGAAATCGGTTCGTATCGAACGCACGGGCTACCCGTGCCCATGCAACGAACCGTCCAATTCACAAGCGTGACACGCAACGAAGCCGCAAACGGCAACGAGTTGAAACAAAGCGTGACGAAGCGCAAATCTGGCGAAAACCATGCCTTTTGCCTCTGCCGATTCCTGCGCCGACGCGTAAAATGAAGGGCCTGACGACTCATTAGCCGCCATCGGACCGCACGCGTTGCATCAGCGAACGGCTCCGCCGCGAAGAGGCGTCGGCGCCGGGCGCACGCGATGCGCCGGACGTGTCGATGGCTCGCGCGGAAGATGCGCCGCCCGCAATAGCACCATGCGGCGGCCGGATCGGCCGATGGCTTCGAACGTATGATGCTTTCCAGCCCGAAGCGGCCATTGGCGAAGCCGCACCGTCTTGCCCGCGCCGCTGCCGTGTACGTGTGGCTCGCGGCCGCGTTGCCGATTTCCGTTCTTGCCGGGCGGCCTGCCTTTGCCGCGTCGGACGTACCGCCGCCAGTTGATACGTCATCCTCATCAGTGGCGTCGCCCGCGTCGGCGGCTTCTCATGTGCATCCGGCTCCGTCCGCGCATGCGTCGTCAGGCGCATCGGCCGCACAGTCCGCGTCCGCCGCGAATCATGCAAATCATGCGGCGCCCGCCAGCGCAGCATCGGGCGCATCGGCTGCGTCCGCCGTGGAACCTGCGTCGGCCGCATCCGCCAGCGCAGCCAGCGAGGCCGAAGCGCCTGCGCCGACCCCGCCACGCCGGCATCCGCCGCTATCGGCCGACGAAGCGAAGAACGCGACGGCGCGTGCGGTCGACATGCGCAAGCGCTTCACGCAGGAAGTCACCCGTCGCCTGAACGTGCCCGCGGGCGAACAGCGCGCCTACGGCGAGCGGCTCCAGAAGGCGCTTGCCGATGCGGATCTCGGCGACCTCGCTGGCGAGTACGTCGCGATGGTCGATCGCGCGCCGAACGTACAGGCGCTCTTCATCTACTTTCGCGCAACGCCGGCCAACGCATGGCTGATGATCGGCGCGTCACCAGTCGGCACCGGGCTGCCCGGCAAGTACGACCATTTTCTGACGCCGCTCGGCGTGTTCCATCACTCGCCCGACAACATGGATTTCCGCGCGGAAGGCACGACGAACGAGAATGGCATTCGCGGCTACGGCCGCCGCGACATGCGCATCTACGACTTCGGCTGGGTGGACGGCGAACGCGGCTGGGGCAAGGGCGGCGTGTCGCCGATGCGCTTCCAGATGCACGCGACCGACCCCGACCGGCTCGAATCGCTGCTCGGCATCCGGCACTCGAAGGGCTGCGTGCGCATTCCCGCGTCGCTGAACGTGTTCTTCGACCGCCACGGCCTGCTCGACGACGACTATCAGGCGCGCGTCGAGGCCGGCAAGTCGCTGTGGGTGCTGCGGCGCGACCGCGACATCACGCCGATCGCGGGCCGCTACCTGGTCGTGATCGACAGCGCACGCAAGACCCGCCCGGCCTGGACGCCGATGCCGGGACGCAAGGCGTGGTCGAAAGTGCCGAAGAGCGGCGACACGGCGGACTGACCGCCGCTCCGTCGAGGGTAGGAGGCGCAAGAATGAGAATAAATCCGTTTTATTGATACATAAGAAAAGCAAACTTTTATTATCCGAGCCGGGTTCGTATAGTCGAGTCCAGTTTCGCGGAACCCTGCCGCGCCTGGACCACCACCGATCACACGACCCGCATGAAAACTCTCTACAAGCTCGCTCCGCTCGCGATGCTCGGCGCCTTCGCGACCCATGCCTGTGCGCAAAGCAGCATCACGCTGTACGGTCTCATCTCGGCCGGCGTCGGGTTCGCGACCAACCAGGGCGGCAAGAACGCCTGGCAGGCGCTGTCCGGCACGAACCAGAACCCGCGCTGGGGCCTGAAGGGCAAGGAGGATCTCGGGCAGGGGCTGTCCGCGATCTTCCAGCTCGAGAACGGCTTCAACGTGATGACGGGCACGGCCGCGCAGAACGGCCGTGAATTCGGGCGCATGGCCTACGTGGGCCTTGCCGACCGCACCTACGGCTCGCTGACGTTCGGCCGCCAGTACGATGCGATCCACGACTACATCGGGCCCGTGATCATCGCGAGCAACGGCGTGAACATCGGCGACAACGACAACGGCTACAACGACATCCGCGTGCAGAACTCGGTGAAGTACGTGAGCCCCGTCTACTACGGCCTGAAATTCACCGCGCTGTACGGCTTCAGCAATGCGACGGGCTTCGCGAACAACAGCGCGTACAGCTTCGGGCTCGGCTACGAGCAGGGCCCGCTGCGCTGGAGCGCGGTCTACGCGCAGTACAACCATCCGTACAGCGCGACGAACCAGGACGGCGCGATCGCGAACGACTATGCGTCGCCGCTGCTGATCTTCAGCAAGAGCGCGATGACGCCGGCCGCGTATGCAAGCCGGCAGCGGATCGCGGGCACGGGCGGCTTCTACACGATCGGTCGCGCGCAGTTCGCCGCGATGTTCACCGACGTGCGCTACGATTACCTCGACAATTCGCACCTGCACCTGCAGAACCTCGGCGTGAACGTCGTCTACACGATGACGCCGCAGCTCTTCCTCGGCGCCGCGTATGCGTTCACGAACGGCAAGTACGACGTGATCGACAAGCGTCCGAAATGGCACCAGGTGAACCTGCAGGCCGATTACTTCCTGTCGAAACGCACCGACGTCGCGCTGACGGTGATCGCGCAGCAGGCGGCCGGCGACGCGGACCATGCGCAGATCTTCGCGTACGCACGCTCGACCAGCACGCGCCAGATGATGGCGACGCTCGGCGTCCGGCATGTTTTCTGACGGCCCGACCATGACCCATCCGATCGCATCCCGCCGCACCTTCCTGAAGCTGTCCGCCGCGCTGGCCGGCACCACGCTGCTGCCCGAAGCGGGCGCGTTCGCGGCCGGCGGCGACGCCGCCGCGCGCCGCACGGTGATCATCGATACCGACCCAGGGCAGGACGACGCCATCGCGATCCTGCTCGCGCTGGGCGCGCAGGACCGGCTCGACGTGCGCGCGCTGACGGCCGTCGCGGGCAACGTGCCGCTCGACCTGACCGAACGCAATGCGCGCATCATCCGCGACTGGGCCGGCCGCACGAAGACGCTGCCGGTCTATGCAGGCTGCCCGCGCCCGCTCGTGCGCGATCTCGTGACGGCCGCGAACGTGCATGGCAAGACGGGGCTCGAAGGCGTCGAGCTGCACGAGCCGCGCGCGCCGCTCGCGGCAGGCCACGCGGTGTCGTACCTTGTCGATACGCTGAGCCGCGCGGCGCCGAATAGCGTGACGCTGTGCGCGCTCGGTCCATTGACGAACATCGCGACCGCGCTGGTGGAAGCGCCGCAAATTCGCGGCGCGCTCCGTGAAATCGTGCTGATGGGCGGTGCGTTCTTCGAGCGCGGCAACATCACGCCGGCCGCCGAGTTCAACATCTATGTCGATCCGCAGGCAGCCGAAGTCGTGTTCGGCAGCGGCGTGCCGATCGTCGTGCTGCCGCGCGACGTCGCGGTGAAGGCGCCGATCACGCCGGCGCGCGTCGCGCCGTTGCGCGCGCTCGGCAACCGCTGCGGTGCGATCGTCGCGGACATCATGGATGCCGAGCTCGCCTACAACAAGAAGCGGCGCGGCGTCGAAGACGCGCCGATGTACGACCCGACGGCCGTCGGTTATCTCGTCGATCCGACGTTGTTCAGCGGGCGCAAGGTGAACGTGGTGGTCGAGACGACCGGGCAGTGGACGCTCGGCGAGACGATCGTCGACTGGAACGGGCGCAGCGGCCGTGCGGCGAACGCGACGTGGATCAACGAGGTCGACGCGGACCGCTTCTACGCGATGCTCGTCGAGCGGATCGCGAAGCTGCCCTGAGCACGGGCAGTCACGCGGAGAACGGCGAACGGCATCAGATGTGCTTCGCAATCCACTCGCGGCACGCGCGCACGTGCGGGCCGCGATCGTCTGCGGCGAGCGAGATCAGCGAGATCGCGCGCGTGACGCGCGGTTTGTCGACGCGCAGCGCGACGAGTTCGGGATCGTGCAGATGCATCGTGTAGAGGCTCGGCAGCACCGCGGTCGCGAGGCCGTTGCGCGCGAGCGCGTAGAGCGGCTCGGTGTATTCCATCCGGTACGTGACGTTCAGGCGCAGCTTCTCGGCGCCGCCGGTGCGATGCAGCGATTCGCTGACGCTGCCGCGCACGAACACGGCGAGCTCGCGATCGACGAGCTTCGCCCACGTGACGCTCTTCGCGCGGGCGAGCGGGTCGTCGTGCCGCACGACGATCACGATCTCGTCCTCGAACAGCTGCTGGTAGCGCAGCGTGCCGTCGTCGCTGTCCGGCTCGCGCACGCCGATGCCGAGATCCGCGACGCTGTCGCGCACGGCTTCGACGAGCGCGCTGTTCGGCAGGTCGGTGAGCGTGAAGCGCAGCGTCGGGTGCGTGCCGCGCAGTGCGTTGAGCGCGGGCAGCAGGCGGCCCGCGACCGACGGGATGAACGCGATGCGCACGGTCTGGATGCGTTCGCCAATGAGCCGCGTCATGTCGTCGAAGGTGCCGCGCGCCTGGTTGAGCAGGCGTTCGGCGAGCGGCAGCACGGCTTCGCCCGCGGTGGTGAGCGTGAGCCGGTGCGCGGAACGCGCGAACAGGCGCCCGCCGAGCAGGAACTCGATCTGGCGGATCGACGCGGTGAGCGCGGGCTGCGTGAGCGACAGCGCCTGCGCGGCCTGCGTGAAGCTGCGTGCGTGGGCGAGTACGACGAAGTGCTGGACCTGCCGCAGCGTGAGCGCGGGCAGCAGCGACGAGCGATCGGACGACATCGGGCAATAACGGTCGGGATGTGGTACGCGGCAGTATAAGACCGCGCTGCAGGAATCGACACACGACAATATTCGGAATCACAGGAGAACCACCATGTCAGCGACTGACACGATCCCGGCGCGAGCGCCGGCCAACTGGCTCGAACGCCGCTTCGCGCTTGCCGCGCGCGGCACGAGCGTGCGCACTGAGACGATCGCGGGCGTCACGTCTTTCCTCGCGGCCGCGTACCTGCTCGTCGTGATCCCGTCGCTGCTCGCGACGGGCGGCATGGAGCGCGGCGCGGCGACGACCGCGACGATCATCGTGTTCGTGCTGTTCACGACGCTGATGGGGCTCTACGCGAACCTGCCGTTCCTCGTCGGCCCCGGCATCGGCGGCTCGGTGATCATCGGCGTGACACTCGCGACGACGGAGCATGTGGGCTGGCAGACCGGCCTCGGCATCGCATGCGTGTCGGGCGTTCTGTTCTTCTTGCTGACGATCCTCGGTGCACGCGGCGTCGTGATGAAGCTGATTCCGGTGCAGATCAAGCTCGGGCTCGGTGCGTCGATCGGCCTGTTCGTCACGATGCTCGGGCTGCGTAATGCGGGAATGGTCGTCGCGAACGCGAAGACCAACGCGTTCGCGCTCGGCGATTTCTCGCGGCCGGGCGCGCTCGTCGCGCTGATCGGCCTCGCGGTCGCGATCCTGCTGCAGGCACGCAAGGTGCCCGGCGCGATCCTGATTGCGATCCTCGTCGCGGCCGCGGCCGGCGTGCCGCTCGGCGTCACGCATTTGCCCGCGTCGTTCGTGTCGCTGCCGCACAGCATCGCGCCGATCGCGTTCAAGCTCGACATCGGCAGCGCGCTGAGCCTCGCGGCCGCGCCGTACCTGTTTGCGTTCTTCGCGGCGGAATTCTTCTCGACGCTCGGCACCGCGCTCGCGGTCGGCGCGAAGGCGAACCTGCTCGACGAACAGGGCAACCTGCCGAACATCAACCGGCCGTTCCTCGTCGATTCGCTCGCTGCGACGATCGGGCCCGTGTTCGGCATCCCCGCGCTGACCGCGCTGATCGAATCGGCGGCAGGCGTCGAGGCCGGCGGCCGCAGCGGGCTGTCGTCGCTGGCCGCGGCCGTGCTGTTCGCCGCGATGCTGCTGTTCGTGCCGGTCGCGCTCGCGATCCCGAAGGAGGCGACCGCACCGGCGCTGATCCTGATCGGGCTGTCGATGTTCGCGACGATCCGCCATACGCATTTCGACGACTTCACCGATGCGCTGCCTGTGATGTCGATGGTGCTGCTCACACTGATGTCGAACAGCTTCGGCACCGGCATCGCTGGCGGGCTGCTGTGCTACGTGCTCGTCAAGCTGCTGGCCGGCCGCTGGCGCGACGTGTCGTGGGGGCTCGTCGTGCTCGCGATTCCGCTCGGCTATTACTTCTGGACCGTCGTGAAGCCGCACTGAGAGACGGCTTTCGCGACGCAATGGCACCACCGAAAAAGAGACTGAAATGAAGGGAACACCAGGTAACGTCCCGGCCGCGCGCACGGGCATCGAGATCACGCCGGCCCATCGGGCCTTCTTCCACGCGCTGCCGAAGGTCGAGCTGCATTGCCACCTGCTAGGCGCAGTGCGGCACGACACGTTTATCGCACTCGCGGAGCGCAGCGGCGCGCCGATCGAGCGCGCGGAGATCGACGCGTTCTACGCGCGCGGCGAGAAACCGGTCGGCGTGCTGCACGTGCTGCGCGCGCTTGACAAATACCTGCTCACGCAGCCCGACGACCTGCGGCGGATCGCATACGAGTATCTGGAAGATGCGGCCGCACACAACGTTCGGCATGCAGAATTCTTCTGGAATCCGACCGGTACGGTTCATGTATCGGGCATCGCGTATGCCGATGCGCAGGCCGCGATCGTGACGGCGATTCGCGATGCCGCGCGCGATTTCGGGATCGGTGCGCGCCTGGTTCCGAGCATCGACCGTGAGCAGGATCCGGACGAAGCGGTTGCGATCGTCGAATGGATGAAGGCGAATCGTGCGGACGAAGTGGCGGGGCTCGGCATCGACTATCGCGAGAACGACCGGCCGCCGGAACTGTTCTGGAAGGCGTACCGCAATGCGCGTGCGGCAGGCTTTCGCACGACCGCGCACGCGGGCGAGTTCGGGATGCCGTGGCGCAACGTCGAGACGGCCGTCGACCTGCTGCAGGTCGATCGCGTCGATCACGGCTATACGATCGTCGACAACCCCGAGCTGTGCGCACGCTATGCGGAGCGCGGGATCGTCTTTACCGTCGTGCCGACGAATTCCTACTACCTGCGCACGCTGCCGCCGGAGCAATGGGCGGAGCTGCATCCGATGCGCAAGATGCCGGGCCTCGGGCTGAAGATCCATCCGAACACTGACGATCCGACGCTGCACAAGGTCAATCCGAGCGAAGCGTGGGAGCTGATGTTCAGCCATTTCGGCTTCACCGTGGCCGACCTGAAGCAGTTCATGCTGAACGGGATCGACGGTGCGTGGGTCGACGATTCAACGAAGGCTGCGTGGCGTGCGGCATGGGCGCCGGAGTTCGATGCGCTGGCTGCCACGCTCGCGACAGGCTGAGCGCGACCGTGTTGGCCGCCGGCCGGTGCTTCAACCGGCCGGCGGTTCGTTCGGGTTCAGGTGGTAGCGCAGGTCGCCCGCGAAATCGAACAGCGTGTAGTCGCGGAACGAAAAACGCCAGACGCCGTCGACACGCTCGAATGCATCGTGATAGCGGCCTGCCGCGACCGGTTGAAGCGGGAATCCCGCGACGGCCTGCAGCACCGTGTAGTACGAGCGCACCGTCGCGCGATGCGCGGGCTCGTCGATCTCGATGATCGGATTCGTGACGACATGCTTCGTGCGCGGTGTGCCGCACGGGTAGCGCTTCACGCTCGCGCTGAACAGCGCGAGCAATTCATCCGCGCCGATCGTCGGCGCACCTTCCTTCGTCTTGATGCGGGCGTGCCGGAACAGCTCGGCGACGCCCGGCAGGTCGCCGCCATCGAGCAATTCCGCGTAGCGGTACAGCAGGTTCGCGATTGCGACAGCGCTTGCGGTCATGCGGCCTCCGGTATCGATGGACGATGACGGCGATGGTGCGCGGTGCGTGGCCGGGCCGCTTCGTCCAGGTGGACTAAGGCGGCGCATCGTCCAGGCACGATGCCGCGCACGCGTTGCGTCATCGCGGCGCACCGCGTTGCGCGACATGCCGCCTTGCAGGCTGGCATACATCGGTCGCGTTCGCTATATTGGCGTCCGGCGGCGCCCGGTCGTGCCGCTGCCGCCGTGCGCGCCCGCGCCGGCATTCCGATAACAATTCGAATCCTGAGAGGCCCGCCGTGCGCATTCCTGTTTTCTGTCTGATGTTGTTCGTCTCGTTGTCCGCGCGAGCCGGCAGTGCCTGCAATGCGCTGCTCGGCGATTACGCGCCGGCCGCCGGCAAGCCCGCGACCCTGCGCGTCGAGAAAGTGGGCGGCGAGATCGTGCTGCGCGGGCGCGACGCCGGCCGATGGAGTGTCGAAACGGCACCGACGCACGAGGCCGAGCTGGAAACCGACGGCCCTGACAAGGCGCCGCCGGGCGCCTGTGTGCTCGACGTGCCGGGCGGGGAGTTGATCAAGATGCCGATCGGCGCGCCGTATCAGGTCACGTCGATCACGGGCAGCAACTTCACGACGAAACATTCGACCACGGGCGTCCTGCTGCGCATGGTGCAGGGCTTCCAGGTCGACGGCATCGAGCTGTATCCGGTCGTGCGCAGCGGCGATTCGCCGCCGGCCGCGGTGAAGGCGGTGCGGGGCCGCGAGGTCGCCGGCGCGGGGCCATGCCCCGGCTACCATGCGCCCGACATGAGCCAGGCCGACTTCGACGGACTGTCGGACCGCGTGCGTACCTACTTTGCCGGTCTCGACCCGGTGCAGCAGCGCGCGTTCGTGTGCGGGCAGACGCTCGACGAAATCGTCGGCGACGGGCTGTCGTCGAGCGACGCGAAGACGGTCGATGCGATGTGGCGCTGGCTCGACGTGATGCTGCACGCACACCAGGTGCCGCGCGACGAGCATGGCAGCGACGATCGCTGGCGTGTGGCCGGCCAGTTGCTGCGGCACAACCGTTCGGACGACGGTGCCAAGGCGTCACCGGACCGAGCACGCCGGCAGGCGCTCGTGCTGGATCTGCTGGTGCCGAACCTGCCGCCGCCCGACACGTTGCGCGACGGCCGCGAGGAGCAGGCGAGCGACCTCGTCACCGAGCTCGTGAAGTTGCCGGAAGCGGACGCGCTTGCCGCGCTCGGCAAGCTGCACGCGAGCGGCGCACTGAGCTGGCAGATCCACGACAACAATCCGTACCATCTCGCCGACGCTGCGTTGTCCGACGCGTTGAACCCGCC
This sequence comes from Burkholderia cepacia, assembly GCF_029962485.1. Taxonomy (NCBI): domain Bacteria; kingdom Pseudomonadati; phylum Pseudomonadota; class Betaproteobacteria; order Burkholderiales; family Burkholderiaceae; genus Burkholderia; species Burkholderia cepacia. The sequence continues at coordinate 2,782,775 of NZ_CP073638.1, forward strand.
GGTGTCGGCGGCGGTGTTCGCGTTGCTCGTGAAGGATACGAACCCGGTGGTGCTGCAGAGCGACACGCTGCTTCACGGCGAGGTGATCGAGCATCATGTCGAGGGCGTGCGGCGGCTGTTGGGTGTCGGCGTAAAGCCGACCGCGAAGGTGCTGGCCGATGCGGGCGACGATCCGGAGATCCTGCGGCTGCTGAAGGCGGCTGCGGCGCGCTGACGGCGCTCGCCCCGGCTTACCGCGACGCACGACGACACGACCACGAGGGCGACCCTTCCGATGGGCATCGATCCTGGCGCTATCTCCAGGACGGTGACGGCGGCGACGCGCGAACGATCGAGCTCGCGGAATCCAACAATCACTTTCCGCTGCGGTGGCGCTGAGCGGCACCCCGCGCGTTACACGCGAATCGGAGGCGATGCGTTGTTCGACGGCAATGCGGCGCGCACGCCGCTTATGCCGTGGTTCGTGCGCCGCGTCGCGATCGCGCGGAACTGGAGCAGCGGCGAACCGGTTGCGGCATTGCGCGACGACGGCGTGCCCGTCCGGCTGTACGCGGACGGACGCGCATCGACGTCGCGTCGATGACACGTGCGGCCGGCGTGATCCGCCGGCCGCACGCTCAGCGGAACATTCTCAGCCAGTCGAACAGGCCGGGGTGGGGACGCCGCTTCGGCGCCGGCGCCGGTGCCGGTGCGCTGCGCGGACGGAAGTCGGGCGAGAACTGCGCACGCGGATCGATCGCGCGCGTACGCAGCGCCGCATCGTAGAACGACCCGACGATCGGCAACGCGCTGTGCGCGCCCGCGCCCCAGTAGTCGCTGCGCAGCGTCACGCTGCCGTCGTCGAAGCCGACCCACGCGCCGGCCACCAGTTGCGGATGCATCAGGATGAACCAGCCGTCCGTGTTGTCCTGCGTCGTGCCGGTCTTGCCCGCGACGTCGGTGCGGATCCCGTAGCGCCAGCGGATGTCGGCGCCGGTCCCGTAATCGACGACGCCGCGCATCACGTCGACCAGCGTCTGGGCGGCGGCCACCGGCAACGCGCGTTCGGGCGGGGCGCTGTTGAATGCGGCGAGCACCTTGCCGTCGCGATCCTCGATGCGCGTGATCATCTGCGGCGCGACATACACGCCACGATTCGCGATCGTCCCGTACGCGGACACCATTTCCTTCAGCGTGACGGGGCTCGTGCCGAGCGCGAGCGACGGTACCGCGTCGAGCGGGCTTTCGCGCACGCCCATCGCGCGCGCGAGCTGCGCGACCCTGGCCGCGCCTTCGCGCTGCATCACCTGCGCGGTGATGCGGTTACGCGACAGCGCGAGCGCGTCGCGCAACGTCATCGGCGCACCGGTGGGCGCCTCGGCATCGGTCGGGCGCCACACGGCGTGCGTGCCGATCGGGATCGCGACGGGGCGATCGACGAACGTATCGCCCGGCTGCATGCCGTCCGCGAACGCGGCGCCATAGACGAACGGCTTGAACGTCGAACCTGGCTGACGCCGCGCCTGTGCGACGTGATCGAACGGCTCGCTGCCGAAGTCGGGGCTGCCGACCCATGCGCGGATCGCGCCGTTGCGCGGATCGATCGCGACGAAGCCGGCCTGCACCTGCGTCTTGCGCTCGCACAGCGCGCGCATGAACTCGCGGTTCGCACCGAGCTGCTTCAGCGCCGGCACATCGGCGAGCCCCGCGTCGCGGGCCTGGCGATAGTCGGGCGTCTGGCGGATGAAGCCGCGGAACAGGTCGTTGCGCAGCCCGCAGCCGGACGGGCCGCGCCATGCGCTGTCGGCGACCGCCTGCAGGCGGTCGGTTTGCTGCGTCAGCGCCTGGGTCGCCATGTCCTGCAGTTGCGCATCGAGCGTCGTGCGCACGACGAGGCCGTCGGAGTAGAGGTCGTAGTTGTTGCGGTCGGCCCAGGCGATCAGCCACTTGCGCAACTGCACCGCGAAGTGCGGAGCCGGGCCCTGCTGCGCGGTCTGCGGTTCGAAGTCGACGCGCAGCGGCTGGCGTTGCAGTTTCGCGAGCTGCTTCGGCGTGAGCATGCCCATCTGCGCCATCCGGTCGAGCACGATGTTGCGCCGCTGGACCGCGCGCTCCGGATTGAGCACCGGGTTGTAGTAGCTGTTGCCCTTCAGCATCCCGACGAGCGTTGCGCTTTCGACGATGTCGAGCTGGTCGGCCGACTTGCCGAAGTAGGTACGCGCGGCCATTTCGACGCCGTACGCGTTGTACAGGAACGGGACGGTGTTCAGGTAGGTCTCGAGAATCTCGTTCTTGCTGTACACCGACTCGATCTTGAAGGCGGTGATCAGCTCCTTCACCTTGCGCGTGAGCGTCAGCGAACGGCCGACTTCGTCCGGATACAGGTTGCGTGCGAGCTGCTGCGTGATCGTCGAGCCGCCCTGGCGGTTGCCCGAGAACGTGTGCAGGCCGGCCGCGAGCGTGCGGCGCCAGTCGATGCCGTGATGCGAGTAGAAGCGGTGGTCCTCGGTCGCGATCAGCGCGTCGACCATGTGCGGCGAGATCTGCTTGAGCGGCACCCATTCGCGATTGACGGGCCGGAATTCGGCGATCAGCTGGCCGTCGGCGGACAGCACGCGTGCGGGGCGGTCGATACGCGCCTTGCGGATGTCGCCGATGCTCGGCGTGAACGGGACGAACGCGATCAGCACCAGCAGGCCCAGCGCCGGGATCGCGGCAAGCGTCAGCGCGACGCCGCGGCGCGTCGGATGGCGCAGGCGGTGCAGCACGCCGGCGCACAGCGCGCGGATGCGCGCGCCGCAGGCGGCGGCGAACGGTGCGACGCGGGCGCGGCAACGGAGCCACGCGTCTCGGAGAAACGGCACGAAGCGGTTCAAGGCGGCAGGAGCGCGGATGGAAGAGGCGCGATCCTAGCAAACGACACAGGTGCGGCGCCGGCTAAAACGGCCGTTTGCTTGCAGGATTTACAGACGATTACGTTTGTTGCCTGCCGACAACCTTTTGCGACGCGCGCGGCCACGATTCCACTGACGAAACCACGTCCGCGAGCCGCTGCGCGGCCGCCTCCATCTGCGCGCGGCCGAACCCGCCGAAGCCGAGCACCAGACCCGGGCGGGCCGTGCCGGGCGCGAACATCGGCGACACCGCGCGCACCGCGACGCCGGCCTGCGCCGCGCGCGCGACCACGTCGAGATCGTCGATGCCTGCCGCGAGCCACAGCACGACGTGCATCCCCTGGTCGCCCGGCTGTACCCACGCGCGTTCGCGCGGCAGCCGTGCGCCGAGCGTGTCGATCAGCAGCGCGCGCTGTTCCGCATACACGCCGCGCACGCGGCGGATGTGGCGGTCGAGATGGCCTTCCGCGATGAATGCGGCCAGCACGTGCTGATCGGCGGTTGGCGCATGGCGATCCATCAGCACGCGCGCGCCGCAGAACGCGCGCACGAGATCGTCGGGTGCGATCACGTAGCCAAGCCGCAGCGACGGAAACAGGATCTTGCTGAACGTGCCGAGGTAGATCACGCGATCGGGGTCGAGCCCCTGCAGCGACGGGAACGGATAACCTTCGTAGCGCAGCTCGCTGTCGTAGTCGTCCTCGACCACCCACGCGCGATGCGTACGCGCCCACGCGAGCAGCGCGTTGCGCCGGGCCATGCTCAGCGGCATGCCGAGCGGGTACTGGTGCGACGGCGTGACGAACGCGGCGCGCGCGTCCGGCGCGAGCCGCATGCCGGCGTCGACGTCGAGGCCGTCGGCGTCGACCGGCACGCGCACCATTGCATCGCGTCGCCCGGTGCTTTCGAGCAGTGCGGTGATGCCGCGATAGGCGGGATTCTCGACCCATGCGCGGTCGTTGTCGCCGAGCAGTATCTGACTCGAGAGATGCAGCCCCTGCTGCGTGCCGCTCGTGATCACGACCTGACCGGCATCGCAGCGCACCGAGCGTGACCGGCGCACATAGTCGGCGATCGCTTCGCGCAGCGGCAGTGCGCCTTGCGGATCGGCATAGCCGGACGGCGCGCCGGCGCCGCGGGCGCGCAGGCGGTTGCCGAGCCGGCGCCAGATGTCGTCGGGCGCGGTGAGGCCGACCGGCACGGAGATCGCGAACGGCATGGCCGGTAACGGGCTGAATTCGCGGGCGATCCGCGCGAAGGTGGCGGCGGGCTCGGGCAGGCCGGCGTGTGCCGGGCGCTGGCGCGGTGTTGGCGCGGCCGGTTCGTTGCCGGGCGGCGGTTCGGCGAGCGCGTTCGCGACCCGCGTGCCCGCGCCGCCGCGCGATTCGAGAAAGCCTTCGGCGATGAGCTGCGCATACGCGTCGACGACGGTACCGCGTGCAACCTGCAGCGAGGTTGCGAGCAGCCGGGTGGACGGCAGCGTGTCGCCCGGCCGGACGTCGCCGCGGCGCACGGCGTCGCGCAGCGCCTGCGCGAGCTGGCGGCTCAGGTCGCCGGCCGCGCGATCGAGCGCGCCGAGCGACGGGATTTCGACGATCCGGGCCGTTCTTGCCATGATTCTGGTCTGCTGAGAATGTTTCAAACCGGTTCTACAGCATAAACCAGTTTGGGATCACAATCGCCGCATGACGGGCTCGCGCCCGCGCCATTTCCAACCCCGTACGACCGTGGAGCCGACATGTACGTCCCCGCCGATTTCAACGAGCCCAATCCCGACGCGCTGCGCGAGCTGATCGTGCAGCATCCGTTCGGCAGCCTGATCACGCACGGCAAGAGCGGGCTCGACGCGAACCACATTCCGTTCGAATTGCTGCCCGACGACGGCGGGCTCGGCGAACTGCATGCGCACGTCGCGCGCGCGAATCCGGTCTGGCAGGACGTCGCGAACGGTGACGAGGTGCTCGTGATCTTCCGCGCCGGCGACGCGTACATCTCGCCGACCTGGTATCCGAGCAAACACGTCGCGCATCGGCAGGTGCCGACGTGGAACTACGTGGTCGTGCATGCGCACGGCCGCATCACGGTGCGTGACGACGAGAAGTTCGTGCGCGGCGTGGTTGCGCGGCTGACGCGCACGCACGAGGCGTCGCAGCCGGTGCCGTGGAAGATGGGCGACGCGCCGAAGGACTACATCGACACGATGCTGCAGTCGATCGTCGGGCTGCAGATCGAGATCACGCGGCTCGTCGGCAAGCGCAAGCTCGGGCAGAACAAGGCCGAGGCCGATATCCGGGGCGCGGGCGAAGCGTTGGTCGCGGACGGCAACCTCGCGATCGGCGAAGCGATGCTCGCGGCGGCCGACGCGAAGCGCGAGTGAGCGAGTGAGGGCACGATGTGCGAGCAGGCGCGTGCCGCGCCCGCACGTCGCACGGATCACTGCGTGCGCGTCGCGTCCTTCGCCGGTGTGCCCGCCTGCGCGAGCGCGCCGCGAATCGCGGCCTCGGTCTTGTCGTACTCGCCTTCGCCATAGCGCGTATAGACGACCTTGCCGTTCGCATCGATCAGGTACAGCGCGGGCCAGTACTGGTTCCCGTACGCGCGCCACGTGTCGTAACGGTTGTCCTGCGCGACCGGATACTGAATGCCGAAGCGCTTGATCGCATCGGCGACGTTGCCCGCGTCACGCTCGAACGGATATTCGGGCGTATGCACGCCGACCACGACGAGCCCCTGGTCGCGATACTTGCGGTCCCATTCCTTCACGTACGGAATCGTATGAATGCAGTTGATGCACGAGTACGTCCAGAAATCGACGAGCACGACCTTGCCGTGCAACTGGCCGAGCGTCAGCGGCGCGCTGTTGTGCCAGCGGTCGATGCCGGTGAAATCGGGCGCCGGCGTGCCGGCCAGCGACGTCGGCATGCCCGCGTCGTCGCGGGTGCCGGCGAAGGCGGCGAGCCCGGCCGTGGCGGCGAGGGCGATGACGATGGCGGCGGTCTTGAGTCGGGGCAGCATGGCGTTCTCCTGATCGGTGGGGCCGCTGCTCGGGGGCGCGGCCGGACGGGTTTCGACAGGCCCCATTAGGCGGCGCCGACGTATCTGCGATGTGTCCGGCCAGCCGCGCGTGTGCAATGTTGTGTGTCGTCACGGCGGCGCGATACATTGGGATACAAACGCGTGCCTGCCTTGCGGTATAACAGCGGACATCGCCTGCCCGAACCACGACACCGACAACGATTCATGGACAAGATCGACCACGTGCTGATCGTCGACGACGATCGCGCGATTCGCGAACTGATCGCGGACTACCTGGAAAAGAACGGCATGCGCGTGTCGCTGGCCGCGAACGGCCGCGAGATGCGCAACGTGCTGGACGACGGCGCGCTCGACCTGATCGTGCTCGACCTGATGATGCCGGGCGAGGACGGCCTCACGCTGTGCCGCGACCTGCGCGCCGGCAAGTTCCGCACGGTGCCCGTGCTGATGTTGACCGCCCGCGGCGAGGAAACCGACCGCATCATCGGCCTCGAGATGGGGGCCGACGACTACCTGGCCAAGCCGTTCGCGGTGCGCGAGCTGCTCGCGCGGATCCGCTCGGTGCTGCGCCGTGCGCGCATGCTGCCGCCCGGCATGCAGGTGACGGAATCGGCCGAGATGCTCGCGTTCGGCGAATGGCGGCTCGACACGACCGGGCGCCACCTGCTCGACGCCGAAGGCACGCTGGTCGCGCTGAGCGGTGCCGAATACCGGCTGCTGCGCGTGTTCCTCGACAACCCGCAACGCGTGCTGACGCGCGACCAGTTGCTCAACCTCACGCAGGGGCGGCAGTCCGATCCGTTCGACCGATCGATCGACCTGCTCGTGAGCCGGCTGCGCCAGCGCCTGCGCGACGGTGCGCGTGAGCCGCGCTACATCAAGACGCTGCGCAACGAGGGCTACGTGTTCTCGTCGGCCGTGACCGCCGTCGACGGTACGTCATGAGCGCGCGCCTGCCGTGGCACTGGCCGCGCTCGCTGTTCGCGCGGCTCGCGCTGATCCTGTGCGTGGGCCTCGCGCTCGCGCAGACGCTGTCGTTCTGGCTCACCGTGACCGAGCGCGACCAGGCGACCACCAACCTGATGATGGGCTACATCGAGCGCGAGGTCGCGAGCTCGGTCGCGCTGCTCGATCACCTGCCGCCGGCCGAGCGCGCCGCGTGGCTGCCGCGTCTCGCGCGGCGCAGCTATGCGTTCATCCTCGGGCCCGGCGAGACCGGCACGCCGCCGGAAGCACGGCTGTCGGCGCGCGTCGAGCGCTCGATCTCGGACGGCATCGGCGGCGACTACCCGCTGACCGCGAACGCGATCCCCGGCGACCGCGAACATCTGCAGGTGCATCTGCGGCTGACCGACGGGTCGCCGCTGACGATCGACATCCATCCGATGTCGACGGTGCCGCTGTCGGGCTGGCTGCCGGTCGTGCTCGCGCTGCAGCTCGCAGTGCTGGCCGCGTGCTGCTGGCTCGCGGTGCGGCTCGCGACGCGGCCGCTCAAGCAGCTCGCGCAGGCCGCCGACGCGCTCGGCCCCGACCTGAAGGGCGAGCGGCTGAACGAAGGCGGGCCGTCGGAAGTCGCGCGCGCCGCACGGGCGTTCAACGCGATGCAGGACCGCATCGCGCAGTACATGGCCGAACGCATGCAGATCCTCGCGTCGATCTCGCACGACCTGCAGACGCCGATCACGCGGATGCGGCTGCGCGTCGACGTGATGGACGACGACACGCAGGGTGCGAAGCTGCGCCAGGACCTGATCGAGATGGAACATCTGGTGAAGGAGGGCGTCGCGTACGCGCGGACGCTGCACGGCACCGAGGAAGCCGCGCGCCGCATCGATCTCGACGCGCTGCTCGACAGCATCGTGTGCGACTACACGGATGCGGGGCAGGATGTCGCGCTGCACAGCCGCGCACCGCTCGCGCTCGTCACGCGGCCGAAGGCGCTGCGCCGCATCGTCGGCAACCTCGTCGACAACGCGCTGAAGTTCGCGGGCGCGGCCGAGATCGACGTGCAGGCCGTGCCGGACGGCGGCGCGGTGATTGCCGTGCTCGACCGCGGGCCCGGCATTCCGGCCGATCAGCTCGACGCGGTGTTCGAGCCGTTCCGGCGTGTGGAGACGTCGCGCAACCGCGACACGGGCGGCACCGGGCTCGGCCTGGCGATCGCGCGGCAACTCGCGCTCGCGATGGGCGGCACGCTGACGCTGACCAACCGGCCCGATGGCGGCGGGCTCGAAGCGAGGCTCACGCTGAGGAATGCGGGGTGAGGCGACGCGGCGCGTGAGCGTCGCGATATCGGGTGCGTGCCGAAGCCAACGCCAAGACTGACGGCGACGCCGGCGCGCGTGACGTCACACGCGCTGCAGATGCGCGTCGACGAGCGGGGCGAGCGCTTGCGCATGCACGGCCGCGAGATCGTGCCGGCCACCCGGCACGACATGCAGCTGCGCATCGGGCAGCTGTTCGAGCAGGCGTCGGCCGGCCGCGACGGGGCTGATCGGATCGTCGTCGCCCCACAGCAGCAGCGTCGGCTGTGCAACGCGGCCGATTTCTTGCGCGAGGTCCGCGCGGAACGTCAGGAACCAGTCGGGCAACTGCGGGTTTGCCTCGGCGAAACCGGCCCGCCAGTCCTGCGCACCGAGCCCTGCCATGTCGAGCCCGCCGGACGTGACCGTCAGCACGAGGTGCGTGACGAGCCCCGGCTTGTCGAGCGCCGCGCGCATCGCGATCACGCCGCCCATCGATTGGGCGATCACGGCGGTCGGCCGGTCGATCTGCTCGAGGACATCGCGCACGAGGCTGTCGAAATCGTCGACGGCCGGATTGCGCGGCGTGTCGCCGAAGCCCGGATAGGCGACGATCCGCCGCTCGGCCGGATGCGTCAGCAGGCCGGCCAGCGGCTGCCAGAAAGCAGTGCTGCCCGATGCACCGGGCAGGAAGAGCAGTTGCGACGGAACGGGCATGGCGCTCGATTTTCCTTCGAAAGAAGCGAAGCGGGGTGATCGGGCGGCGCGCGTGTCAGCAGCGGCCGGTGCGCAGCGCGACGGTCCAGTCGTCGCGCCCGCGCGAGGCCGCGGTGACGGCGGCCGTGTGCCAGTCGTATTCGACCGCATGGAATTCGACGTTCCAGCCGGCCGCCGTGCGCGACACCATCGCGTAGCGCGCATGCGGCGAGCCTGTCTCGACGCGGTGCGGATGCGGCAGGTCGTCCTCGTATGCCTGCAGCCCGACGCTGCCCGGATTGACGATCAGCCGGCCGTCGTCGAGCTTCGCGGTGCGCGGCACGTGCGTGTGGCCGCACAGGATCAGCGAGGCTGTTTCGCTGCCCGCGCGCTGCGCGATTTCATCAGGCGTGGCCGCGCGGCAGCCGTCGGGCGTGACCGTTTCGAGGAAGTAGACGAGATCGCTGGCCGGCGTGCCGTGCACCATCAGTACGTCGTCGTCGAGCGTCATGCGTTCGGGCAGCGCGGCGATCCAGTCGCGCTGGTCGTCGCGCAGCGTGTCGTGTGCCCAGCGATCGGACAGCCGCATCGCTTCGCGATCGTAGGTCAGCAACTGCCGCTCGTGATTGCCCTTGACGGTCGGCAAATCGAGCGCGATCAGGCGGTCGGCCGTTTCGGCCGGATGAAGCGCGCCCGATACGATGTCGCCGAGATTGACGATCACGTCGGCGCCGCGGCGGCGGACGTCGTCGAGCACCGCGTCGAGCGCGGCGAGGTTGCCGTGGATGTCGGAAAGCGCGGCGATTTTCATGGCGGAGCGTCGATGAGGGGAACGGCGATTGTCGCCAATTCGGCACGGGTCGTCCAATCGCTTCACGGCATCGGCGCACGATGCCGCATGCTGCGCGTCAGTCGGTCGCGAGGCGCGCGTACATCGCGAAATCGCCCGGCGTGCCGCGCACCATCTTGTAGGCGCGCAACAGTCCTTCGTAGCGGTAGCCGCACTTCTGCAGCACGCGCGCGGAGCCCGCGTTGCTGGTCAGCACGACGGCCTGCATGCGCATGAAGCCGCCATGCGTGAACGCCCACGCGGTGACGGCTTCGCACACGGCGCTTGCGACGCCGCGCCCCCAGTACGGCGGCGCGAGGTCGTACGCAATCTCCGCCGAGCGGTTCACGGTGGACACCGTGTGCAGTCCGATCGTCCCCGCGAGCATGCCCGATGCGGTATCGACGATCGCGAGACGCCGGATCGAATCCGGATCGGCCGATTCGATGTTGTCGAACAGCGGCAGCAGATCGTCGGGTGTGCGCAGGTTCCAGCTCGTGTGGTGGAAGACGTCGGGGTTCGACAGGTACGCGTACCACGCGTCGAGGTCAGCGCGGTCGAGTTGCCTGAGCGACAGGCCGGGAAAGCCGGAGCGGGGCGGTGCGGCAATTTTCATCGGAACGGGCTCCTACGCCGCATGGCGCCGGTACAGCGCCAGCGAACCGGCGAGCGCGAGCAGCATCGCGCCGCAGGTGCGTTCGAGCCACAGCGCGCCGGAGCGTTTCAGCAGCCGCACCGCGCGCGCGCCGAGCAGCGCGTAACCAAACATCACCGCGCCGTCGAGCAGCGCGAACGTGACCGCGAGCGCGACGTACTGCGGCGCGAGCGGCGCGGACGGATCGAGGAACTGCGGCAGGAACGCGGAGAAGAACAGATAGCCCTTCGGGTTCGTGACCGCGGTCAGGAAGCTCTTCGCGAAGATCGACCCATTGCGTTCGGCTGCCGTGCCGTTTTGCGCGGTGGCGACATCGAGCGCCCCCTTCGACATCAGCAGCCGGATGCCGACATACGCGAGGTAGGCGGCGCCGAGCCACTTCACCACCGAGAACCAGAACGCCGACGCCATCAGCAGCGCGCCGAGGCCGAGCGCGACCGCGACGATCAGCACGAAGTCGGACAGCATCGCGCCCGCGAAACCGTAGGCCGCGCGGCGCACGCCGTAGCGCGAGCCGTTGGTCAGCGCGAGCAGCACGGTCGGGCCGGGTGTCGCGATGCCGACGAACGCGACGGCGGCGAAGATCAGCAAGGTCGTTTCATGCATGACGGAACTCCCGAGGGAAGGGGCGCGCTCGATTATCGGGTGCGCCAGCCCATGCTGTACAGGCGCGGCAGCCGTCAACGACGGCCGCGCCCCGACTATCTCGATTTTGGCAAAAAACTGTTGCCATTATTCCGCTTTGGAACGGAACCGGTTCCATCTACCATGGCGGCCGCAGCGGGCATGCCCGCCGCGTCGTCGCGCGCGGACGCTGCCGGCCTCGGACTGCCGGCGGTTCTCGGCGCCCGCGCGCGCTACTCGCAACAGCACGCCAGAACAACGGGTTCACCGCCCGGAGACATAAAACCATGAACAAGCAACTGATCGCAGCCCCGCTGCTGCTCTCGCTCGCGGGTATCGCCGCCGCGCAAAGCTCCGTCACGCTGTACGGCATCGTCGACGCGGGCGTGACCTACCGTAGCAACGAGCGGGTCGGCTCGGCGGGCGCCTACACCGGGCATTCGAACGTCGCGCTCACGACCGGCAACCTGTCGGGCAGCCGCTGGGGCATCAAGGGTTCCGAGGATCTCGGCGGCGGGATGCGCGCGCTGTTCGTTCTCGAGAACGGCTTCGACATCACGAACGGCACGTCGGGCCAGGGCGGCCGCCAGTTCGGCCGCCAGGCGTTCGTCGGCGTCGGCAGCGACCGCTACGGCACGGTCACGCTCGGCCGCCAGTACACGTCGCTCGACGACTTCGTGAGCCCGGTCGGCCCGTCGTCGTTCATCGGCGGTTTCGGCGCACACCCGGGCGACATCGACGATCTCGACCAGACCGCCCGTGTCGACAGCTCGATCAAGTACACGAGCGCGAATTACTCGGGCTTCACGTTCGGCGCGCTGTATGGCTTCGGCAGCCAGCCGGGCAGCATGAAGCAGCGCAACACGTGGAGCGTCGGCGCGGCGTACGCGGCGGGCCCGTTGCGCGTCGGCGTCGGCTACGAGCGTTCGGACAACAGCAAGACGGGCGCGACCGACCCGACGGCCGGCAAGTGGCAGAGCACCGATGACGGCCTCTTCAACTCGTCGATCAACGAAGGCTATGCGAGCGCGCAATCGCAGCAGGTGATCGCGACGGGTGCGACGTACGACTTCGGCCCGGCCGTCGTTGGCGTGAACTACAGCAACGTGCAGTACCGCAGCGGCGGCCAGTCGCTGTTCACCGGTCACGCGACGTTCAACGTCGCGGGCGTGTTCACGCGCTGGAACGTGCAGCCGCAGACGCAACTGTTCGCGGGCTACAGCTACACGCGCGGCAGCGATGTCGATGGCGTCGACGATCGCGCGCAGTATCACAACGTCACGCTCGGCGCCGTGTACGACCTGTCGAAGCGCACCAGCGTGTACCTGCTCGGTGCGTACCAGCATGCCTCGGGCATGACGCTCGACGCGCTCGGCCGTCCGGTGGCCGCGACCGCGTCGGTGTCCGACAAGGCGAACGGCCACTCGTCCGACTCGCGGTCGCAGGCGATCGTGAGCCTCGGGCTTCGCCAGAAGTTCTGACGCAGCAGTCGTTGCGCGCGCAACGGGGCCTGCGGTCGACGCGGGCCTCGATGCATGCTCCTATACTGTCGCCTCCCTTTCAGAGGAGACGACATGACCCGAACGCTTTCCGCGCGCTGCCTGTGCGGTGCCGTGACCGTCACGCTGCGTGGCGAACCGGCGGCGCGCGCGAACTGCCATTGCACGACGTGCCGCGACTTTTACGGCACGCCGATGCTGTCCGCAACCGCCTGGCCACCGGAGCAGGTGAGCATCGACGGCAGCCACGCGACGTTCCCGCATCCGGAGAAGTCGATGTCGCGCACGTGGTGCGCGTCGTGCGGCGAGATCGTGTTCGGGACGAACCGGCTCGACATGCGCGTCGTGCCGAACAGCCTGGCCGCGCGTGCGCACGGCGGGCAACTGCCCGGCGACCTGCGGCCGACGATGCACCTGTTCTACCGGCAACGCGTGATCGACGTCGTCGATGCGCTGCCGAAATACCTCGACGGCTGGGACGGCCCGACACTCGACCCGGCGTCCTGATCGATCGCTGCGCGTGCCGGCATCGCCGGTGCGCGGTTTCCCTGCCGCATTCCTCTTCCCCTCCCGCTTTCCCCGGTGCGCCAGATCGCGAAAAATCGATCGGGCCGAATATTATTTTTTCTCTTTCATTTCAATTTCGATTTGTAATCATTGAAACGATTTCCGGGGAATGAAAAAGCAATGCGGACATGTCAGAAAAAATGACGTATTCGCATTGATCGACCCGGAAGAAAATGCCGGGGAAAAGCACCGAAATCGTGCGGCCGGCAAGCCGTTGCGGCGTGGTTTCGCGGGTTTTACCTTCGTTGACGAAAAAGCGCCCGACGGCAAAAGGCGCGGAGTGAATAATTCGGGATAACGGCGAATGCGCTTTTGCCGAAATCACCAATATTTCATGCGCCGCGATTTACAGTGTCGACCATTGATCGTCTGGGAGCATTATTCATGTCAATGAAACAAATTCGCGCGGCGTTGCTGGGAATGTGCGTGGCGATGCTGGCGCCGGCGAGTCACGCGCAGGTGCAGTATTCGACGGACTGGCTCGCGAACACGTACGGCACGCTGGTTTCGCACGTCGGCAACGGCGCGCGCTCGATGTGGGTCGCGCCCGAAGGCGTGATCTACACGGCGTCGCGCTGGGACGAGAACGCGGGCGGCGTCGCGATCTACCAGAACGGTCAGCCGCTCGGCACGATCGGTATCCACGACGAATTCCAGGGCGGGGCGATCACCGGCAATTCGACGTCGCTGTTCGTCGCGCTCGGCTACAACCGCACGTTCGGCAGCGGCTCGGTGGGCCGCTACAACCGAAGTTCGAACCAGCGCGACCTGCGCATCCCGGTCAGCACGTGGACGGGCATCCAGTACGCGGACGTGATCACGGGCCTCGCGACGGGCGGCAATCTGCTGTACGTGAGCGACTTCTACGGCAATCGCGTGCGCGTCTATACGACCGACGGCGTATGGCAGCGCGACATCGGCGTATCGGGACCGGGCGCGCTGGCGCTCGATGCGGCCGGCAACCTGTGGGTCGCGCGCAAGAGTGCGGGCGTCGTCGCGCAGTTCAGCGCGACCGGTACCGCGATGAGCACGATCCAGATGGCGGCCGGCGCGCGGCCGGCGTCGCTCTTCTTCGATGCTTCGCTGGGCCGGTTGATGGTGGGCGACGAAGGGCCCGACATGAACATCAAGGTCTACACCGGGCTGCTCGGCTTGCCCGTGCAGGTCGGCACGTTCGGCGTGCAGGGCGGCTATCTCGACACGACGACGGGCATCAAGGGGCAGGTCGGCGACAAGCGCTTCACGCGCGTCGCCGCGCTCGGCAAGGATTCGGCCGGCAACCTGTACGTGCTGAACAATGCCTGGGGCGGCGGCTGGGATCTCGGCCGCAACGGCAGCACCGACCTCCATTCGTACAGCCCGACGGGCGCGCTGCAGTGGAAGCTGCAGGCGCTGAACTTCGAGGGGATCGCCGCGCCCGATCCGGTGACGGACGGCACGTTGTTCTACAGCGGCAACAACGTGTATACGGGCTCGGCGGGCGGTACGTTCGTCGCGAACACGGTCGACCCGTTCACCTATCCGAAGGACCCGCGCCTCGACATGAACGACTACCAGCGCGGCCAGCACTTCGGCCAGGTCGTGAACGTCGGCGGCAACCGGATCCTCGTCGCGTCGGGCCAGAACCCCGGCAACTTCAACTTCTATTACTTCAACACCGCGAGCGGCTATATCGCGATTCCGGCCGGTTCGCTGCCGGGCAAGCCGTTCAACACGACGCTGCAGGTGACGGCCGGTTTCGACATCGACGGCAACGGCGACGTGTGGGCCGGGTTGAACGGATCGAACGTGATTGCGCGCTACCCGATGACGGGCTTCGACGCGACCGGCAAGCCGTCGTGGGGCAAGGCGACTACGACGCCCGTGCCGACCAGCGTCGCGCCGGTCACGCGCATCATCTACCAGGCCGACAGCGACACGATGATCCTCGCGCAGGGTCTGGCGGGCAACTGGGACTGGACCGCGATGAACGGGCACATCGAGGTCTATCACGGCTGGAAGAACGGCAACACGAGTGCGCCGAACCCGGTGATCAACCTGACGAGCGCGAACCCGAAGTCGATCGCGGCGGCCGGCCACTACCTGTTCGTCGGCTATGTGCACACGGTGCCGAACATCGATGTGTTCGACCTGAACACCGGTGCGCTCGTCACGACGCTGACGAATTCGAACACGTCGGCGATGGATGTCGGCAACGACGTCGACTCGATGTACGGCGTGCGCGCGTACCTGCGCTCGACCGGCGAGTACGTGATCACGAAGGACAACTACAACGGGTCGAGCATCGTCGTGTATCGCTGGCATCCGTGACCGAGTCGGCCGCGCCGGCCGCGCTGGCCGACTCGACCGGTGCGGCCGATCGTCAGGGCGCGCCGAGCACGCGGCCGTTCACGCTGCGCCCGTACATCGAGTCGGGCGAATCGTGGAACTTCGCGCGTGTGTCCTGCACGGAGCCCGTGAAGCGCGGGTCCTGCGGGCGTTCGTGGCTGTCCATGAAGGTGGCGACGTCCCACGCTTCCTGATCGGTCAACGTGCCGCCGAGCCCGAGCGGCATGTTCGCCTTGATGAAGCCGGCTGCGTTGCGGATGTCGCCCATCCCCGCGCCCCAGTTGAACGAGCGCGCGCCCCACAGTGCCGGGAACGCCGGCTTGCCACCGCTCGACTGACCCTGACCGTCCGCGCCGTGACACAGCGCGCAGTGCTGCGTGTAGACGGCTGCGCCGCGTGCGTAGTCGGCTTTCTGCGCGGGCGGCGGCAATTTCGGGAATCCCTGGCCCGGCAGCTTCGTGCCGACCGGCGCGCCCTTCGCAAGCCAGTACGAATACGTCTCGAGCGCGACGAGGATCGGGTCGCCGGCCGGCGGCGCCTTGCCGTTCATGCTGTAGCGGAAGCACCCCTGCAGGCGTTCGGAGAACGTGTTCACGTGGCCGTTCTTGCTGCGGTACGCCGGATACAGCAGGTATGCGGCCCACATCGGGCTCGAATCGGGCCGGCGCCCGGCGTCGAGGTGACAGCTCGCACAGGTCAGCTTGTTGCCGACGTACTTGCCCGCGAACTCGGGCGTGTGCAGGAAGATCTGTTCGCCGAGCTTCACGGTCTTGCCGAAGTCGTCGGCAGGGATCGCCGATTCGGGCGGCGGCGTGAACGGCCTGGGCGCCGGCGCGGCGGCGGGGGCGGTCGCGGGTGAGGACGCGGCGGCCGGTGCGTCCTGCGGGGTCGCCGCGAACGCGAGCGCGGGCAACGAGGCCATGCCGAGCAACGCCGCGCGGGCGTGGCGGATCAGCGTCGTGCGGTCGATCATCGCTTGTCTCCTTGTGCGGCGCCGCCGCGCGCATAGTAGGCGGCCACCGCGTCGATGTCGGCGTCGGACAGCTTGCCGGCGATCATCGGCATCAATCCCATTGGCCCGGGCGGACGCGTGCCGTGTTTCCAGCCGTTCAACTGGCCGGCGACATAAGCGGCCGGCTGGCCCGAGAGCGGCGGAAACGCGGTGCCGACGCCAAGGCCGCCGGGGCCGTGACATTGGGCGCACGCGGGCAGGCCCTGCGACCAGCGCCCGCGCGTGGCGAGCCACGCGCCGGTGTTCGCCGGATCGATCGAGGCGTCGTCGGGCGTGAAGGCGCCGGCCGGCGCGGGCAGGCTCGCGAAGTACGCGGAGACGGCGTCGCGCTCGTGCGGCGACAGCAGCTTCGAGAGCGGCTGCATGATCGGGTTCTGACGGCTGCCGTCCGCGAACGCTGCAAGCTGCGCGGACAGATACGCGGCGTTCGTGCCCGCGAGGCGCGGGAAGCCGGCCGCCGCGTTGCCTTCGCCCTGGCTGCCGTGGCAGCCGATGCAGGCGGCCACGCCCGTCGCCGTGCCCTGCGTCGCGATCGTCTTGCCGGACGTTGCGTCCTCCGCATGCGCGTGGCCGGCCAGCAGCGCGGCCGCGGCGAGCAGCAGCGGCGCGAACCGGCGTCGCGAAGGCGCTCGCGGTGTATCGACCGTATCGTTCACGTGTCCCCCTCCTTGTTGTCTGTGGTGTGCGCCCCGTGCGGCGGCGCGACCGGCGGTCAGCCGGCGGCGGGCCCGTCCTGCTGCGGCGCGAGGTGCTGCGTCGGCCGCGTCGCATCGTATCGGCCGAAACCGTAGCGCTCGAAGATCCGGAACGCTTCCGGCGACCGGATGAACGCGAGCCACGCGCGCGCGGCTTCCGGATGCGGCGCGTCCTTCACCATCGCGCCGGCATAGATCGCCGTCGTATTCTGCGCGGCCGGAATGTCGATGTGCATCAGCGGATGCCCGACCTGTTCCTGGAACGCCGCTTCGGATTGCCACAGCACGCCCGCGTCCGCGCGCCCCTGCATCAGGAACAGCGCGGTTTCCCGATGATGGATGTGCGTGAGTTCGGTCGTGCCGGCGCGCACCTTGTCGTCGTAGACGGCGTGTGCGAGCGTATCGCCGCCGGCCTTCACGAGCGACGCGCGGATCTGCCGCGCGACGCCTTCGAATGCCGGGTTCGGCATCGCGAGCTTCACGTCGGCGCGCGCGAGATCGTTCAGCGACGCGATGCGCTTCGGATTGCCGGCGCGCACCATGATCGTCAGCTGGTTCGTCACGTACGGCACGGCCGGGCCCGCGAGCGTGCCGTCCGCGATCAGGCCGTTGATCTTGCCGAGCCCCGCGAAATACGCGTCGGGCTTGACCGTCCACGTCATGTTGCCGACGGTGATCGTGCCGCCCGCCTGGATCTGCTTCACGAGCAGCCCGGGCGGGATCGTTTCCCAGTAGATGCGGCCGCGGTACTCGGGATGGTCCTCCTCGAACTTCGCGACGAGCGGCGCCATCGCGAAGAAGTAGTTGCCGCCGACGTACAGCACGAGCTTCGGTGCGGTGAGGTCGCCGTGGAAATCGGCGAGCACGTCGACCTGTGGCACGGTGAATTCGAGGCCGCGATGGATCGCATCGTTGTTGCGGCCGTCCTGCCAGGGCGGAAAGACGGTCGCGTCGGTGGCGGCGGGTGCGGCGAGCGCAAGCACCGACACACCGCACAGCCAGGCGGCCAGCGCGGCCCGCAGCGTGCGCCGGCGGCGGCGCGAAGGCGATTGCAACGGCGGTTTCGTCTGGATCGATGTCATCGCGGCGCTCATTTCGCGTACGTGAAACCGGCCTGCTGCAGCTCGGGCAGCGTGCCGACCGCGCCCGGCGTGACGATTGCCGACGGGATCACGTGGTTGGTCAGGTCGGCCGCGAGCGCATCGAGCGGCAGCTTGTCGGGGTTCGTGTTCGCGCCGTCGAGCCGTTCCGCGAGTTCCCAGATCGCGTTGTGGCACGACAGGAACACGACGCCGCGCTGATGTAGCGCGGCGAGGCTGTTGTCATGCGACGAGAATGCGCCGTCGGGCGCTTCATGGTCCTGCACGCCTTTCGATTGCGCGGGCTTTGCGTCGAGCAGCGTGTTGGCCGGGAACGCGGCGCCGGCGAATTTCGCGAGGCCGTATTTGTCCCACGCGGCCTGGTCGAACAGCGCGAGATGCGCGCTGCCGTGCGTGGCCGACACGACGAGGAAATCCGGATGACGGTATGGCCAGATCTGCGCGTTCAGTGAATTGCGCATCAGGTTCAGCCACGGGCCGCCGAGTTCGGTGTTGTCCCACACCTGCTTCGGGCCGCCGCGATAGCCGATCACTTCGGCGAGCGCCGCGTGATCCCACTGGTCGGGGTGCTCGAGGATCATCGGTACCGTCTTGAAGTCGCGCCGTCTCGGTGCGGCCGCGAGGCGGCGCGTGAGGTCGGCGAGGCGCGCGGCGCCGCCAGGCAGCAGCGTGGCGGTGTCAGGCGCCGCGGCGTGAGCCTGGCGCGTGGCGGCGAGCAGCGCGGTGCCAGCCGCGAGGCCGAGTGTCTTGAGCGCGCCTCGGCGCGCGTGCCGGTCGGACATGGGGTATCTCCCGGAATCGTTTTTGTGGGGGCGCGTTGCCGTGCGGCGGCGCGGCGTCGCGATCGCGTAGCCAGTCTAGAGGCGCGCGATCGATCCCGGAAATCGCGATATCGGATGGGAGATATTCGAAGGTCTGATGATTGACCCGGAGGCAGGCGCCGCCGCGTGGCGCGGCGGTATGGAGGGGCAGGGGGATGCGCGGCCGACGGACGCCGTTCTGCGTCGGCCGCGCGGGTGCGTCAGAACGACACCGTCGTCGTCAGCGTAACGAGCCGCGGCTCGCCGACCGCGACGATCAGGTTGTTGTTGCTCGACGGGTAGTAGGTCTTGTCGAGCAGGTTCTTCACGTTGAGCTGAAAGCGCGTCGGGAACTTGCCGATCGTCGTTTCGTACGCCGCGAACGCGTCAACGGTCACGTAGCCGGGCAGCGTGAAGCTGTTCGCGGTGTCGCCGGAGCGTGCACCGACCAGGCGCGCACCGCCGCCGAAGCGCCAGCGGCCGGGCAGGTTTGCGATGGCCGTGTCGTACACGGCGAACAGGCTGCCCGTATGGCGCGCGACGTTGACGAGCGGCGTGTTGCTGTCGCGATCGGTCGCATTCGTATATGCATAGCTGCCGATCACGCTCAGGTGGCGGGTGATTTGCCCGGCCACGTCGAGCTCGATCCCGCGCGAGCGCGCGGTGCCGATGGTCGACGTGATGTCGCCGACCGTGACCGCGACGTTGCGCTTGTCGATCTGGTAGACCGCGAGCGTGCCGGTGATCGCGGGCTTCAGGCTGAACTTCAGCCCGGCCTCGAGCACGCGGCCGTATTCCGGCGCGAGCGGCGCGGCGACGTTCGTTGCGACGTTCGGCTTGAACGAGCGGCTCACGTTCGCGTAGGCGGTCAGCGCCGGCGTCAGCGCATACGCGAGCCCGAACTGCGGCAGCCAGACGCTGCCGCGCGAACGGTCGGCGAACACGAACGGCCGCCCCATTCCCGATTCCTGCTGCCAGTTTTCCCAGCGCAGCCCGCCCACCGCGGTGAGGCGGTCGGTGATCTTCACCGAGTCCTGCACGATCGTCGAATAGGCACGCACGACCGAGCGCGAATCGCTTTGTTTCGCGTTGGGCGTGCCGCCCGCCGCGAGCAGGCCGTACACGGGATCGTAGAGATTGAAGCCGGTCGTCGCCTTGCCGCGGATCGTGTCGCCGCGAAAGCTGCGCTGCCGCTCGTATTCGCCGCCGATGTAGATCGCGTGGTTCATCCCCGCGAGCGTCACGTTGCCGAGCAGGCCGAGCGTCGCGATCTGGTCGGAATCGTTGCGTCCGAGGTTCGCATCGGACGAGCGCGTCATCGCGCCGGTCTTGCTGTTGAACGCGGTGGCGCGCGTGATGGTCTGGTCGTAGCGGTCGCGGCCCCAGCCGTAGGTCGCGCGCACGCGCCATGCATCGGAGAAGCGGTGCTCGATGCGCGTACGCAGCGTTTCCTGGATGCCGCTGCTTTGCGACCACGCTTCCTCGTAGCGTCGATAGCGTAATGCGTCGTCGAGCTGGCCGTTCACGAGCACGGTGCCGCGATCGAACGGCATCGTGTAGTCGACGTACTGGTAGCTGACGTCGATCGACGTGTTCGCGTCGTGCCACGACAGCGCGGGCGCGATCAGCGCGTTGCGTTCGCGGCCGAAGCTGCGCCAGTAGCGGCTCGTGTCGTATTCGCCGGTCAGCCGGAACGCGAGCGTGCCGCCCGCGACCTGGCCCGGCTTGCCGAGCGGGCCCGTGAGATCGAACTGCGCACTGCTGCCGCTGTGGCTCGTGCGCGATGCGGAAATCGAGCCGCCGAACGTGTCTTCCGGCTTGCGCGTGACGAGGTTGATCACGCCGCCCGGATCCTGCATCCCGTACAGCAGCGAGGCGGGGCCCTTCAGCACCTCGACGCGGTCGATCGTCGCGAGATAGCTGTGCAGCACCGGCGTGCGCACGCCGTCGACGAGCACCGAGCCGTCGTTGTTCGACCCGAAGCCGCGCTTGATGAACGCGTCACGCGTGCCGCCGAGCGTGTTCGTCTGCGTGACGCCGCTGATGTTGCCGAGCACGTCGTCGAGCGAGCGCGCCTGCTGATCCTGCATCACGCTGCTGCTGACCACCGCGACCGATTGCGGAATCTCCTTCAGCGAACGGTCGTCGCCGCCCGCGATGCTGGTGGTGCGCGGCTGGTAGCCGACCGTCGGGTCGACGGCCGACGATGCGTTGACGCTGATCGCCGGGAGTTCTTGCCCGGCGGGCGTCGCGGGAGTCGATGCGGGCGTGACGGGTTCGGCGCTGGCCGCATGCGCGCCGCTCGCGGCGCACAGGGTGATCAGGACAGGCAGGCTTGCGCGCCACGGACGCAGGGTCCGGGCGCGGCGGGGCGTTCGACGGGATGGCATGAATCGAGGCAGGATGGAGTACTAAGGATCGTGTCGCGGGCCGCGGCGTTTTGTTACGGCCAGGTTGCGCATAATATATGTAATGAGAATCATTTGCAATTGTAAAGAGATATCCGACAGCGTACGGGCCTCGGTTGCCGGGCCGCCGGCCGTCTGCTACCGTAACGGCCAAAATCAGACGCAGTGAAATTCAATGAGAGAACCGGGGGCCGCACCATGTCATCTTCCTGTCACGTCGCGTTCCGCGCGGCGCCAAGCACCGCGCATGACCATGCGGGTGACGAAGTGATCGCAGCCGTATTCCGCCATTCGAACGATTAAAGCAACGGAAGCGAATTCATCCGGCGATGCGCCGGGCTTCAATCACTTCAACCACCACGCTGGACGGGAGACCAACCCATGAAAAAGATTTCCGCGCCGTTCGCGGCGGCCGCGCTTGCGGCATGCACGCTGCTGGCGGGCGTTCACCAGGCTGCTTGCGCGGCTTCGGACGCCGAACCCGCGATCGCCGCGCATTACGGCGCCGTGATCGAGGCCTATACGCAGGACATGGCCGCCGCGAAGGCGAAATACGATGGCAAGCGCCTCGCGTTCGTCGGCGCCGTGATCCGGATGGGCGGCGACCCGGGCGGCACCTACTTCGGCGCTCTGACGGCCGACGGCGAGCAGTTCGACACGCATTTCGACGTGGCCGACCAGGATGCGCTGAAGCCGAAATTCCCCGGCGGCGAGATCAAGCCATTCGTCACGTCGGCGGCGTTCCGCTTCAGCTGCGTGAACGAGGGCTATATCGACGCGCCGGTGCTGCCGGGGTTGAAGCTCTCGCATTGCCGGCTCGCCGATTGAGGATGCGCCGGTGCGGTGTCCGGCGTTCAGAACTTCTGCTGGATGCCGGCCATCACGCCGAGCTGGTTCATCCCCGTGCCGACCGTCCCGCCCGCGGCGACCGCGTTCGCGGCCAGCTTGCTGTTGAACATGTAGCCCGCCGACGTATAGACGGTCGTCCGCTTGGACAGGAAATAGTTCGCGCGTCCGACGAGCAGCGTGGCATTCGTGCCGCCTTCGCTGTTCTCGCGGCGTTGCAGGTAGCGGACGCCCTGGAGATCGAGCGCGAGGTAGGGCGTCGCGTAGTACGTGCCCCCGGCGAACACGATATCGGCCTGCAGGTGTTCGGCCGCCGCGAGGTTGCGGCGGATCCATCCGGCGCCCAGTTTCGCGGGGCCGATCTTCACGTAGCCGGCGACGATGTCGCGCGTGTCGGTGTACGCCGGATTGTTCAGCGGCGCGAGTGCGCCACCACCGCCGCGCATCACGTCGTGCGACGCAGCAAGCCCGAAATTGCTCGCGTCGTACGCGAGCATCGCCGTGTATTGGCGGCAAGCGACGATGTCGCCGGGCACCTGTCCGGCGCAGCCCGTCGCTGACGGCCCCGCCGGCCCGGCCGCGTCGCGGCCGAAGCTGTAGGTGGCGCCGAGCGTCACGCCGTGGAACGTACCCTTGTAGCCGATCGCGTTGTCGCTGCGCGCGTTCGGCAGATAGGAGTCGAAATCCGCCATGGAGTGAATCGACGGGCCGATCACGTCGGCATTGGTCAGCACGATCATCGACATGTTCATCTGGCGGCCGAGGGTCAGCGCGCCGAACGGACTGTTCACGCCGACGTTCGCCTGTCGCCCGAACAGGCGCCCGCCGTAGTTCAGCGCGCCGGTGCCGGGCTGGAAGCCGTTCTCGAGCACGAAGAAGGCCTGGTAGCCGCCGCCGAGATCCTCGGTGCCTCTCAGCCCCCACCGTGACGGCACCTCGCCGGTCAGCGTCGGCACGCCCGTGAACGATCCGCCGTGCGCGGCGTTGTTGTAGTAGGACACGCCGGTATCGATGATCCCGTACAGCGTGACGCTGCTTTGTGCGCAGGCCGGTCCGGCCAGCGCCATCGCCGTCGCGAGTGCGACGCCCAGTTTCGTTTTCATGGCTGTCTCCAAACAGTATGTAGATGTACTTATTGATTTTTCAATGACCCGGGCGTATCCGGGATGCCGACGGGTATCGGCAAGACTTCGGGCGTTGCGTGTTACGACATCGCCGGGTCGCGTTGCCGGCGTGGCAACGCGGCACGCGTGCCCGCCACGGCGACGGCGATCGCCGCGCCGGCCATCGGCACGAGGAACGCGAGGTAGAGGTGGGAAACGGACCAGCCGTCGTCCAGCAGCGCACCGACCGTCATCGGCGACAGGATTGCGCCGAGGCGGCCGATGCCGACCGCGAGGCCGATGCCGGTCGTGCGGATTTCGGCGGGGTACGGCGTCGGCGACAGCGCATACATGCCGGCCACGCACGCATTGATCACGGCGCCGAGGAACACCCCGACCGTCATCCCGATGCCGAGCGAGCCCGTGTTCGCGCCGAACACGACCATCAGTACGCCGCCGAGCAGCAGTGTTGCGCCGAGCAGGTTGCGCAGGCCGAACCGCGTCGACAGCAGGCTGAAGAGCGACGCGCCCGCAATGCCGCCGAGGTTGAGCAGCACGCCGCCGGTGACGCCCTGCGATGCCGACAGCCCGGCCTGGACCAGCAGCTTCGGCGTCCAGCTCACGACGAAGTAGAAGCTGCCCATCACGAGGAAGAACGCGATCCACAACGCGATCGTGCGGCGCGCAAGCGGTGCGCGCAGCACGGCTGTCCAGCTGGACGAGGGGCTCGCCGTGTCGAGGGACGAGGTCGGCAGCGTGTCGATCGGCGCGCGCTTCATTCTCGCGAGGATGCGGTTGATTTTCTGCAGCGCGTTGTCCGGACGCCTCGCCAGCAGGAAGTCGAGCGATTCCGGCAGGAGCGCGAGCACCATCGGGATCGACAGCAAGGTCAGGATGCCGCCGAACGCAAATACGCTGCGCCATCCCCACGTCGACAGCAGGTAGCCGGCGATCACGCCGCCGGCGGTGGCGCCGATCGCGTAGCCGGTCGACTGCATGCCGATCGCGGCGCTGCGCCATTTGTTCGACGCGTACTCGCCGCTGATGACAGTCAGGCTCGCCAGCATGCCGCCGATGCCGAGCCCCGTGTACGCACGCGCGATGGCGAGTTGCAGCGTGCTGTGCGTGGCCGCGCAGGCGAGCATCCCGGTCGAGATCACGGCGAGGCAGAGCAGGATGATGCGGCGGCGGCCGACGCGGTCGGCCAGCGGCGCGATCAGCACCGAGCCGATACCCATGCCGGCCAGCCCGGCACTCAGCAGCAGGCCGATTTCCTTGCCGCTCAGTTTCCATTCGGCCGCCAGATGCGGCGCGGCAAACGCGATGGCCAGCACGTCGAAGCCATCGAGCATGTTCAGCACGACGCAGGCCGTGACCGCCATCGTCTGGAACACGCTCATCGGGGATTCGTCGATCGTATTGCGGATACTTGCGCTCACGTCAAAGATCCTTGAAAAATAGTATGACTAATCAAATTGGATGGAATCGAAGCCGCGGTAAAGAATGGGACGAAAGCGAATACGAATGCGTGGGCTGGCGGGCATCCTGGGGCCCGCCAGCCCGCGCGGTGCTTACGCGGGTTCGGGTTGCAGCAGCAGCCGCTCGATCACGCGCCGCGCGCGATTGGGGCCCGCGTCGACGTGAATGTCGATCTGGCGGCGGTCCGGAAAGCGCAGATGATTCCGGTATTGCGCTTCGATCACGGTCTTGTCCTCGTCGAACGTCGCGGCGGATTGCTCGATGACCGTTTGCGCGACGCGCTCCACGTCATGTTGCGGATTGGTCGCGACGGTCCAGAAGTAGTGCGTCGTCGTTTCCGTCTCGGGCGTGATGCCGTGGAAGCCGCGCATGTGAAAGCCGCCGCGCGCCGAATCGTGCAGGTCGCCGGTGCCGGCGTCCATTGCGCCGGTCCAGATCCGGATGTGCGACACGTGAAACTCGATTTCCTGCCAGCGATCGACGCGGCCCGCGAACGGCCAGGCGGCGGTGTAGGTCGGCGGCGGATCGGAATCCGGCATCAGGCGAACCAGTTTCACCGTGTCGCCGTCGCTGCCGACGCGGGTTTCCGCGCCCATGTGCAGCTGCGCGTTGCCGCCGATCGTTTTCAGATGGACATAGCCGAGGTGGCTGAGGTCCATCAGGTTGTCGTGGATCAGTTGATACGGCGCGTCGTAATGGTAGTTGCCGCCGCCGAACCGGTACTGCGGATCCGCGTGGAACGCGTAGCGTGGCGGCGCGCAAGTCGGTCGAGCGTGCGCATCGGCGCCGATCCAGATCCACACGATCGCGTCCTGCTCGTACACCGGATACGACGACACGCACGCTTTCGCCGGAATCCGCTCCTGGCCGGGAATCTCCACGCATGCGCCGCCGCGGTCGAACAGCAGGCCGTGATAGCCGCAGCGCAGGCCGCGCGCTTCGAGCGAGCCGCACGACAGCGGCAGCGACTTGTGGCAGCAGCGATCCTCCAGCGCGCCGACTTCTCCGGACGGCAACCGGAACAGCACGACCGGACGGCCGAGCAGCGTGCGGGCGACGGGTTTGTCCGTCAGTTCGGACGACAGCGCGGCGACCCACCAGCGGTCCATCGGGAAATTAGTCGTATTGATTGGTGGTCGGGTATGTTGCTCCATTGATCGTCTCCAGTATTGTGGTTGGCCGCCGCGGGTCGGGCGGTCCGTCTGCAGATCTACAGATCGAGTACCAGCAGGTCGCTTCGCGATCGCGAACAGCACGGCATGAACTGGTCGCCGGCCGCCTGTTCCGCCTCGGTGAGATACGAATCGCGATGATCGGGCTCGCCTTCGAGCACGCGTGTCACGCAGGTGCCGCATACGCCTTGCTCGCACGACGTCAGCACGTCGACGCCGTTCGCCGCCAGCGCCGCGATGACCGTGCATTCGGCCGGCACGTCGATGACCTTGCCGCTGCTCGCGATCCGGACCTGGAACGCACGGTCCGCGCCGGACGACGCGACTGCGCCGCCGAAGAACTCGTAGTGCAGCCGCGCTTCTGCCCAGTTGCGCTCGCGTGCGGCGTTCAGCACGGCGTCCATGAAGCCGCGCGGGCCGCATACGTACAGGTGCGTGCCTTCCGGCGCGGCGGCGAGCACGGCGGCCAGGTCGAAGCGTTGCTCGGGAGCACCGTCGTCGACATGGAAGCGGGTGCGATCGTGAAACCCGGCCGTGTTGATGCGCTCGACGAACGCCATGCGCTCGGTCGAGCGCGCGCAGTAGTGCAGGTCGAACGGTATGCCCGACGAGAACAACCGTTCCGCCATGCTGAGGATCGGCGTGACGCCGATCCCGCCCGCGAGCAACAGGTGGTGCGGGGCGTCGGGGGCGAGCGGAAATTGATTGCGCGGCACGCCGATCCGCACGGTATCGCCTTGCCGGACTTCGTCGTGAATGGTGCGCGACCCGCCGCGGCCGTCGGCATCGCGCAGCACGGCGATCTGATAACGATCGCCGTGCTCCGGGTGGTTGCACAGCGAATACTGGCGCACGAAGCCACCGGGGAGATGCACGTCGATATGGGCGCCGGCGTCGAAGCGCGGCAACGGCGAGCCGTCATCGCTGACGAATTCGAAGCCGCAGATGTCGCGCGCTTCCTGCCATTTGCGGGCCACCCGCACGGTAAGGGTTGCGGCGCTCATGACGCCTCCCTGACAGGCGCAACCGGGATCACGGGCCGCTGCGGACGCGACGCGTTCTCGTCGGCGAGCAGTCGCTCGATCACCTTGCGCGACAGCACGCCGCCGGCGTCGATGTTGAGCTTGAGGAGCTTGCGATCGGGCCACTTTTCCAGGTTGAGCTGCTGGCGTTCGAGCATCTCGAGATCCTCGGCGAAGATCTTGCCCTGGCCTTCGCGGATCTCGGCGGTCAGCGCGTGATCGTCGGACCGGAAGTTGCGCGCCATGCCCCAGAAGTACCAGATCGAGGTATCCGTCTCGGGAGTGATGAAATCGACCACGATCGACGATGCCTTCAGGTCGGCCGGCGCGTCGTAGCCGCCGTGGCCCGCATGCGCGACGCCGACCTCGATCATCACGTGGCTCGGCGGCGTGAAGCGGCAGATCTGCCAGCGATCGACCGGCACGTCGTCGGCCAGGCCGTTGCCGCGCAACCCCATCTGCCAGAACGGCGGCGGCATCACGTTCTCCATGAAGCGGCTCGTGACGACTTCGTCGCCATGGCTGGTCGTCTTCGGCGGTGCTTCGTCGATTTCCTTCTGGCCGATGCTCGTCGCATGCACGTAGGTTTCGTGCGTGAGGTCCATCAGGTTGTCGATCATCAGCCGGTAGTCGCAACGGATGTGATACAGGCCACCGCCGTGCGCCCAGGCCGGATCCTCGGCCCACGTCAGCGCGGGCAGCTTGGCCGGATCGGCTTCGGACGCCTCGCCCGGCCAGACCCAGACGAATCCGTACCGCTCGACCACCGGAAAGCTGCGAATCGACGGGAAGCCGCCGACGCGCTGGCCCGGCATGCCGGCCGCCTTGCCGTTGCAGCCCATTTCCAGCCCGTGATAGCCGCACACCAGTACGCCGTCGCGCACGAATCCCAGCGACAGCGGCGCGCCACGGTGCGGGCAGAAATCCTCGAGCGCGGCGACCTGGCCGTCCGCCGCGCGGTAGAACACCATCGATTCGTTGCAGATCTTGCGGCCCAGCGGCTTGCCGTCGATTTCATCGGGCGTGCACGCCACGTACCAAGCATTCTTGAGAAACACGTTCGTCGTCTCCTTCAGGTCGATGCCGCCGGTACGCGGCATCTCTACATTCCGTGTACTGAATGAGATTCAGTGTACTCATTGAGGTTGGCTGGAGCAAGGCGGGCGGTATACTGGTTTTCCCGGGAAATGGCGCGAGGCAGCGCCATGCCGTTGGCGCGCGCAACCGGCGCGCGTCGCCTATGTCATCGACTCATTCATGGAAAAAACGAATCCCGCCGACGCGCCGGCTTTCCCGCTCGATCTGTACGACGAACCCGGGCACCTGATCCGGCGCGCACACCAGATCGCGGTTGCGATGTTCTACGAGAAGCTGGGCCGGGACGTGACGCCGGTGCAGTACGCGGTCCTGCGGATGCTTTACGAGTGTCCGGGGCTCGATCAGGTGACGCTCGCGCAGCGGGTGGCGCTCGACACGTCGACGACCGCGGATCTCGCGGTCCGGCTCGAAGCGAAGGGATTGATCGTGCGCGAAGTGCTGCCGCGACGTCAGCGCCGCTTGTTGCTGACGCCGGCTGGCGTCGAACTGCTCACGCACCTGATTCCGTCGGTGAAGGAGTTGCGAGCCGGCCTGTTCGACGGGATGGGAGAGGACGATTCGCAGGAACTGGTGCGCCTGTTGCGCAAGTTCGTCCATTTGAACAACGAGCAGAGCCGCGCGCCGCTGCGCGTCGGCGACGAGTCGTAGCAGCCCCGAACCCCGCGACGGCGGGGATGCGGCGACGGGGCGTGCTGCCTGCCGCGCGTCACGCGCGCGTGCTTTCGCCTTCCAGCCGCCGCACGGCTTCCGCCACTTCGTTCCTGAAGCGCACGAGCGCCGCCTGTTCCGGCGCCGGCGGCTGCACGGCGGCCCACAGCATGTCGACCAGTTGCGCGGCCGTCGTTTCCGTATCGAGCTTGCGGTGCCCGAGGATCGCATCCCACAGCACGTGCTCGATCGGCCCGAACACCATCGAGCGCAGCAGGCTCAGCGGCAGGTCCGCGCGCACCTGCCCGGCCGCCTGGCCACGCGCGAGCACGTCCATCAGCGGCGCGGTGTAGCGGCGCTGCAGCGCGGTGAGCTCGTCGCTCAGCGCATGCTGCTTCGCGCGGCCTTCCGACAGCACCAGCGCGCACAGCCCCGTGCCGTTCACCAGCATCAGCCGCAGATGGGTGCGCACGATGAACGCGAACTGCTGCTGCACCGACGCATCCTGCGGCATGCCATGCTCGAACGCGGCGATGATTTCGTCGTACCAGTCGGCGATCACGCGTGCGCACAGCTCGCGCTTGCCGCGGAAGTAGCTGAACACCGTCGCCTCCGACACGCCCACGCGCTGCGCGATCTCGGCGGCCGTCGCATGCTCGTAACCTTTTTCAGCGAACACTTCACGACCGGCGCGCAGAATGTCCTGCACGCGCTGCTGGGATTTGCGCCCGGCGGGCGCGCGCGGCGCGTCGGCGCGGTCGGCTTTGACGGTGTCGGTCATGGTGTCGGCGGTAGCGGCTGTCATGTACGCATGATATCTGAGTGTCACTCAAAAAACTATTGACGCCGCCCCCAGCGAGGCGCGAAACTGTGCAAAATTTCCGCTGTATTGGTCAATGAATCGGTGCATTCATTCGATTTGAGCGAAACTCAGAAAATCGGTGAGTGCGACACACTTTCTGGAGACGGAGGAGACATGATCAACCTGCCCGGCGTGCAATTCATGCTCGGTGAAGACATCGAGATGCTGCGCGACGCCGTCGCGACGTTTGCGGCGAAGGAAATCACGCCGCGCGCGGCGGAGGTCGACCGCACCGACCAGTTTCCGATGGATCTGTGGAAGAAGTTCGGCGATCTCGGCGTGCTCGGCATGACGGTGGCCGAGGAGTACGGCGGCGCGAACATGGGCTACACCGCGCACATGGTCGCGATGGAAGAGATCTCGCGTGCATCGGCGTCGATCGGCCTGTCGTACGGCGCGCACTCGAACCTGTGCGTGAACCAGATCCACCGCAACGGCACCGAAGCGCAGAAACAGAAATACCTGCCGAAGCTCGTGTCGGGTGAACACATCGGCGCGCTCGCGATGAGCGAGCCGAACGCCGGTTCCGACGTCGTCAGCATGAAGCTGCGCGCCGACAAGCGTGGCGACCGCTACGTGCTGAACGGCACGAAGATGTGGATCACCAACGGCCCCGATTGCGACACGCTCGTCGTCTACGCGAAGACGGACATCGAAGCCAACTCGCGCGGCATCACCGCGTTCATCGTCGAGAAGGGGATGAAGGGCTTCTCGGTCGCGCAGAAGCTCGACAAGCTCGGCATGCGCGGCTCGCACACGGGCGAGCTGGTGTTCCAGGACGTCGAAGTGCCGGAAGAGAACATCCTCGGCCAGTTGAACGGCGGCGTGAAGGTCCTGATGAGCGGCCTCGACTATGAGCGCGCGGTGCTGTCGGGCGGCCCGACCGGCATCATGGCCGCGTGCCTCGACGCCGTGGTGCCGTATATCCACGACCGCAAGCAGTTCGGCCAGTCGATCGGCGAGTTCCAGCTGATCCAGGGCAAGGTCGCCGACATGTACACCACGTTCCAGGCATGCCGCGCCTACCTGTACGCGGTCGGCCGCCATCTCGACTCGGCGGGCAGCGATCACATCCGCCAGGTGCGCAAGGATTGCGCGGGCGTGATCCTCTACACGGCCGAGAAGGCGACGTGGATGGCCGGCGAGGCGATCCAGATCCTCGGCGGCAACGGCTACATCAACGAATACCCGGTCGGGCGCCTGTGGCGCGATGCGAAGCTGTACGAGATCGGCGCCGGCACGAGTGAAATCCGCCGGATGCTGATCGGCCGCGAGCTGTTCGCGGAAACGATGTAACGCCCCACGTCACGCGAACGGAGCCCCGTCGATGCCGATCATCGAATCGAAACTGAACCCGCGTTCGGAAGATTTCCGCACGAATGCCGCCGCGCTCGAGGCGGTCGTCGCCGACCTGCGCGCGAAGGTCGAACAGCTTGCGCAGGGTGGCGGCCAGGCCGCGCGCGACAAGCACCTGTCGCGCGGCAAGCTGCTGCCGCGCGACCGCATCGCGCAACTGCTCGATCCGGGCGCGCCGTTCCTCGAGTTCTCGCAGCTCGCGGCGAACGGCATGTACAACGACGACGCGCCGGGCGCGGGCGTCATCACCGGGATCGGCCGCATCGCCGGCCGCGAATGCGTGATCGTGTGCAACGACGCGACGGTCAAGGGCGGCACCTACTACCCGGTCACCGTGAAGAAGCACGTGCGCGCGCAGGAGATTGCCGCGGAAAACCGGCTGCCGTGCGTGTACCTCGTCGATTCGGGCGGTGCGAACCTGCCGAACCAGGACGACGTGTTTCCCGATCGCGACCACTTCGGCCGCATCTTCTTCAACCAGGCGACGATGTCGGCGGCGGGGATCGCGCAGATCGCCGTCGTGATGGGCTCGTGCACGGCGGGCGGCGCGTACGTGCCGGCGATGAGCGACGAGTCGATCATCGTGAAAGAGCAGGGCACGATTTTCCTGGGTGGGCCGCCGCTCGTGAAGGCCGCGACCGGCGAGGAAGTCAGCGCCGAGGATCTCGGCGGCGGCGACGTGCACACGCGCCTGTCGGGCGTGGCCGACCATCTCGCGCAGAACGACGCGCATGCGTTGTCGATCGCGCGCAACATCGTCGATCATCTCGCGCCGAAGATCGCGTCGCCGGTGGCGCTGCGCGAGCCGAAGCCGCCGCGCTACGACGCGAAAAGCCTGTACGGCGTGATTCCGGTCGATACGCGCAAGCCGTTCGACGTGCGCGAGGTGATCGCGCGCATCGTCGACGATTCCGAATTCGACGAATTCAAGGCGCGCTACGGCACGACGCTCGTCACGGGCTTCGCGCACATCTGGGGCCATCCGGTCGGGATCGTCGCGAACAACGGCATCCTGTTTTCCGAATCGGCCGTGAAGGGCGCGCATTTCATCGAGCTGTGCTGCCAGCGCAAGATTCCGCTCGTGTTCCTGCAGAACATCACGGGCTTCATGGTCGGGCGCAAGTACGAGAACGAAGGCATCGCACGGCATGGCGCGAAGATGGTGACGGCCGTGTCGAATGCGAAGGTGCCGAAGTTCACGGTGATCATCGGCGGCTCGTTCGGCGCCGGCAACTACGGGATGTGCGGTCGCGCGTTCGGCCCGCGTTTCCTGTGGATGTGGCCGAACGCGCGCATCTCGGTGATGGGCGGCGAGCAGGCCGCGTCGGTGCTCGCGACGGTGCGTCGCGACGGCATCGAGGCGAAGGGTGGTTCGTGGTCGACCGATGAGGAGGAAGCGTTCAAGCAGCCGATCCGCGACCAGTACGAGCGCCAGGGCCATCCGTATTACGCGAGCGCTCGGCTGTGGGACGACGGCGTGATCGATCCCGCGCAGACGCGCGACGTGCTCGGCCTCGGCCTGGCCGCATCGATGAACGCACCGATCGACGACACGCGCTTCGGCGTGTTCCGCATGTAACGCCCGGGAGGACTGACCGATGCGATACGAAACGATCAAGGTAAGCGAAGCCGGCCGCGTGGCGACCGTCACGCTCGCACGCCCCGACGTGCGCAACGCGTTCAACGAGACGACGATCGCCGAGCTGACCACGGCGTTCGAATGGCTCGATGCGCACGAAGGCGTGCGCGCGATCGTGCTCGCCGCGGAAGGCGCCGCGTTCTGCGCGGGCGCGGACCTGAACTGGATGAAGAAGATGGCCGGTTACTCGGACGACGAGAACCGTGCCGATGCGCGCAAGCTCGCACGGATGCTCGAGGCGATCCATCGCTGCGGCAAGCCGGTGATCGCCCGCGTGCATGGCGATGCCTACGCGGGCGGGGTGGGCCTGGTGGCCGCGGCCGATATCGCGATTGCCGCCGACGGCGTGAAGTTCTGCCTGTCGGAAGCGCGGCTCGGGCTGATCCCCGCGACGATCGCACCGTACGTCGTGCGTGCGATGGGCGAGCGCGCGGCGCGCCGTTACTTCACGACGGCCGAGGTGTTCGACAGCGCGCGTGCAGCATCGCTCGGCTTCATCCACGAAGCAGTGCCGGCCGATGCGCTCGACGAAACGGTCGCGAAGCTGGCCGCGACGCTTGTCGCGAACGGCCCCGACGCGGTGAAGGCGTGCAAGCGGCTCGTCGCCGACGTGGCCGGCCGCCCGCTCGACGCGACGCTGATCGAGCAGACCGCCGACTGGATCGCGCGGACCCGCGCCGGCGCGGAAGCGCGCGAAGGGATCGCGTCCTTCCTCGAAAAGCGCACGCCGTCGTGGCGTGAATGATCGTGTGACCCTCACTCTCCGGACGACATCGAAGCCATGTTCGACAAGATTCTGATCGCCAACCGCGGCGAAATCGCGTGCCGAGTCGCCGCGACGTGCAAACGTCTCGGGATCGCGAGCGTCGCCGTCTATTCCGACGCGGACGCGAACGCGAAACACGTGGCCGCATGCGACGAAGCCGTGCACATCGGCGGTTCGGCCGCCGCGGACAGCTACCTGCGCATCGAGCGCATCATCGAAGCCGCGCGCGCGACCGGCGCGCAGGCAATCCACCCGGGCTACGGCTTCCTGTCGGAGAACGAGGATTTCGCGCATGCGTGCGAAGCGGCTGGCATCGTCTTCATCGGGCCGCCGGTCGACGCGATCGCGGCGATGGGGTCGAAGGCCGCCGCGAAGGCGCTGATGCATGCGGCTGCCGTGCCGCTCGTGCCGGGCTACCACGGCGACGACCAGGATGCCGGCAACCTGCATCGCGAAGCCGACGAAATCGGCTATCCGGTGCTGCTGAAGGCGAGTGCGGGCGGTGGCGGCAAGGGGATGCGCGTGGTCGAGCGCTCCGACGATTTCCCGGCGGCGCTCGCGTCGTGCCAGCGCGAAGCCGCGAGCAGCTTCGGCAACGACCGTGTGCTGATCGAGAAATACCTGACGCGCCCGCGCCACGTCGAAGTGCAGGTATTCGGCGACACGCTTGGCAATACCGTGTACCTGTTCGACCGCGACTGCTCGGTGCAGCGCCGTCACCAGAAGGTGCTCGAGGAAGCGCCCGCGCCGGGTCTGCCCGACGACCTGCGCCGCGCGATGGGCGAGGCGGCCGTCGCGGCGGCGCGCGCGGTCAGCTATGTCGGCGCGGGCACGGTCGAATTCATCATGACGGGCGACGCGTTCTACTTCATGGAAATGAACACGCGCCTGCAGGTCGAGCATCCGGTCACCGAAATGGTCACCGGGCTCGATCTCGTCGAATGGCAACTGCGCGTCGCGTCCGGCGAGCCGCTGCCGCTGAAGCAGGACGAGCTGCGCGTGCAGGGCCATGCGCTCGAGGCGCGTCTCTATGCGGAGAACCCGGCGCGCGGCTTCCTGCCGTCGACGGGCACGCTGAAACACTTGCGGCTGCCGGCTGGCGTCGAGTTCTCGATCGGCGCAGCGGTGCGCGTCGACAGCGGCGTGCGCGAGGGCGATGCGATCACGCCGTTTTACGATCCGATGATCGCGAAGCTGATCGTTCACGGCGCGGACCGCGCGGAAGCGCTGAGCCTGATGCTGCGGGCGCTGCGTGCATGTGAAGTGGTCGGCCTGCACACGAACGCGGCATTCCTGCAGCGCATCGTTGCGTGCGAACCGTTCGCGTCGGCCGATCTCGACACGGGCCTGATCGAGCGCAACCACGATGCGCTGTTCGCGCCGCAACAGCCGCCGCGCGCGATGCTCGCGCTCGCCTGCGCGGCGCTGCTCGCGCGTGAGCGCGGCGCGGCCGCGCAGGGTTCGTCGCCGTGGGGCACGTTGCCGGACTGGCGGCTGAACGGCGGCTATCGCCGCACGCTCGAATGGCATGCAGCCGAGCGCGAAGCGGACGTGACGGTCACGTACGAGGACGATGGCGCCGGCGCACGTATCGCGACCGGCGACGAAGCCGCGCAAGCGTTCGCATGGACGCGCGGCGCGACGCCGCTCGATTTCGACGTGACGCTCGGCGGCGTGCGCAGCAGCGGCCGCGTGTATGCGGACGGCGACACGTTCCATGTGTTCACGCAGGGCACGTCGGAAACGTTCGAATGGCGCAACCTGCTCGCGCATGCGGGCGATACGGAGCAGGGCGGCGGGCGCCTGACCGCGCCGATGCCCGGCAAGGTGATCGCGGTGCTGGTCGAACCGGGCCAGAAGGTCGAAGCGGGCACGCCGCTGATCGTGATGGAAGCGATGAAGATGGAGCACACGATTGGCGCGCCGAGCGCGGGCGTCGTCGCTGAAGTGCTGTACGGCGTCGGCGACCAGGTCGCGGATGGCGCGCAGTTGCTGATGATGGCGGAAGGCTGAGCAGCGCCTTCTCGCTGTGAACGGGCCGGCTGCCTTGGCTGCCGGCCCGAAGAAACCGCGTCGCGCTTCCCCGCGCGACCACTGTCGAATCGAACCGGCTTCGATCGCATCGATATCGACATGCCGAAGTAGTGCGAATCTTTCGATCGCATTACGCTCCAGCCACATCCACTCACGTCACCGCTCGCGCGCACATCGCGCTACGCTTTCACGCGACACCGTCGTGTAACAAGTCCAACTTAGCATCTCGCCGTCGATATGACCGGTGCGCACCCGTGCCCGCGTCACGTCATCACCCCCACGGAGAACCGTTATGCGAAAGTCGGCCCTGCGGCCTTTCGCGGTCGTTTGCCTGATCGCGCTGACAGCACTCCTCGGCGCCTGCAACGACGACCTGACTGCACCCGCCGCGCCCGTCGCGCAGCAGAAGGCCGCATGCGGCGGCGGCGTGGTCGCCACCGCGCAGATGCACTGCCCGCCGGGTTTCACTGCACCGGCATCCTCGCCCGCTTCCTGATATCGGCCGTTTCCACCAGAAATCCAATCAAGAGCAACCAGCATGGCCACCCATTCGCGACGCGATTTTCTGAAGTTCTCCGCCGGCCTCGCCGGCGCGACCGCCGCCACCGCACTGCTTCCCGAGTCGATCCGCAAGGCGCTGGCGATCGAGCCGAATTCCGTGACGGGCACGATCCAGGATGTGCAGCACATCGTCGTGTTCATGCAGGAGAACCGCTCGTTCGACCACTACCTCGGTCACCTGAGCGGTGTGCGCGGCTATAACGACCGCTTCCCGGTCACGCTGCCGAACGGCAAGCCGGTATGGTTCCAGCCGCGGCAGGAGGACAAGACGAGCGTGATCGCGCCGTTCCGCTACGACACGACCAACCCGGGCGTCAACGCGCAATGTATCGGCGGCCTGCCGCATACGTGGGCGACGACGCACGGCGCGATCGACAACGGCCGCGCGGACCAGTGGGCCGTGCAGAAGTCGAACATGACGATGGGCTATCACGTTCGCGACGACATCCCGTTCCATTACGCGCTCGCGGATGCGTTCACGGTGTGCGACAACTACTTCTGCTCGATTCCGGGCAACACGCACCCGAACCGCATGTACCTGATGACGGGCATGGTCGATCCGCTCGGCACGGGCGGCGGCCCGCTGCTCGACAACACCGACTACATCGACAACCAGTTCGACAAGATCCAGTTGCCGCCCTTCAGCTGGACGACGTATCCGGAACGGCTCGAAAAGGCCGGCATCTCGTGGCAGGTCTACCAGCAGGGCACCGGGTTCGACAACTTCACCGGCAACTACGGCACGAACATGCTGGCGTGCTTCAACAACTTCGTGAATGCGCCGGCCGGTTCGTCGCTGCAGACGCGCGGGATGAGCACGCGCCCGATCACGCAGTTGAAGGCCGACGTGCAGGCGAACGCGCTGCCGCAGGTCTCGTGGCTGCTGCCGCCCGCCGCGTATTCGGAGCATCCGAAGTTCACGCCGCTGTACGGCGCGTACTACCTGTCGACGATCCTCGATGCGCTGACGTCGAATCCGGAGGTGTGGAGCAAGACCGTCCTGCTGATCATGTACGACGAGAACGACGGCTTCTTCGACCACGTCGTGCCGCCGTCGGCCCCGACGCTGCCGGGCTCGGGCATGAGCACCGTGGATGTGTCGCTCGAGCGGCACAACGTCGTGACGTCGACGCAGACCGGCACGTATACGGCCGACAACCTGCCGTACGGCCTCGGCCCGCGCGTGCCGATGTTCGTCGTGTCGCCGTGGTCGAAGGGCGGTTTCGTCTGCTCGCAGGTGTTCGATCAC
This sequence comes from Burkholderia cepacia, assembly GCF_029962485.1. Lineage (NCBI taxonomy): Bacteria > Pseudomonadati > Pseudomonadota > Betaproteobacteria > Burkholderiales > Burkholderiaceae > Burkholderia > Burkholderia cepacia. The sequence continues at coordinate 2,819,975 of NZ_CP073638.1, forward strand.
ACGTCGGTGTTGCAATTCATCGAGAAGCGCTTCGGCGTGGTGGAAACCAACATCTCTCCGTGGCGCCGGGCGATCTGCGGCGACCTGACGTCGGCGCTCGACTTTTCGAAATCGGATGTCTCGCTGCCGTCGCTGCCGAGCACGCAGGCGTACGTCGCGCAGGCGGACCTGCAATGCTCGCGCGCGTCGTCGCAGACCGCACCGGCCAGCACCGCGCAGCAGGTCGTGACGGCGCAGGAATCCGGCACGCGGCCGGCTCGCGCGCTGCCGTACGAACTGCACGTGACGGGCCAGCTCCAGGCGCAAGGTTATGCGGTGACGTTTGCCAATTCGGGTACGCAGGGCGCGCACTTCTGGGTCTATACGGGCGATCCGACGGCGATGCCGCGCCGTTATACGGTCGAGGCCGGCAAGCAGTTGACCGATACGTGGGCGCTCGATGCGAACGGCAACTACCTGGTGAGCGTGTGGGGGCCGAACGGCTATTTCCGGCGCTTTGCGGGTTCGGCCGCCGCGGATGCCGCCGCGAAGCCGGAAATCACGCCGTGTTACGACGTGGCGAACGGCGACGTCTACGTGACGATCGCCAATGCGGGCAGCGGCACGCTCACGGTCACGGCGACCGATGTCGCGTACGGCACGGCGGCGCGCACGCTGACGATTCCGCCGGGCAAGAGCGTCGAGGCACACTGGGATCTGTCGTGCAGCAGCCAGTGGTACGACCTGCAGTTCGCGGTGGCGGGCAATGCCGGCTGGACGCGCCGCATCGCGGGGCACGTCGAAACCGGCAAGGCCAGCGTCACCGACCCGGCGGCCGTGGCGCCGACGATCACGCCGATCTGACGGCAGCCGGTACGGCGACGCGCCGGCCGGTTGAATCCGGCCGGCGCGTCGTCTTCGAGGTCTCGATGCTGAAGCGGTGGCGTCAGCGCAGCAGGCCGTCGTCGTGCGCCATCATCAGCGCGCGCATCGCGGACCACATGCCGAAGTAATGCACGATGTAGCTGTCCGCACGGCGGAACAGCCAGGGCGTGTTGAAGCTGACGAGATCGGTCACGCCTTCGCCGTGCAACTGCCCGTCGTGCGCCATCGCGCGAATGAAATGCAGCTGGTCGCCGTCGCTCGCATAGACGCTCGAGCGGTCGTGCAGCGCGGCGATCGTCGTCATCAGGTCGCGCAGCATCGCGTCGTTGCGTTCGGTGCGGCGGAATGCCATCACGCCGGAGTTGAACGCCCACTGGCCGATATCCTGCGCGAGCAGCCAGTCGCGCCCTTCGAGCAGCGGCTCGAGCGGTTGGTGCTGGTTCGCGATCAGCACGTCGGCATCGAGCCACACGACCCAGTCATGATGCTGCAGGTACGCATGCAGCAGCCACGGCTTGAACCAGTTGCCCGTCGCGTTCAACCCGATCTCGGCGGGAATGTCGCGATGCACGTAGAGCGTGTAGCCGTGCGCATCGCAGTAGCGCCGGAAATTGCGCTCGGCGACGCGTGCGTAGCTGCCGATATTCGGCGTGTACAGCATCATCAGCGCGATCGGGCGGCCGGGGTTGTACGTGCAGCGCTCGGCGGCTTCGTCCGGTGCGGCGACGTCGTGATCGAACGAGAACATCGGCTGGCCGGCGGCGCGGCGCCGATTGATGTACGCGACGAGCATGTCGCGGAAACGCGGCGTCGCGCCCTTGCGTTCGGGATCGTGAGGCGTGTCGTCGATGCTGATCGCGAACGTCGGTTCGCGGCTCCACATCGGATCGAGGTGGGGGCCGCACGGCATGACGGCGTACAGCCCGTCGATCAATGTCATGTAGGGATGCGTGTCGAGCCCGGCGAACAGCGCGGCCTCCGACGTCGGCCTCGGCTCGCTGCCGAGCTTGCAGCGCTGCACGAGCTGCATCACGATCGCGCGCACGTCCGCGGTGTTGCGCCAGATCTGCACGTCGACCTGCGGCAGCGGCGACGCGAACGCGTCGACCAGCAGCATGTCGCGCCCGGCCATCAGGCGCTCGAGCGCGACGGGCTCGATGATTGCCGCATCTTCGCCGAGCAGCAGCACGAGTTGGTCGGGCTGCGCGTGGCGCAGCACCTGGAGCAACGATTCGTAGCGGTACAGTGGCCGCAACGGCATGGTTTGCGGCATCGCGGACGCGTCGACGATCTCGTGGCGATAGCCGTGCAACTGCGCGTACCAGCGGTGATTCTCGAGGCTGGCGGATGCGGGCTGGCTGAAATGGCTGAGGACGATCATCGCGCGCTCCGCAGGCGGGAAAGCGGCCTGCGCCGCAAGCGTTCGCCGAAGCGGCGCAGCAATCCCGGCAGCTCGCGAATGACCTGCGCGGTATTGTTCAGCTGCGGACCCCACCCGGACACGCTTTCCTGCGAGTGCCACCGCCGTTCGTCGTGGATCTTCCGGAAGACTTGCGCGGCATCGTGGTCCATTCTGTCAGCCTTTCTTGTAATCGTGGTGTGGCGTGGTCGTGCGTTGTCCGTTCGAGCCCCCCGGAAAAGCCGGCCGACTGGCGGCGCAGCGGGTGGCACGAGTATCGCATAACGATCCGGCGGATTTGCACGGCCGGGGCGGGCGCTGACCATCCCTGACAGTGTGCGGCCGGTACTCCGCTAGAATGCCGGGTTGGTCGCCGCCGCTTGACGCGGGCGACGCTTCGCGCGCTACACTGCGCCATGCCACTCCCATCCAACCTTCCATCCTGCCGACGATGACGTCTCCTGTCCTGAACGGCCTGCGCATCGGTATCACGATCGGACTGCGTGCCCCCGACGAAAGCCTGTGGATCAACGGCATCAAGCAGAACGCGCTGTTTCTCGCGAAGCTGCTGATGGCGTCGCCGCACGGCTACCGCGTGACGCTGGTCAACACCACCGATGTGCCGCTCACCGATGCGCTGCCCTGGGATCGCAGCGTCTTCGACACGCGCACGTTCGACGACATGAAGGATTCGCTCGACGTGGTGATCGAACTCGGCGGCCAGGTCAACGGGGAGCAGACGGCCTACCTGAAGGCGCGCGGCGCGAAGCTCGTCAGCTACTGCTGCGGCGTCGAGTACATCAACGTGATGGAATCGATGCTGTTCGGCCGCCGGCTGTGGGATTCGCTGTTCATCAACCGCGGCTACGACGAGGTGTGGGCGATTCCGCAGATCGCGCCCTCGTCGTTGCCGTTCCTGCAGTCGCTGCGCCGCTGCCCGGGGCGCGTCGTGCCGTTCGTGTGGGATCCGATGTTCCTGAGCGCGCGTGCCGCGTCGCTGCCCGAGCACGGTGAATACCGGCCACGCAGCGAGCCCGGCAAACGGCTGACGGTGATGGAGCCGAACCACGACGTGGTGAAGTTCTGCGTGTATCCGATGCTGATCATCGACGAAGCGTATCGGCGAGACCCCGACGCGATCTGCTTCACGCACGTGACGAATGCCCTCCATCTCGCACACGACAGCCCCGAGTTCGCGATGCTGATGAATTACCTGGACATCGTGCGTGCGGGCAAGGCGAGCTTCGTCGGCCGCTTCGACACGCCGCTGTTCCTGGCCGACCTGACCGACATCGTCGTGTCGCACCAATGGTCGAACCCGCTGAACTACTTCTATTTCGACGTGTGCTGGCAGGGCTATCCGCTCGTGCACAACGCGAGCCTCGCGCCCGATCTCGGCTACTACTATCCGGACAACGACGTGCAGCAGGGCGCCGACGCGCTGCTGCGTGCGCTGCATACGCACGACGACGACTGGGAAGCGTATACGCGGCGCCAGCGCGAGATCCTCGGCCGCTATACGTCGGCGAATCCGGCGCTCGTCGCCGAATACGACGGGCTGCTCGCGAACCTGATCGGCGCGCCGGCCGTATAAGGCCGATTTTCCACGGCGCGCATTCATTACGCTGCCGGCTGCCATCGGGGTTGTCCCGCCCTAATGTCTGACGAAATAATGCCGTTAAAAAAGAAACCGTCGAACCCGATCGGTTCGACGGTTTTGAAGGCACGAAATTGACGGCTCCGAGGGAAGTCCGTCAGAAATAATTTTATAGGTTAACAAGTCTTGAAGATTGTTAAACATGTTTCAATCCATAATCATCATATAAATAAAACTTGATATTATTGATTCAACGCAGTCGATTCTGTTTTGAGATTTAGTAATATCGTTTGAAACGTGAAAATTGAATGCTGCGATGATCGAATGATGTGCGGCAGCCGGTTTTAGCTGGATGGCGGCCCGAGCTGGAAGCCGTTGCTGCAAGCCCGTTCATCAAGGGCCGGCGGCATTTCTCGGGTCTGTATTTGTCTGATCAATTAATGATTTTTCGATTTGCGGTGCTGCAATATCGTGAAAGAAATGGATTCGGATAAAGTTGTCTGGTAGCGAAAATAAACGATCTGGATTCGGGGTTTCGTACTTTGTGTTGTGTAACCTGTCGCACTGTCGACATGGTTCGTGCATGGTGTATTGGCAGTCACTGAATATCGTTGAAAATATCGAATTTGACGGCGCGCCGAAGCGAACAGTACGCTCCCGGAAAAAATCGACATAACAGGATGGGCCGGGTAGGCGGCGGAGCGCGTCAGGGTCGGTTTGCTCCGCATGTTTGTTGAGGTCGAGCCGCGATCGGCGGCTCGCCATTTGCCGGAGCGCCGGATGAATGCGGTCGAAGCTCGCCTTGAGGCGAATCGGGAAGCGAATCGAGACGAAATCGATCTCGTGTTCGGCGCCCCCGACCATCATGCCGACCTCGCGTCGGTACGCAGTTTCGTGGAAAGCCGGCTCGGGTTCGCACATGAGCCGGTGTGCCGGGCCGACCTGTCGGGCGGTGTGCTGTACCAGGAGCGCCTGGCTCGGCTGCGGTGGGGCGAGCGCGATGCGTTGCCGCCGCTCGCGTTCCTGCCGCGCCTCGAGGCGCTCGGGCTGATGCGCTGGTTCGACCGGCTCGTGGTCGGCCGGACGATCGACGCGCTGCGCGCTGATCCGGCCGCGGTGTACGGGTGCAACGTCGCGGCGGTGAGCGCGGTCGTCGACGACGCGTGGCTGGCGATCTTCAGACGGCTCGAGCGCGAGCCGTCGGTGGCGGCGCGGCTGGTGGTCGAGATCACGGAGACAGGGCCGCTGAACCCCGTCGCGGGCCGGTCGTTCGTGAACCGCTTCCGGCAGGCCGGTTGCCGGATCGCGATCGACGATTTTGGCGTCGGTTTCAGCGCATTGAACAATCTGGTGGTCGGCAATCCCGACATCGTGAAGCTCGACCGGTCGATCCTGTCGATGATCAAACGCAACGCGATCGGGCGCTACCAGTTCCGCAGGTTGATCGCGTTCGCGCACGAAGGGGCGCGGCACGTCGTCGTCGAAGGCGTGGAGAGCGAGATCGACCGGCAGATCATCTTGGATGCCGGTGTCGCATGGGCGCAGGGCATCCGCTTTTCATGGCGGTCGCCGGCCGCCGCGTGACGGCGCGAGAGCAGGTGCAGCGGGACGAATCGCAAAGGGGTGTGGCATGGCGGGGACGAAGGCCGGAGTCGGAACGGGCACGCAGGCAACCGATGCGCGCGATCTGGTCGCGATCGCCGAGCTGGCCGACATGCTGTGGCAACTGGGCGCCGAGTCGACCGATGTGCCGATCGACGTCGCGCCGTATCTCGACGGCCTGAAGGCCATTGCGCGTCGCATTCAGCGGATGAAGCCGCTCGATGCCAACGGCCGCGAACTGGCGGCGCGGCACTATTACGCGGGTGTCATTGCCGGCGCGTGCGGCAACGATTCGGCGATCGCACGCGGCGTGTCCGATAGTCTCGTCAAGCCATCCGGCGGCGTCAGCCGGCCGGCGGCGCGTTGCTTCGCCGTGCTCGCGCGGATGGGCCGGCGGCATGGCCGTACGTTCGCCGCGCAGAGCGGCGATCGGGTGCTGGTCTAGCGCCTGTTCACGCCCGTCACGGGCTCCGGCGCGGCGCGAGACGCGCGGCCGGCGCCGGCATCATCCGCACACAGCGGCCGCGATTCGCATCCCGTCGCTCAATCCTTCCCGAATCCGCCGAGCACCAGCGCCATCGCGCGATCGACCGCGTCGTCCCATTGCCCGACGTGCGTGGCGCGCACGATCCGGATGCCGGGATAGAGCGCGGTGCGCGAGCCGGTTTCCCAGCGGGCATCGGCCTTCGGGCTGAGCAGCAGCACGGCCGGCACGCCGAGTGCGCCGGCGAGGTGGATGTGCGCGGTGCAGGTGGTCACCACGGCATCCTGCGCCAGCATCAGCGCCGCCAGGTCGCTGAAATCGCTGATCGCGTGATGCGGGAACGTCACCGGCAGGTCCGATTGCTCGGACTGTGCGGAAAGGTCTCGGTTAATGCAGTACGCGGCGTGGCCGTGCATCCGCGTCAGCGGCGCGAGGTCGCGCAGGCTGGCCGCGCGATGGAAGCGCGCGTCGCTTTCGTCGCGACCGCGCCAGTTGAGCCCGATGCGGCGCGTGCCGGCGGCATGGCCGTCGCGCTGCACACGCTCGCGCCACTCGGCGGCGTGCGCGGGCGGGCACGACAGGTACGCGGCCGCCGATCCATTGGGCGCCGGTGCGTAGCCGAATTGCGCGGCGAGCACCAGGAACGAACACCAGTAGTCGTGCGCGATCCGCGACGTGTCGACCCACGCGCCGTGCGCACCGATGAATTCGATGTGCGGGAACGTGTGACGCAGCAGGCCCGTCAGCGCGTCCGGAACGACGACGGTCACGCTCGTGCAGCCGAGCGTGTCGAGCGCGCCCAGGTAGCGCGCGTACTGGAGCTGGTCGCCGACGCCGCCGTAGCTGAGCACCAGCAGCCGCTTGCCGTGCAGCGGCTGGCCCTGGTAGAGCCGCTCCGTCGGCAGCCCGAATTGCGCGGCCGTGAGCACATTTTCGCTGGCAATCGTGGCGCGGGCCGCCTCGTCGCGCCGGCCGGCGCGCAGCAGCAGCTCGGAACGTGCCAGCTCGATGCGACCGCGCGTCGCGTCGGGGAGCGCGGCCGGATCGCCAAAGCGTTCGAGCGCCGCCAGCCCGGCATCGGGCGCACCGGCGAAGCCGTAGCACGACGCGAGTTGCAGCGCGATCGCATCGTCATCGAGCCCGTGTCCGCGCGCGCGTTGCCAGCGCGCAATTGCATGGCCCCACTCGCAGCGCGACTCGTGGTCGAGCGCGCGGTTCCAGTTCGTTTCGGGCGCGTCGGTGTCGGCGGCGGGCGCTGCCGGGTGGCGCGCATCGGTTTCGGCCGTCGTTTCGATCGTGACCTGCTCGACCGAGATGGCCAGCCGCTGCGGGTCCCAGCGCGTATTCGGCACGCAAAGCAGGTTCAGTTGGTCGACCCGGTAGAACGAGTAGTCGAGGCCGGCAAAGGTGGCGATGATCGGCGCCTCGCCGACTTTCCGGTATTCGACCCAGCACCAGGGCAGATGCGTCTCGATCAGCCGGCGCGCGCCGCGCAGCGCGTCGAGCTCCATGCCTTCGATGTCGAGCTTCAGGAAATCCAGCCGCGGCAGGCCGAGCGAGTCGAGCCTGACGACCGGTGTCGGCGTGCCGCCTTCCGCGTGCGCGTCGACGAGCGAGACCTGGCCGAAGTCGGCGTCCTGCCCGTAATCGACGTCGGGGACTTTCATCGTGCCGTTGGCGCCGGCCAGCCCCATGTTCAGCAGGTGGACGTTGTCGAGCTGGTTGAGCGCGACGGTGCCGCCGAGCGCATGGAACAGCGTGCGCTGCGGTTCGAACGCGTACACGCGGCCGCCGCGCGCACGCAACCGATGGGCGATCGGCACGCATACGAGCCCCGCATTCGCGCCGCCGTCCACAGCGATTGCATCGTTCGGCAACTGGTCGATCACGTGCATGATCGCGTCGAGCTCGGCCTGGATGTGCGGCCGCCCCGTCTTGATCAGTGCCTCGGCCTGATGCGCGCAGTGCCGGTTGATGACGAACGGGCCATGAATCGAATCGATCACGACGAAATTGCGGACGGTCTGATTCATGGGCGGTAGCGGGGACGATTGAGGTCAGCCGAGCGCGCGACCGGCGAACAACTGCTGGATTTGCTCGGAGTAAGCGCGAACGTTGTGCTCGGCGAGCGTGTCGACCTGGTGCAGGCAGCGGCGGGCCGCGGCCGCGTAGTCGTCGAGCCGCGTGTCGTGTGTCTGCGCGGCGGTCGCGATCGCACGCGCCGCTTCGAAGATCTCGAAGTCCGGGTAGTAGTAGCCGACGTCACGCAGGAACGGCGAGTTGTGTACGAGCGGATAGTTGCCGTACAGCGCGTCGTACAGCAGGTAGTTGAGGCCGTTTTCCCAGTGGTGGGACACGACGATGTCGGTGTGATGCGCGGCCCACGCGACGAACGGCGCGCGCACGTCGGCGGTCGCCTTGCCGTCGCGCACCATCTCGAGCCCGAGGGCGAGATGCTTGAAGGCAACGTTTTCCTTCTTGTCGAACGTGTTGGTCATGTACACGTGCTCGACGAGCTCCGGGTGCTCGACGTAGCACGCGTTCGCGGCGAGCATCGGCACGATCGAGCTTTTCACGACGTTCAGGTTCGGCTCGAAGAACGCGATGCGCTTGGCCGGGCCGTGGTTGCGGTAGCCGAAGCGCGCCTTCAGTTCGGGATCGGCGTCGAGGCTGCGCTCGATGAAATACGGCGACCAGATATGCGGCAGCTCGATCACCGGCGCCCGATACACGGCCTGGAAATAGGCCGCGCACGTGTGCATGTGCTGCGGGTTGGTCCAGATCTCGTCGAACTGCACGCGGTGCGGGTTCGGCCGCCAGTCGTTCTTCTCGAAGTTGATCGTCTCGACCGCGATCACGTAGTCGTTGCCGAAGCGATACGACACGCACTTGCCGCCGCGCTGGCGCACGACGTCCGTGTGCGACGGATCGACGAACGCATTCATCTCGATCAGCAGGTCGGTCTGGTGGACGACGGCCGACAGCGGCCGCAGCGCGTCGCCGAACGCGTCCATCATCAGCGCCTGCGGATACTCGGTGATGCCGTTGTCGTGCGCGAGCCAGACTTCGCCGATCAGCGGCGACTGCTTCAGCAGCATGTACAGGTACACGCAGTGCTGGTTCGCGCCGTTGTACCAGATCGACTGCGTCGCGTCGCGCTGCACGTTCATCGTTATCGCGACATTGAGTTTCATGATGTCTCCGAGTCGTCGGCGCAGCGCTTATTTGGTGATGTCGCGAGTCATGCGCGGCGCATAGCCGGTCAAATGCCAGTGACCGTCACCTTCGAGGCGAAAGCTCACTTTTTCGTACACTGTCGATCCGGTGGTCAATGTCGTCACATAGTCGACGTTCGCGTAGAGGCCGTCGGGTACCGTCGCATTCGTGTAGCGGTCGCGTGTGATCTGCTCCCACTCGCGGTGGCGGACCAGGGCGACCGTTTGCCAAGCGCGCCGGATGTCGCTTACGAAATGGTCCTGCTTGAATCGGGTCTTGATGAAGTCGGCGGAACCGAGCCAGATCTCGTTGAACTGGCCGGCTTCGAGTTGCCTGAATACCGTGTCGGCGTCCTGCAGCAATTCATCCGCCGACCCTCCCGATGACTGTGCATGCGCGCCGATCGCGATCGAAGCGGCGGCGCAGCCGATCAGCCATTTGGCGCGGGTGAGGGGCGTGCGTGCGTTCATGTCGGAATCCTGAAAGGGCAGCGCGTCACGCGTCGCGATAGAGGGTGGCGATCGCGTCCGTATAGGCGGCGACGTTCTCGGGGTTGTAGATACTCACGGAGCTGAGCACGTGCTTCGACTGCTCTCGGTACGCCTCCAGATTCGCGTCGTGCTCGGTGAACGCCTGCAGCAGCGCGCGGCCGCCGGCCTGGCAGTCGAAGTCCGGATAGAAATACCCGGCCTTACCGAGGAACGGCGAGTTGTGGATCAGCGGATAGTCGCCGTACAGCAACTCGTAGTACAGGTAGTTCTGTGCGTTTTCCCACGTGTGCGACACCACCGCATCGCCGTACGCAGCCATGAACTCGTACACCGCGTAGCGGCTCTCGAACGTCGTGACCCCGTGGTTCACGATGTCGAGGCTCTTCGCGAAGTGGACGAACGTCGCATGCTCCTTCAGGTGGATCGTGTTGCACACGCGCACGAATTCGAGGAATTTCGGATTGGCGCGGTACGCCTCTTCCGTGACCAGCATCGGGATGATGCTCGTCTTCACCATGCAGATGTTCGGCTCGAACATCGTCACGCGCCAGCGCGGCTTGCCGGGCTGATAGCCGAAGGTCAGGCCCGCGCCGAGCGTCGCGCGTGCCTTGTCGAACAGCATGGGATGCCAGATGTGCGGGACGATCGTGACCGGCGCGCGCAGGCCGGTCTGGTAATAGTGCAGGCACGAGCGCTCGAACTCGGGAATCGTCCACACGGCGTCGTACGGCGCGCCCGAGAACAGGAAGCCCGACGGCTTGTTGAACATCGCGCGTTCGATGTCGATCACGTAGTCGTTGCCGACCCGCATCGTGACGACCTTGCCGCCGCGGTCGCGGAACGCGCGCAGGTAGTCCGCGCCGAACTGCGCACTCATTTCGATCAGCACGTCGCAGCGTTCCAGCGCTTCGTCCATCGACAGCAGCGGCACGTCCCACTCGCCGAGCATCATCTGCGGATCGGCGACCTGTTCGCCGCCGTTCACCATCACGGCTTCCGCGACGAGCGGCGACTGGCGCAGCAGCAGGATCAGCAGCAGGCAGTTCTGGAAAATGCCGTTTTCCCACAGCGACTGGCCGGCGCCGCGCACGAACAGCGACACGCCGACGACGAGACGCTTGCCCTCGCCGGGCGCTTGACGGGCATTGGAGTCCGACATGCGTATGCTCCGGTTCAGGCGACCAGACGCGAGACAAACGCGTCGAGGTTCGCGGGGTTGTCGATCGAGACCGACTGCAGCAGCCGGCCGGCTTTCGCGCGGTAATCGTCGAGGCGTTCGTCGTGATGCAGCCAAGCGTCGAGCAGTGCGCGGCCGCCCGCGGCGGAGTCGAAGTCCGGGTAGTAATAGCCGGCGTCGCCGATCAGCGTCGAGTTGTGGATCAGCGGATAGCCGCCGTACAGCACGTCGTAATACAGATAGTTCTGCCCGTTTTCCCAGTGGTGCGACACGACGGCATCCGCGTGGCGCGCCATGAAGCCCGGCAGGTCGAGTCGCGGTTCGAAGGTCGCCTTGTGGTGGCGGACGAGATCGAGGCTGTTCGCGAAGTGCACGAAGGTCGAATGCTCCTTCATGTGCATCGCGTTGACGACGAACATGTGCTGCACCGCGTCCGGCCGCGCGCGGTAGAACTCGTCGCATGCCAGCATTGGGTAGTGGCAGGACTTGGCGACCGAGATGTTCGGTTCGAGCATCGCGAGGCTCCACGGACGCTGGCCTGGCCGATAGCCGAACGTCGCGCCTTCGCCTGCGAGCGCAGCCACGCGGCGCTCGAGGAAGTACGGCGACCAGATGTGCGGCATCAGGTGGACGGGCGCGCGCAGGATGGTCTGCAGCATCGGCGCCGCGGTCTTGTCGTATTGCGGCAGCAGCCACACTTCGTCGAACGGCGCGCCGTTGAACACGTGTCCGGACGGTTTCCCGAAGATCGGCGTTTCGCACAGGCCCGCATAGACGTGTCCGCAGAAGAACGCGGCGATCTTCTTGCCGAGCGCCTTCATGTGCCGGAGCCATTCGACGGGCAGCTGCGCGCCCATTTCGATCACGACGTCGAGTTCGTGCGTGACGTCGGAGGGTTTCACCAGCGGGATGTCGAGGCCGTCGAGTTCGAGGCCGGCCGGCAGTGCGTTCGCATCGCCGCCGTTCAGGAAATAGACGGGGCCGACGCGATCCGAGCGCTTGAGCATCATCGCGAGGAACGCGATGTTCTGGTGAATGCCGTTTTCCCAGATCGCCTGGCCGTCGCGCGCAAACAGCGAGATGCCGACCGCCGGCCGTTGCTTGCGGGTGCCGCCCGCGGCGGCTTCATTGATGTCCGTCACCGGTTGGTTTCCTCTGCGGCGTCGTGCGTCCGGGCATCGCGTCGAGCGTCTGGCCTGGAAGCGGCGCGCCGTGGGTTGTCATGGTTGGATTCGCGCCGGTGCGTTGCGGCAAGCGAATCGGGCGACGTGGTTCGCGAGGGCGGCAGCCGGATTCCGGCGTGTCGTCGGGCGCGCCTGGCACGGCGCGCGATTCGGGCAGGCTGCCCCGGCGACTGTCTGCGGCGATTGTGGCATGGAAACCGCCGTTTTTGGCAGGACGTGACGAACTTTGACATACCCGCCGGCCCACGGGAGCGGGGCGCCGGCGATGCGGCGCCCGCGTTGTCCGGCGCGGCGCTGGCGGCTTGCCGGAGCGGCCGCCGCACCTGCGGCGGCCGGCTGCTCAGTGCTGCAGCCGGATTTCGACGCGGCGGTTGCTCGCGCGGCCTTCGGGCGTCGCGTTCGATGCGACCGGATCGGCTTTGCCGCGGCCCGACACCGTCAGCGCGTCGGTTTTCAGGCCGTGTGCTTTCAGATAGGCGGCGACCGATTCGGCGCGGCGCTTCGACAGCGCGAGGTTGTAGTCGTCGCTGCCCACTGAATCGGTAAAGCCGGTGACGCTCACCTGCGAGTACGTGTGGTCCTTGCGCTCGCTCAGCAGGCGGTCGAGCGATTCGCGCGCGGTCGGCGCGAGCGTCGCGTGGTCGGTCGCGAACAGCGCGTCGCCCGACAGGTTGACCTGTTCGACGACGGCGGTCGCCGGTTCGGCGGCCGAGGCCGCTTCGGCCGGCGCGGCGCCGCACTGGAAGACCAGCGTGGCCGGATCGGATTTGTCGCGCAGCGCGCGGGCCGAGTCGACGGCGCGCACGGGCTGATCGCCGCAGATCTTTCGGGCAGCCTTCATGCATGTCTGCGGGCCCGACAGCAGGCCGTGGCAGTCCACCTGGAACGTGCGCACGCCGTCGCGCGGCTGCAGTTCGGAGGCGCTGAAGGTCGGGCCGGATGCGGTCGAGCACGCGGCGAGGGCCGTTGCGGAAAGTGCGAGCGCAAGAGCGAGTTTGTTCACGGTTACATCCTCAATGCTTGGGTTGACTGAAGCCCGCCACGGGTTGCGCGGCGGGCTCGTCCGGCCGTCGGGGCCGCCGCCGGCCGTCCGGCTGGCGAGCCGGGCGGCCTGGCGAGCCGGGCGGCCTGGCGGCGCGACGCGTTACTTCCACTGATACAGCATGCCGGCGCCGATCACCTTCTGACCGCCGCTGAAGCCGCCGTTGATCGACGCCTTCAGGTTCTCCGTGATGCGGGCCTGCATGTTGACCGCCATCGCCTTCTGGCCGAGGAAGGTCGACGTACCCACGCCCATCCCGAAGTTGGCGTCGCGATCGAGCTGCGGGATCGATGCCATCGCGCCGACGGCCGCGATACCCTGCTTCGCCATCTGGTCGGTCTGCTGCAGTTGCGAACCCAGCGAGTTGATCTGCGTCTGCTGGCCCGACAGCGCCGTCGACAGCGTCGTCTGCACCTGCGTCAGCTGGTTCACGTTCACCGCGTCGGTGCCTTGCGTACCCGGCGCGACGTTCGTGATCTGGCGCTGCTGCGTGTCGCTACCGACCGACACCACGTTCGAACGGCCGCCGTCGTTCGAATTCGCGCCGATCGCCACCGAGTTCGAGCCGGCGGTGACGGTCGGGAGGTCGGTGCCCTTGCCGTTCATGTCGGCGGCGATCCCGTTGCTGTTGTTGGCGCGAATCGTGTTGTTGTTGATCGTCGTCGACAGCGAGTTCAACGAGTTGTTGATGTTCGTCACACCGGTCGACAGCGAGGCCACGTTGCTGTTTGTCGTGCTCAGGCCGGTGGACAGCGAACCGATGCCCGTCGAGGTCGACGTCGACAGCGAGTTGACGTTGCTGTTCGTCGAACTCAGGCCGGTCGACAGCGAGTTGATCGCGGTCGAGGTCGACGTGGACAGCGAAGCCACGTTGCTGTTGGTCGCACTCAGGCCCGTGGACAGCGAGTTGATGCCGGTCGACAGCGACGCGACATTCGACGCAGTGGACGTCGACAGTGCATTGACCGCGTTGTTCGTCGCGTTCAGCTGGCTGCCGTTGATCGCGTCCGTGCTCGTGGCCGAGATCCGGCCCGCGGCGACGTTCGTGATCTGGCGTTCCTGGCCCTGTGCACCGACGCTGACCACGCCAACCGGCGAGTTGCCCGCGAAGAAGTACGTGACGCCGCCGATCGTGGCGCTCGAGGTGCCGACGGCCGCAGCCGTGACCGAGTTCGCGCCGAGTGCGACCGAGTTGGCGACGTTCGCTTGCGCGTTCGTGCCGAAGGCGAGCGCGTCGGCGGCGGTGGCCTTGGCGGCCGAGCCGTAGGCCTGTGCGCCGGTGGCGCTGGCCGTGGCCTGGCTGCCCAGCGCGATCGTGTTGTCCGCGGTGGCCTGGTTCGAGCTGCCGAGGGCGAGCGCGCTGGCGCCGGTTGCCGTGTTCGCGTTGCCGAGCGCCACTGCGCCGTCGCCGGTCGCCGTGTCGTTCGCGCCCATCGCCACCGCGCCGGTGCCCGTTGCGATGCTCGGGTCGCCGATCGCGACCGCGCCGTCGCCGGACGCCGTGTTGCCGGAGCCGATCGACACCGCCTTGCCGCCCGTTGCCGATGCGTTCTGGCCGATGGCGACCGCACCTGCCGACTGTGCGTTCGAGCCGTCGCCGACCGCCACGCTGCTGGCGCCTGCCGCGCTGGCGTTCACGCCGGCGGCGAGGGCATTGGTGCCCGTTGCGCCCGTGTTGTCGTAGTTGGCTTGCTGCGTGCCGTTGTCGTTGACGCTGTAGTAGTGCGTCTTCGCGGCGTTGATCGCGGTCGAGGTCGAGGTGGACAGCGACGTCACCGAGCTGTTTGTCGTGCTCAGGCCGGTGGACAGCGAGCCGATGCCGGTCGACGTCGAGGTCGACAGCGACAGGATCGTGCTGTCCGTGCTGCTCAGGCCGGTGGACAGCGAGCTGATGCCGGTCGAGGTCGAGGTCGACAAGGACGTGATCGAGCTGGCGGCCGACGACAGGCCCGTCGAGGTCGAGGTCGACAGGGACGAGATCGAGCTGGTGGCCGAGGACAGGCCGGTCGATGTGGAGGTCGACAGCGACGTGACCGTGCTGTTGGTCGTGCTCAGACCGGTCGACAGCGAGTTGATGCCAGTCGAGGTCGAGGTGGACAGGGATGTGATCGAGCTGTTTGCGGACGACAGGCCGGTCGACGTTGAGGTCGACAGCGAGGTGACCGTACTGTTGGTCGTGCTCAGACCAGTCGACAACGAGTTGATGCCAGTCGAAGTCGACGTCGACAGGGACGTGATCGAGCTGTTCGCGGACGACAGGCCCGTCGAGGTCGAGGTCGACAGCGAATCGATCGAGCTGTTCGCGGACGACAAGCCCGTCGAGGTCGAGGTCGACAGCGAGGTGATCGAGCTATTCGCCGACGACAGACCGGTCGAGGTCGACGTGGACAGCGAGGTGATCGAGCTGTTCGCCGACGAGAGGCCCGTCGAGGTCGAGGTCGACAGCGAAGTGATCGAGCTATTTGCCGACGAGAGGCCCGTCGAGGTCGAGGTCGACAGCGAGGTGATCGAGCTGTTGGCCGACGACAGACCGGTCGAGGTCGACGTGGACAGCGAATCGATCGAGCTATTCGCCGACGAGAGGCCGGTCGATGTGGAAGTCGACAGCGACGTGATGGAGCTGTTGGCCGACGACAGACCCGTCGAGGTCGACGTGGACAGCGAGTCGATCGAGCTGTTAGCCGACGAGAGGCCCGTCGACGTGGAAGTCGACAGCGAGGTGATCGAGCTGTTGGCCGACGAGAGGCCCGTCGAGGTCGAGGTCGACAGCGAGGTGATCGAGCTATTCGCCGAAGACAGGCCGGTCGACGTCGAAGTTGACAGCGACGTGATGGAGCTGTTGGCCGACGACAGACCGGTCGACGTGGAAGTCGACAGCGACGTGATGGAGCTGTTGGCCGACGACAGACCGGTCGAGGTCGACGTGGACAGCGAGTCGATCGAGCTGTTAGCCGACGACAGGCCGGTCGACGTCGAAGTCGACAGCGAGGTGATCGAGCTGTTAGCCGACGAGAGGCCGGTCGACGTGGAAGTCGACAGTGAGGTGATCGAGCTGTTAGCCGAAGACAGGCCGGTCGACGTTGAAGTCGACAGCGAGGTGATCGAGCTGTTGGCCGACGAGAGGCCCGTCGAGGTCGAGGTCGACAGCGAGGTGATCGAGCTGTTCGCCGACGACAGACCCGTCGACGTCGAAGTCGACAGGGACGTGATCGAGCTGTTAGCCGAAGACAGGCCGGTCGAAGTCGAGGTCGACAGCGAATCGATCGAGCTGTTGGCCGACGAGAGGCCGGTCGAGGTCGAGGTCGAAAGCGAAGTGATCGAGCTGTTCGCCGACGACAGACCCGTCGAGGTCGAAGTCGAAAGCGAATCGATCGAGCTGTTGGCGGACGACAAGCCCGTCGAGGTCGAAGTCGAAAGCGAAGTGATCGAGCTGTTGGCGGACGACAAGCCCGTCGAGGTCGAAGTCGACAGCGAAGTGATCGAGCTGTTGGCCGACGACAGACCCGTCGATGTGGAAGTCGAAAGCGAATCGATCGAGCTATTCGCCGACGACAGGCCCGTCGACGTGGAAGTCGACAGCGAGGTGATCGAGCTGTTGGCCGACGACAGGCCGGTCGAGGTCGAGGTCGAAAGCGAGGTGATCGAGCTGTTAGCCGACGACAGACCCGTCGAGGTCGAAGTCGACAGGGAGGTGATCGAGCTATTGGCCGACGACAGACCCGTCGACGTCGAGGTCGACAGGGACGTGATCGAGCTGTTCGCCGACGACAAGCCAGTCGAGGTCGAGGTCGACAGCGAATCGATCGAGCTGTTGGCCGACGACAGACCGGTCGAGGTCGAGGTCGACAGGGACGTGATCGAGCTGTTCGCCGACGACAAGCCGGTCGAAGTCGAAGTGGACAGCGAAGTGATCGAGCTGTTAGCCGACGACAAGCCCGTCGAGGTCGACGTGGACAGCGAATCGATCGAGCTATTCGCCGACGAGAGGCCGGTCGAGGTCGAGGTGGACAGCGAGGTGATCGAGCTGTTGGCCGACGACAGGCCGGTCGACGTGGAGGTCGACAGCGAATCGATCGAGCTGTTCGCGGACGACAAGCCGGTCGACGTCGAAGTCGACAGCGAAGTGATCGAGCTGTTGGCGGACGAGAGGCCGGTCGAGGTCGAAGTCGACAGCGAGGTGATCGAGCTGTTGGCCGACGACAGGCCGGTCGACGTGGAGGTCGACAGGGACGTGATCGAGCTGTTCGCCGACGACAGGCCGGTCGACGTGGAGGTCGACAGCGAATCGATCGAGCTGTTCGCGGACGACAAGCCGGTCGACGTCGAAGTCGACAGCGAAGTGATCGAGCTGTTGGCGGACGAGAGGCCGGTCGAGGTCGAAGTCGACAGCGAGGTGATCGAGCTGTTGGCCGACGACAGGCCGGTCGACGTGGAGGTCGACAGGGACGTGATCGAGCTGTTCGCCGACGAGAGACCGGTCGAGGTCGAGGTCGACAGGGACGTGATCGAGCTATTGGCCGACGACAGGCCGGTCGACGTCGAAGTCGACAGCGACGTGATCGAGCTGTTAGCCGACGACAGACCCGTCGACGTCGAAGTCGACAGAGACGTGATCGAGCTGTTAGCCGACGACAGGCCGGTCGAGGTCGAAGTCGACAGGGACGTGATCGAGCTGTTAGCCGACGACAGGCCGGTTGAGGTCGAGGTCGACAGGGACGTGATCGAGCTGTTGGCCGACGACAAGCCAGTCGAGGTCGAGGTCGACAGCGAAGTGATCGAGCTGTTGGCCGACGACAGGCCGGTCGAGGTCGAAGTCGACAGGGACGTGATTGAGCTATTCGCCGACGACAGACCGGTCGAGGTCGAAGTCGACAGGGACGTGATCGAGCTATTCGCCGACGACAGGCCGGTTGAGGTCGAGGTCGACAGCGAATCGATTGAGCTGTTAGCCGACGACAGGCCCGTCGACGTGGAAGTCGACAGCGAGGTGATCGAGCTGTTGGCCGACGACAGGCCGGTCGAGGTCGAAGTCGACAGGGACGTGATCGAGCTGTTGGCCGACGAGAGGCCCGTCGAGGTGGACGTGGACAGCGAAGTGATCGAGCTATTCGCCGACGACAGGCCGGTCGAGGTCGAGGTGGACAGCGAGGTGATCGAGCTGTTAGCCGACGACAGGCCGGTCGACGTCGAAGTCGACAGGGACGTGATCGAGCTGTTAGCCGACGACAGGCCGGTTGAGGTCGAGGTCGACAGCGAAGTGATCGAGCTATTGGCCGACGACAGGCCGGTCGACGTGGAGGTCGACAGCGAATCGATCGAGCTATTAGCCGACGACAGACCCGTCGACGTGGAAGTCGACAGCGAAGTGATCGAGCTGTTAGCCGACGACAAGCCAGTCGAGGTCGAGGTCGACAGCGAAGTGATCGAGCTATTGGCCGACGACAGGCCGGTCGACGTGGAGGTCGACAGCGAATCGATCGAGCTATTAGCCGACGACAGACCCGTCGACGTGGAAGTCGACAGCGAAGTGATCGAGCTGTTAGCCGACGACAAGCCAGTCGAGGTCGAGGTCGACAGCGAAGTGATCGAGCTGTTGGCCGACGACAGACCGGTCGAGGTCGAAGTCGACAGGGACGTGATCGAGCTGTTAGCCGACGACAAGCCCGTCGAGGTCGACGTGGACAGCGAATCGATCGAGCTATTCGCCGACGACAGGCCGGTCGAGGTCGAGGTCGACAGCGAAGTGATCGAGCTGTTCGCCGACGACAGACCGGTCGAGGTCGAGGAAGACAGCGATGTCACCGAGCTGTTGGTCGAGCTGAGGCCCGTGGACAGCGACGTGATGCCGGTCGAAAGCGAGGCGATAGCGCTGCCGGACGTCGACACCGTGGTCGACAGCGAGTCGACGATCGAATTGGTTGCGAACAGCTGCGAGCCATTGATCGCGTCGGTGCTGGTCGCGGTGATTTGGCCGGCTGCAACGTTGGTGACCTGACGCTCGGCGCCAGGCTTGCCGACGCTGACCACACTGGTCGGATTGCCGCCCTCGAACGTTGCGGTTACACCGCCGATGGTGCCGGTCGGCGTCTTGACCGGCGCCGCCGTAACAGAGCCGCTGCCAAGCGCGACGTCGCCGGCATTGTTGGCGACCGCGCTCGGGCCGATCGCGACCGAATCGGTGCCGAGCGCCTGACTGTCGGCGCCGGACGAGTTCGCGTGGAAGTACTTGATGCCCTGGCTGTTGATGCTGTCGATTGCCGAGCCGACGCTGTTGGCGGTCGACTGCGTGCCGTTCGCGTTGTAGGTCGTATATGCCGGAGCGGAGACGGTCCCGGTCGTCGGGTCGTACGTGGAACCGCCGCCGAGCGCCGATGCCGTGCTCGTGCCGAGGTTGTTCGTCTTCGTCGTGACCGAGCTCAGGCCGGTCGACAGCGAGTTGATGCCGGTCGAGGCCGAGGTGGACAGCGACGAGATCGAGCTGGTGGCCGACGACAGACCCGTCGACGTGGAGGTCGACAGCGAAGTGACCGAGCTATTGGTCGACGAGAGGCCGGTCGACAGCGAGCCGATCGAGCTGGTGGCCGACGACAGACCCGTCGACGTGGAAGTCGACAGCGAAGTGACCGAGCTGTTGGTCGACGAGAGGCCGGTCGAGAGCGAGCCGATCGAGCTGGTGGCGGACGACAGGCCGGTCGACGTGGAGGTCGACAGCGAAGTGACCGAGCTATTGGTCGACGAGAGGCCGGTCGACAGCGAACCGATCGAGCTGGTGGCCGACGACAGGCCGGTCGACGTGGAAGTCGAGAGCGACGTGACCGAGCTATTGGTCGACGAGAGGCCGGTCGACAGCGAACCGATCGAGCTGGTGGCCGACGACAGACCCGTCGACGTGGAAGTCGACAGCGAAGTGACCGAGCTATTGGTCGACGAGAGGCCGGTCGAGAGCGAGCCGATCGAGCTGGTGGCGGACGACAGGCCGGTCGACGTGGAGGTCGACAGCGAAGTGACCGAGCTATTGGTCGACGAGAGGCCGGTCGACAGCGAACCGATCGAGCTGGTGGCCGACGACAGGCCGGTCGACGTGGAAGTCGAGAGCGACGTGACCGAGCTATTGGTCGACGAGAGGCCGGTCGAGAGCGAGCCGATCGAGCTGGTGGCCGACGACAGACCGGTCGACGTGGAAGTCGACAGCGAGGCGACCGAGCTGTTGGTCGACGAGAGGCCGGTCGACAGCGAGCCGATCGAACTGGTGGCGGACGACAGACCCGTCGACGTGGAAGTCGAGAGCGAAGTGACCGAGCTGTTGGTCGACGAGAGGCCGGTCGAGAGCGAGCCGATTGAGCTGGTGGCCGACGACAGGCCGGTCGACGTGGAGGTCGAGAGCGACGTGACCGAGCTATTGGTCGACGAGAGGCCAGTCGACAGCGAACCGATCGAGCTGGTGGCCGACGACAGGCCCGTCGACGTGGAGGTCGACAGCGAAGTGACTGAGCTGTTCGTCGACGAGAGGCCGGTCGACAGCGAGCCGATCGAGCTGGTGGCCGACGACAGACCGGTCGACGTGGAAGTCGAGAGCGAAGTGACCGAGCTGTTGGTCGACGAGAGGCCGGTCGAGAGCGAGCCGATCGAGCTGGTGGCCGACGACAGACCGGTCGACGTGGAGGTCGACAGCGAAGTGACCGAGCTATTGGTCGACGAGAGGCCGGTCGACAGCGAACCGATCGAGCTGGTGGCGGACGACAGGCCGGTCGACGTGGAGGTCGACAGCGAAGTGACCGAGCTGTTGGTCGACGAGAGGCCGGTCGAGAGCGAGCCGATTGAGCTGGTGGCCGACGACAGACCGGTCGACGTGGACGTCGAGAGCGAAGTGACCGAGCTATTGGTCGACGAGAGGCCGGTCGAGAGCGAGCCGATCGAGCTGGTGGCGGACGAGAGGCCGGTCGACGTGGACGTCGACAGCGACCTGACCGAGCTATTGGTCGACGAGAGGCCGGTCGACAGCGAGCCGATTGAGCTGGTGGCCGACGACAGACCGGTCGACGTGGACGTCGACAGCGAAGTGACCGAGCTGTTGGTCGACGAGAGGCCGGTCGAGAGCGAGCCGATTGAGCTGGTGGCCGACGACAGACCCGTCGACGTGGAGGTCGAGAGCGAAGTGACCGAGCTGTTGGTCGACGAGAGGCCGGTCGACAGCGAATAAAGCTGGCTGCCGTTGATTGCATCGGTGCTGGTCGACGACACGTTGCCCGGGGCGACGTTGATGATCCGACGCTGCGTCGTACTATTCCCTACGCTGAAGACGTTCGATTGCCCGCCATCCGTACTGCCGTTACCCAGCGCGACACTCCCGCTGCCCGTCGAGGTTGCGCTTGCGCCGATAGCGGTGCTTTGGGAGTTCGACGCCGTTGCGCCATACCCGATAGACATAGCGCCGCTGCCCGACGCGGTCGCCCCGTTGCCGATGGCCGTAGCCTGGCTATTGGTCGCCTTCGCGCTGTTCCCTACGGCCGCGCTTTGCGCACCCGATGCGGTGGACATGTTCCCGAGAGCAGTTGACCCGACGCCACTCGCAGTTGTGGTGTCCCCAATAGCCGTACTCCCGAAGCCGCCGGCGGTTGCCACCGTGCCGATGGCGATGTTGGCGTTCGTGCCATCGGCGCCAGCCGAAGCGTTGTAGCCATTGTTGGTCGGAGAGTTGGCCGCACCGGTTGAGATGTTCGACACACCCGAACCGATCGCCAGGTTGTTCGCCATTGCCGATTCGCCAGGGGCTAATCCCAGAGCGAGCGCGAGCGTGATTCCAGCGCCGAACTGACCGACCAGACCGGCCTTCACGACGGCCGACTTGTTCGGCTTGCCCCGTGCCGAATCGTGTTCCGATGCCGCGACCCAGGCGCCAAGAGCTTCGTTCCAGATCGAGCGGTATGTGCGGTTCATGTCCTGCTACCTCCAAATATGCACGCCACACACCGGTCTCTTTCGTTAGAGGAATATTCCGTGCGCTCGCGCGAATCTCAAAATTGATGGGCGGATTTTATTGGAGGTGATTTTTGTAGATTGACAAACAGTGATAAATGAGAGGTTTTGAAAGTTAAAAAATGGTCAATGCATCGCGTTTTGATGTATTGGGATAGAATGATTTTGAAAGATGTAAGAATGTGTCGTGTAGGGTTCGAATTTTCTGGGTTGGTGTCGTGTTTTTGTATAAAAATCAGTCTGTTACGGTGGTTTTGTGGGATGGATTACACAGCGGCGAGCTCGATGCGTAAGACAAATGAAATAGCAAACGTTTGCGCTCCAATAAATTCTTTCAGTAATGTAATGTCAATTCGCGGGCCGGAGGATAATGCGGGTGAAATCTTGTTAATCTGTTAATTCGAGATTTATTGCGAATTTGTTTTTATTTTAAGTTGTTGTCTTTAAATCAATTTAAATGGAAGTTGTGAATATCCGGCTGTGCTGATTTGCGCATCTCGTCCGGCGCGGGTGCCCGTGTGGCGGGCGTTCCCGGCAGGCGGGCTCGTCGAATTTGTAAAAAATTGCTACAAAGGGGAGGATTGTGTCGTCAGCATTCAACTATCGGAATTTTCCTATTGACGATATCGGTCAAATCGGTACTCGAGCGGAATTGGGGCGCGTGCCGGGCAGCCAAAGGAGCCGGCCCCACGGCGGCTTCCCGCACGGCGTCGACAGGATGTAAAAGACCACCGATGAGTGCCGGGGACGACGTCCCGAATGTCAGATTCCGGGTGCGGCAATGTGTCCGGTCCGCTGGTGGACCGACGCGTCGCAGGAAAAACGGGGATGGAGTGAGTGTATCGGGCGCGCAACACCCGATCGACGAACGCGGGCCGAACCGGTCGCTCGCCGACGGCAACGAAGGCGCGGCGGCCTCCATGACCTTCGGCAACCGGCCCGACGCTACTTCTTGAGAAACCGCAGCGCGAAGCGCGCCATGCGCGGCACGAACATCGGGCGCAGCAGGCGCCTGTCGTAACCGGCCATGCGCCGGTCGTTCTCGGCCAGACACAGTTCGATCAGCTCCCGCGGGTTCAGCGCGTCGCCGATGTCGGCCGTGCCGGTGGCCGGAAAGTTCGCGTCACGCGCGGCGCCATCGGCATCGATGCCGCGCGCGATGCCGATCCGGTCGCGAATCAGTTGCACCCACACGGCCGCGACACGCGCGAAGAACCACGGCCGGCGCCACCACGGCATCGTGCGCCAGTACCACGCGTACCAGTTCGCGAAGAACAGGATGTGGCGGCCTTCTTCCTGGATCACGGGCTCGAAGGTGTCGACGAGTTCGGGCGGGAAATAACCGGAGCGCTGCGCCGAGCGGAACAGGCCGAATGCGAAGAAGCTGTCGATGCATTCGCTGAAGCCCGTCATCATCCACGACCATTCGGGATCCTTCGGCGCCGGGTAGGCCGGCTCGGGCGCGAGCCGGATGCCGTATGCCTCGACGAGCTTCGACAGCACGACCTTGTGGCGCGCTTCCTCGCCACCGTCCATCTCGAGCGCGCGGCGCAGCAGCGGATCGTCGACCGTCGCCGCGTAGGTCGCCACGCGGATCGACGCGCGGCCTTCGGTCTGCACCGCGATGTCCCAGATCGGCAGCGACGTGAGCCGCCTGAGTTCGTCCGGTTTGAGCGCCGGCCAGTCGATCACGGCCGGCTTGTACGGGTTGTGTGTGTCGAGCAGCATGCGGCAGAACATCTGCATGTGCGCATCGGAACCGATCCGTACCGGACCTTGCCTCTCGAAGGTCCAGTTGCGCATTGCGTGATCTGCTGCTGCATGCTCTTCCTGCAGCGTGTCACTCATGGCTGTTGTTATGCGATTACGGGTCGAAAGATTCTTGCATAGCTTTCGTAATCGCGTATTTTCGAGCGGCCATGCGGGCGCCGGCCAGGCGCGCGTCACGCGTTCGTGTCGACCCAGAGGCGGCCCCAGCGCGACGCGTAGGCGAGCGCGTGCTCTTCCTCGAAGAAGAAATCGATCGCGTCGAACGACACGGAGCGCGGCGACGGGCCGCTGCTCGCCTTCTCGATCGTCAGGTTGGCGGCGAACAGCCCGTTCGGCAACCGGGCGGCTGCGGGGGCGACTTCATAGCCCTTGTAGCGGATCGTACGGTTCATGGCGTGCGCGGAAAAAGTTCGGACTTTCAGCGTACGAAAACCTGTCTGCGCCGTGAACCAATCTTTCGGCCAATGCTAATCACGCGGCAGGCCGAATCGTTATCGGGGCGGTACGCAGGGGAAGGGCAACGCGGGGAGGTGACAGCTTGCATGGCGCGTCGTCGCGCATCAGAAGACGGAAGACGCGCTGCGCGCGCCTGTCGAGCTTCGTCGACCGGGCGCGCGCGGCGCAATGCGGCGGAGATTACTGGTTGGCGATCTTCAGCACGGGTGCGAGCGCATCCACCGATGCCGCATGCGACGCCGCACGATGCGATGCGAAGGCGAGCGCGAACTCGGCCGCTTGCGCGCCGACCGTCTCGAGCTGGGCGGCGACCTTCGGATCCGAGCAGCTGTCGGCGCTGTCGAAGCGCGTTTCGAGCGTGTTCACGGTCGCGCCGAACGGTGTCGGCCAGCCGCGCAGTGCATGGACGATCGAACGCACCGACGTCAGCACGGTGCCGGCCGCCTGCCAGCCGTACGCGGTGACGATCAGGCCGACCGCACGGCCGTCGAGATAGGGGCGCTCGTCGGCGCGCAGTTCCTCGAGGGTATCGAGCGCGTTCTTCACGAGACCGGAGACGCCGCCGTGATAGCCGGGCGTCGCGATGATGATCGCGTCGGCCTGGCGCACGGCGTCGATCAGTTCGCGCTGCGCGTCGGTCAGCGTTTTGTGTTCGGGAGCGTAATGCGGCAGCGTATGCAGGAACGGGCCGTCGAACAGGCGCGTACGTGCGCCGGCGGCTTGCGCGCCGCGCAACGCGAACGACAGCGCGCGTTCGGTCGACGACGCCGCCCGGGTGGTACCGCCAATGCCGACGACGAACGGGCGGCGGTGTTGATCGAATGCAGTCAAGGGGCGCTCCTTGGGGATGGCTTGCCCGGCTAAGCACAGGCTTAAAACCAGATGGTAACGACCCCGTCGCCACTCTGAAAACGACTTTTCGTTCTATCGATATGCCGCAAGGCAGGGGCAATCGTGTGCGCGGCCACCCAGATCGATATCAGAAATGCTTGGTTGGGACGACGGGCCGCGGTCGATAAGATGGGCCCGTCTCCTCCATGATGTCTCTACTGACATGGGTTGGCCCCGCCGCGCGGATGCAGGCGGGGCTTTTTTTCGTCCCGGTCAGAAAAAGGGGAGCGATGCGCGGGCCCGTTGCCCGTTACTCGAATACCGGCCGGAAGAAGTTGCGCTCGTAGCTCATGATGCAGCGCGTTTCCTCGGCGTAGCGGAACGCGGCCTGGCAGGCCGGATCTTCCTTCGAGCGTTCGCGGTAGCGCTCGTATTCGGCGAGGTTCGGGAACGAGAACATTGCAAGCGCGATGTTGTTCGCGCCTTCGGACGGCAGGAAGTAGCCATGATGCGTGCCGCCGAATTTTTCGACGAGCGGAATCCACATCTTGCCGTAGGTTTCGAACTCGTCGAGCTTGTACGGATCGATGACGTAGCGAAGGAAGCAGGTGACCATGAGTGCGCCCGGAGCGGTGAGGATCCGGCGAGTCTGGATGGCGCGGCCGCCTGTGTCAACGGCGCACGCCGACGCGTGATCCGGCCGCGGGATGCATTGCTTGCGCAAACAACGATCGGTGCACTTTCATGCGTTTGCAACGACCCGCGCAGCGCCGCGGCGCGCACCGTTTCAACCGTCTCTCCCGCACGCATTTCCCCAAACTTTTACGACATTTTTTCTTGCGACAGCGGCTGGCGCGCTCATAGACTTCGGGCATCCCAACCACGGAGCATGGCAATGTCGATACCCTGGAACGCGATCGCCGAACGTCCCTCCGCCGCGCCGCCTTCCGTGAGCGCCGACCGGGTGGTCGTACGGCGTTTCGATCCGGCATTCGACAGCTATGCACAACTCACGCCGATGCTGCATCGCGCCTTCGCGCGGCTCGGCGCGATGGGGCTCAACTGCACGTGCGTCGATCAGGACGAAGACGTCACGCGCCGCCGTGCGGAAGCCGGCGAGTGCTACGTCGCCGTTTGTGGCGGGCGTGTCGTCGGTACGGCCACGCTGTATGCGACCGATCCGTCGTCGGCGTGCTCGCTGTACCGGCGCGAAGGCGTCGCAAGCGTGCGGCAGGTGGCCGTGGACCCCGATTGCCAGAGCCGCGGGATCGGCGCGCTGTTGCTGTCGTTCGCCGAGCAGTGGGCCGCGTTGCGCGGCTATACGCTGCTCGCGCTCGATACGCCGCATCCTGCTTCGCACCTGCTGGCGTTCTACGGCACGCAGGGCTTCGAGGTCGTCGACGTGATGCGTTTCGCCGGCAAGCGCTATGACAGCGCGATCCTCTGCAAGCGGCCCGTTGCGCACGTCGCGCGCCGTGTGTCGCCGGCGTCGCGGATGGCGGCACGTGTCGCGGCCGTGAGGCGTGTTGCGTATGCGTTGCCGTCGCGCGTGGCCGCGGTGGCCCGGCGCGACCCGCACGTGCGCCGCGCCGCTGGTTGGGCCGCGCGTCGTGCGGCCGGCGCTGCTAGCTGCCGCTCGTCGCCGTGGCGGCCGCGCCAGCACGGGCGCTACACGTTCGGCTGAGTGCCGCGCGCCGGTTCGTTTTCCTGCTTTGCCGCGTAAACGTCGTAAGAGCGGAGTGTGGCGCTCCCGCTCGTGTACGGCCCTTGAGACACCCCCGCCGCGCCGCGGCGAAACGGATGTTTACGCGCCTTTTATTCCCTGACGCGATCCTTTGCCGCGATCTTCACGCGAACCTTCATAAGATGGTTGCGTGGAAATGGAAGCCGCATGCGCGACGACGCGCTTCGCGTCACTCGTTGCGGCCGCGCGTGTCGCCGCCGCCCTTCGCGAGCCGCCACGCGATCGTGCCGAGCACACCGACCGCGACGACCAGCGCGCCCCACAGCACGTAGCGGCGTGTCGCGTCGGTATCGGCGGCCGGCACCGGCGCGACCGCCGATACCGGCAGTGCAGCGCCGACTCGTGCGGGCCGAACTTCGGGCACCATGCCGACCAGCAGCGCATCGCGGCTCACTGCCGACGACACTAGCGAAGCGTCGCCGACGCCGAGCGTAAACGGCGGTGTGCCGCGTGCCACGAAGGTCAGCGCGGCAGGATGCCAGCCGATCGCGACGGCCGGCTGGCCGCCGCCGAACCCGCCGTTGCGCATGTCGACGACGATCCGCCATGCGCGATCCGTGTCCGCCGCGAATTCGAGCGGCGGATTGCGCTGCTCGCCGGCCTTGCCCTGCAACCGGAACAGCACAGCGCCCGCGACGTCGCGCCACGGCGCTTGCGCGTCGGTGCGGCTCTGCAGCGTCGCGCGCGCGACGGTGTTCGGCTGCGGCAGGTCGATGCGCACGCGATCGACCGGATACGCGCCGTCGGTGTCGAACAGATACTCACCCGGCGTACTGCCGGCGCGCACGCGTACCGCGTCGCGCCACTGGCGCGGCACGGACGCGGTGTCGGTTCCGCGAGCGTCGCGCGGATGCGTTTCGACGTCGATCGACGCGATCGCGGGCGCGCCGTCGAGCCAGTCCAGCCGCAGGTAGCGAGGTGCCGCGCCTTCGAGCGCGATGCGTTCCTGCACCAGCATGTCGTCGCCGTGGCCGACCTTCAGCAACTGCGTGCTGCCGAGCGGCCGCCAGTTGCGCAGGTCGTCGCTCGCTTCGATCGCGACACGCCCCTGATAGCTGTCGTCGCCCACATGCACGAGCAGCGCGTCGATGGTGCCGTCCGTATGCGACAGGTCGACGAGGTCGACGCCATGCTTCGTGCGTGCCGGTGCGGCGGTCGCCGCGCGCAGCGCACCGTCCGGGCCGACCGTCACGCCGAGCGGCGCGCTGCCGTTGTCGGCGCGGGCCGGCGGCAGCGGAAACCAGTGCACCGGCGTGCGCGTCGGCGGCACCGCGGGTGCGGCCGCGACGGGTGCGTCGAGCGAATACGGCACCGGTTCGCCCGCGCCGTTGAAGATGCGCACGTCGCCGAGATCGTCGCGCCGGCTCGTCGCATACACGGGCTGCGGCACGGTGAGCTGGTAATACGCGGCGCTGCCGTCGAGGTCGAGCGCGAAGCGTTGCGTGACGCGTCCGGCGTCAGGTGCGCCGTCGGCCGCCGCGAACGACGCGAGCAGGCTCAGTCCGAGCAGGGCGGCGAGTCGCTTCATGGCTGGTCGTCCTGTTGCGCGGCGGCCTTCGGCGGCAGCGGCGAGAAATACCCGATCAACAGCAGCAGCACGCCGATCCCGATGAACGACACGATGCGCTCGATACCGGTCACGTGCGACAGGTCGAACAGGAACAGCTTGACGACCGTCAGCGCGAGCAGCGCGGCGCCGACAAACCACAGCGGACGCAGCCCGCGGCGCGTGGCCCAGATCGTGATCGCGAGCGCGCAGAGCGTCCAGTACACGGACACCGATGCCTGCACGAGCGTCGATTCGGCCATCGCGCCGAATTCGTACGGCACGCCGGCCCAGTGATGCAGCGTGCGCAGCAGGATCGCGTTCAGCCACAGGAACGCGGTGGCGCCGGCCGCGCTCAACAGCTCGACGCGATACTTGCCGAACGACCAGCCGAGCTTGCGTGCGCGGATGAACCACGATGCAGCGAGCGCATAGACGACCGCGAGCACGAGATCGAGCGGGTTGAAGAGCGGCACGCGCGCCCAGCTTCCGCCGTCCTGCGTGAAGTTCGCGTAGAAGGTCCACACCCACATCACGACGATCAGCGGCAACGACGCGAACGCGCATACACGTGCGATGCCGTCGCGGCGCGTCAGCCACATCCCGGCGAACGCGAACAGGCTCCAGCCGACCATGAACACCTGCTGGATGCCGAACGACGACAACACGGTGTCGATGTCGTAACCCATGTGGAAACGGTGATGCAATGTGCGCAGCATCAGTGCGTTGAACCACAGGAATACGGTTGCGACCGCAACGTAATCGACGGCGCGCGGATGCCATGCGATGCCGAGCGTTTTCAGGCGGCGCGGCCACACGGCGAACGCGACGAAGATCAGGAACTGCGCGATGTCGAGTGGATTGAGCAGCGGCAGCCAGAACAGCGGTGCGGCGTCGCCGTCGCTGATCGTGCTGGCGAGGCTCCACAGCCACAGCAGCGCGGCGAGCGGCGCGGCGCCCCATACCTGGTACGCACGCGGGAACGCCGCGACGGGCCAGCGCAGGCGCGAGCCGGGGCCCGACACGAGCAGGAGCAGCGCGCCGAAGCCGTATGCCCACGCGCTCCAGCTCCATGCGCCTTCGGGGACGAACGCGCGCAGGCGCCAGAAGCCTTCGAGCGACAGCAGCCCGCACAGGGTCCAGAACGTCAGCGTATGGAGCGGCGCGATGATGCCGGCGGCGATCGATGGCACCGTGCCGTTCGCGGCATCGGTGCCGGCCGTGCCGCGCGACTGGCGCCACAGCAGGGCAAGGCCCGCGCCGACGGCGATGGGCCACGCGAACGCGCCCATCCCCGACAGCGGCGCTTCGTGTGCGTCGAACGCGCGCAGCGCGAGCAGCGCCAGCACCGGCGTCAGCGCAAGCGCGGGCCATTCGGCGAGCGGCCATGTGAGCCGACGGCGTGCCACATGCGCGAGCGACGCGGTGCCGGCCGCGAACAGCGCGGTCGCATCGACGACGAAGCGATCGACATGCAGGTCGACGTGACGGCTCGCATAGACGAGGATCTCGTGCAGCCCGCCGCTGACCCACCACAGCAGCCCCCACGCAGCGGCCGCGGCGCCGATCTCGGGCATCCACGCATGCCACGCGCGCGCTTCGTCGCGCCCGTGCAGCCACCAGCCGGTGAACAGGCCGGCAAGTGCGATCAGCAGCATCGCGATGTACGGGCTGTTGAGCACGGGCAGCGCGGTGGCGTCGGCCGGCCCGAGCAGGCTCGTGAAGAACGCGCCGGCCGCGGCGACCTGCATCAGCAGCCCGAAGCCGAACGGCAGCAGGCGCTTCTGGCGCACGCCGAGCCACACGATGGCCGCGCCTTCGATCGCCCACGCGGCGCTGGTCGTCGGGCCCGAAAACGCGAGCGGCACGGCCAGCGTCGCGAAGATGACCGCGAGCGCGAGCATCGATTCGAACAGCAGCCCGAGGCGATCGCGGCGCCGCGCGAGCCACGCAGCGACGGCGACATAGAACGCTGATAGCGCGACGGCACTCCACGCGAGCCCGAATGGCATGCCCTTCACGAGCGATGCCTGCAGCGCGGTCGCGATGATCGGCGTGCCGAACACGAGCGTGCCGTCCACGTAGTGCCGCAGCGCGAGTTCGCGTTTCACCGCATACAGCAGAGCGATACCGACGTACATCAGGAAGAACAGGATCAGGAACGGCTCGGTGCTCGCGAACAGCGCGGGACGATAGGCCGTCACGCCCCACGCCGAGCCGATCGTGAACGTGAATACGAAGCCGAGCAGGTTCAGCGGGCGCCACGCCTTGAACCACGCGATCGCGAAGATGCCCGCGTTCAGCAGCGCGTAGTAGCTGAACAGCGCAACGTGGTTGCCCTGGCCGGTCGACAGCAGCACTGGCGCGAGGAAGCCGCCCGCGCTGCCCATGAACGCAAGCGGCAGCGCGTTCTGCCGCACCGCGAGGAACGCGCTCAGCGCGCAGACCGCGACCATCAGCGGGAACGCCGCGCCGACGGGCAGCAGCGCGTAAAGCTTGGTGGCGGCGAAAATCGTCAGGTACAGGATGCCGATGCCGCCGCCCTGCAGCACCAGGCCGTAGGCTTCGCGACGCGCCCGCACGCGCCAGCCGATCGCGAGCAGCGCGGCGGCGGCGAGCGCCGTGCCAGCGAGGCGGAATTCGATCGGCAGCATGTTGTTGTCGGCCGCGTACTTGAGCAGGAACGCAACGCCGAAGAACAGCACGATGATCCCGACGCGCACGACCGTATTGCCGCCGAGCAGCCAGTCGCGCGCGGCGCCGAACGCACGGTCGACGATGCCGGGTTCGCGCGGCGCGGGCGGGGCAGGGCGGGCCGGTGCAGCGGGTGGGCTTGCCGTGGTGCTGACGGGAGCCGGCGCGGGTGCTGCCGGGCGCGCTGCGGTTGCGGGCGCGGGCGTCGGTGCCGGTATCGAGTTGGAGGCCGGCGTGCCGGTTCGTGCGGCGGCAGGTTGTGCGGGGTGTACGGGCGGTGTCGGGAGGGGCGCCGACGGCGCGGATGCCGCACCGGCCGACGCCGTTTGCGCGACGCTGCCGGCTGTCGCTGCACCGGCCTTCGCGCCGGCCAGCTGAGCGCGCAGCGAGTCGAGTTCGCGCGTGAGCGTGTCGACGGTCGCTTCGAGGCGCGCGACGCGATCGGCGAGCGGCAACGGCGTGGAAGGTGTTGTCGCGGACATCGCGAACGCATCGGGCGCGGCGCGCTTGCTCTTGAGCTTGTGTTGCTGCAGCGCGTGACCGATACAGAACCCGACGGCGGCCCCGAGCAGCGAGCCGTTCGCGGCCGAGAAATCCCCGATCAGGGCGGCGATGCCGCCCACGACGAAACCGATTACGGCGAATGCCCAGTTCAACGCCTTGCTCCCTCTCACTATCGTTATCGTCCATCGATCGCGGATCGCACCGGATCGAGGCGGTTTCAGCACGGCCGGCAGGCGAACCGGCATGCGCGTGCCGCGTGGGTGGACCCTCGTGCGAAAGGCCCGCGGCAACGTCGCGATCAGCGTGTTTGCGGGGAATGTATCACAGCGGCCCGTCGCGGATTTCCGGGGTTGGCGCGGTATCGCGGCGTGCGCCGTCCGGTGTCGTCGAACGGCTTTTTGCACGGTCATGCTTTTTACCGGTGAATGCGCTGGGTGTTTTCGTCTGAACAGACGGCCGCCGGATCGGACGTGAATTTGTCGCAAAGCGACGTGCCGCCGATGCACATTGGCGCAAAACCTCATGCGATGCGCGCCGCGCTGCTGCGCACAAGTCCGACGGGCGATGCCCGCCGTTGTTGGGTGTGCGCGTATTGCACTGCCGCAATACGGTGCCGTCGCGCGGCGCGGCCCGCCAGGCGGGGCTGGAGGGCGTGTCGTATTTGCGCAAGCGTTTGTCGTAATTCGTCGGCAGGTCGGGGTTTTTTCTGGCAACTATGTAGGCACGCTATGACAAGCGCGAGTCCCCGCTACACGAGGAGAAGGTTTCGATGGATGCCCCCAAGGTCGTGGTCGAAGGTCTGTGCAAGGTGTTTGGAAGTAACCCGCAGCAGGCGCTCGACATGCTCGCCGCCGGCGCGACGAAAGACGATGTGCTCAAGCGCACCGGTCAGGTCGTCGGCGTGCACAACGTCTCCTTCGAAGTGCAGGAAGGCGAAATTTTCGTGCTGATGGGCCTGTCCGGCTCCGGCAAGTCCACACTGATTCGCCTCGTGAACCGGCTGGTCGATCCGAGCGCCGGCAAGGTGATGATCGACGGGCTCGACGTCGCGTCGGCGCGCCGCTCGGCGTTGACCGCGCTGCGCCGCAAGGACATGAGCATGGTGTTCCAGTCGTTCGCGCTGATGCCGCATCGCAGCGTCGTGTCGAATGCCGCGTTCGGCCTCGAAGTCGCGGGCATGGGCAAGAAGGAACGCGAGCGCCGCGCGATGGAAGTGCTCGAGCAGGTTGGCCTCGCGCCGTTCTCGCACAAGCTGCCGTCGGAGTTGTCGGGCGGCATGCAGCAGCGCGTCGGCCTTGCCCGCGCGCTGGCCGTGAACCCGTCGCTGATGATCATGGACGAGGCGTTCTCCGCGCTCGATCCGCTCAAGCGCCGCGAAATGCAGGATGTGCTGCTGCAACTGCAGAAGGAACAGCGCCGCACGATCATGTTCGTATCGCACGATCTCGAGGAAGCGCTGCGCATCGGCAACCGCATCGCGATCATGGAAGGCGGCCGCCTCGTGCAGGTGGGCACGCCGCAGGACATCATCGCGAACCCGGCCGACGATTACGTGCGTGCGTTCTTCGACGGTATCGACACCAGCCGCTACCTCACTGCCGGTGACCTGATGCAGACGGGCGCCGTGCCGATCGTGTCGAAATGCGATGCGGCGAACGTCGCGGCGACGCTGAACGGCAGCGCCGAATACGCGTTCGTGCTCGACGCCCAGCGCAAGATCCGCGGCTTCGTCACGCGCGACGCGATCGGCCAGGACACGCCGTCGGTGCGGCCGATCGAAAGCATCCGGCACGATGCGTCGCTCGAACATGTCGTCGCGCGTGTGGTTGCGAGCCCGAATGCATTGCCCGTCGTCGACGACGACGGCTGCTACTGCGGCTCGGTCGATCGTGCGCTCATCCTGAAGGCCATCACGCGTTCGCGAGGCTCCCATGTCTGAAATGATTCCGCTCGGTACCTGGGTCGACCAGGGCGTTCACTACCTGCTCGACCATGACGCGAAGACGTTCGACGCGATTGGTCAGGCGATCGAGGGGCTCGCGGCATTCGTCGAGCACAGCCTGCAGGCGATCCCGATGTGGCTGATGATGGCGATCTTCATCGGCGTCGGACTGTGGCGGGTGGGCTGGCGCTTCGCGCTGTTTACCACCGCGTCGCTGCTGCTGATCTTCGCGACGGGCTTCTGGGATCAGACCGTCATCACGCTCGGCCTCACGCTGTCGTCGACGATCATCAGCCTCGTGCTCGGCATTCCGCTCGGCATCTGGGCCGCGAAGAGCAAGTGGGTCGCTGCGATCGTGCGCCCGATTCTCGACCTGATGCAGACGATGCCGGCCTTCGTCTACCTGATTCCGGCCGCGATGCTGTTCGGTCTCGGCCGCGTGCCGGGGATCCTGTCGACGGTGATCTTCGCGATGCCGCCTGCGGTGCGCCTGACGAGCCTCGGTATCCGCCACGTGAACCGCGAGATCGTCGAAGCCGGCCAGGCCTTCGGTTGCACGCCTTGGCAGCTGCTGTACAAGGTGCAGTTCCCGAATGCGCTGCCGTCGATCATGCAGGGCGTGAACCAGACGATCATGATGGCGCTGTCGATGGTGATCATCGCGTCGATGGTCGGCGCGGGCGGCCTCGGCAACGACGTGCTCGCGAGTATCCAGCGCCTCGACATCGGTCTCGGTTTCGAAAGCGGTCTGTCGGTCGTGCTGCTCGCGATCATTCTCGACCGCATCACCGAAAGCTTCGGCCGTGCGCCGGGCACCGTGAAGGCACCGCTGTTCTCGGGCCTCAAGCAACTGTTTCGCGTGAAGGCCGCACCCGCACAGGCCTGACCGACTGGCGGCCGGAACCCCCGGCCGCTCACCCTGACTGTAGAACACGACTTCCGCGGCTTCGGCCGCGGGGTTAGCTCCCTGCAACCTCCTCTAGGGTCTGTTTCCAGATGGAACGCACATGCGAATGCCCGAAATCGCTCGCAGGGCAAGAAGTGAGGAGCGCCGTTTGGCCGAGCCAAACAAGCGACGAGCGACGCCGCCATGCGGGCGATTTCGGGCATTCCCGCGGAATAAATTTTAAGTTTGGGGTTGCCACGAGAACGGCCGCTCGCTGCGTTGCGCTCCTTGCGAATACGCAGAGTATTCGCAGCGTCGCGCGCCTCGCGAGCGGCCGTTCTCGTGGCAACGCATGTGCGTTCCATCTGGAAACAGACCCTAGGAGACCGATGTGACGTCCGCCGTCGCTGTCGCGCCCGCCGCCTGCGTTTCACCGGTTTCGTCCCTCGCCCATTTCGGCTTCCTGACGCTGCCGAATTTCTCGATGATTGCGTTCTCGAGCGCGGTCGAGGTACTTCGGATGGCGAACTATGTCGGGCGTGCCGATCACTACAAGTGGTCGATCTACTCGCTCGACGGCGCGCCCGCACATGCCAGCAACGGCATTGCGGTGCGGCCCACGCAGGCGCTCGACTACACGAACCTGCCGGACGTGATGATCGTGTGCGGCGGCATCCGCATCCGCGACGTGGTCGACGAGGGCGCGCGCGATACGCTCGCGGCGCTCGCCGAACGCGGGCTGCCGCTCGGCGGCATCTGCACGGGCGCGTACGCGCTGATGTCGAGCGGGCTGCTCGACGGCTATCGCTGCACCGTGCACTGGGAAAACCTGTCCGCGCTGCATTCCGAGTTTCCGCAGGTCGGCTTCGCCGACGAGCTGTTCGTCGTCGACCGCGACCGGCTGACCTGCACGGGCGGCACCGCGCCGCTCGACCTGATGCTGAACCTCGTTGGCATGCGCTTCGGCCAGCAGCTGGCCGCGCAGGTGTCCGAACAGTTCATCCTGGAGCGCATTCGCAGCTCGACCGATACGCAGCCGATTCCGGTCGATGCGCGCGTCGGCTTCTCGCGCGCCGAGCTGATCGAGGTCGTGCGGCTGATGGAGGCGAACATCGAGGAGCCGCTGTCGCTCGAGGAACTCGCACGGCTCGTGCGGTTGTCGCAGCGGCATCTGCAGCGGATGTTCAAGGTGTATCTGAACGTGTCGCCGACCCACTATTACCTGACGCTGCGCCTGAAACGCGCGCGCGACCTGCTGCGCACGACCGACGCGTCGATCGCGCGTGTGACGACGGTCTGCGGCTTTCATTCGCCGTGTCATTTCAGCAAGGCTTACCGCGCGCAGTTCGGCCATGCGCCGAGCTACGAGCGCCGGTTGCCGGGGCGCTGAATCGAAAGGATGATTCGGTCCGCGACGTCGCCGGGATCGCGGCGCGCGGCTTCAATAAACGATCCCGCATTCAAGCAAACGACATCACTTTGAGGAGAAGCAAGATGAAGCGCCTATTGATCGCAGCGGTGTGCGGGATCGGGATAACCGCGCCGATGTCGGCCGTGTATGCGGCCGATCCGCCCGTATGCAAGAACGTGCGCTTCGCGGATGTCGGCTGGTCCGACATCGCGGCGACCACGGGCCTCGCGTCGACGATGCTGCAGGGCCTCGGCTACAGCCCGACGAAGACGATCGCGTCGGTGCCGATCACGTTCGCGGGGATCAAGAGCAAGCAGATCGACGTGTTCCTCGGCTACTGGTCGCCGACGATGGATCCGATCATCCAGCCGTTCACGAAGGCCGGCACGATCAAGGTGCTCTCGACGCCGAACCTGACCGGCGCGAAATACACGCTCGCGGTGCCCGACTACGTCTATCAGGGCGGCCTGAAGTCGTTCGCGGACATCCAGAAGTACGCGGACAAGCTCAACGGCAAGATCTACGGGATCGAGCCGGGCAACGACGGCAACCTGCTGATCAAGAAGATGATCGACGGCAACCAGTTCGGCCTCGGCAAGTTCAAGATGGTCGAGTCGAGCGAGGCCGGGATGCTGATCGAGGTGAATCGCGCGATCCGCGACAAGCAGTGGATCGTATTTCTCGGCTGGGAACCGCATCCGATGAACGTGCAGATGAAGATCGACTATCTGAGCGGCGGCGACGACGTGTTCGGCCCGAACTACGGCGAAGCGAAGGTGCTGACGGCGACGCCGCCCGACTATGCGCAACGCTGCCCGAACGTCGCGAAGTTCGTGTCGAACCTGCAGTTCACGACGACGATCGAAAACCACGTGATGGTGCCGATCATGAACAAGGAAGACCCGAACAAGGCGGCGGCCGAATACCTGAAGGCGAACCCGCAAGCGCTCGACAAGTGGCTCGCCGGCGTGACGACGATCGACGGCAAGCCGGGCCTGCCGGCGGTGAAGGCGTATCTCGGCGTGCATTGAGTCTGAAGCGTCGGGCTTCGCGGCTTCGGCCGGAAGCCCGACGTGTTTTCCGGGCCGGCGGAAGCAGGACGCACATCCTGTTTCCGCCGGCTTTTTGCTGTCCGCTGCATGCCCGGCCCGTCGGTGAACGGGCGATGCGCTAGACTGCTCGATCCCGATCGAGGAGACGGCAATGATCCGCAGTGCGCTTGAGGTATGTGAGGTATCCGGATGGCGGCAGGAAGCCGGCAAGCGGCTGAACGTGACGTCTGCCGGTATCGACGCAGGCTGCAGCCGGACGACGCCGCACCGCGGCCATTCACGCGCATGAAGCGCATCGAGCAAGTCGTGCTTGCCGCCGATCTCGCGGGCACGGCGGTGTTCGCGGTCGAGGGCGCCAATGCGGCGATCGGCGCCGGACTCGACCTGTTTGGCGTGATGGTGCTGTCGCTCGTCGTCGCGCTCGGCGGCGGCGTGATCCGCGATCTGCTGATCGGCGCACGGCCGCCCAGCGCCGTCAGCGACTGGCGTTATCCGGCGCTTGCATTCGCTGCAGGGCTGTTCGCGTTCGTCTTTCATGCGCGGGTGGCCGAGTTCTCGCCGTCGCTGCTCACGACGCTCGATGCGGCCGGCCTCGCGTTGTTCGCGGTCGCGGGCGCGGTGAAGGCGCTCGAATTCCGCGTTCATCCGTTCATCGCGACGCTGATGGGCGCCGTGACCGGGTGCGGTGGCGGCGTCGTGCGCGACGTGCTGCTCGCGCGGATACCGGTTGTACTGGTCACGGATATCTATGCGAGCGCGGCGCTGCTCGGCGCGGTCGTCGTCGTGGCGTGCCGGCGGCTCGGTTGCCCGCCCGTCGTCGCGGCCGTGCTTGGCGGTATCGCCTGCTTTGCGCTGCGGATGGCGGCGGTGCGCTTCGGCTGGCAACTGCCGAAAATTGCCGCCGGGGCGTGAGCACCCGCCTCACGACCCCTTCGTCGCCGCCGGCACGTCGAACACGCGATCGAACGCCCACTGGAACACGAACGCGTAGCAGAAGAAGAACGCGAACAACCCGATATCGACGACGAACGCGTCGACCCACGAGATGTCGAGCCACCACGACACGACCGGCACGAGGATGAAGATCAGCCCGCCTTCGAATCCGGTCGCATGCAGGATCCGCCGCCCGAGCGTACGCGCCGGCTGCCGGCGCGACGCTTCCCAGCGCTCGAACAGCGCGTTGAAGATCATGTTCCACAGCAGCGCAATCGCCGACATCGTCGCCGACAACGCACCCGAATAGGCGAGATCCTGCTTGAAGATCGCCGCGATCGCGGGCGAGATGCAGGAGATGGCGATCGCTTCGTAGAGCACCGCCTGCGTGATCCTGCGCGGTAGGCCTTGCACGTTGTTCCTCCGGTTCGACGGCAATCGCCGAGGCGGCGTGCCGCGACGTCCCGCAAGGCTATCCGCGTTGCACGCCTGCTTCAATTCACCTAATCTCACCCCGATTGAATCGAATTCAACCCGGCCGGATCCGGCCCGCGAGGCCCCGTGTTCTCGAAAATTCCCCTGACCGCATTGCGTGTATTCGAGTCGTCGGCGCGGCTCGGCACGTTCAAGGCCGCCGCGGACGAACTGTCCGTGACGCCGGCCGCCGTGTCGCACCAGATCAAGTCGCTCGAAAGCCGGCTTGGCGTGCTGCTGTTCGAGCGCGGCGCAAGCGGGGTGCGGCTGACGGAGGAGGGGGCGCAACTGTTTCGTACGAGTCACGATGCGTTGCTCGCGTTGAGTCGGGGGCTGGATGCGGTGCGTCCGGAAGCTTCCGGCGAGCGTCCGCTGGTGCTGACCACCACGCCCGCCTTTGCCGCGATGTGGCTGATTCCGCGTCTCGGCGCGTTTCGCCGCGTCGATCCGCACCTGCACATCAAGGTCGAAACCGGCAACACGCTCGTCGATCTCGAACGCGATGCGCGCATCGATCTCGCGATTCGCGCGACGTCGCGCACGTTTCCTGCGCTGCACGAGATTGCGTTGATCGACGAGTACTTCGGCGCGTATGCGGCAGCCGGCTTCGATGCGCATCGCACGGACGAGCCGCTCGACTTGATCGAGACCGTGTGGGATACGCCACTGCCCGTGTCGGTCGACTGGGCGTCGTGGTGTCGTGCGGCCGGCCGCGAAGCGTGGCTCGAACGCGCGGTGTTTCGCCATTACGACGACGAGCATTACGCGTTGCAGGCCGTGCTGCACGGGCAGGGTGTTGCGCTGTTGAGTTCGGTGCTGGCCGCCGAGCACGTCGAGCGCGGTGCGCTGATGCCGATCGAGCCTTCGGTGCGGATCGAGGGCGCGCGTTTTGTCGCGCTGTGCCGGCCCGGGCGTGAGCGCGAGCCGCAGGTCAGGCGGTTTCTCGACTGGCTCGAAGCGGAAATCGCGCAGACGCGTGCGGCGGTGGCGGGGATGACGCCCGGGCGATCGACGAGCGGATGAGCACATTGAGGTGAGAACCGCCGAGCGAGCGGGAACCCGAACGTATCGAGTTCCGGTTGTCCGCCGCCGCGCCGTCACCCGAACCTGACGCAATACACCGGTGGCAAATGCGCCGACACCATCTGCCAGTTTTCACCGCCATCGCCGGACGTCCATAACCCGCCGGTTGTCGATGCCATCGCGAGGCGCGTACCGGAATCGTCCACCGCGAGCCCGTGCCGGTACACGAGGTCGTATGCCGGTGCGGCCGGCAAACCATTCGACAAACTCTCGAAACTGCGCCCGCCGTCGCGCGTGCGCGTGACGACGAACCGCCCGTTCACCGGAATCCGGCATGCATCCTTCACGGCCGGCACGAACCACGCGGTGTCCGGTTCGTGCGGATGCACGGCAACCGCGAAGCCGAAGCTCGACGGTTGCGCCTCGATCCGCCGCCAGTGCTCGGCGCCGTCGGTCGAGCGGAAGATCGCGCAGTGATGCTGCGTCCACAGCACGTCCGGGTTGGCCGCGCACTGCACGACGCGGTGCGGATCCTGCGCGTTGGGTTCGCCGCGCCGCTCGGGCGGCATGTAGTCGGCTTCCATGCCTTCCGCGGTCACGCGCCATGTCGCGCCGCCGTCGGCGGTTTGCCAGACGCCGCCGCACGAAATACCGACCGTCACGTGCCGGCTGTCGCGCGGATCGATCATCACCGAATGGATGCCCGGCGCGTCGTACCCGCCGCCACCCCATTCCGCGCGTTCGGGGCGGTCCCACAGCGCGCGGTTGAGCACCCATGAATCGCCGTGGTCGTCGGAGCGAAACAGCCCGCCGGGGATCGTACCGGCCCACAGCACGCCCGGCTCGTCGGCGCCGCCGGCTTCGAGCGACCAGATCTGCTGAAGTGTCCACGGCGGTTGCGGTGCGCCGGGCGGCTCGTCGTCCGCGTCGGCGGTGCCGGCATGCGCACCGGCGCCGGCGGGCGCCGCGTCGGCCGGTTGCGGCGGGTAGACGGGGACCGCGCATTCTTCCCAGTCGGTGGCGCCGGCTCGCTGCCGATGCAGCTTCACGCCGAAATGGCCGAGGTTGAGCGCCGCATACAGCGTGCCGTCGCGCGGGTCGGCGAGCGCCATGCTGACAGGCTCGCCGATGAAATGCGGTTCGCCCGGCGTCCAGCCGCCGTGGCCGTCGGGCTGCAGGATGAACAGGCCCTTGCGGGTGGCGACGAGCAGTCGATCGTTCATGTGCAATGTCTCCTGAGGGGCGGCCCGGTGTTCGGGCACCGGGTCCTC
Source organism: Burkholderia cepacia (assembly GCF_029962485.1). Lineage (NCBI taxonomy): Bacteria > Pseudomonadati > Pseudomonadota > Betaproteobacteria > Burkholderiales > Burkholderiaceae > Burkholderia > Burkholderia cepacia. The sequence goes on from NZ_CP073638.1 coordinate 2,860,544, forward strand.
GTAGATGCATCCGTCCCTTTATCCGCCCGTCAGCGCCTGGACGACATACACGCGGCTGGCGTCGCCCAGCGCATCGGACAGGCGCTGGCGGTCGCGTATCGGCTGGCCGTCGATGAACACCGACAGATGCTTTCGCAGCGCGCCCTGGTCGTCGAGGATGTAGCCGCGCAGCCGTGGCTGTTCGCTGAAAACGGTGTCGAATGCTTCGCCGACCGTGTGCGCGTCGATATCGCGCTCGGGCGTTTCGATATGCCGCTGGATCGATGCGGCGAAGAAGAGGTGCGCCATGGCGGTGGCTGGCAGGAGCCGCGCGGAAGGGACGGTCTGTAGTGTAGGCGATCCGCTGGAAGCGGAAAGTCAGGATGGCGCTGCGTGCGCGCTAAACCGGAATCGATCGCCCGCGGATCCGGATCCCGAGCCGCACGATGCCGATCACCGCATTCGACAGCCACGTGAGCAAACGCGGCATGCCGCGCCGGCGGATATCGAGCAGCAGCACGATTCGCACCGCGTCGCTGTCGTTCCACACCTCGTGCATGAACGTGTCGTCCCACAGCAGGAAACGGCCTTCGTCGAGCCGGTATTCGCGGCCGTCGACCTTCAGCACGGCGGCAGGCGTGCCGTCCGCGCGTTTGGGCATCGACAGTACGAGATAGCCGCGCAGGATGCCGCGAAACGGCCCGCGATGCGGCGGAATGTGCTTGCCGGGCGCAAGGAACGACAGCGACGCGGACAGCACGTCCGGCGATGCCGCGACGATCGATGCGACGGTCGGGCAGCGCGACAGGTTGCGCGGGAATCGTTGGCCGTACGCCTGCATGATGAACATCCGCCAGTCGCGCGCATCGTTGGCCGAGATGTCGTACTGCTCGCGCATGATTTCGTGGAAGCGCGGGATGCGCGGCATGTCGCGCGCGACGGCGAGCGCTTCGGCCTGGATCGCGGGCCATGCGCGCACGAAACGCTCGGCGTCCGGGAACGCGGCCGTGTCGAGCACCGCGCCGCCATCGATATGGCGGTCGTACAGCTTGCGAAGCAGGCCGGCTGCATAGTCGTAAGCGACGGACATGGTCGATCGGAACGCGATCCGTATGAGGTGACGTCAGTCTGCCCGAACCCCTACGGGCGCTGCGTTACGTCAGGTTACGCCCGCTGACGAATGAATGACAGTTTGATGAACACCCGGCACTCGCGGAACGAAAGGCCGGGAATAAACACAGCCCCTCCGTCGTCATACGGGTGTAGCACGTCGTCTCGTTGACTTCTGAAGGAGTGAAACATGAACACGCATTGGCTGGTGGCCGCCACGGTGGTGGCGATGTCCGTCGCGGGTGTCGCGACGCAAGCGTCGGCACAGGCGCTGACGCGCGCGCAGGTCACGCAACAACTGATCGACGCGGAAAACAACGGGTTGCGCTTCGTGACCGACGCGTCGTATCCGGACGTGAGCCCGCTGTTCCGGCAACAGGCCGAACAGATGCCGCAGCGCCAGGCGAGCACGGCGCACGGCAGTGATCCGGCCGTTTCATCCGAAGCCGGCAAACCGGTGACGATGTCGCCCCATCCGCGCGCTGCCGCATGCGTCGGCCCCGCGAGTTTCTGCACGATCTATTTCGGCAGCTGACGTACCCGCCTGCATCCGCAGGTCACGCATTTCCCACGGTTGATCGAAACGCAATATTGAAGGAGTTCATGATGAAAACATATATCGCACTACTGATGATGATCGGTGCGATCGCCGGTCAGTCTGCATTCGCGCAATCGACTGCGCCGCTGACGCGCGCGCAGGTTCGCGACGAACTGATGCGTCTGGAAGCGGCCGGGTATGACCCGGCGAAGGGCGACGACGGCGAGTATCCGGCGGACATCCAGGCCGCGGAAGCGAAGCTTGCCGAGCAGGACCGTGCACGGATGGCGGCGTCGCCTGCACATGTGCCGGCTCCCGGCATGCCGGCGCAAACCAGCAACTAGGTGCCGACATGATCGTGTGTGAAGCCTGGCCGTCGTGTTCGCGGGACCACAAACCGCATGCCCTTCGCGCCACGCGACGTGGACGAAGGGCGCCGGCTGCGATGCCGCTCATAGCACGCCGCTTCGCGCGGCGTCGCGATCAGCTCGTCAACCGGTCGCGATGAGCCGGCAGGCCGGTCACCACGGCATCATGCGCTGCACGACCTGGTCGCGCAGCACGAAGCGGTGCAACAGGGCGGCCGCCACGTGCAGGCAGATGCCGGCGAACAGGACCCACGCGAGGATGCCGTGCACGTCGCCCATCGCGTGACCGAATCCGGAGCCGGCCGCCGACAGCGCCGGCAGCGGAATGACACCGACGAGCGTCACGGCCCACGCGCGTGACGACGCGTTGATCCAGCCGAGCAGCGGCACCGCGATCAGCAGCAGGTAGAGCGCGCCGTGCGTGACGCCCGACAGCGCGCGCATCGCGGGCGACAGGTCGCTGGCCGGCGGGCGATGCGTCGCGCGCCACAGCACGCGGCACGCCATCGCCGCGAGCAGCGCCGTGCCGACGATCAGGTGCGCGGCGATCAGGCCGACCGGCTGCGTGTCGCGATGCACGTCGGGCATCGTCCAGCCGATCGCGTATTGCGCGACGACCAGCGCCACGATCAGCCAGTGAAGAAAACGGGCAACGGCGTCATAGCGGGCGGGTGTGGACATGGAGACTCCTGACGGGTGACAGGGGGTATGGTTCGGGCGGATTCTACGGTCGAATCCTTAACGAAACGTTAAGCGCGCGGCATCGATCCACCTGCATCCGCCGACGGCAGCGTGATCGCCACGCCGAGGCCCTGGCTGCCGATACCGGACTCGAACTGCACGGTGCCGCCGAAATATTGCGCGATGCGTGTGACGATCGACAGACCGAGCCCGCTGCCGGGCGAGTGCGCACCGCTGCCGCGATAGAAGCGGTCGCCGAGCCGTTCGTGCTCACCGGGCGCGACACCGGGCCCGTCGTCGCGCACGACGATGCGTTGCAGTGCGCCGTCGTCGTCCACGCCGAGCTCGATGCGCCCGCCGTGGCGGCCGTACTTGACGGCGTTGTCGACGAGATTGTCGAGCAGGATGCCGATCAGGATTGGATCGGCGTCGATCGCGCGCATTGAGAGATGGCCGGCGACGATGGCGATGTCCTTGTCAGCCGCCTTCGCCAGATGGCGGTCGATCGCCGCGTCGACGAGTTTGCGCACGACGACCGCGCGCGTCGGAATGCGTTCGTATTCGTCGAGCCGCGCGAGCAGCAGCAACTGTTCGGCGAGCCGCGCACTGCGGTCGACGCCTTGCACGACGCGCTGCATCGCCAGCTGCTTGCGCGCCGGATCGTCGGTCGCGATTGCCACCTGCGCCTGCACCTTGATCGCGGCGAGCGGTGTCTTGAGTTCGTGCGCGGCATCGGACGTGAACGCGCGTTCGCGCACGATCGATTGCCGTAGCCGCGCGAGCAGGCGGTCGATCGCGTCGACCAGCGTGCGCACTTCGTCCGGGACGGTCGTGATGGCGAGCGGTTCGAGCGATCGTGCATCGCGCGCGCCGATCAGCGTGGACAGCGTCTTCAACGGCGCGAGACTGCGTCCGATCGTGACCCAGAGCAGCAGCGCGAGCACCGGCAGCGCGACGATCAGCGGCAGGACGATGCCGCGTGCGATGCCGGTCGCCAGATCGCTGCGCGTATTGACGGTCTCCATCACGCGCACGCGGCGTCCCGACGTGTTCTCGCGCAGCGTATACGTGCGCCACTGGGCATCGCCGATCACGATCGTCCGCGGGGCGTCGTGCGCGTCACGCGCATCGGGCAACCCCGCCGCGGCAGCGGGAAGGCTCGACGCAACGACGTTGCCTTGTGCGTCGCGCACGTCGAACAGCACGTCGCGCGGCAAGCGGTCGCCGTCGCTGTCAGGCCCGGATCGCGATGCGCCGAACGACAGTTCGACCCGCGCGTCGGGCGGCACGCGGGCAAGGCGGTCGAGATCGGCCGGTGCGAGATTGACCAGCAGCGACGCGTATTCGGCGAGACGGGCATCTTCCCATTCGCCGATCTCGCGTGTCGCGTAGTGGATGCTGCCGAACACGGCGACGAGCCAGACGCCGGTCACGCAGCCGATCGCCATCAGCGACACGCGGCGTCGTATCGAGCGGGCGATCATTGGAGATCGACGACGTAGCCGATGCCGCGGACGGTGCGGATCAGTTCCGCGCCGAGCTTCTTGCGCAGGTTCGAAACATGGACCTCGATCGCGTTGCTTTCGATGCCTTCCTGCCAGCCGTACAGGCTGTCCTCGAGGCGCGCGCGAGACTGCGGAACGCCCGGGTGGCCGACGAGCTGAACGAGGATCGCCCACTCGCGCGACGTGAGCGCGATGCGCGACGCATCGCGCGTTACCGTATGCGCGGTCAGGTCGATCGTGATGTCGCGCCACACGATTTCATCGCCGGCCCGGCCCTGCGAGCGTCGCACGAGCGCGCGACAGCGGGCGAGCACCTCGGACAGCTCGAACGGTTTCGCGAGATAGTCGTCCGCGCCGTCGTCGAGGCCGCGGACGCGGTCGGCCACGGTGCCACGCGCGGTCAGCACCAGCACGGGAACCGTATCGCCCGCATCGCGCAGCGCGCGCAGCAGTTCCGTTCCCGATTTACCGGGCAGGCCGAGATCGAGTACGACGAGCGCGAAGCGCGTCGTCGCGAGCGCGGCGGCGGCCGCGTGGCCGTCGCGCAACCAGTCGACGTGATAACCGGCCTGGCCGAGGCTGATCTCGAGGCCGCTGCCGATCAGGTCGTCGTCTTCAACAAGGAGGAGTCGCATGGTCGATTCGTGTGCAGGCAACCGCGATTGTACGAGCCTGACCGCGCGGGCCGTGCAACGGAATGTAATCGGGCCCCGTTCGAATGCCGCGCGATTCTGAAGAACGCTTAAGGTTTGGCGCCGGCAATCCCGCTACCATCGGCCACAACATTTCTCGGGTGGTTCTCCGCATCCCCTGATCCCGAACCGGGTCGGGCGCCTCCGGCACGAGCCGGATGGGCCCGCCCGCCAATCCGCGACCCTTTCGATCGACCTACGGTCGATGCGTGTCGCCCGTACGGGAGGTTCATTCCTGATGGCACCCTCGACGATCGAGCGATGGCGCGCCCACCTGCTGATCGCCGCACTGGCCGGCATGTTCATCCAGTGTTTCGTGCTGGTTTCGCTGCTCGCATGGCGCGTACCCGAAGCATTTTTCACCACGATGACGTTTCGCATCTGGATCGTCGTGGCGGTCGCCACCGCGATCCTGTCAGCCCGTAAGCTTGCCGGCGCGGCGTTCAAGGGCGCGGTGGCATGCGGCTACGTGCGCGTGACCGGAATCGATCGCCGCACGGTAGTTGTGTCATCTGATTGCGCGTATCGTCGCTTGGTCGTCCTTCATATCCGGCTCAACGGGAACCGGTACGGCGGCGCGCACGGGTGAGCCCGCGTGCGCACGGCCGTTCCCGGGCGTCGCGGTCGTACGGGTCACCACTGGGGAGAAGCATGGTTTTGCTGCATGTGCTGCACGCGCTGGCCGGCGCAATGTCGATCGTCTGCGGGCTGGGCGTGTTGCTGGGGATTGCGTACACGATCACGGCCAGCGTGCTGGTCGGCCGGTTCTTTTCGCGAGCGGCGGCGGAGCCGCGCGCGTTTCCGGGCGTCACCGTCGCGAAGCCGCTGCACGGCGACGAATGGGATCTCGTACAGCATCTCGAAAGCTTCTTCGTGCAAGATTATCCCGGGCCGGTCCAGCACCTGTTCGGCGTGCACGATGCGTGCGACGCCGCACTGGCGGCCGTCGAGACGCTGCGCGCACGCTACCCGGACGCAAACATCAAGGTTGTGGCCGATGCGCGGCTGTACGGGCCGAACCGCAAGATCGCCAATCTCGTGAACATGCTCGAACACGCGGAGCATTCGGTACTCTGTCTCGCCGACAGCGACGTGGTGGTCGAGCGCGATTATCTGCGCGCCGTCGTTGGCGCGCTACAGCAGCCGGATGTCGGCATCGTGACGAGCGTGTATCGCGGCGTCGCATCGCCGGGTTTCTGGCCCGGAGTCGCCGTTGCGATGACGAACTACCATTTCCTGCCGGGCGTGATCACCGGGCTCTTCATCGGGCGCGCGCGGCCGTGCTTCGGTCAGACGATTGCGATCACGCGCGCGACGCTCGAGCGCATCGGCGGGCTGGCGCGTTTCGCGCATCACCTGGCGGAAGATCACGCACTCGGCGAAGCGGTGCGGCAAGCGGGCGCGCAGGTCGTCATTCCGCCGTTCGTCGTCGGCCATGCGTGTGTCGAGGAGACGTTCGCCCGGTTGTACGCTCACGAATTGCGCTGGAGCTGCACCATTCGCGCCGCGGACCGGCTCGGTCATGCGGGGTCGGTGCTGATGCACCCGCTGCCGCTCGCGTTGCTGGCGTTGCTGTTCTCCGGCGGCGCGGCCGCCGCATGCGCGCTGACGGTCGCGGCGCTCGCCGCGCGGGTGCTGCTGATGGTGAAAACGAGCCGCGCGACCGGCGCCGGCCTGCGCGGCGCATTCTGGCTGCCGTTCGTCGATCTCCTACAGTTCTTGGTGTTCGTGTCGAGCTTCTTCTCGTCGCACGTCGTGTGGCGCGGCACGCGTTTTCGCGTCGACCGGGAAGGCCTGCTGTCGCCGGCGGGTGAATCGTGACCACCGGGACGCACACCGACGCCGCCCGTGCGGACCCGGGCGCCTCGCGCGGCGACGCGCGGCTCCGACATGTAGGACGCGCCGCCGCGCTCGGCGGGCTGGCGCTCGCGGTGTGGCTGATCTGGCGCGAACATCCGCTGGATATCCTTCATCGCTTGCAGATCGCCGGTGCCGGGCTGCTGGTCGCCGCGCTCGCGCATATCTTGCCGATGCTCGCGAATGCGTGGGACTGGCGGATGCTGATCCGCGGCCCGCGCCGGCCGTCGTTCATGACGATGCTCAAGCTCGTGTGGATCCGTGAATCGATCAACGGGTTGCTGCCGGTCGCGCGCATCGGCGGCGAGATCGTGTCGTTCGGCTTGCTGCGGCAGGCCGGCGTGCGCCCCGCGACCGCCGTGGCGAGCCTCGTCGCCGACATGCAGCTGACGCTGATCAGCCAGTTGATCTTCGCGCTGGTTGCGATCGGCTACGTGCTCGAACACGTGTCGTCCGACGCCGCACGGGTGGCCGGGAACCTCGCGATCGGCATGGCCGCGCTGGTGCCGGTGCTGCTGCTGTTCGCGCTGGTGCAGCATGCGCGGCCGTTCGAGCGCGCGATGCGCGTGCTCAACCGCGTCACGAGCGGCAAGGTGGTGGCGCTGGTCGGCGAATCGGCGCGTACCGATCAGTCGATCCGGTTGATCTGGAGAAAGACGGGTGTCGTCGTGCGCTATCTGGGGATCTGGCAGACGCTGCAGTTCGCGGGCTACGCGCTGGAAATCTGGCTGGCGCTGTATTTCCTCGGCGCCGATCCGACCTTTGCGCAGGCGCTGGCGATTGAGGCGCTGATCCAGCTCGTGAGCAGCATCGCGTTCCTGATGCCGGGTGGCCTGGGTGTGCAGGAGGGCGGGTTCGTGCTGATCGGCGGGTTGCTCGGGTTCGACCCGCCGACCTGCCTGGCACTGGCCGGCGCCCGCCGCGTGCGCGACCTGCTGTTCTATCTGCCGGGCCTGCTCGCGTGGCAGTGGGCGGCCGGTTCGTCGAACCGGCCGGGTGGCACGAAACCCGCGTCGTTGCCGATCGGGGAATCCCCCCGGCCGCGCTGACGCAGCCGGGCGCGACGCGGCGCGCGATTCAGCGCCGTTCGTCGGCGATATGGCTGCGGATCACATCGGCGAACGACGTATCGCCCTTCAGTCCGAGCGCTTCCGCACGCGACGTGTCCCAGCGGCCCGGCCAGCTGCCGACGATCTTCTCGACACGCTCGTCGGGCGCATGACGGATCCGCTTCACGACCTCGTCGCCCGCGACTTCGCGCAGCGCTTCGATCATCTCGTCGACCGAGACCGACAGGCCCGGCAGGTTGATCACGCGCTTGTTGCCGAGCTTCGCGCTGTCGATCTCGCAACCGGCGACGAGCGCTTCGATTGCGCCGCGCGGCGACAGCAGCCACAGCCGCGTCGAACCGGGCACCGGGCATACGCTTTCCTCGCCGTTCAGTGGCTCGCGGATGATGCCGCTCGCGAACGACGATGCCGCCGCGTTCGGCCGGCCCGGCCGCACGCTGATCGTCGGCAGCCGCAACACGCGGCCGTCGACGAAGCCGCGCCGCGCGTAGTCGCACAGCAGCAGTTCGGCGATGGCCTTCTCGGCGCCGTACGACGATTGCGGATTCAGCGCGGTGTCGTCCTGCACGACGTCGGGCAGCGCGCCGCCATAGACCGCGACGGAACTCGTGAACACGACGCGCGGCTGATGGCCGCGTGCCCGGCACACTTCGAGCAGCGTGCGCGATGCGTCGAGGTTGATCCGCATGCCGAGATCGAAATCGGCTTCGGCCTGCCCGCTGACGATCGCGGCGAGGTGGAAGATCGCGCCCGTCTGCGTGTCGATCGCGCTTTCGAGTACCGCGCGATCGGCGATGTCGCCGACGATGGACGTCACGCGCGCATCGCCGAAGTCGCTGCCCTTGACGACGTCGAGCAGCACCAGCTCGTCGATCTTCTCGCCGCGGCCGTCGGGGCCGGTCAGTTCGCCGCGCTCGAGCAGCTTGCGCGCGAGACGCTGGCCGAGAAAGCCGGCGCCGCCGGTGATCAGTACTTTCATGTTCTTCACCCTCAAAGGAATACGGGAATTACAGGTACGGCCTGACCCAGCCGAGGCCTTCGGACGTGCCGGCCTTCGGGCGGTATTCGCAGCCGATCCAGCCGTCGTAGCCGAGCGTGTCGATCAGCGCGAACAGGTACGGGTAGTTGAGTTCGCCGATATCCGGCTCGTGGCGTTCGGGCACGCCGGCGATCTGGATGTGGCCGATGCCCGCGAAATCGCGCTTGAGCTTCATCGCGAGATCGCCTTCGACGATCTGGCAGTGGTAGCAGTCGAACTGCACCTTCAGGTTCGGCGCGCCGACTTCCGCGCAGATCGCCTGCGCGTCGTCCTGGCGGCTCAGGAAGTAGCCGGGCATGTCGCGCTGGTTGATCGGCTCGATCAGGATCGTGACGCCGTGCGCGGCAGCGGCCTGTGCCGCATGGCGCAGGTTCGCGAGGTAGGTGTCGCGATGGCGCGCGCGGTCGGCGCCCGGCGGCACCATGCCGGCCATTACGTGCAGCTTCTTGTTGCCGAGCACGCGTGCATAGTCGAGCGCCTGGTCGATGCCGCGGCGGAACTCGTCCTCGCGGCCCGGCAGCGACGCGATGCCGCGTTCGCCCGCGGCCCAGTCGCCCGGCGGCGCGTTGAACAGCGCCTGTTCGAGGTTGTGCGCGTCGAGGCGCGCGCGAATGTCCTCGGCGGCGAAGTCGTACGGGAACAGGTACTCGACGGCCTTGAAGCCGTCGTACGAGGCAGCGGCGAAGCGTTCGAGGAACGCATGCTCGGTGTACATCATCGAGAGGTTGGCGGCGAAGCGTGGCATGGCAGCGGGTCCTGTGAATGAGTGGGGCGGGGCGCACGGCGCCCCGCGTCGAATTGTGCAGTTCGCCGGATCAGCGGTTCACGAGTTTCGCGGGCGTGAGCCACACGGCGATCGCGCCGATCACGAGCATCGCGGCCAGCACGTACATGCCGGACGACGTGCTGTGCGTGACGTCTTTCAGGTAGCCGATCACGTACGGGCTCGCGAATCCGGCGAGGTTGCCGACTGAGTTGATGATCGCGATCCCGGCCGCGGCCGCGGAGCCCGCGAGGAACGCGGTCGGCAGCGACCAGAACAGCGGCGCGCAGGTCAGCACGCCGCCTGCCGCGAGCGACAGGAATACGATCGACACCGCCGTATTGTGCGAGTACGACGCGGCAACCGCAAACCCGACCGCGCCCATCAGCGCCGGCACGATCAGGTGCCAGCGGCGTTCGCGGCGCTTGTCCGCGCTGTGGCCGAACAGGTTCATCACGACGATCGCGACGAGGAACGGAATCGCCGACAGCAGGCCGATCTGGAGCGTATCGGTGATACCGGTCGATTTCACGAGCGTCGGCATCCAGAACGTGAGGCCGTACTGGCCCGTGACGAACGCGAAGTAGATCAGCGACATCCACCACATGCGCGGGTCCGAGAACACGGCCTTCAGCGAATGGCCGTGCTTCTGCTGTTCCTGCGGCTGCGCGGCGATCTCGTCCTCGAGCAGCTGCTTCTCGCGCTCGTCGAGCCACTTCGCGCCGCGGATGCTGTTGTCGAGATACAGGATCGTCGCGATGCCGACGAGCACGGCCGGCACGGCTTCGATCATGAACATCCATTGCCAGCCGTGGAAACCCGAGCCGCCGTGGAAGCGCTCCATGATCCAGCCCGACAGCGGGTTGCCGAAGATGCCCGACACGGGAATCGCGGACATGAACACCGCGATGATCTTCGCGCGGCGATGCGACGGGAACCAGTACGTGAGGTACAGGATCACGCCCGGATAGAAGCCGGCTTCCGCGAGGCCGAGCAGGAAGCGCAGCACGTAGAACTGCGTCGGCGTCTTCACGAACGCGAACAGCGCGGACAGCAAGCCCCACGTGATCATGATCCGCGCGATCCAGATGCGTGCGCCGAGGCGGTGCATCAGCATGTTGCTTGGCAGTTCGAACAGAAAATAGCCAAGAAAGAAGATGCCGGCGCCGAGCCCGAACACGGTTTCGCTGAACGCGAGATCCTGCGACATCTGCAGCTTCGCGAAGCCGACGTTCACGCGGTCGAGATACGCGACCACGTAGCAGAGCATCAGGAACGGCACGATGCGCCAGAACACTTTCTTGTAGGTGCGGTCGAGTTCGGCCGCATGGGCGGGCGCGGCGGGCGAGCGGCTTGCGGCCGCGTCGAGAGCAGTCATCGTCGTCTCCATGAATATCGTGTGCCGGCGGCGCGTACGCCGCCGGATCGTGTGTGTGCTGGCGGAAGGGCCCGCGCACACGGCGGGCATGGGAATCGGTGCGTGTCGCGCGCGTCGGGCTACCAGCGCGCGCCGAAGGTCTGGCGCAGTTCGTCGAGCGCCGCTTCGGACAGCGGCGCGGGCTTCGGCTGCGTCATCAGCCACAGCCGTGCCGTTTCCTCGAGTTCTTCGAGTGCGTACGATGCTTGCGATACCGACGGCCCCCACATCACGGGGCCGAGGCGGTCGAGCAGCACGCCGCGCACCTGATCGGCCCGCGCCGCGACTTCGGCCGCGACGGCCGGGTCGCCGGGTCGGCGGTAGCGGATCAGCGGAATGTGGCCGACCTTCATCACGTAGTACGGTGTGATCGGCGGCAGCACGTCGGTGTCGCGCCACACGCCCGCGAGCGTCAGCGCGACGAGGTGCGTCGAATGCGTGTGGACGACGCCGTTCGCTTCCGCGTTGCGCGCATAGATGCCGCGATGCAGCGCGAGCGTCTTCGACGGCTTGCCGCCCGATACCGGCTGGCCGTCCGTGCCGACCTTCGCGATGTCGTTCGGGTCAAGCCGGCCGAGGCATGCATCGGTCGGCGTGATCAGCCAGCCGTCGGGCAGGCGCGCGCTGATGTTGCCGGCGCTTCCGACTGCGTGGCCGCGCGCGTACAGGCTGGCACCGACGATGCAGATCTCTTCGCGCAGTTTCGCTTCGTCGCTCATCGTGCGGCTCCGTCCAGCGCGCGCAGCGCCTTGTCGAAAAAGTCCGTCGTGCCGAAGTTGCCGGATTTCAGCGCGAGGCCGAGCGGCTGCGCGTCGATGGTGGCCGTCGCCGGCACGCCCGGATCGATCTGCGCGCCGATCTGCAGCGACTTCACGTCGAGCGCTTGCACGACCGCGCCGGACGTTTCGCCGCCGGCGACGACGAACTTGCGCACGCCGAGTTCGCGCAGGCTGCGTGCGATCGCCGCGAGCGTGCTTTCGACGAGATGGCCGGCTGCTGCGACGCCGAGCGTTTGCTGCACGGCCTTCACTTCATCGGGCGTCGCGGTTGCGTAGATCAGCACGGGCTGCGGCAGGTGCGAGCGCGCGAACGCGAGCGCCTGGTCGACGACGGGTTCGCCGCGCGATGCCGCGAGCGGATCGATGCGGAAGCTCGGCCGCGTCGCGCGCCACGCGGCGACTTGCGCGTTGGTAGCCTTCGACGCGCTGCCGGCGAGCACCGCCGACAGCCCGTCGATGCGCGGCAGCGACGCCGCGTTGTCGCGTTCGGGCAGTTGCTCCGCGCGGCGGAAGTTCGCGGGCAGGCCGAGCGCGATGCCCGAGCCGCCGGTGACGAGCGGCAGGCCCGCGCACGCTTCGCCGAGCACGTAGAGGTCGCGGTCCGACAGCGCGTCGGCGATCGCGAAACGCACGCCTTCCGCGCGCAGCTGCTCGATCCGCGTACGGACGGCAGCCGCGCCGAGCGCGATCGTGTCATGGCGGATCAGGCCGACCGCCGAGGTCGTCTGATGCTGCAGCACGCGCACGAGGTTCGCGTCCTTCATCGGCGTGAGCGGGTGGTTCTCCATCCCCGATTCGTTCAGCAGCACGTCGCCGACGAACAGGTGGCCGCGATAGATCGTGCGGCCGTTCTCCGGGAACGCCGGGCACGCGATCGTGAAGCCGCCGCCGGCCGCGTCGAGCAGCGCATCGGCCACCGGCCCGATGTTGCCCGCGTCGGTCGAGTCGAACGTCGAGCAGTACTTGAAGAAAAACTGGCGACAACCCTGCGCGCGCAGCCATTCGTACGCGGCGAGCGATTGCGCGACGGCGTCGGCCGCCGGGATCGTGCGCGACTTCAGCGCGACGACGATCGCGTCGGCGTCGATGGCCGTGTCGGCCGCGGCGCCGTCGGCGGGCACGCCGATCGTCTGCACGGTGCGCATGCCGCTCTTGACGAGCATGTTCGCGAGATCGGTCGCGCCGGTGAAATCGTCGGCGATACAGCCGAGCAGGGGACGGGAAGCGGAAGCGGTCATGGCAGGAGCGTCGTTCGAATCAGCGGGCGGGCGGCAGCGTGATGCCGGGGAAAGTCTTGATCACGGCGGAATCGTCCTCGCCGCCGTGGCCGGCGCTCGACGCGCTCATGAACATCTGGTGCGCGGTGGCCGACAGCGGCAGCGGGAACTTGCTGCGGCGCGCGGTATCGAGCACGAGGCCGAGATCCTTCACGAAGATGTCGACGGCCGACAGCGGCGTGTAGTCGCCGTTCAGGATGTGCGGCACGCGGTTCTCGAACATCCACGAATTGCCGGCGCTGTGCGTGATCACGTCGTACAGCGCGTCGGCGTCCACGCCTTCGCGCAAACCCAGCGCCATCGCTTCGGCGGCCGCGGCGATGTGCACGCCGGCCAGCAGCTGGTTGATGATCTTCACTTTCGAGCCGATGCCGTGTGCGTCGCCGAGGCGATAGACCTTGCCGGCGATCGCGGCGAGCACGTCTTCGCAACCCGCGTACGCGGCGGCCGGGCCCGACGTCATCATCGTCATCTCGCCGGAGGCCGCACGCGCAGCGCCGCCCGACACGGGCGCATCGAGCATCTGCAGGCCGGCGGCCTCGATGCGTGCGCCGAGCGCGACCGCGAATTCGGGCGCGACGGTCGCGCTCGCGATCACGACGCCGCCCGGCTTCATCGCCGCGACCGCGCCGTGCTCGCCGAACAGCACCGTTTCCGTTTGGGCGGCATTGACGACGAGCGTGACGACGACGTCGCACTGCGCGCCGAGTTCGGCCGGCGTCGCGCAGGCCACGCCGCCTTCGGCGGCGAACGCCTGCAGCACGGTGTCGCGCACGTCGCATGCGTGGACGCGCAGGCCGGCGCGCAGCAGCGAGCGTGCGACGCCGAGACCCATCGCGCCGAGGCCGATGACTCCAACATTTCGTGACATGGTCAACCTTGATCGATTCGGGAGAGGTTCGAGATGGCGGCGGCGCCCGATCGGGCAGTGGCCGCCGGCTTCAGCAGATGCCGGCTTCCGCGAGACGGCGGGCGGCGTTGTACATGTGCGTGCGCGCCGCGTTGCGGGCGGCCATCGGGTCGCGTGCACGGATCGCGTCGGCGATCGCCGCATGTTCCTCGCGCACCTGGCGCGAGAAGTCCTCGCGCGTCGCTTCGTTGCGCCGCGTGACCTTCACGCCGGCTTCGAGGTACTGGTTCAGGAACTGCAGCGTCTTCAGGAAATACGGGTTGCCCGTGACGGCCGCGATCGTGCGGTGGAACGCGACGTCTTCGGCGACGCCGTCGCGCCCTTCGGCCACTGCATCGTCGATCTTGCGCAGCGCATCGTCGATGTCGGCCATGTCTTCATCGGTGTGATGCAGGGCCGCTTCGGCCGCGACCTCGGCCTCGATCGCGCGGCGCACTGCGAGCAAGTGCGGCAGCGAGGTGGCCTCGACCGCTTCCGCGTAGTCGATCCGCAGCGGCCGGATCGCGCCGTGCTGGTTCACGAACACGCCGCTGCCCTGGCGCGGCTCGACCACGCCTTCGTTCTTCAGCCGCGAGATCGCCTCGCGGATCACGGTGCGGCTCACGCCGAATTCCTGCGCGAGCACGGCTTCCGTCGGCAGCTTGCCGCTAGCCGAGAAACTGCCGGCTTCGATCTGCTTGAGCAGTTGCTGCGCGACATGGTCGCTCATCGCACGGGCGGGAATTTTCTCGAACATGGCGCTCTGGTTTGTAAGGTGATGTGGTCATCATACAAATTTGAGCGTGACGGAGCATCCGGGATAACCCTCGGTTAACGGGGTGCAACGTCGGTCAAGTTGATTGGAACCGGTTTCAATTGATTTCAATTCAGCGGGCGAGCGTGTGTGCGGCACTCGTCGAAGCAGGCCGAGTGCGACAAGGCGCCCTTCGATACGACTCTCGAAGGGCGCCGCGTGCCGGGTGCCGCGCTCAGTTTTTCGCGGCGGCCGCCTGCACGATCAGCGTCGCGACGGTCGCGGGCTTCGACTCGTACACGGCATGGCTGCCCGCCGTTTCGACGACGGTGGCGCCGGCGCGCCTGGCCATCGCGCGCTGCGCATCCGGCGGGATCATCCGGTCGTCGCGCGTGACCAGATACCAGCTCGGCTTCGCGCGCCACGCGGGGGAGGCCACTTCGCCGGCGAGTGCATCGACGCCCCACGGCACCTGCGAATTGGCGAGGAAGGCCGCGCGTTCGGGCTTCACGTCGCCGGCGAAGGACGCGGCGAACTTCGCCTTGTCCAGCATCAGGAAGCCGTTGACCGGCGGCAGGATCGGCGGGGGCGACGCGCCCGGCGGCGGGTTGGCGATCAGCTTCTGTACGGACTCGCCCTTGTCCGGCGCGAACGCCGCGATGTAGACGAGCCGAGCGACCTTGGGATCGTTGCCGGCCTCCGTGATGACCACGCCGCCGTATGAATGACCGACCAGCACCACGGGGCCGTCCTGCGCATCGACGACGGCCTTCGTCGCGGCCACGTCGGCGGCGAGCGTCGTCGTCGCGTTCTGCACGACGCTCACGTTGAAGCCCTTGGCCTTCAGGAGCTTGTAGACGGCTTCCCAGCCGCTGCCGTCGACGAAGCCGCCGTGCACCAGCACCACGTTGTTGACCGGTTCGGCGGCGGCGGGGCTTGACGCGACAATGCCGATCGTCAGCGACATCGCGCCGAGTGCGCCGAGCACGGCGCGCCGGAGGGAGAGGGAATTAGGCTGCATGAGATGCCTCTTCTTGAAAGTTGAATCGAGAGGTGCGCCGCCCGCGTGCGGGGCGGCGCGATACCGATTGCGCTTGCGCGGCGGAATTCAGCGCCTGGACGTCGCGACCGCTTCGGCAGCCGCGTCGACCAGCTCGGCCACGCCGCCGGGCTGCGACACGTAGATCGCGTGGCTGCCGTCCAGCTCGACCGCGGTGGCCCCTGCACGCGTTGCCATCGCGCGCTGCGCGTCGGGCGGGATCATCCGGTCGTCCTTTGCGACCAGGTACCAGCTCGGTTTCGTCTTCCAGGCCGGCGCGGTGGCCGCGCCATTCAGCGCGTCCAGCCCCCACGCCACCTGCGACGCGGCCATGAAAGCCGCCTGCGCGGGCTCGAGGTCGGCCGCGAACGCGTCGGCGAATTGCGCCGGGTCGAGCAGCAGGAATCCGTTCGGCTGAGGCAGGATCGGCGGAACCGGCGCGCCGGGCGCGGGATTCGCGATCAGCGACGCGACGGACTCGCCGGTCTCCGGCGCGAACGCCGTCACATAGACGAGCCCCGCGACCTTCGGATGGTTGCCAGCCTCGGTGATGACGACGCCGCCATACGAATGGCCGACCAGGATGACCGGCTTCTCCAGCGCGTCGATCACCGCATGTGTCGCGGCGACGTCGCCGGCAAGCGACAGCGTGGGGTTCTGGACGATGTGGACGTCGTAGCCGTCACGCGTCAGGATCCGGTAGACGCCTTCCCAGCCCGAGCCGTCGACGAAACCGCCGTGTACGAGCACGACGGCCGTCCGGCTCGCGACCGACGGCGCGGGCGATGATAAGCTTCCCATTTCGTTTGCCTCTCCAGGTGATCGATGCAGTGGTCGTATTTCTGCGGCCGCCGGTCGGGGTAGTCGTGCCGGGGCAAGCTGCCGCAGTGACACGCAGTATCGAGATGGCGAGCGCCGGCGTATCGAAGGATCGCCGAATAAAATCCAAAACATTCCTGAAGCCGCCGCGGCATGGAGACGTATGCTGGGACAGCGTTTCACCTTCGGCCCGTTCCTGCTCAATCTGGACAACGGGACACTGCTGCGGGACGGAGAGCGCGTGGCGGTCGGGCATCGGGGCATCCTGCTGCTGGCGGCGTTGCTCAGGCGGCAGGGCGAGATCGTCACCAAGGCGGAACTGATGGATGCCGCGTGGCCAGGGGTTGCCGTCGAGGAAAGCAATCTGTCGGTCCAGGTCGCGCTGCTGCGCAAGGTGGTGGGCGCCACGCCCGAAGGCGACGCGTGGATCGCCACCATTCCGCGCATCGGCTATTGCTTCAAGGGCGCTGTTGCCGGTGCCGGCGAAGCCGCCGGCCGGCCCTCGTCCACCCCTTCATTACGGTCGTCGCCCACGCCGTCGCTCGCGATCCTGCCGTTCGCCAGCCTCGGCAACGATGCGGAGCAGGATTGCTTCGCCGACGGGCTCGCGGACGAGATCATCACGACGTTGTCGAAGATCCCGAGCCTGGTCGTGATCGCGCGAAGCTCCAGCTTCGCGTACAAGGGCGCGCCGACCGACGTGCGCCGCATTGCAAGCGAGCTCGGTGCGCGCTACATCGTCGACGGGAGCATTCGGCGCAACTGCAACCGTATCCGCGTGGTCGCGCAGCTGAGCGACGGGACGAGCGGCAACCAGCTGTGGGCCGAGCGTTACGACCGGGAGCTTCACGACATCTTCGCGGTGCAGGACGAGGTCGCCCGCAGGATCGTGGCCGAGCTGAGCGCGGCGTTGAACCCGGTCGAGGTCGCGTTGTGGCCGGGCGCTGAGTCCGGGGGCGGAACGACCCACATGGAGGCGTACCGGTGCTTCCTGAGAGGCCGGGCGATGCAGCGGGGCGCGACGCAGAATGCCGCGGTGTTTGAGCGCTCGAGCGACCTGTTCCGGCGGGCGATCGCGCTCGATCCCGACTATCCGGCGCCCTATGCGGCGCTCGGCATGGCGCTTGCGCATGCGTATTTCAACCGCTGGACCGACGATCCCGGACGCGCGCTCGCCGAGGCCGACGAACAGGTCGGCCAGGCGCTCGTGCGCGATCCGGGCGACCCGTTCGCGCATGGCGTGGCCGCCTTGGTCGCGATGTACCGGAAAGACTTCGAGCGCTGGGCAGCTGAAGTCGACGCGGCGCTGGCGCTCAATCCGAACTTCGCGCCGGCGCTGTCGCTGCGGGCCACGCTGAACATCTACACGGGGCACCCCCGGGCGGCGATCCAGGATCTCGAGCGCGCGATGCGGCTCGATCCGTATTTCACGCAGGGGTATCTGCACCATCTCGGTGTCGCGCATCTCGTCGCGGGCGACTATGAAGCAGCCGTCGAGATCCTGCGCGAGCGGATCCTGCTGGTTCCCGAGACGGACATGAGCCGCGCGTATCTCGCGTCGGCGCTCGGCAACCTCGGATATATCGACGAGGCGCGCGACGTCTGGCGCGCGCTGCTCGCGATCAACCCGGCTTACTCGTTCACCGAGCGCATCGTCTGCATGCCGTTCCGGAACCCGGACGATCTCGCGCGCATCGCACGGGGGCTCGAGCGCGCGGGGCTGCCGACCTCTCCCGATCCGCAGCGCTGAAACCCGGTCATGCGAGTGCGTGGGTCCGCGGCGGCCGCCCGTAGCGGTCAATCCACCTCTTCGTTGACGACATCAGGTGCCGGCGCCGCCGCTTCCCCACCACGCTCCCGATAAGTCGCCGGTGGCACGCCAAACTGCTTGCGGAATTCGCGCCCGAGGTGCGATGCGTCGGCGAATCCGCAGCTCGACGCGATATCGGCGACGGTGCGATCCGAACTCGTCAGCAGCCACGCGGCCGTGCGCAGCCGCACCTGCTTCGCGAATGCCTGCGGGCTCTTGCCCGTCTCGGCCTTGAACAGCCGCTCGAGCTGCCGCGTCGACAGGTCGAGCTTGTTCGCGAGTTCGTCGAGCGACAGCGCGCGCCCGACATGCTGTTCCATCAGGAGAATCGCGCGCTTGACCTTCGGGTGCGTCGCCGGTTCGAGGCCCGGCGGATGCGGTTGCGGCGCGTTGCCTTTCTGCATCTCGCCGACGAGCAGGATGCGCAGCGCCTTCTGCACCGTGGCGTGATCGAAATGGCGCAGCAGGATGGCCGCCGCGACGTCGATCGACGCGCGGCCGCCCGAACAGGTGATCCGGCGCTGGTCGATCACGAACAGCCGGTCGGCGATCAGCAGGTCGGGATCGGCTGACGGAAAGCGCTCGATGAAATCCCAGTAATGGAACCAGCTCACGCAGGTGCGGTAGCCGTCGAGCACGCCGGCGCGCATCAGCGTGAACACGCCGGTGCAGATGCCGACGACGGTCGCGCCGCCGGCCGCCGCGTGGCGGATGAAGTCGAGCGTTTGCGGGCCGGCCTGCGGCCCCGAATGCAGCAGCCCGCCGACCACCACCACATAGTCGAACGGCTCGGCCGCGTCGAAGGTCTCCCAGGGAGTGATCTGGATCCCGCAGCTCGCGCGCACCGGCGCGAGCGTTTCGCCGATCACGCTCCATGCGCACCGCACGGGCTTGCTGTAGTCGCCGTCGTCGGCCGACAGCCGCAGCATGTCGACGAAGCCGGAGAAGGCCGTCAGCGTGAAGTTCGGCAGCAGCACGATGCCGAAGCGGATGCGCCGCGGCGCGGGTTCTGCGAGGGGGGAAGCGGGTACGTCGGGTGTCATCGCGGCCAATCTCGTCACGCCGGGCAGGCGGTCTCACTCGTTTCACTCTGGTTGCGGGTACGGCTGCCGAGGCGGCGCGGATGAAGCCAGCGTCGCCGATCGGCCCCGGCCGGACTTGTGGTTTTTCGTCGCGAACCATCGCCAAAACGCACTTTCGGGCCGGCCGGCACGGTGCTTGGCGGCGGTATCCCACGCCGATGCCGTTTTTGTTCTATCGGCCGATTTTACGCTTTGGTGTACTGGCGTCCAATCAACGTCACTCAACGCGTGAAAGCGCAAAGGCAGCCAGATGAACGTCAGCGCGTTCGACCTGTTCAAGATCGGTATCGGCCCGTCCAGTTCGCATACGGTCGGCCCGATGATCGCCGCGTGCCGCTTCGCGTCGCACGTCGAGGACGCGAACCTGCTCGGCTTCGTGCGCCGCGTGCGGGTCGAGCTGTACGGCTCGCTCGGCGCGACCGGCAAGGGCCACGGCACCGACAAGGCCGTGCTGCTCGGCCTCGAGGGCCACCTGCCCGACACGATCGACCCGGACCTGATCGAGCCGCGCCTCGCCGCGATCCGCGCGGAGAAGTCGCTGTCGCTGCTCGGCAAGCAGACGGTGCGTTTCGAGGAAAAGGAACACATCGGCTTCTATCGCAAGCTGATGAGCGGCACGAGCATCGTGCACCCGAACGGAATGCGCTTCCAGGCCTTCGACGAGCACGGTCAGTTGCTCGTCGAGAAAGAGTATTACTCGGTCGGCGGCGGCTTCGTCGTGAACCGCGACGGCGATCGCGTGAACGGCGTGCGCGCGGCGGTCGAGGTGCCGTACCCGTTCCGCACCGGCGACGACCTGATGCGCCAGTGCCGCGAACACGGGCTGTCGATCGCCGAACTGATGATGCGCAACGAATGCGCGCTGCGCTCCGCCGACGAAGTGCGCGCCGGGCTGCTCGCGATCTGGCGCACGATGGCCGCCTGCGTCGAGCGCGGCTGCAAGGTCGAGGGCGACCTGCCGGGCCCGATGCGCGTGAAGCGCCGCGCGGCCGAGATGAATCGCCACCTGCGTGCCCGTTCGGAAGAGTCGCTGCGCGACCCGCTGTCGATGCTCGACTGGGTCAACCTGTATGCGATGGCCGTGAACGAAGAGAACGCGGCCGGCGGCCGCGTGGTCACCGCGCCGACCAACGGCGCGGCCGGCGTGATCCCCGCGGTGCTGCACTACTACGTGAAATTCGTGCCGGGTTCGAACGAAGCCGGCATCGTCGAGTTCCTGCTGACGGCCGCGGCGATCGGGATCATCTACAAGGAAACGGCGTCGATCTCCGGCGCGGAAGTCGGGTGCCAGGGCGAGGTGGGCGTCGCCTGCTCGATGGCCGCCGCCGCGCTCGCCGCCGTGATGGGCGGTACGCCCGACCAGGTCGAGAACGCGGCCGAGATCGGCATGGAGCACAACCTCGGGATGACCTGCGACCCGGTCGGCGGGCTCGTGCAGATCCCGTGCATCGAGCGCAACGCGATGGGTGCGATTAAGGCGCTGAACGCGTCGCGCATGGCGCTCAAGGGCAACGGCCAGCACTACGTATCGCTCGATTCCGTAATCAAGACGATGCGCGAAACCGGCGCCGACATGAAGACGAAATACAAGGAAACGTCGCGCGGCGGTCTCGCCGTGAACGTCATCGAATGCTAACGAAGGACCACACCATGAGCCGCTACTCGATATTCAGCCTGTTCCGCAACGGTCTCTCGTATCACGAGAACTGGGAAAAGCAGTGGAAGAGCCCGGAGCCGAAGAAGGAATACGACGTCGTGATCGTCGGCGGCGGCGGCCACGGCCTGGCGACCGCGTACTACCTCGCGAAGGAGCACGGCATCACGAACGTCGCGATCCTCGAGAAGGGCTGGATCGGCGGCGGCAACACCGCGCGCAACACGACGATCGTGCGCTCGAACTATCTGTGGGACGAATCGGCCGCGCTGTACGAGAAGGCGATGAAGCTGTGGGAAGGGCTGTCGCAGGACCTGAACTACAACGTGATGTTCAGCCAGCGCGGCGTGATGAACCTGGCCCACACGCTGCAGGACGTGCGCGACACCGAGCGCCGCGTGAACGCGAACCGCCTGAACGGCGTCGACGCGGAATTCCTGACGCCCGCGCAGATCAAGGAAATCGAGCCGACCATCAACCTGAACAGCCGCTACCCGGTGCTCGGCGCTTCGATCCAGCGTCGCGCCGGCGTCGCGCGCCACGACGCGGTGGCCTGGGGCTTCGCACGCGGCGCGGACCGCGCGGGCGTCGACATCATCCAGAACTGCCAGGTGACAGGCATTCGTCGTGAAGGCGGCGCGGTGGTCGGCGTCGATACGGTGAAGGGCTTCATCAAGGCGAAGAAGGTCGCGGTGGTCGCGGCCGGCAACACGACGACGCTCGCCGACATGGCCGGCGTGCGCTTGCCGATCGAAAGCCACCCGTTGCAGGCACTGGTGTCCGAGCCGATCAAGCCGGTCGTCAACTCGGTGATCATGTCGAACGCGGTGCACGCCTACATCAGCCAGTCCGACAAGGGCGACCTCGTGATCGGTGCCGGTATCGACCAGTACACGGGCTTCGGCCAGCGCGGCAGCTTCCACATCATCGAGAGCACGCTGCAGGCGATCGTCGAGATGTTCCCGGTGTTCTCGCGCGTGCGGATGAACCGCCAGTGGGGCGGCATCGTGGACGTGTCGCCGGACGCGTGCCCGATCATCACCAAGACCGACGTGAAAGGCCTCTATTTCAACTGCGGCTGGGGTACGGGCGGCTTCAAGGCGACGCCCGGCTCGGGCTGGGTGTTCGCGCACACGATCGCGCGCGACGAACCGCATCCGCTGAACGCGCCGTTCGCGCTCGACCGCTTCTATACGGGCCACCTGATCGACGAGCACGGCGCAGCCGCCGTCGCGCACTGAACCGACCATTGGAGAAAGAAACATGCTGCTGATCGAATGTCCGTGGTGCGGGCCGCGCGCCGAATCCGAGTTCTCGTGCGGCGGTGAAGCCGACATCGTGCGCCCCGTCAACAACGAGAACATGACCGACCGCGAATGGGGCGAATACGTGTTCATGCGCGAGAACAAGCGCGGGCTGCACAAGGAGCAATGGCTGCATGCGCAGGGCTGCCGCCGCTGGTTCAAGGCCACGCGCGACACGGTGACCTACGATATCAAGGGCTACGAAAAGTTCGGTGGCGAAGCTGCCGGCAACGCACACGAAGAGGGCACGAGCAAATGAGCCAGAAAGACCGCCTCGGCACCGGTGGCCGCATCAATCGCGCGATTCCGCTGACGTTCACGTTCAACGGCCGCACGTATCAAGGCTTCCAGGGCGACACGCTCGCGTCCGCGCTGCTTGCGAACGGTGTGCACTTCGTCGCGCGCAGCTTCAAGTACCACCGTCCGCGCGGGATCGTGACGGCGGATGTGGCCGAACCGAATGCCGTCGTGCAGCTCGAATCGGGCCCGTATACGGTGCCGAATGCACGCGCGACCGAGATCGAGCTGTACCAGGGGCTCGTCGCGACGAGCGTGAACGCCGAGCCGACGCTCGAGAACGACAAGTACGCGATCAACCAGAAGTTCTCGCGCTTCATGCCGGCCGGGTTCTACTACAAGACGTTCATGTGGCCGCGCAACATGTGGCCGAAGTACGAAGAGAAGATCCGCGAAGCGGCCGGCCTCGGCAAGGCGCCCGAAGTGCTCGACGCCGATCGCTACGACAAGTGCTACGCGCATTGCGACGTGCTCGTGGTCGGCGGTGGCCCGTCGGGCCTCGCCGCCGCGCATGCGGCCGCGACGGCCGGCGCGCGCGTGATTCTCGTCGACGACCAGCGCGAACTCGGCGGCAGCCTGCTGTCGTGCCGCGCCGAGATCGACGCGAAGCCCGCGCTGCAGTGGGTCGAGAAGATCGAGGCCGAACTGCGCAAGCTGCCCGACGTGACGATCCTGTCGCGCAGCACCGCGTTCGGTTATCAGGACCACAACCTCGTGACGGTCACGCAGCGCCTGACCGATCACCTGCCGGTATCGATGCGCAAGGGTACGCGCGAGCTGCTTTGGAAGGTCCGTGCCAAGCGCGTGATCCTCGCGACCGGTGCGCACGAGCGTCCGATCGTGTTCGGCAACAACGACCTGCCGGGCGTGATGCTGGCTGGCGCGGTATCCACGTACGTGCATCGCTTCGGCGTGATGCCGGGCCGCAACGCGGTCGTGTTCACGAACAACGACCGCGCGTACCAGACCGCGATCGACCTGAAGGCATGCGGCGCGAAGGTGACGGTCGTCGATTCGCGCGCGTCGTCGAACGGTGCGCTGCCGGCCGCTGCGAAGCGGCAGGGTGTGACGGTGATGAGCGGCGCGGTCGTGACGGCCGCATCGGGCAAGTGGCGCGTATCGTCGGTCGACGTCGCGTCCCTCACGAACGGCCAGGTGGGCGGCAAGCTGCAGACGCTGCCGTGCGACCTCGTCGCGATGTCGGGCGGCTTCAGCCCCGTGCTGCACCTGTTCGCGCAGTCGGGCGGCAAGGCGTGCTGGAACGACGAGAAGGCATGTTTCCTGCCGGGCAAGCCCGTGCAGGCGGAAGCGAGCATCGGCGCGGCGGCCGGCGAATTCGGCCTGGCACGCGCGCTGCGGCTCGCGGTCGACGCAGGTGCGGAAGCCGCGAAGGCCGCGGGCTACGTGGCCGCGCAGCGCCCGGTCGCTCCGCAGGTGGCCGAAGCAGTCGAAGGCGCACTGCAGCCGTTGTGGCTCGTCGGCAGCCGTGAGGCCGCGGCACGCGGGCCGAAGCAGTTCGTCGACTTCCAGAACGACGTGGCGGCCGCCGACATCCTGCTCGCCGCGCGCGAAGGCTTCGAGTCGGTCGAGCACGTGAAGCGCTACACGGCGATGGGCTTCGGCACCGATCAGGGCAAGCTCGGCAACATCAACGGGATGGCGATCCTCGCGGGTGCGCTCGGCAAGACGATTCCCGAAACGGGCACGACGACGTTCCGCCCGAACTACACACCCGTGTCGTTCGGTACGTTCGCGGGTCGCGAGACGGGCGATTTCCTCGACCCGATCCGCAAGACCTGCGTGCACGAATGGCACGTCGAGCACGGCGCGCTGTTCGAGGACGTCGGCAACTGGAAGCGGCCGTGGTATTTCCCGAAGAATGGCGAGGACCTGCATGCGGCCGTGAAGCGCGAATGCCTGGCGGTGCGCAACAGCGTCGGCATCCTCGATGCATCGACGCTCGGCAAGATCGACATCCAGGGCCCCGATGCGGTGAAGCTGCTGAACTGGATGTATACGAACCCGTGGAACAAGCTCGAAGTGGGCAAGTGCCGCTACGGGCTGATGCTCGACGAAAACGGGATGGTGTTCGACGACGGCGTGACCGTGCGCCTCGCCGACCAGCATTTCATGATGACGACCACGACGGGCGGCGCGGCGCGCGTGCTCACGTGGCTCGAACGCTGGCTGCAAACCGAATGGCCCGACATGAAGGTGCGGCTGTCGTCGGTCACCGATCACTGGGCGACGTTCGCGGTGGTCGGCCCGAAGAGCCGCAAGGTCGTGCAGAAGGTGTGCCAGGACATCGACTTCGGCAACGAGGCGTTCCCGTTCATGAGCTACCGGAACGGCACCGTTGCCGGCGCGAAGGCGCGCGTGATGCGGATCAGCTTCTCGGGCGAGCTGGCCTATGAAGTGAACGTGCCTGCGAACGCGGGCCGCGCGGTGTGGGAAGCGCTGATGGCGGCCGGCGCCGAGTTCGACATCACGCCGTACGGCACCGAGACGATGCACGTGCTGCGCGCGGAGAAGGGCTACATCATCGTCGGCCAGGATACCGACGGCTCGATCACGCCGTACGACCTCGGGATGGGCGGGGTCGTCGCGAAGTCGAAGGACTTTCTCGGCAAGCGCTCGCTTGCGCGGTCGGACACCGCGAAGGAAGGCCGCAAGCAGTTCGTCGGCCTGCTGACCGAAGACGAACAGTTCGTGCTGCCGGAAGGCGCGCAGATCATCGCGAAGGACACGCAGGTGTCGGCGGTCGATCCGACGCCGATGATCGGCCACGTGACGTCGAGCTACTACAGCCCGATCCTGAAGCGCTCGATCGCGCTCGCGGTGGTGAAGGGCGGCCTGAACAAGATGGGCGAGAGCGTCGTGATTCCGCTGGCCAACGGCAAGCGCATCACCGCGAAGATCTCGAGCCCGGTTTTCTACGATACCGAAGGGGTGCGCCAGCATGTGGAATGAAACGAGAAACCAGACGCAGGTAGCGGGCGCGGGCGGCGTGACGCTTGAATCGCCGTTCGTCGGCGCGGCCGACGTGCTGAAGCCGCACCAGGCGCGCGCATCGAAGAAGTTCGCGCTGCGCGAGCGGCCGTTCCTCGATCTCGTCAATGTGCGCGGCGAGTTGGGCGATCCGGCATTCGTCGCCGCGTTCGAGCGTGTGGTCGGTTGCCGCCCGCCCGCGGCGCCGAACACGGTTGCGCGCGGCGCCGAGTACGACGTGCTGTGGCTCGGCCCCGACGAGTGGCTCGTGCGCTCGAACGGGCCCGTTCAGGCCGGCGTGCTCGAAGCGAAGCTCGCGGAAGCCGTGCAGGGTTCGTATGCGGCGGCCGTCGATGTCGGCAGCGGCTATACGGTCGTCGAGATCAGCGGCGAACGCGTGCGCGACGTGATCGCGCGCGGC
The DNA here is from genome assembly GCF_029962485.1 of Burkholderia cepacia. NCBI lineage: Bacteria > Pseudomonadati > Pseudomonadota > Betaproteobacteria > Burkholderiales > Burkholderiaceae > Burkholderia > Burkholderia cepacia. The sequence goes on from NZ_CP073638.1 coordinate 2,886,676, forward strand.
TGCCCGCTCGATCTGCATCCGCGCGTGTTCAAGCCGGGCCAGTGTGCGCAGTCGCACTACTTCAAGTCGCCAATCACGCTGATCCCGACCGGCGACGACACGTTCGAGATCGTCCTGCGTCGCAGCTTCGCGGACTATTTCGTGCGCATCATGCTCGACGCCGCGGCGCCGCTCGCATCATGAAGCCGTTCGACGAACCGTTCGTGGCGATCGACGCGCCGCGCCTGCGCGGGCGCGGCTGGAGCGTGTTCGTCGACGAACTGAAGGTGCCCGCGCGGATCGGCATTCATGCGCACGAGCACGAAGCGCCGCAGCCGATCGTGATCGATGCGCGGCTCGGCTATCGCTGCGAGCCGAGCGAGCAGGGCGAGTGGATCGATTACGACGGCTATTGCGCGCGCCTTGCCGCGTTCCTGTCGCACAAGCCGCATACGCGGTTGCTGGAGACGCTCGTCGCCGATATCGCGGTGCTGTCGTTCAAAGAATGGCCGGCGCTGGAATCGTTGATGCTGTCGGTGTACAAGCCGAAGATCCGGCCCGGTACGAAGCGCGTCGGCGTGTCGCTCGACTGGACACGCGGCGATTACCTACGGTGGACGGGGGCGGCGGGGCAGCTGTGAGCGGGCGGGGCGGAGAGGCATTCCGCCTGCGCGATTGCACATTGTTCCTGGAATATCGGAACAATGGCACGCTGGTGGTTGCCGCTTGTCTTTATTCTTGAAATATCGGAACAATACTGGAACATCACGCACACTCGCACTCGGCCCGGTAGACACGCAAGGCCATGCCGTTTTGCGGGTCGCCGAAAAGTACGTCGAGCGCGAGAGCCGGCTCGAAGTCGATACATGCTCGGATCACACGTCACCCGCACAACGCCGTAACGTTACGCTCGACTATCGCGATGGCGCCTACCGTATTCCGGACGCCATGCGATATGCCGATTGATCGGCCGCTTCCGCTCCGTTCAACGTGACAGGTGGCGAGCAATGAGACGTTCGGTGTTTGACGGATATCGCGCGGTTCACCGGCGATAGTTGCGAAACAGTTCAGGCGTGTCGCAGCTATCGCCCCGTGCAATCGCGTCAAGCCGCAGCCGCCCCATCCAGCGCCGGATAATCCACATACCCACGTGCATCGCCGCCGAAGAACGTGTCGCGTTGCGCGTCGTTCATCGGTGCACCCGTCTTCAGGCGCGTGACGAAATCCGGATTCGCGAGCACCATCTGGCCGTACGCTTCGAGATCGGCGAGACCCGTCGCGACATCCGTGCCGATCGCATCGCGCGTGCGGCCCGGCCGGTTCACGATCAGCGTGCCGTTCCAGTGTGCGCGCAGGTCCGCAAGCAGCGGCTCGTCGCCCCCGTGCATCACGTGCAGGTATGCGAGGCCGAGGCGGTTGAGCTGCGCGGTCAGGTGGCGATACAGGTCCGCGCTTTCCGGACCTTCGTCGATGCCCCACAGCGTGGTGCCGGGCGACAGGCGGATCGCCGTGCGATCCGCGCCGATCTCGTCGGCGATCGCCTCGGCCACCTCGATCGCGAAGCGCGCGCGGTTCTCGATCGAGCCGCCGTACGCGTCGGTGCGCGTGTTCGCGTTCGGCGCGAAGAACTGCTGGACCAGATACCCGTTCGCACCGTGGATCTCGACGCCATCGGCGCCGGCCTCGATCGCGCGGCGCGCGGCGATACGGAAGTCGTTCACGGTGTCGCGCACTTCGTCCGTCGTCAGCGCGCGCGGCGTCGGAATCTCCTGCATCCCTTTCATCGTGAACATCGGCACGCCCGGTGCGATCGCGGAAGGCGCGACGCCCTGGCGATGATGCGGCGTATTGTCGGGGTGCGACATGCGCCCCACGTGCATCAGCTGGATGAACAGGCGGCTGCCGCGTGCGTGCACGCGCTCGCTGACCGCCTTCCAGCCGGCGACGTGCGCATCGGTGTAGATGCCGGGCGTCGTCAGGTAGCCCTGGCCGTCGTCCGACGGTTGCGTGCCTTCGCTGACGATCAGGCCGAGGTCCGCACGCTGCGCATAGTATTCGGCGGCCAATGCGCCGGGCGTGCCGTCGAATGCGGCGCGGCTGCGCGTCATCGGCGCCATGACCAGGCGGTTCTGCAGGTCGTAGCGGCCGACGCGGACCGGAGCGAACAGTCGCGGCGCTTCCTGGCCGGCTTGAGCGGGAACGAAAAGCTGTTTCATCGCGTATTTCCTCATCGAAGTTCAGGTGACGGCACCGGGGCGGTGCCGCATCGGGCGAGGGTCGCGCAGGTCGCGCCGGCCGTGACGCCATACCCGCATCATCCATTGCTCCTTTTTCGAGATAAAGTGGGTGTCATGGAGAACATTGATCCATTGATGGAGCATTCGAGATGGAACTGCTGAACGACATGGCGTTGTTCGTGGAAGTCGTGAAGGCGCGCGGCTTTCGCAGCGCCGCGCAGGCGCTGGGAATGCCGAATTCGACGCTGTCGCGGCGGATCGGCGCGCTGGAAAAGGCGATCGGCTTGCGGCTGCTGCACCGCACGACGCGCCGCATCGAGCTGACGGAAGCCGGGCAGCTGTATTTCGAGCGATGCAAGCGCATCGTCGACGAGGCGCGGCTCGCGCACGAGCAGCTCGGCGGGCTGCTGGCCGAACCGGCGGGCGTGCTGCGCGCGTCGTTCCCGGTCGATTTCGCGGTGATCTACCTGACGCCGCTGCTCGTCGAATTCGCGAACCGCTACCCGAAGCTGACCTTCGATTTCGAGCTGACGTCACGGCGCGTCGACCTCGTGAGCGAGCCGTTCGACGTCGCGATCCGGATCGGCGAATCGGCGGATTCGCAGCTCGTCGCGCGGCGCCTCGCGACGTTCCGCAACTACCTGTATGCGTCGCCGCGCTATCTCGAACGCGCGGGCGAGCCGCTCGAACCGGGCGACCTGGCGCAGCACCAGTGCATGAGTGTGCAGCGCCTCACCGCGTGGACGCTGCGTCGCGGCGAGCAGGCGGTCGACGTGCCGGTGGGCGGTCGGTTCGTCGTGAACAGCGTGGGCATGAACCGCCAACTGGCCGTGCACGATGCGGGGATCATCCAGCTGCCGGAGGAAGTGGTGGCCGACGATGTCGCCGCCGGCCGGCTGCGGCGCGTGCTGCCTGAATGGGAGGGCGCGCTCGTGCCCATCTTCGCGATGACCGAAACGCGTTTGCTGCCCGCGAAAACGCAGGTTTTCATCGAGTATCTGCGCGCGCATTTCGCGCAGGCATGACAGGTGCCCGGCGGCGGTCGCTCTTGCGCAGGTGACGTGCTTCCGCTTGCGCGGGACCGCAGGCGGACGCGGGTATGGAAGCGGGAATTACTGGCTGTTGCGCGCCGACGCAGGCGGCGACGTATCGCTGACCGGTATCAGGCGGCCCTTCGTGTCGCTCGGCGCCTTGGCGGCTTTCGCGTCGTCGTCGGGCTCGAGCACGAACCGGAACGAATCGACCCGCTGCATCACTTTCGCCGCGTACGCGTTCGACCCGCCATAGCTCTTCAGCCCGGCCTGCACGTTGCCGCCGGCCGCCTTCACGTAGCCCGACAGGATCGCGGAACCGGCTTCGACGTTCGCGTTCGGCTCGGTCAGATCCTTCACGTTGCGCAGCAGGCCGCGGTGTGCGGCCGGCACGACCTGCATCAGCCCGGTCGCGCCATGCTGGCCGCGCGCCTTTTCCTGGAAGCGCGATTCGATCGAGATGATCGCGTAAACGAGTGCGGGAGGAAGCGAATATTTCGTCGCAGTGACGCTCACGATGTCGGCGAGCTTCGTGGCTCGTTCCTTCGCCACGCCGAATTTCTTCGTCAGGTAGGTCGTGATGCGGCGGTTTGCTTCGTTCGGCTGATCGTTGGCGTTCGCAAGCGGCGCGGAGGCGACGGACGGCGCTGATGCCAGTGCGTCGGGCGCGGATGCAGGCAGCGCGAGCGCTTGCTGCGCCGATGCCTGATGCGCGATGCCGAGCGAAAGCACGATCAGCGAGAGAAACCGTCGCATGGTGAAGTGCGGGGAAATGGGAGGCGCATAGTATATCGACCAATCAACACGGGTTGTCGAACGTCGGCTCGAATGAAAGCAGCATGTAGGTTTGTTTCGGCGCGTAACGATGCGGTGGGGCGATCGTTGCGCGGACACGCATCGTAGTCCGGATAGACGCCGTTCAATCTCGCGCTGACGTTATTTAACACGCGCGCAAGGTGTGCTGCGCCGCAAACCTTACGCGCGACGCGCGGTCGCCACCCGTGCCAGTGCACCGATCGCATCGCTGACGAGCACCGCGAGCAGCCCGACGATCACGCCGCCCTGCAGCACGAACGCGGTGTTCGACGTCTGCAGGCCCGCGATGATCACGTCGCCGAGCCCGCGCGCGGCGACAGTCGAGCCGATCGTCGCGGTGCCGAGATTGATCACGACCGCGAGCCGGATGCCGTTGACGATCACCGGAAACGCGAGCGGCAGCTCGACCGACACCAGTTGCTGCCAGCCGCTCATCCCCATTCCGCGCGCGGCATCGACGACGTCGCGCGGCACGTCTTCGAGCCCTGCGATCGTGCTTTCGAAAATCGGCAGGAGCCCGTACAGCACGAGCGCGATCAGTACGGGCTTCAAGCCGAAGCCGACGGCCGGCACGGCCAACGCGAGCACCGCGACCGGCGGGAAGGTCTGGCCGATGTCGACGACGCTGCGCGCGACCGGCAGGAAATCCGCGCCGGCCGGCCGCGTGACGAAGATCCCGGCCGCGACCGCGACGATCGTGCCGATCAGGCTCGACAGCGCGACCGTGCCGAGATGGGCGAGCGTGAGATCGAGCAGGCTCGCGCGATCGTAGATCACGGGTGCGCCGTTGTCCGCGAACGGCGCGAACACACCCTGCAGCCACGCGGGGCGCAACAGCAGCACGAGCAGCAGCGCGAGCGCGGCCGCGCGGGCGACGTACGCGGGAAGTGCCGAACGCGTCGGCCGCATGCTGCCATGCGCCGTCATGCGGGCTTCCTCGCATGCGCGCGGATCGCGTCGAGCGTGATGCGGCGCGCGCCGTGTTCGTTGCGTGCGTTGCCGTCGTCGACGGGCAGTGCATCGACACCGCGCCACAGCAGCTCGGACACCGCATCGCGCAGCGTGCGCGTCGCGGCGATCGGTTCGCCGTCGGCATGGCCGGGTTCGGCCACCGTATCGATCGGCGTCAGCGCGAGCAGGCGCAGCGGTCGGTCGACGCCCGCGACGAGTTGCTCGACGACGCCGGCCGCCGGCTTGCCGAGGATCTCGGCCGGCGGCGCGACCTGCAGCAGCTTGCCGTTGTCCATCACCGCGATCGTGTCGCCGAGCTTCAGCGCTTCCTCGATGTCGTGCGTGACGATCACGATCGTGATGCCGAGGCGGCGCTGCAGTGCGAACAGGTCGTCCTGCGCCTTGCCGCGAATGATCGGGTCGAGCGCGCCGAACGGTTCGTCCATCAGCAGCATCGCGGGCTCGGCCGCGAGTGCGCGCGCGACGCCGACGCGCTGCTGCTGGCCGCCCGACAGTTCGTGGGGCAGCTTGTCCGCGAACTCGGCCGGCGCGAGATGGAACAGGTCGAGCAGTTCGTTCACGCGCGCGTCGATGCGAGCGGACGACCAGCCGAGCAGGCGCGGCACGGTCGCGATGTTGCGCGCGACGCTCCAGTGCGGGAACAGTCCATGCCCCTGGATTGCATAGCCGATGCCGCGCCGCAGTTGCTCGGGGGCGACGGTCGCCGTATCGACGCCATCGATGCGGATCGTGCCGCTGGTCGGCGCGATCAGCCGGTTGATCATGCGCAGGAGCGTCGACTTGCCGCTGCCCGATGCGCCGACGAGCGCGGTGATCGTGCCGCGCTGTATCGTCAGCGACACGTCGTCGACGGCGATGACATCGCCGAAGCGTTTGCCGGCGTGTTCGATCTCGATCATCCTGCACGTCCCTTCGCGAGCGACGTCGCGGCTTCGAACACGACGGCGGCCGCCAGTGCGAGCGCGATCGTCGGGATCGCGCCGAGCAGCACGAGATCGGCGGCCGACTGCCCGATCCCCTGGAAGATGAAGGTGCCGAATCCGCCGCCGCCGATCAGTGCGGCGACCGCGGTCAGGCCGATGTTCTGCACGAGCACGATGCGCACGCCGCTCAGGATCACCGGCAGCGCGAGCACGAGATCGACACGCAGCAGCCGCTGCGCACGGGTCATGCCCATCGCACGGGCCGCTTCGGTCACGTGCGGCGGCACCTGCCCGAGCCCGACCACGACACTCGATGCGATCGGCAGCAGCGAATACAGGAACAGCGCGAGCACGGCCGGCGCCACGCCGATCCCGCGGATGCCGAGCGCGGCCGCGAGCGGCACGTGCGCGGCGAGCAGGCCGAGCGGCGCCATCATCAGCCCGTACATCGCGATGCTGGGGATCGTCTGCACGACATTGAGCACGGGCATCGCGACGGTGCGCACGGCCGCGACCCTTGCGCATGCGATGCCGAGCGGCAGGCCCGCGACGAGCGCGGCGGCCACCGAGCCGCCTGCCAGCGACACGTGACGGATCGCCTCCCGCCAGAAATCGTCGTTGCGCACCGCGTATTCGCGCATCACCGAGAGGCTGTCCCACCAGCCGCTTGCGAGCGGCGCCGAAATCGCTGCTATCGCGACGACGAGTGCGACGAGTCGCCGCCACGGGCCGAACGCGAGGCGTGCAAGTGCGTCGGCGATCAGCACGGCCCAGGCGAACAGCAGCAGCCAGACGCCTGCGTCGGGCGAGACGCGCGCGAGCATGTCGTCGGGTGCGACGACGTGCGTCGCGGCCGCGCCGACCGCATACGCGAGCGTCGCGAGCCCCGCGCAGCCGGCCGCGAGCCGCCAGGCGGGACGGCTCGCCGTCATCACCCAGAGCGCGCCGGCGGTCCACAGCGCGGCGAGCGCGGCACCCTGCATCGGCGGCAGCGCGGCGAACACCGACAGCCCGGTGCCGGCCGCGATCCGGTTCGGCCGCAGCACCGCGAACGAGAGGCCGAACACGGCGACGATCGTCAGTACCCCGATCAGGATGCCGACCTTGTCAAGCGTGACGCGCCGCGCGGACGCCGCCGCGCGACCCGTCATTTCACGAAGCCCTTCGCTTTCAGGTAGCTTTTCGCGACGCCGGCGGCCGGCTCGCCGTTGATCTGGATGCGCGCGTTCAACGACTGCAGCGTCTTCAGGTCGAGGCTCGCGAATACCGGTTTCAGGTAGTCGGCGATCTGCGGATGCGCCTTCAGCACGGCTTCGCGGATCACCGGCGCCGGCGCGTAGACGGGCTGCACGTGCTTGTCGTCGTCGAGCACCGCGAGGCCGCTCGATGCGATGCCGCCGTCGGTGCCGTAGACCATCGCGGCATTCACGCCGTCGGTCTGGTTGGCGGCGGCCTTGATTGTCGCGGCCGTGTCGCCGCCGGACAGCACGACGAGTTGCTCGGGCTTCAGCTTGAAGCCGTACGCTTTCTCGAACGACGGCAATGCGGAAGCGCTGTTCACGAATTCGGCCGATGCCGCGAGTTTTACCTTGCCGCCGCCGGCCACCCACTTGCCGAAATCGGAGAAGGTCTTCAGGTGCTGCGATTGCGCGACGGGCGCGAGCAGCGCGACGCCCCATGTGTTGTTCGCGGGCGCCGGCGCGAGCCACACGAGATGGTTCGCCGCGTAGTCGAGTTTCTTCGCGGCGTCGTAGCCCTGGCTCGCGTTCTTCCACAGAGGATCGTCGGCCTTGTTGAAGAAGAACGCGGCATTGCCCGTGTATTCGGGGTAGACGTCGATCTCGCCGCTCGTGAGCGCCTTGCGCACGATCGGCGTGGTGCCGAGCGCGATCTTTTCGGTGACGGGGATGCCGTGGGCCTTCAGCACTTGCGCGATGAGGTTGCCGAGCAGGTTGCCTTCGGTGTCGATCTTCGACGACACCACGACGGGCGTGTCGGCGTGCGCGCCGGGCGCGACGAGGGCGGCGGCGAACGCGAGGCCCAGGATCCGGGCGGGCAGGGCGAGCTTCATCAGGGCCAATCTCCAGGACGGGGGCGTACGCCGAAAGTTACTTGACTGAACGGGCTTTGGCAAACCGCGTGCGGCGGCGTGTCCACAGACCGTGTGGGGATAACCCGCATCCGCCACCTGCGCTTGTTACACTGAAATTCGTTCCTGCCTGCGGACACTTGCTGACATGAAGCCCGAGCTGCTGGTCCTCATCGTATTGCGCGGCGACGCGCACCGCGAGATCGCCGCGTCGTTCGACGTGCGCTACGCCCCGACTGCCGAAGAACGCGAACGCGCGATCGCCGAACACGGTGGCACGATACGCGCGGTGCTGACCAACGGCAGCACGGGGCTCACGGCCGCCGAGATCGACCGGCTGCCGCAGCTCACGTTCGTCAGCGCGCTCGGCGCGGGCTACGAGCACATCGACGTCGCGCATGCGAAGGCGCGCGGCGTCACGGTGGTCACGGGCGCGGGCACCAATGACGATTGCGTGGCCGATCACGCGTTCGCGCTGCTGCTCGCGGCGGTGCGCAACGTCGTGCAGCTCGATGCGAAAACCCGTGCCGGCGTGTGGCGCGAAGGGTTGCCGATGCCGCCGAACGTGTCGGGCAAGAAGCTCGGCATCGTCGGGCTCGGCAAGATCGGCGAGAAGTGCGCGCGTCGCGCGGCCGGCTTCGACATCGAGATCGGATATCACAACCGGTCGGAGAAGCCCGTTCCTTACCGCTATTTCGATCGAGTCGATACGCTCGCGCAGTGGGCCGATTTCCTGATCGTCGCGACGCCGGGCGGCGCGGGCACGCGGCACCTGATCGACCGCACCGTGCTCGATGCGCTCGGCCCCGGCGGTTTTCTCGTCAACGTGTCGCGCGGCAGCGTTGTCGATACCGCTGCTTTGGCAGATGCGCTGCGCGAACGGCGCATCGCGGGCGCGGGGCTCGACGTGTACGAAGGCGAACCCGAGCCGCCACGCGCGCTGACGGATCTCGACAATGTCGTGCTGACGCCGCACATGGGCGGCTGGTCGCCCGAGGCGCTCGATCGGTCGGTGCAGCAGTTTCTCGACAACGCGGCGCGGCATTTCGCGGGGCAGCCGGTGTTGACGCCGGTGTGATGGCCGCGGGGCGGGCGCGGATCAGCCCGCCTGCCTGCAGAATGCCCAATAGAACTCCGGCAGGTTCGCCGGCCTGTCGGCATCGAGGTCGATCCAGCCGAACTGGTTGTGCTCGTCGCTCAGTACGATGTCGTGACGATCGACCTGACACTCGAAGCACACGATGAGCACGCGCTTGCCCGGCACGACCTCGCACGAGCGGCTCGCGACGTAGCGGAGCGCCGACGCGACGATCCCGCATTCTTCCCGTACTTCGCGCGTGACGGTTTCCTCAAGCGATTCGCCCGCTTCGGGCCAGCCGCCCGGCAACTCCCATTCGTCGCGTGGATTGCGCAGGAACAGGACCGAGCGTCCGTCACGGACGATGGCTTTCGCGCTGAGGGGGATCATATGGGTTCACCGTTTGCGTTCGACTGTCGCAGCCTATAGGGCCAGGGCCTGTTCACGCTAATAACGGGCTTGCGAACGTGCCTTGCCGGCTGCAGTGCAAGAAGCAAGGAGCGCCGTTTGGCCGAGCCAAACAAGCGACGCGCGACGCCGCAATGCGGCCGGCAAGGCACGTTCCCCTGTTTGGAAAAAAATCATTCGTGGGGCCAGCGCAAGCCCGTTATTAGCGTGAACAGGCCCTGGGTGCTCCCTTTTTGCAGCGATCCCCCGCCTGCGCCAACGAGTGCGCAGACGGGGGAGGTGGCGCCGTTACGCCGGCAGCCGGCGTGCGATTACACGCCCGCCGACGACGATGCCAGCGGCACCGTCACCGACGTGCCGGCCGGATCGAGCGTCAGGCCCGTGCCCGGCGTCGGCCGCAGCGTAGCCTCGTAGTCGCTGGACAGGACGACGAGCCCGAGCCGGTGGCCGGCTTCCAGCTTGTAGTCGCGCGGCATGAACGTCAGCTTCAGGTCGTACGGCAAGCCGGGCAGCACCGGTTCCGACAGCCACTCGGACAGCCGGTTGCGCGGGTCGGTCCAGGCACGCGTGACAATCGTGGCCGTGCCGTCCGGCGCGCGATCGACCAGCAGCGCCGTTACGTTGGCGACGCCCGTGAAGGTCAGCCTGACGCGGGCGGTCGCGGCGCCGGAGAGGCGTGTCGCGGCCGTCAGCGGCGCGGTTTCGAAGCGGCTGCGGTTTTCACCCGTCGGCGTGTTCGCCAGCGTGAGCGCCGGAATGCGCGCATCGTCGGTGAAGCGCGTGAGCGGGCCGCCGGACGGCAGCCGCAGCAGCGTGCCGGTGCCCGCGCCGTCGCCGCCCGCGAAGTACGTGACCGGCGTCGCACGGCGTGCGGCCCAGTCGGCCTCCTTCAGCAGCGTGCCGTCGGCCTGCTCGATCACCGCGCGCGGATCGCGTTCGACGCCGTTGTTGTAGCCGATCAGGTAGCGCGTGAACCAGCGGTTCACCTCCGCGGTCCACGCTTCGCCCATCGCCGGCACGCGCGTCGGGTCGGTGTGCTTCAGGCGGTGCAGCCACAGCTGCGTCGGCACGCCCTGGCGCCGCATCGCGAGATACCACGATGTCGACTGGTCGACGCGCACGTTGTCGTCGGTCAGCCCCTGCGCGACGAGTGCCGGTGCAACCGCGAGCGCGGTCGGGATGTCGCGCGCGGCCCAGAACGGCGAGTAGTCGCCGGTCTTGCGGTCTTCCTGCTGCAACGCTTCGTCGATCAGGTGCGTGCAGCGCTCGGGATGCGCGTTCGTCAGCAGCGCCTTGATGTACACGTCGACGTCTTCGCCCTGATAGCCTTCCGGCGCGCGCACGAGCCCGCCCGAGCGGTAGTAGCCGTACATGTTCGTCAGCCCGGCGATCGGTACGATCGCGTCGAGCCCGCGCGTGCGCAGGCTTGCGACCATCTTCGGCAGCGTGCCGTCGTACGACACGCCGTACATGCCGACGTGGCCCGTCGACCAGTTCGCGACGACCGTCTTGCCGTTCGCGTCCTTCGCGGTCGCGTCGCGGCCGAGCCAGCGGATCACCGACGCCATCGCGACCGATTCGTCGCGCGTCAGGATCGTCGGGCAGCCGTCCGAGCCGGCGGTGCCGAGCGAATCCGCGTAGACGATCGTGAAGCCGCGCGGCACGAAGTAGCTCTCGATCCACGAGCGGCCGGCGGCGGCCGCTTCGACCTGCTGCAGCATCCGCGACTGCGGTGCGGCGGCCATGATGCGCGTGGACGCCGATGCCGGTGCGCCGGCAGCCGCGGCCGGATGCGGCGTGCCGTCGAGTTCGACGTCGACGTTGTGGTCGGGGCTGTCGGCAAGCCCCGCGTAGTACGGGCTTGCGAGCACGATGACGGGCGTGCGTGCGCCGTTCGCGGTTTCGGACGGCCGCACGATGCGCACATGGATGCGGTCGCGCGTGCCGTCGCCGTCGGAATCGACCGGCGTGTCGACCCACGCGTTTTCCTCGATCGTGCCGCCCGACAGCGACGGCTGCACCTGGCCGTTGCTGATCACCGGCTTGTAGCGTCCGTTGCTGGCCGGATTCGCGTACGGGACCCCGGACGGCGACACGTGCGACGCAAGCGACTGCGCATCGGCTGCCGCTGCGGCGGCAGCCCCCTCCTGTTGGCCCTGCGCGAGTGCGGATACACCCGCCACGCTGCCGTCGTCGCCGCCGCACGCGGCGAGCGTCGTGGCGGCCACGAGCGCGGGAAGCCACGCGCGCCGGAATCCGGTTCGATGAATGTTCATTGAATCGACCTCGTCTCTTGTGATTGTCTGGAACCGGCGCGGCTCGCGATACACCCCCTGCGGCCTGGCCGGGTACTGCGTCGGATGAAGCGGAACTGCACCATCAAAAGCGGCGGACGGGACGCACGGGCGTCTCGCCCCGAACGGAACGCGTCAGCGCGGCGGCACCACGGAGTGAATGCAGGAGTGCGAATCAAATGTGGGCATGCCCGAGCTTCCTTCAGGTTTCAGATGAAACGGAACGGCACGATGCGATGAGGCGGGAATGTTGCGAACGGCGGTGCAGCAACGGCAGGAAAGCGCGACGCGAGTCGGCGTGGCTGGCCGGATTGCTTTCCGGAAGCTTGCGCAAAAGTTATCTCAGTGAAATGTTCGTGTCAAACTTTTTTAGTTTTAATCAAACAAAGTTTCAGCATGGGTGCGGGCTGCCTTCTCAACTTTCGTGGCATCCGACCGTAAACCGTGACAAACAGTCTTAAAGAAGAGAGAGGGCAATGACGATTTCGGTCACGGCAGCGGGCGGCCTGTCGCTCGCGCAGATGGCACAGGCGGCGCTCGACGGGCGCCAGGACACGGATGCGACGGGCTCGGGGAATCCGCCAGGCCAGCCGCTTACCGTCAGGGCGCTGGATCCTGAAGCGATGCAGGCGGCGCTGACGAAACAGTTGTCAATGGTCGGCGACCTGACGATGAAGCTGCGCGGCGTGACCGACCCGCTCGCGGCGAGCATGCAGGAGATCGTCGCGAAGCGCCCGGACCTGGCGGACGCGTCATTCGACTTCACGACCGACAACGGCCAGATCAAGGTCGAATCGACGAGCCTTGCGGAAACCGATCGCGCCTGGATCGAGTCGACGCTGAACGCGAATGCCGGCCTCGTGCTCGCGACGAACGCGTTTCACGAGCAGGCAGTCGACCTCGCCGCGCAGGGGGCGGCCGTGCGTGGCGACACGTTCACCGACAGCGACCGCGCGGCGGCCGGCCGGAACGCCGATGCGCGCTTTCATTTCATGAGCCTGCTCAACGCGTCCGTCGCGCGCAACCAGCCGCTGGCGTCCGGCGAGCACCTCGTTGCGCAAGACGGCACGCCGCTGACGGTCGGGCAGTCGGCCGGCACCGCGCGCGGCACGCTCGCGTTGCTGAATACGGCACGCCAGCTGTCGTCGGGCACGGCGATCCTGGTCGACCGGTCAGGTCGCGAGACAGCCGGCATGCGTGCCGAACTCGTCGACGTCGGCCTCGACGTGCTTGCCGGCTACACGCCGGACGGCAGCAGCAGCGTCGGTTTCCACGAGACGGCCTAACGCGCGGCTTATTCGTCGCGCAGGGCCTCGGCCGGCCGCACGCGGGCGGCGCGCCAGCTCGGGTACAGCGTCGCGACGCACGACATCAGGAACGCGGCCGCGGCGATCTCGATCACGTCGACCGCCGCGAGCTTCGACGGCAGCGAGCTGAGGAAGTACACGGACGGCGTCAGGAAGTGGATGCCGAGCAACCGTTCGATCGCCGGCAGCACCCACGGGATGCTGACCGCGATCGCGCAGCCGAAGGCGACGCCCGCGAGCGTGCCGGCGAGGCCGATCGTCATCCCCTGGATCGCGAAGATCTTCATGATCGACCGCGGCGGCGCACCGAGCGTGCGCAGGATCGCGATGTCACCCTGTTTCTGCGTGACGGTCATCACGAGCGACGACACGAGGTTGAACGCGGCGACCGCGACGATCAGCATCAGGATCAGCGACAGCATCCGCTTCTGCAGCCGCTCGGCTTCGAACCACGTGCGGTTCTGCCGCGTCCAGTCGCGGATGTACAGGTCGCCCGACAGCGAGCGCGACAGCGCGAGCGCGATCTCCGGCGCGCGCTGCAGATCGTCGAGGCGCAGCCGGACGCCGGTCGGCGCGGGCACGTTGAACAGTTTCTGCGCGTCGCGGATATGGATGTACGCGAGCGCGCTGTCGTACTGGTAGTGGCCCGACTCGAACGTGCCGACCACGTTGAACTGGCGGAACTGCGGCAGCGCCTCGCCGATGCGCGCGGTGTTGCCGGGCGCGAAGAACGTGATGCGGTCTCCGATCTTCACGTGCAGCGCATCGGCGAGCGCCGAGCCGAGCACGATGCCCATCTCGCCCGGCACGAGCGCGTCGAGGCGGCCGGTCTTCAGCTTGCGCGCGATCTCGGACACGCGCGGCTCGAGCACGGGGTCGATGCCGCGCAACGCGACGCCCGTCACGCTGCCCGCGTTCGTCAGCAGCGCCTGCGCGTCGACGTACGGCGCGATCGCCCGCACGGCTGGGTTCTGCAGCGATTCGTGCGCGGTGAGCCGCCAGTCGGGCATCGCGCCGGACGGCGAGAAGATTTCCACGTGTGCGAGCACCGACAGCATCCGGTCGCGCACTTCGGTGCGAAAGCCGTTCATCACCGACAGCACGACGATCAGCGCGGCGACGCCGAGCGCGATGCCGGCCATTGCGGCGCCGGCGATGAACGACACGAAGCCGTCGCCGGCCGAGCGCCGGCCGCCGCGCGCGTAGCGCAGCCCGATCTGCCATTCGAACGGGAGTTTCAAGCGGTTTCCTTTCATTTCGATTCGATCCTGCCGAGCCGCGCATTCTAGCGAACGCGGCGCGGCCGTGTGCAGAGGTCGCGCCATGGACCGAAATCCGCCCGACCGGTCGGTCATCAAGCGGCGTTGCGTGCTGGCACACCGATATTTCCATCGTTTCGGGTCTGATCGATAATGGCGGCCAGCATCCGGTCGAACATACCAAGCAATACGGCGCAACCGGGCCGCGCCGTCACAGACCCATAACAATTCGGGGAAGGTTGCCGCGTCGGCAGCATGTCCTTGACAAGGAAATAACAAATGGATTTGCTGCGCTTCCTGCTGCTCCTGCCGATTCGCGTCGCAGGTTTCGTGTGGTGGCTGCTCGGCTGCGCGCTGCGGCCGCTGGTCGGCGACGTGTCGTGGACGGCGCCCGCGTGGATGGGCATCACCGTCGCGGCCGTGCGCCGCCGCCCGTGGCATGCCGGCGGCCTCGTGCTGCTCGCGGCCGCGCTCGGCTACGGCGGGTACTGGTTCAAGCACCGCCCGAAGCCGCCCGAGCCCGAAACCGTCAGCTTTACCGTGAAGGCGCCGGCGATCACGACCTACGAGGTCGACGACACCGACAAGCCGAAGATCACCGTGCATCCGCTCGAAGTCGTGTTCGCGCAATCGGCCGCGCCGATCGAGCAGGTCGGCAAGCCGGCCGGCGACGGCATCGAGATGACGCCCGCACTGAAGGGCACGTGGGAGTGGGTCGACGACAAGACGCTGCGCTTCACGCCGGCGGCCGACTGGCCGGTCGGCGCGCACGTCGAGGTGCGTTTCGCGGTGCACCGCGTGTTCGCGCCGCAGGTGACGATGCATGACGACCGATTCTCGCTCGACCTGCCGGCGTTCGCTGCCACATTCGGCAACAACGAGTTCTACCAGAACCCCGACAATCCGGCGGAGAAGCAGGCGCTGCTGCAGTTGCGCTTCAACTACCCGGTCGATCCGGCCGAATTCGAGAAGCGCATCGGCCTCGTGCTGGTCGGCCGCGATGGCAAGACCGCGTCGCCGCTGCGCTACACGGTCAACTACGACAAGATGAAGACGGGCGCGTGGGTCTACTCGCAGCCGCTCGAGATCCCGCGCGATCCGTTGTCGGTGCGGCTCGACGTCGACAAGGGCGTGAAGAGCGCGCGCGGCGGCAACGGCACGCCGGACGTGCTGCACGCGTCGGTCGGCGTGCCGGGGCTGTACAGCCTGTCGATCGGCAACGTCGCGCCGACGCTCGTCGACAACGAGCGCTATGAGCCCGAGCAGGTGCTCGTCGCCGAAACGTCCGACGGCGTGCGCAGTGCCGATCTCGCCGCGCGCGCGAAGGCGTGGGTGCTGCCGAAGCGCAAGCCGGGCGTCGATCAATCCGACGACGATCCGCCGTACGAATGGAACGTGGCCGACATCAGCGATGCGGTGCTGAAGCAGTCGAAGCCGCTGCCGCTCGAAGCGGTGCCGACCGAGAACGATTTCGCGACGCTGCAAAGCTTCAAGTACCACGCGACGCCGGGCGAGCGCGTCGTCGTGCGGTTCGAGGGCGACCTGAAATCGGCGGGCGGCTACCTGCTCGGCAAGCCCGTGACGAGCGCGTTCACGGTGCCCGACTATCCGAAGCTGCTGCGCTTCATGGCCGACGGCTCGCTGCTGTCGATGAGCGGCAGCAAGCGGTTGTCGGTCGTGTCGCGCAACCTGCCGGGGATGAAGGTCGAGATCGGCCGCGTGCTGCCCGACCAGATCCAGCATCTCGTGAGCTTCAACAACGGCACGTACGCGCGGCCCGAGCTGTCCTATTCGTTCAGCGAGGACCACATCGTCGAGCGCTTCGTGCAGACGCGTGCGTTCCCGGCCGGCGAGCCCGGCAAGGCGCATTACGAAGGCATCGATCTTGGCCAGTACCTGAAGGGCGGCAAGCGCGGCGTGTTCCTGCTGCACCTGTCGAAGTACGATCCGGCGGCCGAGAAGAAGAAAGCCGACGACGCGAAGGACGGCGATGCATCGTCCGGCGACGGCGGCCAGGATCAGTCCGACAACGCCGATTCGGGCGACAGCAGCGGCAACGGCGATGACAGCGACCGCGCGCTCGGCGATACGCGCCTGATCGTCGTGACCGATCTCGGGATGCTGGTCAAGCGTTCGCTCGACGGCAGCCAGGACGTGTTCATCCAGTCGATCCGCACGGGCAAGCCGGTTGCGGGCGCAACGGTTTCGGTGCTCGCGGTGAACGGCCAGGCGCTGTTCACGCAGACGACCGCTGCCGACGGCGTCGTGCATTTCCCCGCGTTCAAGGGGCTCGACCGCGAGAAACGTCCGCAGCTGTATGTCGTGAAGAAGGACACCGACCTGTCGTTCCTGCCGGTGGCCGGCCGCGACCGCCAGCTCGATTTCTCGCGCTTCGACGTCGACGGCGAGCGCAACGCGACCGGCCAGGGGCAGCTCTCCGCGTACCTGTTCTCGGATCGCGGCCTGTACCGGCCCGGCGATCCGTTCCACATCGGCCTGATCGTGCGCGCGGCCAGCTGGGCGCGCAGCCCGGCCGGCGTGCCGCTGCAGGCGGAAATCGTCGATCCGCGCGGCATCACCGTCGAGCGCAAGCCGGTGACCGTCGACGCGACGGGCTTCACCGAGCTCGGCTACACGACCGCCGAAACGGCGCCGACCGGCACGTGGACGGTCAACCTGTATATCGTGAAGGACGGCCAGCCGGGCGCCGAGCCGATCGGCAGCACGACCGTGCAGGTGAAGGAGTTCCTGCCCGACCGGATGAAGGTCGACGCGAAGCTGTCGCAGCAGGTCGTCGAAGGATGGGTGAAGCCGAAGGGGCTGAAGGGCATCGTCGATGCGCAGAACCTGTTCGGCACGCCGGCGGAGAAACGCCGCGTCGCGGCGACGCTGACGCTGCGCCCCGTGTGGCCGTCGTTCCGCAGCTGGCAGGGCTATCACTTCTTCGATGCACGCCGTGCGAAGGAGGGCTACACGACGACGCTGCAGGACGGCACGACCGACGACCACGGCCATGCCGAGTTCGACCTCGATCTCGACAAGTACGCGGACGCGACCTACCAGCTGTATTTCCAGGCGAAGGCCTATGAAGCGGAAGGCGGGCGCAACGTTGCCGCGAACGCGCAGACGCTCGTGTCGAACAACGACTGGCTCGTCGGCTACAAGTCGGTCGACGATCTCGGCTACGTGAAGCGCGGCAGCCCGCGCACGGTGCGGCTCGTCGCGATCGATCCGGGCGCGAAGGCGATCGATGTGAAGGACCTGCGCGCGCAGCTCGTCGAGGAGCGCTACGTGTCGGTGCTGACCAAGCAGGATTCCGGCGCGTACAAATACGATTCGCGGCTGAAGGAAGTGCCGGTCGACGAGAAGCCGCTGGCGATTCCGGCCGCAGGGCTCGACTTCGCGCTGCGCACCGACAAGCCGGGCAGCTATGCGCTCGTGATCCGCCGCGCGGACGGCACCGCGGTGAACCGGATCGAGTATTCGGTCACCGGCGCCGCGAACGTCACGCGCTCGCTCGACCGCAACGCCGAGCTGCAGGTGAGCCTCGCGAAGCACGACTTCAAACCGGGCGAGCAGGTGGAGATCGCGATCCGCGCGCCTTACGCGGGCAGCGGCCTGATCACGATCGAACGCGACAAGGTGTATGCGCACGCGTGGTTCCATGCGGACACGACGAGCTCGATCCAGCACATCACGGTGCCGGCCGGCTTCGAAGGCAACGGCTACATCAACGTGCAATACATCCGCGACCCGTCGTCCGACGAGATCTTCATGAGCCCGCTGAGCTACGGCGTCGTGCCGTTCTCGGTGAACCTCGACGCGCGCCGCAACGCGGTGAGCGTCGATGCGCCGGCGCTCGTGAAGCCGGGCGATACCGTCAACTTCACCGTGCATTCGGCGAAGCCCGCGAAGGTCGTCGTGTTCGCGGTCGACGAGGGCATCCTGCAGGTCGCGCGCTACAAGCTCGGCGATCCGCTGAAGTTCTTCTTCCGCAAGCGGATGCTCGAAGTCGGCACGTCGCAGATTCTCGACCTGATCCTGCCGGACTTCGAGAAGCTGATGGCGATGGCCGCGCCCGGCGGCGACGCCGACGATGCAATCGGCCGTCAGCTGAACCCGTTCAAGCGCAAGCGCGACAAGCCGGTCGTCTACTGGTCGGGGATCGTCGACGTGAACGGCGAGTCGCGGTTGAGCTATACGGTGCCCGACTACTTCAACGGGAAGCTGCGCGTGATGGCCGTGTCGGTGTCGCCGGACCTGGTCGGCACGTTCGAAGGTGCGACAACGGTGCGGGGCGATTTCGTGCTGTCGCCGAACGTGCCGACGACGCTCGCGCCGGGCGACGAGGCCGACGTCAGCGTCGGTGTCGCGAACAACCTGACGGGCGTCGGCAATCAGCCGGTGCCGGTGGCCGTCACGCTGAAGACGGGCCCGCAGCTGCAGGTGATCGGGCCGGCGACGCAGAACGTCGCGCTCGCGCCGCAGCATGAAGGCGTCGCGATGTTCCGTGTGAAGGCGACCGATACGCTCGGCTCGGGCGCGCTGTCGTTCGGCGCGCGCTATGGCGCGAAGGGGGCGCAGCAGCGCGTCGACGTGTCGGTGCGGCCGGCCGCCGCGTTCCGCACGCAGCTCGACATCGCGCGCGTCGATCCGGGCAAGAAGGCGAGCGTGCCGAACCTGCGGTCGATGTACGACGCGTATGCGTCGCGCGACGCGAGCATCTCGACCGCGCCGCTCGTGCTGTCCGAGGGGCTGTCGTCGTATCTCGTCAACTTCGACCACTACTGCAGCGAGCAGATGGTGAGCGCGGTCGTGCCGCGCGTGTTCGCGGCGAAGTGGCTGTCGGTGCGCGCGCTGACGAGCGCGATGCATGCGCCCGAAGCCGGTGCGGATGCGGCGAACGCGAGCGCGATCACGCAGTTCCTCGGCGTGCTGCGCAGCCGGCAGAACGCGCAGGGCGGGTTCGGGCTGTGGGGCGCGACGCCCGATGCCGATCCGTTCGTGTCCGCGTATGCGATGCACGTGCTGGTCGACGCGCGCGATCGCGGTGTTGCGGTGCCGAAGGACATGCTCGACGCGGGCAATGCGTATCTGCAGAAGCTCGCCGCGAACGATTCGCTCGGCTCGCTCGACCTGCTGCGGCAGCGCGCGTACGCGGTCTACCTGCTGACGCGCCAGGGCAACGTGACGACCAACAGCCTCGCGGCCGTGCAGAAGCGGCTGCAGGATGCGTACCCGAAGGACTGGAAGAACGATCTCGCGGCCGCGTGGCTCGCCGCGTCGTATCAGTTGCTGAAGCAGGACAAGGAGGCCGCCGCACTGATCGCGGGCCCGCAGGCGTTGCTCGAACGCAAGCGCGCGTCCGACGGCGATTACGTGACGGGTTACTACATCGACCCGCTGACGCGTGACGCGAGCGTGCTGTACCTGCTCGCGAAGCACTTCCCGGATCGCGTGAGCAAGCTGTCGCCGCGCGCGATGGACAACATCGCCGCGCCGCTCGTCGACAACCGCTACAACACGCTGTCGTCGGCGATGACGATCCTCGCGCTCGACGCGTACGCGGCGTCGAACGCAGGCCAGCTCGACCAGCTCGCGATCGACGAGGTGCGTGCGGGTGTCGGCGCGAAGGACGTGTCGTCGATCCAGGCGAACCTCGTACGCTCGGGCACGTGGGCGGCCGGCGCGTCGCGCGTCGACTTCGTGAACGGCAGCGCGTTGCCCGCATGGTGGGTCGCGAGCCAGTCGGGCTACGACCGCGGCACGTCGACGAAGGCGATCAAGAGCGGGCTGGAGATCGTGCGCGACTACACCGATACGGACGGCAAGCCGCTGGACAAGATCACGGTCGGCCAGGAGATCGACGTGCACCTGAAGATCCGCGCGACGGGCTCGGCGAACGTTGGCAACGTCGCGATCGTCGACCTGTTGCCGGGCGGCTTCGATCCGGTGATCGCGCCGCCGCCCGCGACCGACGCGCAGGATGGCGACAGCAACGGCGATGGCGGCGCGTCGGCGCCGGTGGCCGATGCACCGTGGCGTTCGCCGATCGGCGTAAAGGGTTCGACGTGGCAACCGCAGTTCGCGGATGTGCGCGAGGACCGCGTGGTGATCTACGGCACCGCGACCACCGACGTGCGCGAATTCGTCTATCGGATCAAGGCGAGCAACGCGGGCCGCTTCGTCGCGCCGCCCGCGTACGGCGAGTCGATGTACGACCGCCGCGTGCAGGCGCAGGCGCCGGGCGGCATGGCACTGACGGTGGAGCGCGTGCGATGACGATCCGGCTGCTACAGCGTCGCAGGCCGTGTCGAACGCGCGGAGCACCCGCGCGTGGCTGAAGCATCCGTGCTCCGGCGCGCGCTGCACGGCGCCGGCCGCTGGCTGCATCGCTGGCAGAACTGGCTCGTCGGCGCGCTGCTCGTGTTCGGCTCGCTGGCCGCGTGCCGGCTGTGGCCGCATCCGCCGCTGCGCGACTGGAAGCCATCGTCGGTTGCAGTGACGGACGCGCAAGGCCGGTTGCTGCGCCTGACGCTCGCGAAGGACGACCGCTACCGGCTGTGGGTGCCGCTCGACCGGATGTCGCCGCAACTCGTCGAAGCCGTAATGCTGCACGAGGACCGCTGGTTCTGGTGGCATCCGGGCTTCAACCCGTACGGGCTCGCGCGCGGCGTGTGGATCACGTACGTGCGCGGCGGCAATCCGCAGGGCGGGTCGACGCTGACCATGCAGCTCGCACGCTCGCTGTGGAAGCTGAACACGCGCACGCCGGCCGGCAAGCTCGTGCAAGTCGCGCGCGCGATGCAGCTCGAACTGTTCTATTCGAAGCGGCAGATCCTCGAAGCCTATCTGAACGACGCGCCGTACGGCCGCAACGTCGAAGGCGCGGGCACCGCGAGCGTCGTCTATTTCGACCGGATGCCCGATGCGCTGACGCTGCCCGAAGCGCTCGCGCTCGCGGTGATTCCGCAGGATCCCGCACGGCGCGTGCGCGGCGGGCAGGACGAGATCAATCGCTCGCTCGCCACGTCGCGCAACCGGCTGTATGCGCGCTGGCTGACGAAGCATCCGGGCGATGCGTCGCTGAAGCCGCTGTTCGCGTTGCCGCTCGCGATGCGGCCGCTGTCCGCGCTGCCGTTCGACGCGCCGCATGCGGTCGACCAGGCGCTCGCGGCGCGCAGCGCGTGGCGCACGACGTCGGGCAGCGCGGCAGGCGACGGCGATGCCGGTGCGCGGCTCGTGACGACGCTCGATCTCGATCTGCAGCGCACGCTCGAGCGACAGATCGCGCGCTATGTCGCACGCAACGACACGCGCGGCGTGCGCAACGCGGCGGCCATCCTCGTCGATACGCGCGACATGGGTGTAAAGGCGCTCGCCGGCTCCGCGAACTTCTTCGACCGCACCATCGACGGGCAGGTGAACGGTACGCTCGCGCGGCGCTCGCCGGGCTCGACGCTCAAGCCGTTCATCTATGCGCTCGGGTTCGACCAGGGTGTGCTGCATCCGCAGACGGTACTGCGCGATGTGCCGACTTCGTTCGGCCCGTATGCGCCGGAAAATTTCGACGGCCATTTCCTCGGGCCGATCACGGCAACCGACGCGCTGAACCGCAGCCGCAACGTGCCGGCCGTATGGGTCGCGTCGCAGCTCAAGTCGCCTGATCTGTACCAGTTCCTGCAGGAAGCCGGCGTGCGCCGGCTTGCGAGCGCACAGCACTACGGGCTCGCGCTCGTGCTCGGCGGCGGCGAGGTGACGATGCAGGATCTCGCGGCGCTGTACGCGATGCTCGCGAATCGCGGCGAACTCCGGCCGCTGCGGCTGCGCGCGGACGAGCCGGCGCTGCCCGGCCGGCGCTTGCTCAGCGCCGACGCGAGCTACATGACGATGGACATGCTGCGCCAGCACCTGCGTCCCGACGAGACGAGCGGCGCACAGCCGTCGAGCGTGCCCGTGTACTGGAAGACCGGCACGTCATGGTCGTTTCGCGATGCGTGGACGGCCGGCGTGTTCGGCCCGTACGTGCTGGTCGTGTGGGTCGGCAATTTCGACAATTCGACGAATACGGCGTTCGTCGGCGTCGATGCGGCCGCGCCGCTGTTCTTCCAGGTCGTCGACGCGATGAATGCCGAGCGCGCGCTCGTCGAGCCGCCGCGCGCGATGCCGCCGCGGCTGAAGCGCGTGCGGATCTGTCTCGCGAGTGGCGATCTGCCGAACGAGTGGTGTCCGCAGCAGGGCTGGACGTGGTTCATTCCCGGCACGTCGCCGATTCGCGTGAGCACCGTGCACCGGCCCGTCGTGATCGACGATGCGACGGGGAAGGCCGCATGCCCGCCGTACGATGGCAAGCGCACGCATACGGAGATCTTCGAGTTCTGGCCGTCGGATCTGCAGCAGGTGTTCGCGCAGGCTGGTGTGCCACGCAGGCGGCCGCCGCAGAATGCGGACTGTCGCGATGCCGGGCAGGTCGAAGGCGATCCGCCGCGGATCACGTCGCCGCTGCGCGGCAGTACGTATGCGATGCGCGTGAAGCGCACCGAGGAGACGCGCATCGCGTTCAACGCGACGGCCGATGCGAGCGCGCATGCGCTGTACTGGTTCGTCAACGATGCGTACGTCGGCCGCAGTACGCCGGGCGATGTGCTGTTCTGGCAGCCGAGGACGGCCGGCAACTATACGGTGCGGGTGGTCGACGATCACGGGCGCAGCGATCAGCGGCCGTTGGGGGTGGGACTGGAGCAGTAGCGGGGGCGGGCTGTCGGTTGCTGGCGGGGCCGTGGCGTTGCCGTTTGCGGACGATGCGCTCGGGCCGTCCGCTCCGTCAGCCCAACTCGAACGACGTTACCCCGAACACGCGATCGATCGCAATCGCTGGTGCGTCTTGCGTGTACATCCGTGCGGTTTCGAACACGCGCGTCATGCCGTGTGCTTCGGCCAGCGCGACGGCAGCGGGGTTCGTCTCCGGTACGTCGAGCACGATGACCTCGCCGGGCATGCGCGCAGCCAGCGCACGAAACAGCCCGGTGGCGACATCCGCGTCGTCGGCGAACAGCGGGCCGATCTTGCAGCCGGCCTTGCAGCGGCGTATGACCCCGTATCCGGCGACACGCCCGGCATCGACTGTTGCGAGCGCAACGGCATCCGGCTGCGCGATCCATGCGGAGACGAAGCGTTCGCGCGCGGCGGGGAAACACTGGCGATCGTACGCAAGCAACTGGTCGAACGGTACATCGGCAGCCGCGGTCGCCAGCGCGCATCCGATGCCGCTCACGTGCCCCTGATAGCGGATGTTGCGGTACGCGAGCCGGAAGCCGGATTTCCGGTAGTTTGCCTGCTGCGCAACGACGCCGTCGAGCCCGATGTTGCGATCGCCGAGGTAGCGCATGCCGTGCTGCCAGATCCGCATGCCGAAGCCTTTGCCGCGAAACCCGGGTTTGACGATGTAGAGGCCGATGAAGCCGAAACGTTCGTCGTAGGCGACCGCGGCGAGGCATGCGACTGGCTCGTTGCGCCAGAAGCCGATGAAGAAACCGGCCGGGTCCGCTTCCCTGAAACAGTGCGGGTCGTGCAGGCCGGGGTTCCAGCCTTCCGCGGCAGCCCATTCGACGGACATGGCGACTTCGTCGGCCGACATGGTGCGCACGACGAAGTCTTCGTCCCGATTCATGGTTCGCTCCGATGCGGCTGATTGAACCATCATAGTGCCGGCGACGGATATCGGCACGGTCATTTCGTGCCGTCACGGGGCTCGAACAGTAGAAGGCGACGGCCTGCCGATGCAGGCCCCGACTCAGACGCTGTAGCCGATCCGCAGCACCCCCCATTGCCGTCCGCCGACGACGATGGGTGCGGAAACGTCCTTCATCAGCGCGAAGTTGCCGTTGCCCATGTCGCGCCGATAGGTCTGCAGCAGGAACGGCTTGGTATGCGACACGGAAGTGCGCGCCGTGCGGTCCGTGTAGATCCGGCGATTCCGGCAGTTCGCGGCGTTCCACGCGGCGTCCGCGCGCTGGGGCAGTGAGAATTTCCGGTTGTGGGTCGGCAGGTAGCACTGCCGGTCGAAGCTCGCGCAATAGACGATGCGTGCGTCGATCCCGAGTACCGGCTCCTGGATGGCCGGCAGCATGCGGTCGGTGAAGTCGGTGAAGCGCGTCATGAACTGCTGCGGGTCGGTGCCGGGGATCGGCACGTAGTTCGCGTCGAAGAGCGCGTCGAGTGCGATATCGCCGCGCCCGACCGCTTCCTCGAAGCGCTTGCCGATCGCGGCGGCCGTATTCCGCGCCGTGTCGATCAGGCGCGTGTCGGGCGATTCGATGCCGGTCGCGGCCGTGAGTTCGATGAGCGTCTCGGAGACGGAGAGCAGGTTGCCGAGCCGGTCCTTGGCCTGCGAGAAGTTGTCGCTCGAATCCTCGACGCCGGATGCCATCTCGCCGACCTGTTCGTCGAGGCGGTGGCATTGCGTCTCGATTTCGTCGGTCAGCGACGCGATCTGTTCGGCCTCGCCGGCGAGCTCGGTGATCGCATGCCCGGTCGCGTGCACGACCTCGCCGATCGTACGCGTGCCCTCGCGCACGCGATGCGCGCGCGCGGCGTTGTCGGTTCCTTCCGCGATCAGGTGTTCGGTCTGCTCGGCAAGGCGCGCGAGGGTCGTCTCGATCTGGGCCGTCGCCTGTCCGGTCTTGGCGGACAGGTTCTTGACCTCGGCTGCGACGACGGCGAAGCTGCGGCCCGAATCGCCGGCGCGGGCGGCCTCGATCGCGGCGTTCAGCGCGAGCAGGTGGGTCTGTCGCGCGATCACGGAGATCTCTTCGGACACGGCCCGTACGTGATCGAGCGCATCGCGCAGCGCGCCCATCTGGTTGCCGATCGACGTGACGCCCTCGACGAGTCCGTGGATGTCGGCGAGCGACGCCTCGATCGTCTGTTGCGACTGGTGGACCGCGTTCGATGCGTTCGCGCTCACGGCGCGCACCTGCTGCGCGGCCTCGGCGATCCGATGGTTGCCGCGCAACGTGACGGCGGCCGATTCGCGCAGCGTGTGGCAGACCTCCGCCTGTCTGGCGACGCGGGCCGCGACTTCCTCGACGTGACCCGACACATCGCAGATCTCGATGCCGAGCCTGCCGGCCTGCTCGGCGATGTCGCCGACGAGCGCGCGCGACGAACGGTGGCCGCGGCCGATTCCGAAGAAGTTCACGT
Organism: Burkholderia cepacia; assembly: GCF_029962485.1. NCBI lineage: Bacteria > Pseudomonadati > Pseudomonadota > Betaproteobacteria > Burkholderiales > Burkholderiaceae > Burkholderia > Burkholderia cepacia. Next base: position 2,912,271 of record NZ_CP073638.1, read on the forward strand.
TGCTGGGTCTCCTGGTGGATGCGCTTGGCCGGTCCTTGACGAATTTTGGGCGTGCGCTCCTGACATGACGGCTGCATAGCCGCCGACTTGAGGTCGGGTAAACGTCTAGATCGGCACGGCGCGTTGTCCGTTTTTGCGCGGCCGTCTTCCGACGGCCGGGGGCCGGACGAGCGGGTACCGGTCATCCGGCCGGATGCGCGCGTCGGAACAGGTGATGGATGCCGGCGCTGTGGCCGACCGTCGTGCCGGGCGCGACACGACGCGGCAGCGCCGCCGCGCCGTATCGCGCCGGGGTGTTACTTCGCGGAACTCGCGCTGACCTTCGCGAAGTCCAGGCTGCCGAAGCCCGTATCGTCGTCCCAGCCGGCCTTCGCGGTATAGCCGTGGCTGCTATAACCGTTGTTGCCCGAGGTCACGTCGTGGAGCAGCGACGTATTGGTCGGGAGGTTCTGGTAGAACGCCGACGTCGGCAGGCCGAGGCTGTTGTTGTTCGCCGATTCGACCCGCGCCCAGCCGCCGACGAAGATCGGCGATGCGAGGCTCGTGCCGCCGACGAGCTGGTTGGTCTGCCCGTTGATGACGATGTACGCGCCCGTCGATTGCGCGGCGTCGAACGCCACGTCGGGCACCACGCGCTTCGTCACCGTGCTGCCGAGCGCGGCCGTCTGCCAGCTCGGCGCGGTTTCGAACGCGCTCACGCCGCCGCCCGTCGCCCAGATCCGCACCGCGTTGTCGACCGGGTTGCCGTTGCTGTCGAGATCCGCGTACGCGACGCCTTCGTTCCACACGGTTTCGCCGGCCCACGTCGTGGTGCCGGTGGTCGAGAGCGTCGTGCCGCCGACCGCGACGACATACGGCGAACTCGCGGGCGACGACACGCTGTACTTCGACAGGTTGATCGTCGTCCTGACCGACGTGCCGTTGTACGTGCCGATGTAGCCGGGCGCGCCTTGCGGCGACGTCGACCATTGATAGACGCCCGCGTCGCCGGCCGAGACCGAGAAGACCTGGCCCTGCGCGACGGCCTGCTTGAATACGGCGTCGTCGGCGGCGAGCGAGCCGTCGGAGTTCGCGGCGGTTTCGTCGAGGCCGAGCGACACGTTGATGACGGTCGCCTTGTTGTCGGTCACGGCCTTGTTGTACGCCGCGGTCAGCGTCGCGTCGGTGAGGCCGCTGTCGCTGCTGTCGCCGTTCACCGCCGAGTAGAAGATCAGCTGCTTGACGCCGCCGGACGTGCCGATGATGTCCTGGCTGTCGAGATCCCATTCGCCCGGATCGCCGTCGTCGGCCAGCGTGCCCGACCCGCCCGCGACCACCGCCGTGTTGACGGTCGCCAGGCCGGCATTCTGCGTGAAGGTGTTCAGGTCGGCGATGGTCTGGGTCATGTCGCCCCAGGTGATGATGCCCACCGTGGTGTTGGTCGCGGCAGGCAGGCCGCTCGCGTCGTAGATCTTCGCGAAATCGGTCGGCTGGTGGCCGACTTGCTGCGACGCGGCAGTCGCATTCTTCGCGATCTTGTTCGGTTCGATGACGGCGGCCGGCGCGAAGCGGTGGAGCAGGCGGTGCGGCACGGCGGCGTTCTGCAGGCCGAGCACCGCATCGACGACCGGGCCGAGCGACGCCGGGATCAGTGCGGCCGAATCGTTCGCGAAGACGGGCTTGCCGCGATAGTTGAAGCGCTTGATGCTCGCGTGGAAGCCGTTTTGCGCGTTGCTCGCGTTGCCGTCGGCGGAGACCAGCGTGTTGTTCTCCGACACCGTGACGTTGCTGAAGCCGTTCGCCTTCAGGTGGGCCACGACGGCCGCGACCTGGTCGTCGGTCGGCGCGAAGCGCGCCTTGAACTGGGCGGGCGTCAGGTACTTGCGGTAGTTCGCGCTGCCCGGCTGGTTGACGTCGCGCAGGAACGCGTCGAGCTGGTCGGTGTTGCGGTTCTTCAGCACCACGGTGACATGCAGCGGCTGGCTCAGTTCGAGCGGCGTCACGTGCGTGTCGGTGAGCGCGGGCGTGCCGACGCTGTTGAGCGAGTACGCAGGCTGGGCCTGCGACGCGGCCGAAGCAGCCGCGGCGGGCGCGTTCGACAACAGGAAAGCGGTGGTGCGGGTCGGCACCCAGCTGGTTGTGGCCTGGGCGGGCAGCGGTGCCAGCGTGGCGGCTACCGCGAGGGGCAGTGCGGCGAGGGCAAAGCGTTGCGAGAGTGTGCGATTGACGTGCTGAGTTCTCTGCATTGTGAGCTCCGAGATTTCGACGAAGAACCGGCGCAGCGCGCGACCCGGATCGCGGGTAGCGGCAGGGCGGCGCATGCAACCTGACGCAAGACCGGACCGACCGGCGTGATTCAAGGCGACATAAGTTTTCCTCCCCCTCCCACCATCAAGATTGGATGGCCGGTCCAGGTATCGGATTCACTCATCGCGAACGTCGATCCCGCGCACGGCCCTCTATCGTGCCGGCCCGCGTCGCCGCAACGGTGCGCGTGCCGACCTTCTCGTTCCCTGCAATCTGCTGCGAATGCGCTTCAACGCGTTATCACGTAATTAGGAATCCAATGTATCTAATCCGTATAAGCGGGCGATACATTGTCGGGCGACGACGGGGTACGCGTGTTTCGTGTGAGGTGCTGCGGGCGAGATCGAATGTCCCGGTCATCCGGGTGAGATGTCGATATCGTCCTCGTCCGCCTGAAGCGGAGCGGGATGACCGGTGAAGCGGGAGCTTTGCGTCGCGAGCAGATATCGCGACTTACGAATTGGCTACCGTCCTTGCAAGACGTAATAAAAACGGAAGTTAATTGTCGGGTCGTTGATTTCCCGATGTGAATTCGATTTCGCGGCGGTATTTCTTGCGGGGAAAGATAGCAAGAAAGAAAACGACGCGTCAAACTTTTTTTGATTGTATTTAAAAAGTTTAGATAATCGCTTCAAAGCGTGTTTTTTATAAACGGGAAGCGATTATGTAAGTCATTCGTCATCCTTGACGAGTGAGGCTTGACGCAGTCCGGACGAAGCTCGGGCGTTGCGAACAGACGCTGCTGCCGCTGCAATTTCGCGGTGACGTTTGAAACCGGTTCTCGAGGTTTGCTTGATGGCGTGAGCGGGGAAGCGCGCGTCCGGCGCAGCGCCCGATTTTCCTTGATTCAAACAGGGCATATCGCCCGTATTTGCGTGGAACACGCATCGTGTTGCGCGGCATCTTCTTGTCCTTCTCGCCGGCTTTCGCGATTCCGGCAGCGGCGCGCCGATCGCGCGCCATGTGCCATGCGTCACTGGCCGGCGATCACCCGTCATCCGCCTTCGCCTGCAGATCCTTCAGCCCCTGGATCACGACCAGCAGCGCGCGCCCGTGCTCGTCCGACCCGTCCCACGCGTCGACGATCGCGTCGCGCAGCAGGTCGTTGTAACGACGGCGCGACGGCTCCGTATCGACTCCATAGAAACTGCATAGCTTGTTGAATGGCGCGCTGCGGCGCAGCCGCCGTCCATTCGATAGCCGCAGGCGCGATACGGTCGGTTGGCTGACCCCGGAAAGTCGCGCAATTTCGCTTGACGAGCGTGTATCTGCCATCAGGCGGCGCAACAGGTCTTGAACGGGAAAATCTTGGTCCGGGGCTTCCATGCGATGCATTATACCTATACAGTTACGGCTGTTGAATGGGCTTGCTGTCACCAGCGAGGCTGTATCCCGAGAAAGTTGATGACACTGAAACACCTCCCACCCACGTTCTGCTGGACCAAGATCGGTACCGAGTCCGGCGAGGAACTGCCGACCGTCGTGCTCCGCAAGGAATGGGAGCGCCGGCTCGGGGGCGGGCGTTTTCTGTGGGGCATCAACCAGCCGCTCGGCAGCAGCGCGCAAGTCGCCGCGCATCGCACGGGCTCGCTGCTCGCGCTGTTTTCGCCGGTCGCCTCGCGCCCGCGCGCGGGCGAGCGCAAGGACGCGCTGTTGTGGAATGCCTGGGTCGACGCGAGCGGGCAAGTGCGGCCGTTGCCGCCGCATACGTTCATCGCCAGCCGCTCGACGTTGCCGTCGGGCCGGCGTCGCGAACAGCACTACGCACTCGTGTGTGCGTCATCCACCGCGCTGACGGTCGGCACGCAGTTGCGCGTGTTTCCCGACCATCTGCGCAGCGTGAGCACCGGCAAGCCGCTCGGTGCCGCACAGGGTGCGGCCGTGGTCGATTGTGTCGGGCGTGCGAAGGAGCAGACGGGCAAGAGCTATCCGCTCGCGCTGTCGGTCGAGCTCGAGGCACCGTATTTCGTGCGGCTCGCGCAGCCGTGCGTACTGAAGGCGCGCGATCTCGCGGAAGTGAACAAGGCCACGCGCGCAGGCGATTTCGATCGCTTCGTCGAACTCGTCGCGCGCCTGCGCGGCCGTTCGCCGACGGACGCCGTGCGCGGCGTCACGCGCGATCTGTTCGACGTGCCGCCGATCGAAACGGCGGCCGCGTATGTTGCGCCCACGCATGGGGCGCGCTTGCGCAACCGTCCGGCGGCCGAGCATCCGCGCGATCTCACCGGCGACCTGTTCGACCTGTCGCCGGGAGAAGTGGCTGCGTTTGCAGGGCTTGCCCATCCGCGCATCGGGCGCGCGTGACGAACAGCGAGAAGCCGGTCGCGCAAGACTTTGTTGCAATCTCGCCGTAGCGGATCGGCGGGCGCAGAGGGACAATCGGCACGGAGCGCGCTGCGCGGCGGCCGATGCGCCGACGCGCGATGGGTCGCGGGTCACGCCGCCGACATGCGCACCACGCACACTGAGCGTCGGCGTGCTTCACACTGCAATCCTGAGGGAGGAGTGTCGATGTCGACCCACATCTGTTCGCGGGAAGCGCAGGCTGCGCAGCGCTTCGTCGAAGCCACGCGCAACGTCGACCAGGCGTTTCGCGCGGTGCGTGGCGAAAGCGATGACGAAGCTTCGTCGGCCGAATACGCACGCGCGATGTCGCGCCTCGATCGCGCACTCGACGAGCTGGCGCGTGCCGAGGAATTTTTCGATCGCATCGTTGGCGCGGACGCCGCGCACGGCAACTGACCGATTCGTCGCTGCCGTTTTCTTCGCGCGTCGGGCGACGCGCGAGCCACCTCATGCCGGGCGTCTTGCCCGGCATGTCAGTCCATCATCCCGCTCCGACTTCAGACCTTGCGGCCTTCGACCGGATAGCCGGGATCGGTGTAGCCGTGCGTCGATACGTGCCCGGGCGGCACGAGTGCATCGACGAATCGTTCGTCGTCGGGGCCGAGTTCGAGCGTCAGCGCATCGATGTAGCTGTCCCAGTGCGCTTCGGTGCGCGGCCCCGCGATCGTGGAGCTGACGATGCGGTTCTTCATGACCCATGCCAGCGCAAACGCGACCGACGTCGTGCCGCGTGAAGCCGCGTGCGCGGCCACCTTCTGCGCGATATGCAACGATTCGGGCCGCCATTCCGTCTGCTGGATGCGCCGGTCGCCGCGCCCGGCGCGTGAATCGGCGGGCGGCTGCGCATCCACCGCGTACTTGCCGGTCAGCACGCCGCGCGCGAGCGGGCTGTACGGCACGACGCCGATCCCGTAATGCGCGGCGGCCGGAAGCTGTTCGACCTCGGCCGAGCGATCGACGAGGTTGTACAGCGGTTCGCTCGCGACCGGACGATCGATGCCGAGCTGATCGGCGAGCCGCACGATCTCGGCGATGCGCCAGCCCTTGAAGTTCGACAGCCCGAAGTAGCGCACCTTGCCTTGCCGGATCAGGTCGGCGATCGCGCGCATGCCTTCGTCGAGCGGGGCGTCGGTCAGCGCGCGATGGAAATAGAGGATGTCGATGTAATCGGTGCCGAGCCGCTTCAGGCTCGCATCGACCGATTCGAAGATCCATTTGCGCGACTGGCCCTGCCGGTTCGGCCCGGCGTCCGGCCCGGCCGGATAGCCGAATTTCGTCGCGACGATCCAGCTGTCGCGACGCGGCGCGATCGCGCGGCCGACGACCTGTTCCGAGCGGCCGGCGTGATAGACGTCGGCCGTGTCGATGAAATTGACGCCCTGGTCGAATGCCTTGTCGATGATGCGCGCCGATGTCGCTTCGTCGGTCTCGCCGCCGAACATCATTGCGCCGAGACACAGCGGCGACACCTTGAGCGCGCTGCGCCCGAGATAGCGGTAATCCATGTGAGGCTCCATGCAGGCGTGCGCCTGCCGGTTGAATGAAGGGCCGTGCTTAAACGCCGGCTTCGTCGAACACGCGCTGCGCGATCGGCAGCGCCGAGCTTGCGGTCGGCCAGCCGGAGTAGAACGCGAGGTGCGTGATCGCCTCGATCAGCTCGTCGCGCGTGAGGCCGTTGTCGAGCGCTTTCTTCAGGTGGAACGGCAGTTCGTTGACACGATACAGCGACACGAGGCTCGCGACCGTGACAAGGCTGCGATCGCGCGGCGACAGGCCGGCACGCTGCCAGACGTCGCCGAACAGCACGTTGTCGGTGTAGTCGGCGAGGGCGGGCGCGATGGCGCCGAATGCCTTGTGCGCGGGAGAGGTCGGTTCGGACATCGAGGGCTCCGGGGGACATGGGGAACACCGACGATGGTAGTCACCGGCACGCCTATCGATAATCCCCAATAATTCGCATGCACTTATCGACCGGATTCATGAATCGCGGCGGGTCGCCGCCGCCTGCGGCCCGGCTCATGCGCGATAGCGCAGCGCATCGACGATCACCGCGAGTGCGCGCGAGGACTGCCGCCGACTCGCGTAATACAGGTGATGGCCGGGGAACGTCGGGCACCAGTCGTCGAGCACGCTGTCGAGGCGGCCGGCGGCAACATGCGGCGCCGCGAGTTCGGCGGGCACATAAGCGAGCCCGTAGCCCGCGAGTGCCGCGTCGAGCATTTCGTACGTGCCGTTGAACGTGACCTGCCCGTCGACGCGCACCTGCAGCGACTCGTCGCCACGCGCGAGTTCCCATGCGTACAGCGCGCCGTGCGTCGGCAGGCGCAGGTTGATGCCGTCGTGCGTGACGAGATCCTGCGGCGTTTCGGGCCGGGCACGTTCCGCGAAATAAGCGGGCGCGCCGACGATCGCCATCTTCAGGTCGGGCGAGATGCGCACGGCGATCATGTCCTTCGCGACCTGGTCGCCGAGCCGTACGCCGATGTCGAAGCGTTCGGCGACGATGTCGGACAGCCCGTAGTCGGTCACGAACTCGACCTTCAGTTCGTGATAGTCGCGCAGCATCGGCGCGAGCTTCGGCCACAGCAGCGTGCGGATCACATAGTCGGTCGCGTTGATGCGCACGGTGCCGGCCGGCTTGTCGCGCAGTTCCGCGAGCGCCGACAGCTCGGCCTCGATTTCGTCGAAGCGCGGCGCGAGGTTGCGCAGCAGTCGCTCGCCGGCTTCGGTCGGCGCGACGCTGCGCGTCGTGCGCGTGAGCAACCGTACGCCGAGGCGCGTTTCGAGTGACCGGATGGTGTGACTGAGTGCCGATTGCGACACGCCGAGCTGGGCGGCCGCACGCGTGAAGCTGCGCTCGCGCGCGACGGCGATGAAGGCGAGCAGGTCCGCAAAGTTGTCGCGCGGCATGGAAGGTGTCGGATGGTCGATGCCCGCGCATCGTACCACCGCGTGCACCGGGCCGCGCGGCGGCGCGGCGTACGCGTCAGCCCGCGCGTGTCATGCCCGGCGCGGCAGGTGCGGGACGGTACGCGTAGCCGCGATGCTGGAACGAGGTCGCGAAGAACCGCATCTGGTAGCGGATCGCATTCGCCCAGTAATCCCACGTATGACCGCCGGGCCGCTCCGTGTAGTCGTGCGGCACGCCGAGCGCGAGCAGTCGTTCGTGCAGCGTGCGGTTCGAGCCGACGAATGAATCGTCGCGGCCGCAATCGATCGTCAGGTCGAGATGGGCACGCACGAACGCGCGCGCGCTTTCGACGATGACGTTGCGGTTCCAGAATGACGGATGGCGTCCGGGATCGCCGAACACGTGATCGATGCCCGGCTCGTCCGCGCAGCAGCGCGGATCGACCGCGCCGCTGATGCTGCCGGCCGCGCCGAACGTGTCGGGCCGGTCGAGTGCGATGCGCAGTGCGCCGAAGCCGCCCATGCTGAGCCCGGTGATCGCGCGCGCGTGCTGCGCCGCGATCGTGCGGAAATGCAGATCGACGTAGGACACGACTTCATCGCCGATGAAGGTTTCGTAGCGGCTGCCCGAATCGAACGGGCTGTCGATGTACCAGCTTTCGTGCCCGCCGTCAGGCATCACGAGGATCACGTGATAGCGGTCGGCGAGCGCGGCGATGTGCGTGTTCGACGTCCAGTCGGTATGGTCGCCGCCCGAGCCGTGCAGCAGATAGACGACCGGATAGCGTTCGTCGCCGCGGTTGCCGCGCGCGTAATCGTCGGGCAGCACGACCGTCGCCTTCAGCGTCTCGCTCATCGCGGCGCTCGGGATCGCGACGACCCGCGCATGAAACGCGAAGGCAGGGCTCGTGACGGCCAGCAGCAGAAGCAGCCAGAAGGTACGCGCCAGGTTCATCGATCCTTGCATGTGTCGACCCAGTCCGGCGCCGTGCGCCGGGGAAACCCTGTTTCGGCGACTCTAGCAACCGTGCCTTTCAACCATATTTCGGTGAATCCTACGAGTTGTCAGGCGGGCGGCGCGCAGACGATGCGCCCGATTGCATCGCGAAACGCATCAGGCCGCTCGGCCGGGATCAAGTGCCCGCAGCCCGCGATCGTATCGAAGCCGGCGCAGCGTGCGAGCGCCCAGTCGGGCGCGTGCCATCCACGCACGTCGAACGTGCCGATGAAACCGTGAATGAATACGACGGGCGTGGGCTCGGTCATTCCGCGGATACGGAGGGAAGGGGTGGCAAGTCGAGTTCGGCCAGCAGTTCGTCGAGTTCGAGCACGTGCGTGCGGTCGTGGTCGAGCAGTTCGCGCACGAGTTCGTCGAGCGACATGCGGCGGATGCCGTCGCGCAGCCCGCAGCGCGCGAGCTGCGACGGTTCCAGCGCGGCGGCGGTCGCGCATAGCGCGGCGCGGCGCGTGCGGAATGCGTCGACGGCGGGGTTGAGCGGCTGCGCGAGGTAGTCACGCTGCGCGGCGAGCACGGTGCCGTCGACCGACTCGATCACGGGCAGCTCGGCCGTGCGCACGACGTCGATGCGTTCGGCAAACACGGCGTCGAGGTCGCGCAGGTGGCATGCATGCTCGACGAGCGAAAAGCCGGTGCCGGCCGGGCGGCGCGTGGCCAGTGCGACCGGCACGTGCGCGGCAAAGGCGGCGAGCCGGTCGGGCATGCGGGCCAGCGTGGCGACGACGTCGGCGAACGGCAGCCGGTGCGGAAATGCGCTGAATACCGCGCCATAGCTGAACAGCGTACCGCCGAGCCGCCCGCGCGCCTGCACGACCTCGTGGCTGTGGCGGCGCATGACTTCCGCGACCATCGCGCCGCAGAACTGGCGGGCCGTCGTATCGGTTTCGATTTCGGGGAATTTGCCGACGATCTCGTCCTGGATCGCGCCGATCGCGGCGACGCCCACACGCGACAGCGCCGCGAACTCGAGATAGCGCTCGGGTTGTTCGATCAGCGCTTCGAGCTGGGCGCCGAGCGCGGTTGTGCGGAAACGGTCGAAACGGGAATGCATGACGAATGGCGCCCTCTGAGTAACGTATCAAAACGATACGTTACTCAGAGGGCGCTCGTCAACCGGCTCGTCGGGGCGGGCGCGTGGGTTGCGCCCGCCTGCCGCTCAGGATTTCTGCCGTGCGTCGAGTTCCGCACTCAGCCGCGCTTTCTGCGCCTGCAGTTCGGCGATGAATGCCGGGCTGAAATCCTCGGCCTCGAGCAGCGGGCGGATCTCGATGTCGGAGTCGCCCGGCATCGGGTTCGGGCAGCGCTTCACCCATTCGACGGCTTCTTCCATCGATTTCACCTGCCACAGCCAGTAGCCGGCGATGAGTTCCTTCGTTTCGGCGAACGGGCCGTCGACGACGGAGCGGTCCTTGCCGGAAAAATGCACGCGCTTGCCGCGCATGCTTGCGTGCAAACCGTCCGCGGCGAGCAGGATGCCGGCTTTCGCCAGCGCTTCATTGAAGCGGCCCATTTCGGCCATGCATTCGGTGTCGGGCATCCGGCCGGATTCGGAATCGGCGGTGGCTTTGACGATGACCATGACGCGCATTGTCTTATCTCCTGAATAATGAATCGGGGGACCGCCAGCGAATCGACGGCAAAACGATCGGTTACGACAGCACGACGCGCGGGAATCACGCGAATCGACATCGCGCACGAAGAATTTTTGACGGCGGGCGAACCGGCGGGCGCCGCCGCGGAGCGTGCTGCCAAAACTGGTATGCTGATCCTCACCACGTTGACGCGGAGGATGCCATGGCTGCTAAAGAAGTCTCGAAGAAGAAATACCTGAAGATCCTGAACAAACGCCTGCGTGCGGAACCGGCCGCGCCGGCCGGCGCGTCGTTTGTGTTTTTCCCGCTGGGCGCGAAGGCGAAGAACGCGACGGGTGTCGTGTCCGGCGACACGCGCAGCAAGCGCGAACTGGCCGTGATGGCCGCGGTCCAGCGCAAGGCGGCCGAAGAGTTCGTCGTCGCCGGCGCCTGACCGGCACCGGCTGCACGCACCAACGTTGAATGGCCGCCGCCGCGGCTTACGCGGCGGCGGCTTCGCAGTGCGCGATCGCACCGGCGAGCACGCGCGGGATGTCGTGCGTGATCGCCGGGCCGTGCATCGGCAGGATGATGTCGAGATCGAGCGCCTGGATGCGGCGCAGCGCGCTCGCCATGTGCGCGAGCGACGGCAGGTAGTCCGAGCGCCGGATCGAGTCGAGGATGACCGGCAACGGGTCGTCCGTTTCCTCGTCGCCGAAGCGCATCAGGATGTCCGACGACAGCAGCGCCCTGTACGCCGGCAGGTACACGACCAGCGCATCCCATTGGTGCACATGCTTCGTAAAGACCGGCACGACGTCGACGCCTGAAATCATCGTCGGTTCGCCGTCCTTCAGCGGCTTCACACGCACCCCGAAGATATCGGCCAGCCCGTGCGTGCACATCGGATGGCCGTACGCGACGAGCGCCGGATTGGCCGCGAGAAAGTCGGGCAGCGCGCCCATCTCGTCGACCTCGAAATGCGGAACGATCACGCTGCTCACCATCGACGGCATGATGCCGACGGTCGCGAGGCTCGCGCTCAGTTGCGGAAAATTGGCGCGCGTACCCGTTTCGATGCAGACGACGTCGCCGTCCTGCGCGCGGACGAAGAACTGGCTGAAACCGAGCTTCAGCTTGTCGATGTAGGTCGTCGCGCGAAACAGGCCGCTGCGGATTTCTTCGATACGGGCGTGGTCCATCGATGCAATCCTCACGCGGGGAGTGGGGCGGGACGGCACCGTCGCGCGATCGTCGCGACCTGTCGGGCAAGGGCCGTGCGTGAACCGGTACGTCGATGCAGTCTAGCAGCGTCGCACCGGATGCGGAGCCCGTCAGTTTGCGCAGCGGCCAGCGGCCGGGAACGGCGCTGAACGCGTTCCCTGCCCGAAAGCGAACCCCGTCGGTCAGGACAGCTTGTCCGCTGCCGTCGCCGGATACCGCCCGTCGCCACCCGTCCCGTCGCCGGCCGCGAGTTGCTCCAGCGCGAGCCCCTTCGTCTCGATTCCGAGCGTCCACACGGCGATTGCCGCCGCGATGAACGACAGCGCACCGAGCGTGAACACACCACCCTGGCCGAACACCGGCAGCACGACGCCGACCACGTAAGGCCCGATCAGCGAACCGACGCGCCCGATCGCCGATGCGAAGCCCGACCCCGTCGCGCGCGCACCGGTGCCGTACAGCTCGGGCGTGTACGTGTACAGCGCGGCCCACATCCCGAACAGGAAGAACTGCATCGCGAGGCCCGTGACGATCAGCAGCGTCGTGCTGCCGCCGTACAGCGCGCTCTGGCCATACGCATACGCCATCGCGCCGCCGCCGATCAGCGACGCGATACAGGTCGGCTTGCGCCCCCAGCGTTCGACGAGCCATGCGGCGCACAGGAAGCCCGGCACGCCGCCGAGCGAGATCAGCACCGTGTAGAACACCGATTTCGTGACTTCGAAGCCGGCTTGCTGCAGCAGCGCACCGAGCCACGAGGTGAGGCCGTAGAAGCCGAGCAGCGCGAAGAACCACAGCAGCCACACCATCACCGTGCGGCGACGGTACACGCCGCTCCAGATCTCGCGCAGCGCGCCGTGGCCGCGTGCGACAACCGGTTCCGCGAGCCGCGATGGCGGCGGCAGCGTCGTGACGCCGGCCGAGCGCATCACCTTCGCCTCGATCGTGTGCATCACCGTGTCGGCTTCCGTGTGCCGGCCCGCGTGCTCGAGCCAGCGCGGCGATTCCGGCACGATGCGGCGCACGACGAGCACGAACACCGCGGGAATCGCGAGCAGGGCGAACACGGTGCGCCAGCCGAACTGCGGCAGCACGAAGTACGCGACGATGCCGGCCGTGATGAAGCCGAGCGGCCAGAAGCCGTCCATCAGCGCGATCAGGCGGCCGCGCTTCTCGGTCGGCACGAACTCGGACAGCAAAGTTTGCGCGACCGGGAATTCCATCCCCATCCCGATGCCGAGCAGCACGCGGTAGACGATCAGCGCGTCGACGCTCTGCGCGGTCGAACACAGGTACGACGCGGCGCCCCACAGCACCATGCTCCACTGGAACACGGGCCGGCGGCCGAAGCGGTCGGCGAGCAGGCCGGCGACGGCCGCGCCGATCACCATCCCGAAGAAGCTCGCGCTCGCGACGAGGCCGGCGGCCGCGGTCGACAGCCCGAACTCCTTGCGGATCGAGCCGAGCACGAACGTCATCGTGCCGAGGTCGACCGAGTCGAAGAAGAACGCGATCGCGATGATGAAGAAGATCCGCTTGTGATAGCCGGAGAACGGCAGGCGTTCGAGCCGGGCGGCGGCGGAGGCGGGAGCGGTGGCGGCGGGCATGGCGTCCTCTGAAATGAAAATGGGGCCGCGCAGCGCATGCTCCAGGGCCCCGATGCTTCATGTTCAGTAGACGCGACCACAAACTGCCGCATCAGAGGAAAAACGCCGCCTGCTTGCCCAAATGCGTCATCGGCGGGCGGCGCGTGCCACGTCAGTTCTTCAGCTTGTAGCCGGTGCGGAACATCCACGCGACGATCGCGAGCAGGATCGCGAGGAACAGCCCGGTCGCGCCGAGGCTGATCCACACGTGCACGTCGGCGAGCCCGTAGAACGACCAGCGGAAGCCGCTGACCAGGTAGACGATCGGGTTGAACAGCGTGATGACGCGCCACGCGGGCGGCAGCATGTCGACCGAGTAGAAGCTGCCGCCGAGGAACGTGAGCGGCGTGATGATGAGGAGCGGCACGAGCTGCAGCTTCTCGAAGCTGTCGGCCCAGATGCCGATCACGAAACCGAACAGGCTGAACGTGACCGCCGTCAGCACGAGGAACAGCACCATCCAGAACGGATGCAGGATGTGCAGCGGCACGAACAGGCCGGCCGTGGCGAGGATGATCACGCCGAGCAGCATCGACTTCGACGCGGCCGCGCCGACGTACGCGATCACGATCTCCCAGTACGACACGGGCGCGGAGAGTATCTCGTAGATCGTGCCCGTGAAGCGCGGGAAGTAGATGCCGAACGATGCGTTCGAGATGCTCTGCGACAGCAGCGACAGCATCACGAGGCCCGGCACGATGAACGACCCGTAGCCGATCCCGTTCACGTCGCTGATGCGCGAGCCGATCGCGGAGCCGAACACGACGAAATACAGCGACGTCGAGATCACCGGCGCGATGATGCTCTGCATCAGCGTGCGGCGCGTGCGGGCCATTTCTGCGCGGTAGATCGCGCGGATTCCATGCCAGTTCATGCGTCAGGCTCCTTGCACGCCGTTGCGGCGGTTGTCGATCAGGCTGACGAAAATGTCCTCGAGCGAGCTCTGCGTCGTGTGCAGGTCGCGGAAGCCGATGCCGGCCGAGCCGAGCGCGTTGATCAGCTTCGCGATGCTCGCATCGTCGCGATGCGAGTCGTACGTGTAGACGAGTGCGGCGCCGTCGTCCGCGCGTTCGAGCCCGAACGGCACGAGCGCGGGCGGCACGTCCGCGAGCGGGTGCTCGAGCTGCACGGTCAGCTGCTTCTTGCCGAGCTTGCGCATCAGCTCGCGCTTTTCCTCGACGAGCACGAGCTCGCCGCCGAGGATGATGCCGATCCGGTCGGCCATCTCCTCGGCTTCCTCGATGTAGTGCGTGGTCAGCAGGATCGTCACGCCGCTTTCGCGCAGCGAATCGACGAGCTTCCACATGTCGCGGCGCAGCTCGACGTCGACGCCGGCCGTCGGTTCGTCGAGGAACAGGATGCGCGGCTCGTGCGACAGCGCCTTCGCGATCATCACGCGGCGCTTCATGCCGCCCGACAGCGTCATCAGCTTGTTGTCGCGCTTGTCCCACAGCGACAGCGCCTTCAGCGTCTTCTCGATGTACGCGGGATCGGGCGCCTTGCCGAACAGCCCGCGGCTGAACGACACGGTCGCCCAGACGGTTTCGAACGCGTCGGTGGTCAGCTCCTGCGGCACGAGGCCGATCATTTCGCGGGCCGCGCGGTATTGATCGCGGATGTCGTGGCCGCCGACCGTCACGCGGCCTTCGGTCGGCGTGACGATGCCGCAGATCGAGCCGATCAGCGTGGTCTTGCCGGCGCCGTTCGGCCCGAGCAGCGCGAAGATCTCGCCGGGGCGGATGTCGAGGGTCACGTGCTTCAGCGCCTGGAAGCCGGACGCGTAAGTCTTGGAGAGGTCGGAGACGGAAAGGATCGGTTGCATGCTCACGGATGGCACGGCCGGCCGGCGCGACGCAGTGCGCTGTGCGTGCCCGGTGTCGCCGCCGCTGCGAAGCGGCCGGGACCGGGGACGGCATGGCGAACGGGCGTCATGTCGAACGGCGTTGTGGTGCGGGATCGCGGGACCGCCATATTAGCAATCGGTAGATCGAAATGCATTCTGATGGAAAAGCCGGGCATTGCCAGTGCCGGATTTGCGTGAATCAAGCGTGCAACGATCAACAAAGGCGAGTTTTATTTGAACTGAACGAACAATTCGGCGCAATTTTGCCGAATCGGGCCGTGGCCGCGTTGCCGCGCGCGCGGCGCGCCGACTGTGCTGCCCGAAGGCCCTTGCGCCGTACCGGGACGGCACGCATCGCGCTCGCGATAATGCGTTCCTTTCATCGTTCTCGGAGCGGGGCGCATGTCTTTGATCGATTTCAAATCCGTGGCGGACGCCCAGGCCGCCGCATGGAAGTCCACGATCGTCGGCGAGGTCGGGCCGGCCCGGATCAAGGTGCTGCGCATGGATGCGCAGCCGTACGAAGCGGAAGTGCACGACTACAACGAGGGGCTGCTGGTGCTCGACGGCACGCTGATGCTCGAAGTCGAAGCGGAAACGGTCGTGGTCGGGGCCGGGCAGATGTATCTCGCGCATGCCGGCACCCGCCACGCAGTGCTGCCCGGCAGCCACGGCACGCTCGCGATCATCGACGTGTAAGGTTGCGCTGCAACATGCGTGCGGGACGCCGAAGGCCGGCTGGCTTGGCTCGGCGCGGATTGGTGGTGGCTGTTCAAACGCGTGTTCCACGGCTCCGGTATTTGTCTGAGCAAATAAAATGAAGGCTGTTTGAAAATCTGTCAAATACCGTGTAAACGCTAGGATCGCGCGGTTTCATTCGTTTGGAACTCTGCATCCATTTACTTGTTTGAATGGTCCGATCATAGTCTCGACAAACGACGCATCACGATAACGAATCAAGCGTACGTATGGAGACCACACCATGAGACGCCTATCCGCGGGGCCAGCCGGACTGCCGTTTCCCGATTTTTCGCTGAATGCAGGCGCGACTCAGGTCGCGTGCCTGCGTCGTCACCTCGCCGTGTAGCGGCGAACCACTTTCCGTTTCGATCGTTCCGACGGCGCCGTGCCGCATGACGGCGCCGCGGGAGCGCGCTTGTCTGCCGCCGCGGCCCGTGCCGCATTTGCCTGACCGGCATCGCGGCGGTCTTGCGCGCACCGTCATGCGCCGCGCGTTCGTGCGGCGGCGCGATACCAACCGGCGGGCCATGCAGCCCGGCCGGACGAGACTTGTCGTACCTGAAAAGGAGGGGTTGATGATTTGCATTCCTGAATGGCGGAAGGCGATTCTGTCGTGCGCGGTGCTGGCGCTGCCGTTCGTCGCCGGTTGCGGCGGCGGCGACGATCCGGGGCCGATCAACGTGCCGCAGTGCTCGGGCAGCGCGTGCGGGCCGAGCGGCGCGGAAACGACGCCGCCGGTCGTGACGAAGCTGTGTCCGGACGCGCTCGACTACACGACGACCTACACGGGCGGCGCCGGCAGCGGCGAATACGTGAAGGTGAAGTTCGACACGACGAAGCTCACCTATCAGATGCAGTTCATCGAATCGTCGGTGCCGACATCGGCCGGGCAAGTCAACAACACGCGTGCGGGCCTGACGATCAGCGGCGCATTCCATCATCCGACCAATCTCCCGACGGCCGAGCAGAATCGCTGCGCGTTCGTGCTCGACAGCGGCGCGACGAGCGACGGCGCGTACTCGGTGACGATCAAGCGCACGGACCCGCCGATGCTGTTCGTCGGCAATGGCGTGGTGGGCGGCGGGATTCCAGGGGCGACGATCGCGTTCGCGGGTATCCCGCTGCTCCCGGGCATCACGCTCGGCGTCGTACCATCGCGCACCTTCGATTTCTATCCGTTCATCGGCTTCACCGACACCGAAACCGACTTCACGAAAGTGGCGGGCAACTACAACGAGGTCGGCATCCATCTGTCGCCGATCGGCGGTGATGGTCAGAGCCCGACCGGGCCAGTCGGCTGGGAGTCTGACGTTGTCAACTGGAACCAGACATTCAATGCGGACGGTTCGTGCACGATCACGCAGGGCAGCGACTACTCGTGTCAGACGACCGGGACGCCGTGGACTCAGCGCAAGAACGCGGACGGATCGGCAGACAATGTATTCGTGAGCAATCCGGTATCGCAGGGGTATCCGATTGCGGGGCAGAGTTCGACGCTGATCATTGCACCGAGCCAGGCAAAAGGCATCATGATCGTCGGCAATCTGAACGGAATACTGGTGCCGGTAGTGATTCGTGTCGGCTACACGCACGTCGATACGGTCAATCTGCTCGCATCGGTCGCCGATGCCGAAGTCGGCATCTCGATGCTGTCGTCGACAAAAGCAGTTGCCGCGAATTCCCTGAAGGGCGGTTATATCGGCGCGACCAGCGCATCCGCATGCGGCATCGTGACATCCAGTGGCCAGGGGAACAAGGTGGCGACGGGAGGGCCGAGCTTCAACGTAAACGTGCCGCACCCTGACCTGCCCGGGATCTTCGCCAATAACGCATTCTATTCGGAAGCAGGCAGTTGCAACGATGGCACTGCCGTGTCGACGATGGCCGCGAACTATACGTCCACGCTGTTCCAGGGCAATACCGCTGCGTTCATCGATCCGCAGACGTCGTCGGTGAGCTCACAGTTCGCGCTGGACTATACGCAGGCCACGCCCGGCAAGATCAAGGTGACTGCCACGCAGGACTTCAACGCGAAGGGTGCGAACGGCAACGTGGCGATCTTCAGCAAGGGCGACACGGGCTGGCTCGTGACGGCTGGAAACGTCTACGCGATGGTCGTCAACAACAACAAGGTCAACCCGTTCTTCACGGTCGGCGCGTTCGTCCAGTAACCCTGCATTGAACACGTAACACCGGCGGCGCATGCGTCGCCGCCGGCGAATCGAATTTCAAGAGGATTCCTATGAATTTGAAACATTGGATGGCCGCGGCGTCGCTCGCGCCCGTGCTGGCGGCATGCGGCGGAGACGGCGACCCGCCTCCCGCGCCGGTGGTCCGGCTGTGCCCGCAGACGATCGACTACAACACGGTGTTCATCGGCGGTTCGGGATCGGGCGAGCTCGTGAAAGTGCAGCTCGACACGACGAAGATGACGTACCGGATGACCTACCTCGCGTCGCCGGTGCCGACCACCACGGGCACCGTGCAGCCGACGCGCGACATGGCGCCCGCCAATGTGGTCGACGGCACGCTGGCCGACGAAACGGGGCTGCCGACGGTGAAGCTGAACCAGTGCACGTTCCGGATGCAGAACGCGAGCCTCGATCCGACCCGGCCCGCGCGGCTGTTCCTCGGCGAAGGCGTGCTGGGCGGCGCGATCCCCGGTGCGACGATCCAGTTCGACGGCGTGATCGGCGTCGGCAAGATCCCGAAGACGACATTCCCGTACTACCCGTTCATCAGCTTCTCGTCGCTGGAAACCGACCTGACGAAGATCGCCGGTACGTACAACCAGCTCGGCTATCACCAGGTGCCGTCGCAGAACTTCCAGCCGGTGGCGCTCGACCAGAAGGTGACGATCAACGCGGACGGCAGCTATACGGAAACCGACAACTTCGGCAAGAAAAATGGCGGGCAGCCGCTCGCCTCGAGCGCGACCGTGAACCAGCCGTTCACGCTGCGCCCGGATGCACCGGCGTTCCAGTCGCTCAACTACCAGCCGCAGATTCCGCCGACGCTCGCCGCGCTCGATCCGGCGAAAGCCGGCAAGGGGATCCTGATCGTCGGCAAGCTGCGCAACCAGCTCGTGCCGATCTTCATCCGCACCGGCGCCGCGAATGCGGACCTCACGCAGGGCCCGCCGAGCGCGGACGACGAATCGGGCATCTCGTTCCTGGGCCCGCAGACGCCGATCGCGCAGGGCTCGCAGGACGGCGAGTACACGGGCGTCGACAGTGCGTTCAACTACCGTGCGACCGCGCTCATCGGCGCACAAGCCACGCTGCTCGATCCGTTCAACGCGTCGCAGGCCGCGCTCACGCGCGCGCTGAATCTCGACTACACGCAGAAGGTGCCGGGCGTCGTGACGACCGTGCATGCGGACGCGGCGTCGGGGCCGGCGACCGGCAAGTTCGTGTTCACCGGCGGCGTGTTCGGGTTCCTCGACATGGCCGATACGAGCAACCCGTACTTCACGGTCGGCGCGTTCGTGCAGTAACGCACGCCTGGATGGAGACACGGCGGCGCCGCGCGAAGGTGCGCGGCGCCCGGACAGAATGAGAAGGAGACTTCATGAAGAAGCTGATTGTCGCGGGTGTCGTCGCAGGCGTATCGACGCTCGCATCGGCCCAGCAGGCGGGCGACAACGTCGCGACGCTGGGCTGGCTGCACATCATGCCGCAGGATTCGACCAACGGGCTCACGACGAATCTCGCCAGCATGCCGATCAACGGGCCGCTGCGCCTGCCCGGGTCGTTCACGTCACCGGGCACGAGCCTGACCGTCAATAACGCCGATACGGTCGGCCTCACGCTCACGCACTTCTTCACCGACCACATCGCGGTGACGTCGGTGCTTGGTGTGCCGCCCGAGTTCACGCTGACCGGGCACGGCACGATCAAACCGCCCGGCCCGGCCGGTGCGCTCGGCAGCGTCAACATGGATGATCCGGCGAACCAGCCGGCCGTAAAGAACGCACGGCAGTGGAGCCCCACGATCATCCTGCAGTACTACTTCAACTCGTCGACGGCACGGTTCCGGCCGTTCGTCGGGATCGGCGTGGCCTACAGCTGGTTCAGCAACATCGAATTGAACGGCAACTTCGCGAGAGACATCAACCAGAACCTCGGCAGCGTGCTCGCGGCCGGCGCCGGCAAGCCGGGGCCGACTTCGGTCGAGGGCAAGGCGTCGTCGTCGTTCACGCCGGTCTACAACGTCGGCGCGAGCTATGCGATCGACAAGCACTGGGGGCTGACGGCGACGCTGACCTACATGCCGCTGAAGACCTACTCGTCGCTGGTGATCAAGGCGGCCGACGGGTCGACGCTCGCGACCACGCGCACGCGGCTGAAGGCCGATCCGCTGATCACGTTCGTCGGGATTTCCTACAAGTTCTGAGCCGACCGGCGCGCATGACGCGTGCCGGCGGCTTCCTGCGACCGGCTGGCCGGATCGTTCCGGCCGGGCGGTCGCGTTCCTGGCGGCGTGCCGCCATTTGTGAAGAGAGGGGGCAGTTCAAATGAGCATTCGCAAAATCGTATCGCTTGTTGCTGCAGTGGCTTTCACCGCGGTCTCGGCCGCGCCTGCTTTCGCCGTCACCGTCTCGCGTGCCGACGGCCAGCCGATGAATCCGAACGGCGAGCCGTTCTCGGCGACGGGGCTCACGAATCTCAGCAAGGGATCGATCAGTGCAGGCTGTAGCGCGACCTTCAACGGCACGATCACGTCGACCGGCATCGTCAACATCACGTCGACGACGTTCACGGGCGGCGCGACCTGTTCGCTGATCAGCGGCAGCGCAAGCAGTACGTCGCCGTGGACGGGCCAGGCCGACAGCACGACGCAGTTGTCGATCAACAACGTGAAGGTGAACGTCACCTTGCTCGGCACCTGTGGGCCGAGCAAGGTCGTGACGGCGTGGACCGATGCGAACTCGTCGCTGACGTTCGACAAGTCCGCCCTGACGCCGGATTGCACGGTGAGCGGCACGGTCCTGACGTCGCCGAAGTTCCACGTGCAGTAAGCGTCGCGGATCGAAGCGAGTGCCCGCTGCGCGCGAGGGCCGTGCGGGTTGCGCGGCGGGTTTCCGCGGCTTTGATGGGTTCGTGCCGTCGCATGTATCGGCGCGGCGGGTGGACGCATTCGCCGGAGCGGTCGTGTTTTTCGTTGAAGGCCGCCATATATCAAGATGGCCGCACGTGTCGCGACCCGATGCGTGTGGTCTCGCAGTAGCGGTGCGACTTACCTCGTCGTCCGATTCGGTTGAAACAACACAATTCCAATTGGCCAGAACTATCCCGGAAGACCCATGCTTACCGATCCAGCAAAGTATGGCGAGGCCCGCGGTGCGACGCCTGACCGGCTGCGCACGGCTGCGTGGCTGCGGTACCTGATCGACCATCTCGACACGACTGCTTGCGCGGCGCCGGCGGGCGACGCCGGCGACACGACCGTCGTCGCGTCGCACGCGATACGCATGCGGGCAGGTGCCGACCTGTCTCACGAAGCTGCTGCGATCCTTCACCGGCTCGTCCCGTGGATCGCAACGGACGGCGGCGGTTGCGCATGCGACCCGGCCGATCCGCTCGGGGCGTGCTCGCATGTCCCTTCCGCGCAGCAACTCGCCGAAGCCGAACGCAGCTGCCCCGGCTCGCGCGCCGTATTCGACACCGCGCACGGCGTGATCGATGCGTGTGCATTCGACGATCCCGACGTCGGCTGGGCCGCACTCGAACGGATTGCCGGCGGTATCGAATACAGCGGCGAAGACGTTGGCGGACGCATCGCCCACGAACAAGACAGACACGGCGAGACGCCGCCTGCGAAGAACCTGAGAGAACGACTGAGCGCTATCGCGGCAACGAGCACGGACGCGGCGACCGGCCCCGGTACCGTCATCGACGCGATCGTGCTGCGCATAGGCGGCCCGCGCGGCGACGCGGCGCGCATCGACGAGATGGCTGCGCTCGCGATGTTCTCGGCCGAGCTTGCCGCCGGGAATGGCGTGTCGATTGCCGCGTACGGCGGTCGGCATAACCTCGTTGCCCGGGCGATCCGCGCGCATCGTGCCGATCTTGCCTCCGCGGACGGGCTGCTCGCGGCACTTTCCGTGTGCCGGCTCGACCGACTTGTCGGCGCGGGCAGCTTCTGGGCCCACTACCTGCTGGCAGGCATCGTGATCGCGGCACCGGACGCTGTGCGCGAAATCGGCCACCGTTTCCACGGCGACACATGGCAAACGTGGCTGGATCACGTACTCGCGTGGCCGGCGGTCAGCCGCTTCGGGGCGAAGGAGGATGCCGCGTTCGAGCGCCTGCGCGACGCGATGAGCCTGACGTCGCGCTGGAACCCGATTGTCCGCGGGAAGCGGATGCGGACGCGGGCCGTCGCGATCTCCCGGTTCGGCGAAGGCGAGGGCAAGGCCGGCTGACGCAAAGCCTTTGCCGAAACGAGACGACAGGAATCACCCCGCGCGAGCGCCACGCTCGTGTAGAAGAAATACCGAACCCCGTTCGCACGCGCGAGCGGGGCGTCACACCGTCGGCGTCCATGCGCGATCGCACACCACCCCCACCTGGTTGCCCGCGTGCCACCGCCCGTTCCGAACCCCGTCGACCGGACGCAGTATGATTCCGCAGACGATGCGGGCGATCGACCGGGCCGAGCCGGCCGCCTGCCCGCACCGCTGAAGATCCGCCAGGCTTGTTGAAAGCCGGATGCAAGACGCCGCCGCGCCAGCGCGCCGTGGCCGACCCGCATCCGGGCCACCATCATCGAAACGGTCAGTCAGATGTCAAAGCAAAACAAGAAAATCCTGCTCTTGAGCGTCAGCGCCGGCGCCGGGCATACGCGTGCGGCCGAAGCGATTCGCGCATTCGCCGACCACCATCCGGCCGGCATCGAAGCCACCCACCTGGACGTGATGGATTTCGTGTCCACCGGCTTTCGCAAGCTGTACACCGATCTCTACATCAAGCTCGTCAGCAGCCAGCCGGCGCTGTGGGGCTACCTGTACCAGAAGACCGACGAGGCCGATCCGGCCGCCGCGTCGCAGAAGATCCGGCGCGCGATCGAGCGGCTCAACTGCCGCCAGCTGCTCGCGGAGATCGAGCGGCAGCGCCCGGACGCGATCATCTGCACACATTTCCTGCCGGCCGAGCTGCTGTCGCGCGAGATTCGCAAGGCGCGCATCGATACGCCAGTGTGGGTGCAGGTCACCGATTTCGACCTGCACAGCATGTGGGTCGTGCCGCACATGCGCGGCTACTTCGCGGCCAACGACGAGATTGCGTGGCGCATGCACGCACGCGGCATGGCGCCGGAAACGGTGCACGTCAGCGGCATCCCGATCATGCCGGCGTTCGGCCAGCCGCTCGATCGCGCGGCTTGCGCGGCCGAGTTCGGCCTCGATCCCGCGCGCCGGACGTTCCTGATGATGTCCGGCGGCGCCGGCCTCGGCGGGCTCGACGTGCTGGCCGCGCGGTTGCTCGAGATGGACGCCGATTTCCAGCTGATCGCGCTGGCCGGCAAGAACCAGGCGATGCTCGCGTCGCTGCAGGCACTCGCCGCGCGGCATTCGGGGCGGCTCTTTCCGCAGGGCTTCACGCAGCAGGTCGAACGCCTGATGGCGTGCGCCGATCTCGTGATCACGAAGCCGGGCGGCCTGACGACGTCCGAATGCCTCGCGATGCAGTTGCCGATGATCGTCAA
Organism: Burkholderia cepacia; assembly: GCF_029962485.1. NCBI lineage: Bacteria > Pseudomonadati > Pseudomonadota > Betaproteobacteria > Burkholderiales > Burkholderiaceae > Burkholderia > Burkholderia cepacia. The sequence continues at coordinate 2,935,563 of NZ_CP073638.1, forward strand.
TTCGCCTATCCCGGGCCAGGAAGAGCGCAACGCGGATTTCCTGCTCGAACAGGGCGTCGCGCTGAAGGCCATCGACGACGACGCGCTCGTCTACCGGATCCGCGCGCTGCTGCAGGCACCGGAGCGCCTGGCTGACATGCGCCGCCGTCTCGCGCCGCTCGGGCGGCCGCTGGCCGGCCGTTTCGTGCTCGACCGCGTGCTGGGCCTGGAGCCTGCCGCATGAGCGTTGCGCGTTTCGTCCCGACGCGCCATACGCTGTTCGTCGTTGCCTGGGTCATGCTGCTCGCGTACTTCTTCGCGAACGTCGAGATCCAGATCGAGGGCAGCGCGGGCTGGGCCGCGAACCTGCCGACCTGGCGCATCGAGCATCACTGGCTGCTCGACATCTTCTGGGGCGGGCGGCCGATGACCGGCTACCACGCATGGGTGTTCCCGTTCGTCGCGCTGTTCTTCCACCTGCCGCCCATCTTCAACGCGCGGTGGTCGTGGCGCATCGAAGCGCGGATCGTTGCGTGCATCATGGTGTTCTGGCTGACCGAGGATTTCCTGTGGTTCGTGCTGAATCCGGCTTACGGCCTGGCCCGCTTCACTCCGGCCAACGTGCCGTGGCATATCCATTGGCTGGGCGTGGCGCCGACCGACTACTGGACCATGAGCGCGGCCGCGATCGTGCTGTTCGTCCTGTCCCGCGAGCGCAAGCACGCATTCTATTGAACCGACATGAAAATCGCCTTCATTGCCTCGCTCGCCGTCACGCTCGCCGTCACGCTCGCCGGGCTCGTGCAGCCGGCCCATGCGGACCCGGCCTCCGAAGTGCCGGCCCGGCCGATCAAGTGGGCGCAGAGCGTGGTCGATGCGCACGTGAACAACCTGCATCGCATCACGCCGACGCTGTACCGCAGCGCGCAGCTGTCGCGCGCGGACGTACCTGAGCTGCAGAAGCTCGGCATCCGCAAGGTCATCAGCTTCCGTTCGTTTCATGCGGACGACACGATTCTGGCCGGCACGCAGATCAAGATGCAGCGCATCCGGATCAACACCTGGGACATTCGCGACGAAGACATGGTCACCGCGCTGAAGGCGCTGCGAACGGCCGACCAGGACGGCCCGGTGCTGATCCATTGCCAGCACGGCGCCGATCGCACCGGTCTCGTCTCCGCGCTGTACCGGATGGTGTACCAGGGCTGGACGCGCGAGCAGGCGCTCGACGAGCTGCAGCACGGCGGCTACGGGTTCCATCCGATCTGGCAGAACATCACGAATTACCTGAAGCACGTGGATGTCGAGCGGTTGCGGCAGGAAGTGAACAGCGGCTGACGGATCAATGCAAAACGCCGCCGACCATCGCGGTCGGCGGCGTTTCGTCAGGACGCCATCGCAGTTCGGGCAGTGTGCCCGCCGTCGTCAGACCGTTTCCGGTTGCCGCACGGCCTTCGCGACATTGCGCGCCAGCGCGCCGTTCGCGACGAAGTACGGCACGTCCACGCGCGCGAGCGGCTGCTTGCCACGAATCTTGTCCGCGATCTTCTCGGCGATCATGATCGTCGGCGCATTGAGGTTACCGGTCGTGATGATCGGCATGATCGACGCATCGACCACACGAAGCCCTTCGAGCCCGTGCACGCGGCCTTCCTCATCGACCACCGCCATATCGTCGTAACCCATCTTGCACGAGCACGACGGATGGAACGCCGTCTCCGCGCGTGCGCGCACGAACGCGTCGAGCTCCTTGTCGCTCTTGCAGTCGGCGCCCGGGTTCAGCTCGCGGCCGCGATAGCGGTCGAGCGCGGGCTGCCGCATGATCTCGCGCGTCGCGCGGATCGCATCGCGGAACTCGCGCCAGTCGAGCGCTTCGGCCATGTAGTTGAACAGGATGCTCGGATGGTCGTTCGGATCGCGCGAGCGCAGCTTCACGCGGCCGCGGCTCGGCGAGCGCATCGAGCCCACGTGTGCCTGGAAGCCGTGCATCTCGATCGCGTTCGAGCCGTTGTAGTTGATCGCCACCGGCAGGAAGTGATACTGGATGTTCGGCCACAGATCGTCGTCGCGCGTGCGAATGAAGCCGCCCGCCTCGAAGTGGTTGCTCGCGCCGAGGCCGGTGCCGTTCAGCATCCATTCGAGGCCGATCTTCGGCTGGTTCCACCACTTGAGCGCCGGATACAGCGAGACCGGCTCCTTGCACTCGTACTGGATGTACATCTCCAGGTGGTCCTGCAGATTCTGGCCGACGCCGGGCAGGTCGAGCACGACGGGAATGTCGAGTTCCTTCAGCCACGCGCCGGGGCCGACGCCCGAACGCTGCAGCAGTTGCGGCGACGCGATCGCGCCGCTGCACACCAGCACCTCGCGGCGCGCATGCGCGGTCGCGCGTTCGCTGCCGCGCAGGTACGTGACGCCCGATGCGCGTTTGCCGTCGAACAGGACGCGATCGGCGAGCGCGTGCGTGACGATCTCGAGGTTCGGCCGCACCTTCGCCTGGTCGAGATAGCCGCGCGCGGTGCTCGCGCGGCGGCCCTTCGGCGTGACGGTGCGGTCCATCGGGCCGAAGCCTTCCTGCTGATAGCCGTTCAGGTCGTCGGTGCGCGGATAGCCAGCCTGCACGCCCGCGTCGACCATCGCTTCGAACAGCGGGTTCACGCCCGGCTTGCTGGTCGTGACCGACACGGGGCCACTGCCGCCGTGATAGTCGTTCGGGCCGACGTCGCGCGTCTCGGCTTTCTTGAAGTACGGCAGGCAGTCGAGATACGTCCAGTTCTCGAGGCCCTTGTGCGTCGACCAGTTGTCGTAGTCGAGCGCGTTGCCGCGGATGTAGCACATCCCGTTGATCAGCGACGAGCCGCCGAGCCCCTTGCCGCGGCCGCATTCCATCCGGCGGTTGTCCATGTGCGGCTCGGGGTCGGTTTCGTACGCCCAGTTGTAGCGGCGGCCCTGCAGCGGATAGGCCAGCGCCGCCGGCATCTGCGTGCGGAAGTCGAAGCGGTAGTCGGGGCCGCCCGCTTCGAGCAGCAGCACCGTGACGTCCGGATCTTCCGTCAGGCGCGTTGCGAGCACGTTGCCCGCGGAACCTGCGCCGCAGATGATGTAGTCGTATTCGCGTGTCGTCATGACGGTCAGTCTCCTTTCGTGATCCTTAAAACACCGGGTTGTAGCGGCCGAGCTCGACCTGCACCGACTTGATTCGAGTGTAGTGCTCGAGCGTCGTGATGCCGTTCTCGCGTCCGACACCGGATTGCTTGTATCCGCCAACCGGCATCTCGGCCGGCGATTCGCCCCACGTGTTGATCCAGCAGATGCCGGCTTCGAGGCGGTGGATCGTGCGGTGAGCGCGCGACAGGTTTTCGGTCACGACGCCGGCCGCGAGGCCGTAGTGCGTGTCGTTCGCGCGGGCGATCACTTCGTCTTCCGATTCGAAATCGAGGATGCTCATCACCGGCCCGAAGATTTCCTCGCGGACGATCTTCATGTCGTCGCGGCAATCGCCGAACACGGTCGGCGCGACGTACTGGCCGCTGCCGAAGTGGCCGTCGGTCAGGCGCGTGCCGCCCGCGAGCAGCTTCGCGCCTTCGGTCTTGCCGCTTTCGATGAAGCCGAGCACCTTGTCGAGTTGCGCGGCCGACACGAGCGGGCCGAAGTTGGTGTCGGCATCGGTCGGCTTGCCCACGCGGATGCGCTTCACGCGTTCGAGCACCTTCTGCGTGAACGCGTCCTTGATCGAGCGGTGCACGAACACGCGCGTGCCGTTCGTGCAGACCTGGCCCGAGCTGAAGAAGTTGGCGGTCACCGCGATGTCGGCCGCACGGTCGAGGTCGGCATCGTCGAACACGATCAGCGGCGACTTGCCGCCGAGCTCCATCGTCACTTCCTTCAGCGACGATGCGCCGGCCAGCGACATCACCTTCTTGCCCGTCTCGACGCCGCCCGTGAACGACACCTTCGCGATGTCCGGGTGGCCCGTCAGCAGCGCGCCGACGGAGCCGTCGCCCTGCACGACGTTGAACACGCCGGCCGGCACGCCGGCTTCCGTATAGATTTCCGCGAGCTTCAGCGCGGTCAGCGGCGTGACTTCGCTCGGCTTGAACACCATCGCGTTGCCGGCCGCGAGTGCGGGTGCCGTCTTCCAGCAGGCGATCTGGATCGGGTAATTCCACGCGCCGATACCCGCGCACACACCGAGCGGCTCGCGGCGCGTATAGACGAACGACTCGGCGCGCAGCGGCACCTGCAGCCCTTCGATTGCGGTCGCGAGGCCCGCGTAGTACTCGATCACGTCCGCGCCGGTGACGATGTCGACTGCGAGCGTCTCGCCGATCGGCTTGCCGGTGTCGCGCGTTTCGAGTGCCGCGAGCTCGTCGTTGCGCTCGCGCAGCAGGTCGACCGCGCGGCGCAGGATGCGCGAGCGCTGCATCGCGGTCATCGCGGCCCATTCGCGCTGGCCTTCCTGCGCGGACGCCACGGCGCGATCGACGTCGGCCGCGCTGGCCTGCTGCACCTGGGCGAGCAGTTCGCCGGTGGCGGGGTCGAAGGTGTCGAAAGTCTTGCCGCTCGTGGCGTCGACGTAACCGCCGCCGATGTAGAGGCGCTGCAAACCGAATACGGACATGAGGATCTCCTTGAGGGCGACTGCGTGACGCGTCAGGCGGACGCGAGCAGCAGGTCGATGTAATCGTGGGTGAGCTTCAATGCAGCCCGGGTGTCGATCGGGCCGCCGGCGAGCGCGCCGCGCAGCCACAGGCCGTCGATCAGCGCGGCGAGGCCGCTGGCGGCTTCGCGCGCCTTTGCAAGCGGCAATGCCTTCGCGAATTCGGCGCACAGGTTCGAATGCAGGCGCCGCGTGTTGACGTGTTGCAGGCGCTTGAGCATCGGGTCGTGCATGCTCTGCGACCAGAATGCGAGCCACGTCTTCATCACGGGCGCGCTGACCTGCGTGTCGTCGAAGTTCGCGGCGGCGATCGCGCGCAGCCGCGAACGCGGGTCCTTGCGCGCGCTCGCACGGCGGCGCGTGGTGGCCGACCACAGGTCGCGCAGCACGTGCCGCATCGTCGCTTCGAGCAGGCCGTCCTTGTCGCCGAAGTAGTGGCTGACGATGCCCGTCGAGATGTTCGCGCGTTGCGCGACCGATGCGAGCGTCGTGCCGGGCAGGCCCGCTTCGTCGATCGAGCGCAACGTGGCATCGATCAACTGTGCGCGGCGAATCTCCCGCATTCCGACTTTCGGCATCGCGACTCCCTTCGCCCGGACGGGCCGTCCATGTAGGTCGAGAGCTTAGCGGTTTTTTATTGATCGTTCAATCAACAAAAAGCGGGGTCTGACGATGAAGTCGTGTTCGACGAGGGGCGTCCGGCCGCGTCCGCAGTCATGTGCAGGTGCGGAAAAACGAATTGAAAGAAGGTTAATTAAATTGGAATCTGTTTAAAACGGTTTCCGAAAAGATGACGCAATGCAGGGGAAAGTTTCTACTCCCGGCGTGATTACAAATCGAAAGAGTGTCGAGATCTGCAAGATTATTCGCAATGTGAAATTGTCAATTCGGATCGTGAAGATGCGCGGCTTTCCTGAAACCGTTTCAATCAGACGATTGAATTGGCGTATCAAATTGAATTTAAAGGGAAATATTGATTTTTTGAACACTGGCTCCGATTGCGCGCAAACGATTGCGGATATCTTTCGCGGGAACCCATCTACCATAAAAATTGATAAAAAAATTTGAATCATGGGCATTTTCTAACAGAGTAGAGGGGATCCTTGGAATGACTTGAGTAAGTAATATCGACCGTATTAGTATGGCGCCGCACCAAGAGGAATGAATGGGCGCCGCCGGCATTTGCCGCGGTGCGTCGGCAATGGGCGCGATGCCATACCGCGCACGAGGCCGTCACCTGCCATTGCGCACCTGCAGCATGCCGCGACGTCGAGACGCCGCATTCACCGGAGAACGACGATGCCGACCGAAAAACACGTGGTCCCGCTACCGAATGGTCTGAAGGTCTACGTCGAACGGAACGTGTTCGACCCGGCGTTCGACACCGCCATGCTCGTCAACGGCGCGCTCGCGACGACCGCATCGTTCGGGCAGACCGTCCAGTATCTCGGCGAGCGGATGAACACGATCTGCTTCGACCTGCCGTATGCGGGCCAGTCGCGCCAGCACAACCCGGGCTGCTACATCCTGACCAAGGACGACGAAGCCGCGATCCTCCAGTACCTGGTCGAGCATTTCGCGCCGGCGTTCCTCGTGTCGGTGTCATGGGGCGGCGTCGCGTCGCTGTTCGCGCTCGCGCGCGGGTGCCCGAGCGTGCGGCGCGCGGCGATCTGCTCGTTCTCGCCGTTCCTGAACGACGCGATGGTCGACTACGTGACGCGTGCCCGCGACCACATCTCGGCCGGCGAGAACCTGAAGGCCGCGCAGCTGCTGAACGACACTGTCGGTCGCTACCTGCCGCGCATCATGAAGCTGTACAACTACCGGTATCTCACGCGCCTGCCGCGCGACGAGCAGGACCAGGTCGCGTTCCACGTCGACCAGATCCTGTCGCTGCAGCCCGAGCGCTATTTCAGCGAGTTTTCGAACATCGGCTGCGAGCTGCTGTTCCTGAACGGCGAGCGCGACGATTACACGACGCCGGCCGACGTGCGCCAGCTCGGCGCGCACGTGTCGCGCGCGCGGTTCGCGACGGTGCCGGACGCCGGCCATTTCCTCGATATCGAAGGCCGCGCGCAGCGCGAATACACGCGCACCGCGCTGCTCGACTTCTTCTGCGGCGAGGCGTCCGTCGCGGCCGGCATGGCGCGCGCGGCCGCGCATGCGTGTGTGCCCGCGCCGATGCATGCGCTGTCGTCGTGACGCCAACCGTCGTGCACCGGGCCCATCCCGCGCATCCGAATTCCCATCCCAACGAGGCAGGCCAGCCGTGAATATCGTTCAGACCATCGCCATCGTCGTTCCGTGGGCCGCATGGCTCGCCTACTGGATCGCCACGTCGCAGGGCGTGAAGACGACCGTGCGCAAGGAAGCATCGCGCTCGCGCACGCTGCAGTCGATTCCTCTGATCGTCGGCGGCGCGTTGATCATCCTGCCCGATCCGTCGTGGCAGGCGCTCGTACCCGACTGGCAGCGCTTCGGGCTGCAGGCGCAGTGCGGGCTCGCGGTGCTGGTGGCCGGCCTGTTGTTCTCGGTGTGGGCGCGGCTGCATCTCGGCACGAACTGGAGCGTGTCGGTCACGCTGAAGGAAGACCACGAGCTCGTCCGCACGGGGCCGTATGCGCTGGTCCGTCACCCGATTTACACGGGCTGCCTGATCGCGCTCGTCGGCGCCGTGCTGATCGGCGGCGAATGGCGCGGCGCGATCGGCGTGCTGCTTGTGTTCGCGTCGCTCGCGTACAAGGTGCGCGTCGAGGAAAGCTGGTTGACCGGGTATTTCGGGCCGGCGTACGCGCAGTACCGCCGCGAAGTGGCGGCGCTGATTCCCGGCTTCTACTGATACCCGCGAGGCGCGCGATGGCGAAGATGATCGTGACCGCGATCGGCTCGGCAGGCGACGTGCATCCGCTGCTCGGCGTCGCGCGCACGCTCGCGGCGCGCGGTCACGACGTCGTGTTCTGCACGCACGCGCCGTTCGAGGCGGCCGTGCGCCGCTGCGGGTTCGCGTTCGTGCCGGTCGGTACCGCGGCCGAATACGACGCGGCGATGGAGAACCCGGCGCTATGGGATCCGCGCACGTCGTTCCGCACGCTGTGGCAGGTGATCGCGCCGACGCTGCGCCCGCACTACGACACGCTGCATGCGCTGACCGATGCCGACACGGTGCTCGTCGGCACGCTGTGGGCGTTCTCCGCGCGTTTCATGCAGGAACGGCACGGCACGCCGTACGTGTCGGTGCAGGTGTCGCCTTCGACGTTGCTGTCCGCGCATGCGCCGCCGACGCACCCGCGCCTGACGATTCCCGCGCGCTGGCCGCTGCCGGTGAAGTCGGCGCTGATGACGCTGATCGAGCGGCAGGTGCTCGATCGCGTGTGCGGCCCGGCGCTCGACGCGGTGCGCCGCGATCTCGGGCTCGCGCCCGCGCGGCGCGTGCTCGGCCGCTGGCTGCATTCGACCGACGGCGTGCTGTGCCTGTTTCCCGGCTGGTTCGCGCCGCCGCAGCCCGACTGGCCGTCGAACCATTTTCAAAGCGGTTTTCCGCTGTTCAACGATATTGCGACACCTGACGATGATGTGGCACTCGATGCGTTTCTCGCGGCCGGTGAGCCCCCGGTCGTGTTCACGGCCGGTTCGACACGCGTCGATCACGCGGCATACGCGCGCGCGGTGGCGGACGCGCTGCGCGTGACCGGCGCGCGCGGGATCCTGTTGACGCCGCACGATGCAGCGTCGCACGACGACCGGCTGCTCGTGCGCCGCTTCGTGCCGATGCGTACGCTGCTGCCGCGTTGCCGCGCGCTCGTGCATCACGGCGGGATCGGCACCGCGGCGCTCGCGTGTGAGGCCGGGATCGTGCAGGTCGTCACGCCGTTCGCGCACGACCAGTTCGACAACGCGCAACGCGTCGTCGTGAACGGCTGCGGCGTGCGCGTCGACGGCCCGGTCGATGGCGCGCGGCTCGGCGCGGCGCTCGCGCGCGTGCTGGCCGAACCGGCGTTCGCGGTGCATGCGAAGCGCACGCGCGCGCTGCTCGCGGCCGCACCCGACGGCTGCGACGCGGCCGCCGATTTCATCGAACGATTCGTGCCGAAGCGCGGGCGGGTGGCCACGCGGGCCGATGTCGCGGCGGCCGGCGCATGAGCACCGCGTCGCCGCTTCACGACGGGCCCGTCGCCCCTTCCGCGTTCGATGCGCCAGCGCCCGCGCCGGCCGCGCAGCCGGTGCGCGGCATCCGGCTCGCGCTGCTGACGTTCGCGCTGTCGCTCGCGACCTTCATCGAAGTGCTCGACTCGACCGTGACGAACGTCGCGGTGCCGGCGATCTCCGGCAGTCTCGGCGTATCGAACAGCCAGGGCACATGGGTGATCAGCTCGTACTCGGTCGCGGCGGCGATCGCGGTGCCGCTGACGGGCTGGCTCGCGCGCCGCGTCGGCGAGCTGCGACTGTTCGTCGGCGCGGTGCTGCTGTTCACGCTGACGTCGCTGCTGTGCGGGCTCGCGCGCGACTTGCACGTGCTGGTGATCTGCCGCGCGCTGCAGGGTCTGTGCTCGGGGCCGATGGTGCCGCTGTCGCAGACGATCCTGCTGCGCACGTTCCCGCCGGACAAACGCACGATCGCGCTCGCGCTGTGGGCGATGACGGTGCTGCTTGCACCGATCTTCGGGCCGGTGGTCGGCGGCTGGATCGTCGACAACTTCTCGTGGCCGTGGATCTTCCTGATCAACTTGCCGATCGGGCTGTTCTCGTTCGCGGTGTGCACCGCGATGCTGCGCCCCGACGCGCAGCGCGGCGCGGCCGGCCCGGTCGACGTGCCGGGCATCGTGCTGCTCGTGATCGGCGTCGGTTCGCTGCAGGCGATGCTCGACCTCGGTCACGACCGTGGCTGGTTCGGTTCGCCGCTGATCGTCACGCTCGCGGTGGTCGCGACGCTCGCGATCGTGTCGCTGCTGATCTGGGAGGCGGGCGAAGCGCATCCCGTCGTCGATCTCAGCCTGTTTCGCGACCGCACGTTCTCGTTCTGCGTGCTGATCATCTCGCTCGGGATGATGAGCTTCTCGGTGGTCGGCGTCGTGTTCCCGTTGTGGATGCAGGCCGTGATGGGCTACAACGCGTTTCATGCGGGGCTCGCGACGGCGTCGCTCGGCGTGCTCGCGCTCGTGTTCTCGATTCTCGTCGGGATTCACGCGCACCGTTTCGACGCACGCGTGCTCGCGACGTTCGGCTTCCTCGTGTTCGCGGCCGTGCTCGCGTGGGATGCGCATTTCACGCTGAAGATGACGTTCGCGCAGATCGCCGCGCCGGGACTGATCCAGGGGATCGGGCTGCCGTGCTTCTTCATTCCGCTGACCGCCGCGACGCTGTCGCGCATTCCGGACGACCGGCTCGCCGCCGCGTCGAGCCTGTCGAACTTCCTGCGTACGCTGTCCGCCGCGTTCGGCACGGCGATGAGCGTGACGCTGTGGGAGAACCGCGCGACCTATCACTACGACGTCGTCTCGCAATCGGTCACGCACGCATCGGCGAACACGCAGCGCTTCGTGCACTCGCTGAACGCGATGGGCGTGGACGGCGTGCGCGAGCTGTCGACGCTGCACCAGGTCGTGATGCAGCAGGCGTACATGATGGCGACCAACGACATGTTCTGGATGGCGAGCATGACGTGTCTCGCACTCGCGGCGATGATGTGGCTGACGCGGCCGAAGCGCGGCGCAGCCGCGTCGTTCGGGCATTGAGGAGAAGACCATGACGACACTCGGCGCACTCGTGATCCTGTATCACCCGAGCGATGCGCAGCTCGATGCGCTCCGCGCATGGCGGCACGCGTGCGACGCGCTGCTCGTCGTCGACAACACGCCGCAGCCCGATGCGCGGGCGCGCGAGCTGTGCGAGCGGGAGGGTATCGCGCTGCTGCATCACGGCAATCGCGGCGGGATCGCTGGCGCGTACAACGCGGGGCTTGCGGCGCTGTTTCGCGACCGCATCGACGCGGTCGCGCTGTTCGACCAGGATTCGTCGGTGCCGGCCGCGTATTTCCCGGTGATGCGCGACGTCTGCGCGGGGCTGGCCGGGCGCGCGTTCCTGGCCGGCCCGCGCATCTTCGACGAAAACGCACGCAGCTTCCTGCCGGAGCTCTCGACCAACGGGATCGGGCTGCGCCGCCTGCGCATCGAGCCGGGCGCGCCGCTGCAGCGCTGCGCGTTCCTGATCTCGTCGGGCTGCGTGGTGTCGCGCGACGCGTTCGACCTGCTCGGCCGCTTCGACGAGACGCTGTTCATCGATCACGTCGACACCGAATACAGCTTCCGCGCGCTGTCGCGCAACGTGCCGCTCTATGTCGTGCCGTCGCTGGTGTTGCCGCACCGGATCGGCGCGAAGCAGCGGCACGCGATCGGCCCTTTTGAAATGACGTCGATGAATCATTCGTGGCAACGGCGCTACTACAGCGCGCGCAATGCGGTGCAGCTCGGGATGCAGTACGGGTTGCGTTTTCCGGTGGCGATCGTGCCGAACTTGCTGACCGTATGGCAGGTCGTGCAGATCGCGCTCGTCGAACGCGACAAGCGCGCGAAGCTCGCCGGCATCCTGTTCGGCGTCGCGGACGGCCTGTTCGGCAGGCTCGGTCCGCTCGAACGCACGCGGCCGCGTCTGGCCGCGCGTGCGCAGCGCGTTCGGCAGGGGTGATGATGCGGCATTCGAGGAAAGCGGCGGGTTCGGCGCGTGGCGTGAAGGGCGGCGCGACGATCGCGGCGGCGGCCATGCTGTTCGCCTTGGGGGGCTGCGTGCCGTCGGGGTTCCTGCCGTCGCTGTCGCTGCGCGCGCCGGCCGGCGACGCGCTCGCGCATACGGTCGGCCCCGGCGCGAACGGCGCGTGGCCGGCGCCGGATTGGGTGAAGCAGCTTCAGGATCCGCAGCTCGACGACCTCGTGGCCGAGGCGTCGCAGAACAGTCCCGATGTGCAGGTCGCGCAGGCGCGGTTGCGCATCGCGCAGGCGCAGCTTCAGCAATTCGATTCGCTGACCGGGCTCACGGGCACGGCCGGCGCGACGATCAGCCGCGCGCGGATGCCGAAACCCGGCGACATCGCCGACGTGACGGCCGGCGGCTATCGCGTGCCGGTGCAGATCTTCGGCGATCCGAACGTATCGCCTTCGTCGATCTTCGTCGGGTTGAACTACCAGCTCGACTTGTGGGGCAAGAACCGTGCGGCGACGAAGAGCCTGATGTCGCTGCGCGACGCGGCGGGCGTCGAGGCGGAACAGGTACGGCTGACACTCGCCGTCGCGATCGTCACCGTGTACTGCCAGCTCGACCAGACGTACGCGGTGCGCGACCTGTTGCAGCAGAAGCTGAAGATCAGCCAGCGTGTGACGGCCGTGCTGCGCGAGCGCACCGCGCGCGGCCTCGACAACGCGTATGACGCGAGCGACGCGTCGATCAAGCGCAGCCGCCTGCTCGAACAGATCGCGCTGAACGACGAGCAGATCAAGCTTGCGCAACTGCAGCTCGGCGTGCTGTCGGGCCGCGGTCCCGAGCGCGGGCTCGCGCTGCAGCGGCCGCGCGTCGGCGCGTTCGCGGGCGGCGCCGTGCCCGCGCGCCTGCCGGCCGATCTCCTCGGTCGCCGGCCCGACATCGTCGCCGCGCGGCTGCGTGTCGAAGCCGCGTTCGCGAATGCCGATTCGACGCGTGCGCAGTTCTATCCGGACGTGAACCTCGTCGCGCTCGGCGGCGTGTTCGCGCTGACACCCGCATCGCTGTTCTCGCGCGATTCGCTCGCCGGCTCCGTCGGCCCGGCGATCTCGTTGCCGATCTTCGATCGCGGCCGGCTGAAGGCGAAGCTCGGCGCGGACGTCGCGCAGGCCGACGTCGCGATCGGGCTGTACAACAAGACCGTCGACGATGCGCTCGGGCAGGTCGCGCAGCTCGTCACGTCGCTGCAGACCTCGCAGACGCTCGTGACGCAGCAGCAGGACGCGGTCGCGGCCGCGCAGAAGATCGTGCAGATTGCGGCCGACCGCCACCGGCGCGGCGTGCTGATGCAGAAGGATGTCGATGTCGCGGATCTCACGCTGATCGACGAGCGCACGCAGATGATTGCGTTGCTCGGCCGGCAGCGCACGCTGCGCGTCGGGTTGATCGGCGCGCTCGGCGGCGGGTTCGATGCGGGCGCAACGGTGGCGCAGGCGCAGACGCCGGTCATGCATCGGGCGCGCAGCGGGGCGGCGAAGCGGGGTGCTTCGACCACGGCACCTGCAGTGCCCGCCGTGGCGACTGCGGCCATCACGACCACACCGGCCACCGCCACGACCGTGAGCCGATCGGTGGCCGGGCCGTCGGCCGATGCACGTGCGCAGGGCGCGGCCGTCCGGCCGGTCGTCGCTGCATCGGATGCGGGGTCTGGACGACCCGACGACGCGGCACGCGTGCCGGCCGTCGGCGCGACGCCGCGCGGCACACCCGTTGTCGCGCGCACGGCGACGCCGATCGCGGCGCCGGTCCCGTCGGCCACCCAGCCGATCCCCCTGTTCCAGCACGATCGACTGATCGTTACGCAAAGCGACTGATGCACCACGACAACCTTCATACCGCGGCGCCGCCGGCCGCACAGACCGACCCGGCACTCGATGCGCGCCGCGCGACGCGTCGCAAGCGCTTTACCGTGTTCTTCGCGATCGTGCTGCTGGCCGCGATCGCGTGGATCGCGTATTGGCTGCTGAGCGACCGCTACTACGAAGACACCGACGACGCGTACGTCGCGGGCAGCATCGTGCAAGTCGCCGCGCAGATCCCCGGCGCCGTGACCGACGTGCTGGTGGCCGATACGCAGGCCGTGCGCGCCGGGCAGACGCTCGTGCGGCTCGACGACACCGAGGCATCCGTCGCGTTCGCACAGGCGAAGGCGCAGCTCGCGCAGGCCGTGAGGCAGGTCGCGAACGCGAAGATCTCGAACACGATGTACGTCGAGGCCGTCAATGCGCGTCGCGCCGACCTGTCGCTCGCGCAGCGCGCATTCGTCGCCCGCTCGGGCGCGTCGGTCGAGATCGTCGCGCCGGAGGAACTGGCGCGCGCGCGCGCGGCGGTGGCCGGTGCGCAGGCGAACCTCGCGGCCGCGCAGGCCCAGCTCGACGCGGCGCGCGCGCTCGGCAGCAAGCTGCCGGTCGACGAAAGCCCGGCCGTCGTGCAGGCGGCCGCGCAGTTCAAGCTCGCGTACCGGAACCTGAAACGAACGACGATCGTCGCACCCGTCGACGGCACGATCGGGCAGCGCTCGGTGCAGGTCGGCCAGCAGGTCGGGCCGGGCGTGCCGCTGATGTCGGTCGTGCAGCTCAACCAACTGTGGATCGAGGCGAATTTCAAGGAAGGGCAGATCCGCCACATGCGCGTCGGCCAGCCGGTCGAGGTCGTGTCGGATCTCTACGGCTCGCGGGTCGCCTATCGCGGCCGCGTGCAGGGCTTCTCGGCCGGTACGGGCAGCGCCTTCTCGATGCTGCCGTCGCAGAACGCAGCCGGCAACTGGATCAAGGTCGTACAGCGCGTGCCGGTCGTGATCGCGCTCGATTCGCGCGATCTCGCCGCGCATCCGCTGCGCGTCGGGCTGTCGATGCGCGCGACGGTCGACACGCGCGACCGCAACGGCCACGCGCTCGACAGCGAGCCACCGACGCCGGCCGTCAGCACGCGCGTGCACGACGGCGTCGCGAGCGACGCGGAAGCGGCGGCTGTCGCGATCATCCGCGAGAATCAGGGCGGCTGACACCCGTCGGAAAAGGAAAGGGCCGGCCGCGAGCGCCGGTCCGCCTCCCGGCGTGGCGCGTGTCCCGCGTCCCGCCCGGCGCCGTCCCGTCGTTTCCCGCCCGACTTTCGTATTTCCGCCATCGATGTCGGCGCCGATCAAACGCATGTCGCGTTTGAGACATCGGCGCCCCTGCCTCCGGGACTACTCTCGAACAGCACGTTGCGTGTGCGCCGCATGAGACGGCGTGCCGCGGCGCCATCCAACGAGACATGGAGACAATACGATGAGCAGCAATCGAGGTGTCGTCTATCTTGGGCCGGGTCAGGTCGAAGTCCAGAAAATCGATTATCCGAAGATGGTCGACCCGAGCGGCCGCGCGATCGGCCACGGCGTGATCCTGAAAGTGGTCAGCACGAACATCTGCGGCTCCGACCAGCACATGGTGCGTGGCCGCACGACCGCACCGGTCGGCCTCGTGCTCGGTCACGAGATTACCGGCGAAGTGGTCGAAGTGGGCCGCGACGTCGAGACGCTGAAGATCGGCGATCTCGTGTCGGTGCCGTTCAACGTCGCCTGCGGTCGCTGCGCGATGTGCAAGGACACGCATACGGGCGTGTGCCTGAACGTGAACCCGTCGCGTGCCGGCGGTGCGTACGGCTACGTCGACATGGGCGGCTGGATCGGCGGCCAGGCCGAGTACGTGCTCGTGCCGTATGCCGATTTCAACCTGCTGAAATTCCCGGACCGCGATCAGGCGATGTCGAAGATCCGCGACCTGACCTGCCTGTCCGACATTCTGCCGACCGGTTATCACGGCGCGGTGAGCGCGGGCGTGAAGCCGGGCTCGACGGTCTATATCGCGGGCGCGGGCCCGGTCGGCATGGCTGCCGCCGCATCGGCGCGCCTGCTCGGCGCGGCCGTCACGATCGTCGGCGACATGAATGCGGAACGTCTCGCGCATGCGCGTGCGATGGGCTTCGAGACGGTCGACCTGTCGAAGGACGCTTCGCTCGGCGAGCAGATCGAGCAGATCCTCGGTGTACCCGAGATCGACTGCGCGGTCGACTGCGTCGGCTTCGAGGCGCACGGCCACGGTTCGTCGGGCCACTCGGAGGAAGCGCCCGCGACGGTGCTGAACTCGCTGATGGAAATCACGCGGCCGGCCGGCGCGATCGGCATCCCGGGCCTGTACGTGACGGACGATCCGGGCGCGAAGGACAAGGCGGCGCAGCACGGCAGCCTGAGCATCCGCTTCGGCCTCGGCTGGGCGAAGTCGCATTCGTTCTTCACGGGCCAGACGCCGGTGCTGAAGTACAACCGCAACCTGATGCAGGCGATCCTGTTTGACCGGCTGCCGATCGCGAAGATCGTCAACGTCGAAGTGATCTCGCTCGACCAGGCGCCGGAAGGCTACAAGAAGTTCGACGGCGGCGCGCCGCGCAAATTCGTCATCGACCCGCACGGGTTGCTGGCGGCGTGATGCGCTAGCGTTCGATACGCTACGTGCTGAAGGAAAACGGGCGGCTCCGGAAACGGGCCGCCCGTTTTTGTTTCGGGCGCGGCGCGATCGAGGGGGGCCGAAGATCGGTTCGGAAAGCGAATCGTCCGGCGCGAACGGCCGGACTCCGCGCTCAGTGGCCGCGATAGAGTTTCGCGATCTCTGCGTGGCCGGATGTGGTGTACCGCCCGTGGCGGGTATGCAGGCTCACGCGGCGAATCGGATGCGTGCGATGCGCGGCATCGCGGCTGCCTTTCCAGTCCGCCACGCGAACTGCGCTGGCGCGTGGCCGGTCGGGTGCGCGCATCGACGGTGTGGCTTGCGCGACCTGCATCTTGCCGGCAGGCGGGCTGGCGTTTGCGTCGTCGTGTGGCGGGATGGCCGCCAGTTGCGGCGTGCCGTCGGGCGAATGAAACGGAAAAGCGGGCGTCGGCAATACCGGCAGCATCGGCTCATTCACTGTATGCAAGCCGGATTCGGTCGCAGTGGCTGCCGGCGCACCGGACCCTCGACAGACGGGATCGGCCTTGCACGTGCGGTCGACCACCACATAGCCGCCGACCAGCAGCACGAGTGTCAGGAGGCTCAGGAGCGGTGCGCTCGATGCACTCGGCCGCCGGAGCGCCGCGTTGCGCAGCGAGTGCGCGACGCGCGACGACCACGAACGGACGGTATGCGGCGCTTGTGCGGCGTGCGCAGGGTCGGTCGTATGACGAATCGGATCGAACGGCCAGTCCCACTGGCCGCAGGCGGGGCAGCGCTCGAGTGCGTGGGGCGCGACGAATCCGCACTCCCTGCACCGGCAACGCGCGGCGTGCCGCGATTCGGCGCGTGCGTTCGACACGGCGCGCCATGCATCGCGCGTGCGAACGTTCCGGTTGGGCAGGACACGCATCGTCAGCGGCCGGCGGACGCCATCAACGAAGCACACGTCGACGATCGTTCGCGTTCGGTGTTCATGTGATTCTCCATAACATCGGACGCGTGGAATTCGTTCGTCCGCGGCTACCTGTCGCTTCATTCTTTGTCGCTTGCGCGTGAAACGCAAGGACGATGTCGGTTGTCCCGGGCCGCGCGTCTGGCGCTAGCCGTTGTGTCGTTGCCGCGCCGCGAGCGTCCCGATGGTCTCCATCGCGCGCTCGACGGCCGGCGTCCACGGCCGGCCGTAGTTGAGCCGCAGGTAGCGGCGAAATCCGCCGGTCGCGGAAAAGATCGGCCCCGGCGCGATGCTGACGCCGCTTTCCATCGCAGCGTCGAACAGGTGCATCGCATCGACGCGCGGCGGCAGTTCGATCCACAGGAAATACCCGCCACGCGGCGCGAATACTTCGGTGTCCGCCGGAAAATACGCACGCACGGCCGCGAGCATCTGCGCCTGGTGCGCGGCGAGATTGCGCCTCAGCTTGCGCAGGAAGCGGTCGTATGCGCCGTCGCGCAGGTAGCTCGAAATCGCCAGCTGTGCGGGCAAGTCGGCGGCCGGCGCGCTCGCGCCCTTCGCTTGCCGAATCTGCCGCACGTAGCGCCCGGCCGCGACCCAGCCGATCCGGAACCCGGGCGCGAGACATTTCGAGAACGACCCGCAATGCAGGACGAGCCCGCTGTCGTCATACAGTTTCGCGGGGCGCGTGGGCGCCGTGCCGAAATGCAGTTCGTTGTACACGTCGTCCTCGATCAGCGGCACGCCGCGCGCCGCGAGCAGGTCGATCAGCGCGCGCTTGCGCTCGTCGGTCAACGTCGCGCCGGTCGGGTTGTGGAACGACGTCATGAACCAGCACGCGCGCACCGGATGCGTGTCGAGCGCTTGCGCGAGTGCATCGAGATCGAGGCCCGTGCGCGGGTCGACCGGAATCTCGACGGCTTTCAGGTGCAGGCGCTGGACAGCGTGCAGCACCGCGTGGAATGCCGGCCGTTCGATAGCGACGATGTCGCCGGGACGTGTCAGCACCTGCAGGCAGAGCGTCAACGCTTCGAGCGCGCCGGTCGTGATGACGATCTCGTCCATCGGCAAGGCGGCGCCTGCGTTCAGGTAACGCAACGCGATCTGCCGGCGCAATGCGTCATTGCCGGGCGGTAATCCCGACAACAGTTTCGTGCGGTCCATGCCGCGGGCCGCCGACGCCATGTAGCGCCACAGGCTGCTCATCGGGAACAGCGAATAGCTGGCGAATGCCGAGCCGAGCGGGACGATGTCGTCGCATTTGAGGGAGTCGAGCAGGCGGAGCAGCGTGTCGTCGTCGCTGCCGGCTGGCGCGGTGTCCGGCTTGCGGGGGGGATCGTGGCCGAACCGCACATGCTTGTCTTCCAGGTTCGCAACGAAATATCCGGAGCGGGCTCGCGCGACGATCAGACCCTCGCTTTCGAGCGCGTAGTACGCGCGAAACACGGTGGACGGGCTCACGCCATATGCGCGGCACGCGGCGCGCACGGTGGGGATGCGCGCGCCGACTGCCAGGTCGCCGCGCCGGATCGCGTCGGCGATCGTCTGTGCCAGCGCCGCATATCGCTTCATGCCTGCCCCCCGGCCGCTCGAAGCCTTGCTGAAAAAAGAGTAGGGCACGGCACCCGTCGCACGCAAGCGCGCCCCCAATCGCTGATCCGTATGTTTTTTGAGCGCTCTGATGCTGTTCTTTCGTCTGACAAGCGGGCATCCTCCAGCACGTCCCATTCCCGATGTCCGACCGAGACGGAATCCACGCTGCATGGCGGCGGCTCCGTGCCCCACGCATGCCCTGCATGGGTTCTTGTCCGCGGCGTCCTGACCCTATCCGGAAGCATCCAGCGTGAAACTGAAGACTCTCGCCGCCGGCCTCGTGGCCGGCATCGCCCTCACCCTGTCCGCCGGCGCCGCACAGGCTGCCTGCGTCAGCAATCCCGCCGCCCAGCCGAATACGACGTTTCCCGCCGCGCTGACCGGCAAGCTCGTCTATCACAGCTACGTGAAGTACGGCGACGGCACGAGCCAGCTGTTCCTCTACGACTTCTCGGCTCATACGCTGACGCAACTGAGCAAGAGCACGTGGGGCATCACCGATCCGATGAACGGCGTGTTCAGCCCCGACGGCAAGTGGCTCGCGTTCATGGGCATCAGCAACGGCGCATGGAACGTGTTCATGCTGCAGCTCGGCGCCGGCACGCCGCCCGTCAACCTGACGAACAGCACGGGCGCGACGCGCAACGAGGACCCGAAGTTCAGCGCGGACGGCAAGTCGCTCGTGTTCAAGCAGAACGGCGACGTGAAGCAGGCGACGCTGTCGTACACGAGCGCGGGCCCGACGTTCACGTCGGTCGTGAGCCTCACGAACGCGCCGTCCGGCGCCGAATACTCGATGCCGTACCTCGCACCGGATGCGAGCGCCGTGTACTACGCGACCGGCACCGGCTCGAACATGGGGTTGATGAAGCGCACGATCGCGACCGGCGCGACCGCCGTGTTCGATCATCCGGCCGGGCTGCAGACCTACTACCCGATCGTGCGGGCGGACGGCATGGTGTTCTATGCGCGCTGGAAGGACAGCGGCGGGGCCGACCAGATCTATTCGAAGACGGCCGACCCGGCCTCGACGCCGAACGCGCTGGCGCTCAACGACTGCGTGAGCAACAACTCGGATCCGGCGCCGGTGAGCGGCACGAACTACCTGTTCTTCTCGTCGACGACGGCGGGCGGCTATCAGCTCTACGTCGGTGACGTGACGACCGGCCAGCGCTGGAGCCTGTCGCAGTTCGGCGTGAACGCCGACACGACGAAGGCGAAGCTCGGGTCGAGCTATTACGGCGGCCCGGCCGCCACGCAGCCGACGCTGCTGTCGCAAGGGCGCCCGGCTGCCGCGTCGGCGAGCTACAACGCGTCGCTCACGCCCGACAAGGCGTTCGATGGCAACACCACGGGCACGCGCTGGGATTCACCGGAAGGCGCCGGTGTCGGTTCGCAGTGGATCTCCGTGGATCTCGGCGCAGTGAAGCACATCGATCACGTCGATCTGTACTGGGATGCGGGCGCGCTCGTCTATCAGATCCAGACGTCGAACGACAACGTCAACTGGACGACGATCTATTCGACGAGCAACGGCGTTTCATATACCCACGTCACGCTGCCGAATCTCAACGGCAGCGGTCGTTACGTTCGGATGCTCGGCACGCAGCGCGCGACGCAGTGGGGTTACTCGCTCTATGAAATGCAGGTGTGGGGATCCTGAGCACAATAAAAAAACGGCCTTGATGGCCGTTTTTTTCAAGCGTCACGCGCAGCATCGCTCACGCATGCAGTACATGGGTGGGAAACGCGGGGGCCGTACTCGCCGCACCCTGCGCAAGCGGCGCAACCTGCTTGCGGCGCTCGCGGGTCGGCGCGACGCCGAACGCGTCACGATAGCTCTTGCTGAAATGGCACGCCGACTGGAAGCCGCACGCCATCGTGATGTGCATGATCGACATGTCGGTCTGCAGCAGCAGCTCGCGCGCACGGCGCAGCCGAAGCGTCAGGTAGTAATGCGTCGGCGTCATGCCGAGGTGTTCGCGGAACAGGCGCTGCAATTGCCGCTGTGACATGTTCGCGAGCCGCGCGAGCTCCTCGCGCGACAGCGGCTCCTCGATGTTGTTCTCCATCAGCGAGATCACTTCGAACAGCGACTTGTTCGCCGAGCCGAGGCGCGCGACGAGCGGCATGCGTTGCTGCGCGCTCGTGTCGCGCACGTGTTCGACGATGAACTGCTCGGCGATCTGCGTGACGCGCGCAGTGCCCACGCGCGCGGCGATCAGGTTCAGCATCATGTCGAGCGGCGCGACGCCGCCCGTGCACGTGATGCGGTCGCGGTCGATCACGAACAGTTCCTTCAGGAAGCGCGTGTCCGGAAACTCTTCCTTCAGCGCCGACATGTTCTCCCAGTGGATCGCGCACGCATAGCCCGCGAGCAGCCCCGATTTCGCGAGTGCATAGGTGCCCGTGCACAGGCTGCCAAGCGGGATGCCCGAGCGCGCGAAGCGGCGCAGTGCCGACAGGTGGGCCGGCGTGGTCGCACGCTGCACGTCGACGCCGCCGCACACGAACACGATGTCGGGCTGCCCCGCGCATTCGGCCGGGCCCGTGTCGACCGTGAGGCCGTTGCTCGCCGTGACCGGGCCGCCGTCCGGGCTGATCACCGACCAGCGGTAGAGCGGCTGGCCGCTCAGGTAGTTCGCCATCCGAAGCACCTCGATCGCATTGGTGAACGCGATCATCGTGAAATTCGGTAACGGCATGAACGCGAAGTGGGACAGCGACGCTGTGCGGTCGGGCGACATGGGGAGCGTTCCTAGAATCTCTAATAGCTATACGCCCGGGGGGCACGGGGCGGGCAGCGGTATTGTGTGAGCGAGCGCAACAAGCGTGCCATACGGCTAAACCCTAGCTCCATACGTTGTCTGGGTGTAAGGCCGATGTTGCACTGCACCGTAACCGGGAGACGCCGCACCCCGAACGGGCGGCAAACGCACTGCCCGTGTGCGTATCCATAGGTGAACAGCCGACGCCGTTTTGGTTGGTCATCCGAAAAAGCACGACCGGTCACTTGTATAAAACGGACGTGCATGGCGGAAAAGGCAAAGAACGCGTCTAAATTCATCAATCCGCCGAAAATCCGAACGACAAGAATAGAGCCGTCGGCAACCTTGTACTGGCGCAGCGGGAAACCCAGGCAGGGCGGGCCTTGAGCTTTGGTTACAGCCCTTTATTCTTCGTCACGGACGCACTATGTCGAACACCCAGCCTTTCTTCTCGCAGCCCCTTGCCGAGCGCGACGCGCCGGTACGCAGTGCCATCCTGAAGGAACTCGAGCGTCAGCAGTCGCAGGTCGAGCTGATCGCGTCGGAAAACATCGTGTCGCGCGCCGTGCTCGAGGCGCAGGGCTCGGTACTGACGAACAAGTACGCGGAAGGCTATCCCGGCAAGCGCTACTACGGCGGCTGCGAGTTCGCCGATGAAGTCGAGGCGCTGGCGATCGAGCGCGTCAAGCAGATCTTCAACGCCGGTTACGCGAACGTACAGCCGCACTCGGGCGCGCAGGCGAACGGCTCGGTGATGCTCGCGCTGGCCAAGCCGGGCGACACGGTGCTGGGCATGTCGCTGGACGCCGGCGGCCACCTGACGCATGGCGCGAAGCCGGCGCTGTCGGGCAAGTGGTTCAACGCCGTCCAGTACGGCGTGAACCGCGACACGATGCGGATCGATTACGACCAGGTCGAGGCGCTGGCGCACGAGCACAAGCCGAACCTGATCATCGCCGGCTTCTCGGCATACCCGCGCGCGCTCGACTTCGCGCGCTTCCGCGCGATCGCCGACAGCGTTGGCGCGAAGCTGATGGTCGACATGGCGCACATCGCCGGCGTGATCGCCGCGGGCTGCCACGCGAACCCGGTCGAGCATGCGCACGTCGTCACGTCGACCACCCACAAGACGCTGCGCGGCCCGCGCGGCGGCTTCGTGCTGACCAACGACGAGGACATCGCGAAGAAGATCAACTCGGCCGTGTTCCCCGGCCTGCAGGGCGGCCCGCTGATGCACGTGATCGCCGGCAAGGCCGTCGCGTTCGGCGAAGTGCTGCATGCGGACTTCAAGACCTACATCGACAACGTGCTCGCGAACGCGCAGGCGCTCGGTGAAGTGCTGAAGGCCGGCGGCGTCGATCTCGTCACGGGCGGCACCGACAACCACCTGCTGCTGGTCGACCTGCGCCCGAAGGGCCTGAAGGGCGCGCCGGTCGAGCAGGCGCTGGAACGCGCGGGCATCACCTGCAACAAGAACGGCATCCCGTTCGACACCGAGAAGCCGACCGTCACGTCGGGCATCCGTCTCGGCACGCCGGCCGGCACGACGCGCGGCTTCGGCGTCGCGGAATTCCGTGAAGTGGGCCGCCTGATCCTCGAAGTGTTCGACGCGCTGCGCGCGAACCCGGAAGGCGACCACGCGACCGAACAGCGCGTGCGCCGCGAGATCTTCGCGTTGTGCGAACGCTTCCCGATCTACTGATCGACCCCCACAAGAACAGACCCACGAGCGAGAGCAGATATGAGCACGCTGCATCAGGACAGCATCATCATCGACGGACTGAACATTTCGAAGTTCGAGAAGCCGGTGTTCGAGGACATGCGCCGTGGCGGCATCACGGCCGCGAACTGCACGGTGTCGGTGTGGGAGAACTTCGCCAAGACAGTCGACAACATCGGCGTGATGAAGAAGAAAATCCGCGACAACGGCGAGCTGCTGACGCTCGTGCGCACGACGGACGACATCTTCCGCGCGAAGAAGGAAGGCAAGACCGGGATCATCCTCGGCTTCCAGAACGCGCATGCGTTCGAGGACAACCTCGGCTACATCGAAGCGTTCGCCGACATGGGCGTGCGCGTCGTGCAGCTCTGCTACAACACGCAGAACCTGGTCGGCACCGGCTGCTACGAGCGTGACGGCGGCCTGTCGGACTTCGGCCGCGAAGTGATCACCGAGATGAACCGCGTCGGCATCATGGTCGACCTGTCGCACGTGGGCGGCAACACGTCGTCGGAAGCGATCGCGTTCTCGAAGAAGCCGGTGTGCTACTCGCACTGCCTGCCGTCGGGCCTGAAGGAGCATCCGCGCAACAAGAGCGACGTGCAGCTCAAGGAGATCGCCGACGCAGGCGGCTTCGTCGGCGTGACGATGTTCGCGCCGTTCCTGAAGCGTGGGATCGAAGCGAACATCGACGACTACATCGAGGCGATCGACTACGTCGTGAACCTGATCGGCGAAGACGCGGTCGGCATCGGCACGGACTTCACGCAGGATTTCGCGAAGGAATTCTTCGACATGCTGACGCATGACAAGGGCCGTTATCGCCAGCTGACGAACTTCGGCAAGGTGATCAACCCGGACGGCATCCGCACGATCGGCGAATTCCCGAACCTGACCGCGGCGATGGAACGCCACGGCTGGAAGGAGTCGCGTATCCGCAAGATCATGGGCGAGAACTGGGTGCGCGTGTTCAAGGACGTGTGGGGCGCGTAAGCGCCGCATCGAGCCGAACCGCCACCCGCGATTCAACAATAGAAAAATCGGGACGTGCCCGCGCAAGCCGCGCGGGCGCGCGGACGATGTCGCGCCTGCGCACTGAGCCGCGCGGCCAATTTCCTCACGGAGTCACCACGATGCAACCGCAACTGCCGATCAACGTCGATCCCGATACCGGCGTCTGGACCACCGACGCGCTGCCGATGCTGTATGTGCCGCGCCACTTCTTCACGAACAACCACGTCGCCGTCGAGGAAGCGCTCGGCGTCGAGGCGTATGCCGAGATCCTCTACAAGGCCGGCTACAAGTCCGCATACCACTGGTGCGACAAGGAAGCAAAGCTGCACGGGCTGACCGGCATGGCCGTGTTCGAGCATTACCTGAAGCGACTGTCGCAACGCGGTTGGGGCCTGTTCTCGATCATCGAGGCCGATCCGGCCAGCGCGCGGGCAAAGATCGAGCTGCGCCATTCGTCGTTCGTGCTCCAGCAGCCGGGCAAGGAAGGCAAGCTCTGCTACATGTTCGCAGGCTGGTTCGCCGGCGCGATGGACTGGGTCAACGACACGACGCCGGAAGGCAAGGGCGCCCCGCGTGCGCGATCGTTGGAAGTGCAGTGCGCGGCCGAGCATCACGACCACTGCGTCTTCGAAGTGTCGCCGATCGCGCACTGACGCACTGATTCACCGCTACAAAACAACACCCGCAACACGAGACATTCGAACGCCAGAGGTCGCCAGCGATGCGTTATCCCCACCTGTTCAAACCCATGCAGCTGAACCAGCTGACGCTGCGTAACCGGATCGTCAGCACCGCGCATGCGGAGGTGTATGCCGAGCCGGGCGGCCTGCCGGGCGACCGCTATATCCGCTACTACGAAGAAAAGGCCAAGGGCGGCGTGGGCCTCGCGATCTGCGGCGGGTCGAGCCCCGTGTCGATCGACAGCCCGCAGGGCTGGTGGAAATCGGTGAACCTGTCGACCGACAAGATCATCGATCCGCTCACGCGCCTCGCCGACACGATGCACAAGCACGGCGCGAAGATCATGATCCAGGCGACGCACATGGGCCGTCGCTCGTCGTTCCACGGCGAGCACTGGCCGCACCTGATGTCGCCGTCGGGTGTGCGCGAACCCGTGCACCGCGGCAACGCGAAGATCATCGAGATCGAGGAAATCCGCCGCATCATCGGCGATTTCGCGGCGGCCGCGAAGCGCGTGAAGGCAGCCGGCATGGACGGCATCGAAATCTCGGCCGCCCACCAGCACCTGATCGACCAGTTCTGGAGCAAGCGTTCGAATCACCGCACCGACGAATGGGGCGGCAGCCTGGAAAACCGCCTGCGCTTCGGTATCGAAGTGCTGACGGCCGTGCGCGAGGCGGTTGGCAAGGATTTCTGCGTCGGCCTGCGCATGTGCGGCGACGAATTCCACGAGGACGGCCTCGATCACGAAGCGCTGAAGGAAATCGCACAGGCGATGTCGGAGACGGGCCTGATCGACTACCTGAGCGTGGTCGGCTCGGGTGGCGACACGCACAACACGATCGCGAACTGCATGCCGCCGATGGCATTGCCGCCGGAGCCGTTCGTGCACCTCGCGGCCGGCATCAAGTCGGTCGTGAAGATTCCGGTGATGCACGCGCAGAGCATCCGCGATGCGGGCCAGGCCGAGCGCCTGCTCGCGACCGGCATGATCGACCTGGTCGGCATGACGCGCGCGCAGATCGCCGATCCGCACATGGTGATCAAGATCCGCGACGGCCGCGAAGACGAAATCAAGCAGTGCGTCGGCGCGAACTACTGCATCGACCGCCAGTACAACGGCCTCGACGTGCTGTGCATCCAGAACGCGGCGACGTCGCGTGAAGCGACGATGCCGCACATCATCGAGAAGTCGCGCGGCCCGAAGCGCAAGGTCGTGGTGGTCGGCGCGGGCCCGGCGGGGCTTGAAGCGGCGCGCGTCGCGAAGCTGCGCGGCCACGACGTCGTGCTGTTCGAGAAGAATGCGGAAGTGGGCGGGCAGGTGATGATCGCCGCCAAGGCGCCGCAGCGCGAACAGATGTCGGGGATCATCCGCTGGTTCGACATGGAAACGAAGCGCCTCGGCGTCGACCGCCGTCTCGGCGTGGCCGCCGACGAGAAGATGATCATGGCCGAGAAGCCGGACATCGTCGTGCTCGCGACGGGCGGGTCGAGCTTCACGTGGCAGGTGCCGGGCTGGGGCGTGGCTGAAGGTCTGGCCGTCAGCTCGTGGGACATCCTGACCGGCAAGGTCGAGCCCAAGCAGAACGTGCTGCTGTTCGACGGCGTGAGCACGCATGCCGGTGCGGGCGTGGCCGACTTCATGGCGAGCCGCGGCTCGAAGGTCGAGGTCGTCACGCCGGACGTGAAGGTCGCCGACGATTGCGGCGGCACGACGTTTCCGATCTTCTATCGCCGCCTGTATGCGTTCGGCGTGATCCCGACACCGAACACGATGCTCGATCGCGTCTATCAGGAGGACGGCAAGATGATTGCCGTGCTGCGCAACGAGTACACGGAAGAACTGGAAGAGCGCGCGGTCGACCAGGTGGTGATCGAGAACGGTTCGTCGCCGAACGACGAGCTGTACTGGAAGCTCAAGCCGGAATCGGTGAACCGCGGCCAGATCGATCCGCACACGCTGTTCGCGGCCGAGCCGCAACCGTGCCTGTCGGAAGAACTCGGCAACGGCCGTTTCCTGCTGTTCCGTGTCGGCGACTGCATTTCGATGCACAACGTCCACGGTGCGATCTACGACTCGCTGCGTCTCGTGAAGGATTTCTAAACGATGAACCCGTCCTTCCTCATTACCGCCCTGTTGTGGCTGTCGGTGGCGGGGCTCGCGTTCGCGGTCGCGAAGCGCTCGTCCTACTGGCGGCTCGGCCGCGCCACGGCGCCCGGCTCGTTCGGCGTCGCGAACCTGTTCGCGATCCCGAAGCGCTATTTCGTCGACCTGCACCACGTGGTCGCCCGCGATCCGTACATCGCGAAGACGCACGTGGCGACGGCCGGCGGCGCGATCGGCGCGCTTGCGCTGGTGTTCATCAACTATGGCCTCGCGATCTACTCGCCGTGGCTCGACAAGCTGATCTTCCTCGCGGCGCTCGCGATGCTGGTCGGCGCGGTGTTCGTGTGGCGCCGGCGCGCGGCGAAGGACGTGCCCGCACGGTTGTCGAAAGGCCCGTGGAATACGCTGCCCTGGCTGCTCGGCTCGTTCGCGCTCGGCCTCGTGCTGTTCATGCTGGTGCCGACCGGCGCGATGTCGGGTGCGTTCGCGGTGCTCTGCGCAGTGCTGATCGGCGTCGGCGCGTTCACGATGACGGTCGGCGCCGCGAAGGGCGGCCCGATGAAGCATGCGATCGCCGGCCTGCTGCACCTTGCATTCCACCCGCGCCAGGAACGGTTTGCCGCCACGCGTGAATCGTTCACGGGCAACGGCACGGCCACGCCGCCGACCGCACTGAAGCTGCCGGACATCGAGCATCAGGAATACGGTGTCGAGAAGCCGGTCGAATTCCGCTGGAACCAGCTGCTGAGTTTCGACGCCTGCGTGCAGTGCGGCAAGTGCGAAGCCGCGTGCCCCGCGTTTGCGTCGGGCCAGCCGCTGAACCCGAAGAAGCTGATCCAGGATCTTGTCGTCGGCATGGCCGGCGGCACCGATGCGGCTTACGCGGGCAGCCCGTCGCCGGGCCTCGCGGTCGGCCAGCATCGCGGTGAGCCGAACGGCCCGATCGTGTCGGGCCTGATCGAGGAGCAGACACTGTGGTCGTGCACGACCTGCCGCGCTTGCGTGCAAGAATGCCCGATGCTGATTGAACACGTCGACGCGATCGTCGACATGCGCCGCAACCGCACGCTCGTGCACGGCACGGTGCCGGGCAAGGGCCAGGAAGTGCTCGCGAACCTGCGCGAGACGGGCACGATGGGTGGCTACGACACCGCCGCGCGCTACGACTGGTCGGTCGACCTGAGCGCGCCCGTCGCACAGCCGGGCAAGCCGGTCGACGTGCTGTTCGTCGCGGGTGAGGGTGCATTCGACATGCGCTACCAGCGCACGCTGCGCGCGTTCGTGAAGGTGCTGAACAAGGCGGGTGTCGACTACGCGGTGCTCGGCTCGACCGAGACCGATACGGGCGACGTCGCACGTCGGCTCGGCGACGAAGCGACGTTCCAGCAGATGGCGAAGCGCCTGATCGGCACGCTCGGCACGCTGTCGTACAAGCAGATCGTGACGGCCGACCCGCACGTGATGCACAGCCTGCGCAACGAATACCGCGCGCTCGGGCTGCGCGTGACGGTCAAGCACCACACGTCCTATCTCGCCGAACTCGCCGACAGCGGCAAGATCGCACCGAAGGCCATCGAGGCGCTGCAGGAAAAGCGCACGACGTACCACGATCCGTGCTACCTCGGCCGCTACAACGGCGAGACGGAAGCGCCGCGCAAGCTGCTGAAGACGATCGGCATCCAGGTCGTCGAGATGGAGCGCAACGGCATGCGTGGCCGCTGCTGCGGCGGTGGCGGCGGTGCGCCGCTGACCGACATCCCCGGCAAGCAGCGCATTCCCGACATCCGCATCGCCGACGCACGCACGATCGGCGCGGACGTGGTCGCGGTTGCCTGCCCGAACTGCACGGCCATGCTCGAAGGCGTCGTGGGCCCGCGCCCCGACGTGCTCGACGTCGCCGAACTCGTCGCCGCCTCGCTGGAGTGAATCGATGAACACGATCAAACGAATCGATCCGCGCCGGCCGTTCATCATCACGGCCGCCGGCCTGAAGCGCATCACGCTCGGCGAGGAAGGCAGCGCCGATGCGAACGCCGCGTACGGGGCCGCTCACGGCCATGGCGCAGCGGCCGCGAAGCCGCGCCGCGCGCTGCAGGATCCGAAGCACGTGATGCTGGTGGTCGCGCACGGCGAACGCGGCGCGCTCGACGACCATTCGCGGCAGGCGATCGCCGCTGCCGCCGTGCTCGCCGACGCGCAAACCGAAGTCGCGCTGCTCGCGTTCGGCGAGTTGAAGGATGACGTAGCCGAACTCGGCGTCGACAAGCTGCTCGAGTTGACCGGCTTCGATCGCCGCACGTTCGATCCCGAAAGCGAACTGCAAGCATTGCAGGCCTGTGTGGCCGCGCTCGCACCGAAACACGTGTTCGTACCCGACAACGCAACGGGTGACGGCGATCTTGGCCGGCGTTACGCGGCAGCCGCCGGCGCGAGCGTCGCGACCCACGTCGTCGAGATCGACGCGAAGCACGTCGGTGCGTATGCGCAGGCCGGGCGCGCGTTTGCCACGCGCGCGCTGCCCGACGTGATCCTGCTCGCGCAGAACGCGGTCGACGCGAAGCTGCCGTTTGTCGGCGCGGGCG
This sequence comes from Burkholderia cepacia, assembly GCF_029962485.1. Taxonomy (NCBI): domain Bacteria; kingdom Pseudomonadati; phylum Pseudomonadota; class Betaproteobacteria; order Burkholderiales; family Burkholderiaceae; genus Burkholderia; species Burkholderia cepacia. The sequence goes on from NZ_CP073638.1 coordinate 2,964,835, forward strand.
AACGCCTGGCCGCGGATTTCATCCGCCCGGCCCATGACGCCACGCAGCCGTACCGCGATCTCGGCCTCGACGAAATCGATGCGGCGCAGGTCGCGCTCGAGGAAGCCGATTTCATCGTGTCGGCCGGCAACGGCGTGTCCGACATCGGCGCGTTCGAGCAGCTGGCCGGTGCATTCGGCGCCGCGATCGGCGCGAGCCGCGTCGCGGTCGACAACGGCCACTTCACGCGCGACAAGCAGGTCGGAGCGACCGGCAAGACGGTCGAGGCAAGCGTGTACATCGCGTTCGGCATCTCGGGCGCGGTGCAGCACTTGCAGGGGATCAAGGACTGCCGCCACGTGATCGCGGTGAACCTCGACGGCAGCGCGCCGATCGCGAAGCGCGCGAACCTGACGGTGGTGGGCGACGCGCAGGCGACGATCGCCGCGTTGATCGAACAGGTGCAGGCCGCGCGTGCCGCGCGCGGCGAATCGCCGGCCGCGGTCGGCACCCGTGAACCGGAAGGAGTTGCCGCATGAACGCCCCCCGTCCCTTGCAACGCATCGCGGTGCTCGTGTCCATTGGCCGGCACCCGGTCAGCGGCGTCGCGCGCTACAGCCGCAACGATGCGGCCGCACTTGAAACCGGCCGCCAGCTCGCCGAGCAGCATCGCGCGAAGCTAGACGTGATCCATGCAGGCGACCCCGCGAACGGGGCGCTTGCCGAATACCTCGCGCTCGGCGCGCGGGAGGTCGAGGTGCTGGCCTGTCGCGACGGCGACGATGCCGTGCACGCGCTCGCCGCGCGCATCGAAGACTACGACCTCGTGCTGACCGGCACGCGCGCCGAGGGTGCGTACGACACCGGCATGCTGCCGTACCGCATCGCCGCGACGCTCGGTTATCCGCTGGTCGGCTCGGCCGTCGACGTGACGGTCGAAGGCGGTCGCGCGGCCGTCCGGCAATTTTTGCCGAAAGGGTTGCGGCGGCGCGTCGATGCCGCGCTGCCGGCCGTGATTGCCGTCCATCCGCTCGCCAATGCCGAGCCGCGCTACGCGTACGCGCGGCTGCGCGCGGGCGCGATCCGGCCGGCGCTCGCGGCGCCCGGCGCGAACGCCGACGCGGCCGCGTGGACGGTCGGTCCGGTCGAGCGTAAACCCGTAAAACTGGTCGCCGCCGAGAAGCGCTCCGGGCATGCCCGGATGCTGTCCGCGACGACGACGGAAAGCCGCGGCGGCAACGTCGTAAATGAAGGGAGTTCGGTCGAAAAAGCACAAGTGATCCTCGCGTATTTGCGCGAGCATCAGCTCATCGACTACTGATTTTGATGCCTGTCGGCAAGAACCCAGGGATGCAAGGAATCCGGAGCAAACGATGAAAGTATCGGCAGACATTCGTGCATTGATCGAGCGGCGCAAGGAAGGGCACAGCCTCGACGCACCGTTCTACACGAGCGAGGACATCTTCGCGCTCGACATGGAGGCGATTTTCCGCCAGCACTGGATCCAGGTGGCAATCGAGCCGGATATTCCGGAACCGGGCGACTACGTGACCGTGGAACTGGGGAGCGATTCGATCCTGATCGTGCGCGACGACGACATGGCGATCCGCGCGTTCCACAACGTGTGCCGTCACCGCGGCGCGCGCCTGTGCAACGAGGACAAGGGCTCGGTCGGCAACATCGTGTGTCCGTACCACAGCTGGACCTACAACCTGACCGGCCAGCTGATGTTCGCCGAGCACATGGGCGAGAAGTTCGACCGCTGCAAGCACAGCCTGAAGTCGGTGCACGTCGAGAACCTCGCGGGCCTGATCTTCATCTGCCTCGCCGACGAGCCGCCGGTCGACTTCGCGCAGATGCGCGCCGAGATGGAGCCGTACCTGCTGCCGCACGACCTGCCGAGCACGAAGATCGCCGCGCAGATCGACATCATCGAGGAAGGCAACTGGAAGCTCACGATGGAGAACAACCGCGAGTGCTATCACTGCGTCGCGAACCATCCGGAGCTGACGATCTCGTTGTACGAATACGGCTTCGGCTACCAGCGTTCCGACGCGAACGCCGAAGGCATGGACGCATTTGCAGAAACGTGCGTGCGCCGCGGCAAGGAGTGGGCCGAGATGGGCCTGCCGTCCGCGGAAATCGAAAAGCTGCTCGACGTGACGGGTTTCCGCACGCAGCGCCTGCCGCTCGATCGCAGCGGCGAATCGCAGACGCTCGATGCGAAGGTCGCGTCGAAGAAATTGCTCGGCGGCTTCGAAAAGGCCGACCTCGGCGGTCTGTCGTTCTGGACTCAGCCGAACTCGTGGCACCACTTCATGAGCGATCACATCGTGACGTTCTCGGTGATCCCGCTGTCGGCCGGCAAGACGCTCGTGCGCACGAAGTGGCTCGTGCACAAGGATGCGAAGGAAGGCATCGATTACGACGTGAAGAACCTCACGGCCGTGTGGAACGCGACCAACGACCAGGATCGCGCGCTCGTCGAGTTCTCGCAGCGCGGCGCGACCAGCAGTGCGTATGAGCCGGGCCCGTATTCGCCGTTCACGGAAGGTCTCGTTGAAAAATTCTCGGCCTGGTACATCGGCCGGCTCGCCGAAAAAACCGGCGAATAGTACTTAGCAGTGTACAAGCGGAGTCAGACATGATGCGAGATGCGGCCAACTTCGAGCCGACGGACAGCCGGGTTACACGCCCGGCGTTCTGGAACGCCCTTCCCGAGCGCTGGACGAGCGACGTCGAGGAAACGCTGGTGTGCTGCCAGGTGCGGCAGGAAACGCACGACGTGAAGAGTTTCTTCTTCCGTTCGCCGCAGGGCCGCTCGTTCTCGTTCGAGCCCGGGCAGTTCCTCACGCTCGAGCTCGACATCGACGGCGAAACGATCAACCGCTGCTACACGATCTCGTCGTCGCCGGCGCGGCCGCACACGGTGTCGATCACGGTGAAGCGCGTGCCGGGCGGCAAGGTGTCGAACTGGCTGCACGACAACCTGCAGCCGGGTGCCCCGGTGCGCGTGCTCGGCCCGGCCGGCGAGTTCACGTGCGCACGTCATCCGGCGCGCAAGTACCTGTTCCTGTCGGCCGGCTCGGGCGTCACGCCGCTGATGTCGATGAGCCGCGCGCACCATGATCTCGCGGAAGATCGCGACATCCTGTTCGTGCACAGCGCGCGCACGCCGGACGACATCATCTTCGCGCGCGAGCTCGACCTGATCGCGTCGAATCATACGAACTTTCGCACGTCGTTCGTCGTCGAGCGCCTGGGCGCGCGCACGAACTGGCCGGGCGTCACGGGCTTCCTGACACTGCCGCTGCTGAAGCTGATCGCACCGGATTTCATGGAGCGCGAGATTTTCACGTGCGGCCCCGCGCCGTACATGAAGGCCGTGCGCGACCTGCTCGACGAAGCCGGCTTCGATCGCCAGCAGTATCACGAGGAGAGCTTCTCGTTCGAGACGCTCGCGCAGACCGCAAGCGACGAGCTGCTCGCCGATCTCGCGCCGCCGGCCGAAGGCGGCGACGCGGACACGAAGCAGTACACGGTCAGCTTCGCGAAGAGCAATCGCGAGATTGCGTGTGGTTCGGAGCAGCACGTACTCGATGCGGCGCGCCAGTCGGGCGTGCGGCTGCCGGCGTCGTGCACGCAGGGCATGTGCGGCACCTGCAAGGTGAAGCTCGTGTCGGGGCAAGTCGAAATGAAGCACAACGGCGGCATCCGCCAGCGCGAGATCGACCAGGGGATGGTGCTGCTGTGCTGCAGCAAGCCGCTGTCGGATCTCGTGATCGACAAGTAGTCGAAGCCCGCCATCGGCTGTCCGGGTGCGTCGCACCCGGACAAGCATCCGTCGGAAAACAACGATACCGCGGATTTGTGGTTGAAGAACCTAGAGAGACAACGCGCACGGTGCGCATATCAAGGAGATCGACCATGAAGCTGTTCGGAAAACTGATGTGGACCGGCGCACTGTCGGCGATGGTGGCACTGAGCGCATCGGCGCTCGCCGATACGAAGCCGACGCTGAAGATCGGTTACGTCGAAGGCTGGGACGACAGCGTTGCGACCTCGAACGTCGCGGCGCGCGTGATCGAGAAGAAGCTCGGTTACCAGGTCCAGCTCGTGCCGGTCGCCGCCGGGATCATGTGGCAGGGCGTCGCGCGTGGCGATCTCGATGCGACGCTGTCCGCGTGGTTGCCGGTCACGCACGGCTCGTACTGGGATGAATACAAGGCCAAGGTCGTCGACCTCGGCGCGAACTTCCCCGATGCCAAGATCGGCCTGATCGTGCCCGCATACGTGAAGGCGAAGAGCATCGACGACCTGAACGCGGAGAAGGGCAGCTTCGGTGGCCGGATCGTCGGTATCGACGCAGGTGCGGGCGTGATGCGCAAGACCGACGACGCGATCAAGAGCTACGGGCTGAGCTACACGCTGATGCCGAGTTCGGGCAGCGCGATGACGGCCGAGCTGTCGCGTTCGGTCAATGCGAACAAGCCGGTGATCGTGACGGGCTGGGCGCCGCACTGGATGTTCGCGAAGTGGAAGCTGCGCTTCCTCGAGGATCCGAAGAAGGTGTTCGGCGGCGCGGAACACGTCGACAGCGTCGTGAATCCGGGGCTCGAAACGAAGGCCAAGCCGGTTGTCGCGTTCCTGAAAAAATTCCAGTGGAAGCCGGGTGAAATCGACAGCGTGATGCTCGCGATCCAGAACGGCTCGAAGCCGGAAGCGGCCGCCGACGCGTGGATTGCGGCGCATTCGGACCGCGTGAATTCGTGGACGGAAGGCGCGCAGTAAGTACCAGACGATACGTCATACGAACCATTAAAGAGACACGCCGGGAGTGGTACGCAGGAATCCGAAATAATCGTGATGCAATGCGGCCACTTCCAGGAATTGTTTTTCTGATTCTGCAAAAAAGCGCGTAAGTTGTTACACTAGCGCCCTTGTGCGGAGTCATCACAGGAGGAATTGGATGAGTCAGGCAGGACTGCGTGCGAACAGCACCAGTGATGTTGAGGCAACCATCTCACATGATTCGACGGGCCACACGCTGCATCGTGGCCTGACTTGGAAAGACGCTTTTTGGGTAACGAGCGGCGTGCCGGCTGGCGTGCTGTTCACGATCGGTGGCGTATGCGCGACGATCGGCCAGCCCGCGTGGGCGATCTGGATCGCCGCGATCACGATGGGGCTGATTCAAAGCGCGACTTATGCGGAAATATCGGGACTATTTCCCCATAAATCGGGCGGCGCGTCCGTGTATGGCGCGATCGGCTGGGTCCGTTACAGCAAGCTGATTGCCCCGGTTTCCGTGTGGTGCAACTGGCTCGCGTGGTCGCCGATGCTTGCGCTCGGCTGCGGCCTCGCGGCGAGCTATGCGCTCACGAGTCTCTTTCCCGCCAACGCGGCGGTGCTGCAATGGCAGCTCAAGATCGCGGATCTCGGGTTCATCAAGCCGGGTCTGTCCCTGCGGATCAATGCGACGTTCATCATCGCGACGATCCTGCTTCTCATCACGTTCAGGCTTCAACACAGTGGCGCATCGAAGGCGGCGCGTACACAGCGCATCCTCGGTATTGCGTCGCTCACGCCGCTGCTGATCGTCGGCATCGTGCCGTTCGTCACCGGCGACGTGCCGATGTCGAACCTGCTCCCGCTGCTGCCGCTCGGCCACGACGCGCACGGCAATCTCACGACCGCGACTTTCGGCTCGTGGAACGGGCAGGGCGTCACGATGGCGCTTGGCGCGATGTTCATGGCCGGCTGGGCGTCGTACGGCTTCGAAACGGCCGTCTGCTACACGCGTGAATTCCGCGATCCGCGCCGCGATACCGCGAAGGCGATCTTCTGGTCGGGCGCGCTGTGCCTCGTCGTGATGACGCTCGTACCGATGGCTTTCCAGGGCGCGCTCGGCACGCAGGCGATGCTCGATCCGTCGATCGGCGACGGCACCGGTGTGGCGGCCGCGATGGCGAAGATCGTCGGCGGCGGCGCGTGGGTCGCGAATGCGGTCGTCGTGATGCTGATGCTGTCGATCCTGTTGATCGTGATGACGTCGATGATGGGCTCGTCGCGCACGCTCTATCAGGCATCGGTCGACGGCTGGCTGCCCAAGTACCTGTCGCACGTGAACGAGCACGGCTCGCCCACACGTGCGATGTGGACCGATCTCGGCTTCAACCTCGTGTTGCTGATGATGTCGGACTACATGACGGTGCTGTCGATCTCGAACGTCTGCTACATGCTGTTCGTATTCCTGAATCTTCAGTCGGGCTGGATCCACCGGATGGATCGCGGCAACTGGGATCGGCCGTTCCGCTGCCCGACCTGGCTGCTCGTCGCAGGCTCGATCTGCGGCTACGCGAACCTCGTCTATGTCGGCGCGGGCGCGAACCTGCAGGGCGACGGCACGCTGCGCAACGGGCTGATCGCGATGCTGCTGATCGTGCCGGTGTTCCTGTTCCGCCACTACTGGCAGGACCGCGGCCGTTTCCCCGCGCAGATGCAGCGCGACATGGAGCTCGAAGTGCCGAAGCGCGCGATGTGGCTGAACCTGATGCCGTATGCCGCACTGATCGGCGCGGGGCTCACGATCTGGTTGTCGTATTACTTCGCGTGGGTGAAGTGACGCATCAGGCCGAGTAACGGTGCGCGCCGCCCGGAAACCGCACACGGGCGTCGCGATCGGGTTCGCGGCAAGCAACGAAGCAACGAAGCCCGACCGGCTTGCTACCGGTCGGGCTTTTGTCGTTCAGGGCCGGCGCCATTGCAGGCGCAGGTCGCGCAAGGAAGTGATCGAGGGCGCTTGATTTTGGGAATGATCGGTTCTAATATCCGGACTCATGAGCCCGACTTCTCCCGGCTCCCGTGACAGGGGGCGTCCACGCGAATTCGACACCGACGAGGTGGTCGATGCCGCCGCACGCGTGTTCTGGGAGCAGGGGTATCACGCGACGTCGATCGACACGCTGTGCGAGGCGACCGGTGTGTTTCGCGGCAGCCTGTACCGGACGTTCGGCGACAAGCACGGGTTGCTGGTCGCCGCATTCGACCGTTACGCGGAAGGCGCGATCGCCCGGCTCAAGGAGCGTCTCGCGGCGGATCTCCCGCCGCGGCAGGCGCTCAGGGAGGCGCTGCTGTACTACACGGAAATCGGCGTACGGCTGTCGGAGCGCCGCGGTTGCTTCATCACGAATTCGGCTGTCGAACTGCTGCCCGGTGACGACGCGTTGCGGCCGTATATCGAATCGACGCTGCTGCGCATCGGTACGCAATTCAGCCTCGCCATCGCGCGCGGCCAGCAGTCGGGCGATTTCGACCGGAATCTCGATCCGGAAGAGGTCGGCCGATTCCTGCTGTGCCTGGTCCAGGGCATGCGCGTGCTGGGCAAGTCGAGCGCGTCGGAGGCGGAGTTGGCCTCGATCGTCGACGTCGCGATGCGGGCGCTGACCTGATTTTTTTTGATTATTTTGAGAATGAGCGGTTTCAAATTGTGCGTATTTGGCGCACGACCGTCGAGACCGTGAAGGGCAGGCAGATTCGGCAAGGAAGTTGAAGCGATCCCGCCGCTACGCGCAGCCGTACCGGCGTCGTTGTTCAATTAATTTGGGAACGATCGGTCATGAATGGTGCAAATTTCGCGGCACCCGCCGCCAGCGCGTACGGGAAAGGCATCGCGGCATGTGTCTGCGCGACGATCCTGATGGGCGTGATGTTTCCGGTGATGACCGACGCGTTGCGGTACATCGATCCGTTCACGTTCACGTCGCTGCGCTATCTGATCGCCGGCACTGCGTTCGTCGTGTTGTTGCGGATCGTCGAAGGGCCGAGCGCATTCCGCCCGGCCGGCGAATCCGTGGCGCTTGCATGGCTGCTCGGCTCGATCGGTTTTTGCGGGTTCGGATCGTTCGTGTTCCTGGGCCAGCAACTGGCCGGCGACGAAGGGGCGCTGAGCGCATCGATCATGATGGCGACGCAGCCGATGATGGGGCTGCTGCTCAACGCACTGGTGCGGCGCGTCGCGCCCGCGCCGGTGTCGGTGCTGTTTGTCGTGTTGTCCTTTGCCGGCGTGGCGCTCGTCATCACGCGCGGCGACGTGATCGCCGCGCTGCACGAACCGCAGCACTACGCGGCCAATGCGCTGATCGTCGTCGGCGCGTTGTGCTGGGTTGTCTACACGTTTGGCGCGGCGCGCTTCACCGGCTGGTCGGCATTGAAATACACGACCTTCACGACGTGCCTCGGCCTGACCACGATCGTCGCAGTCAATCTGGTGCTGATCGTGACGCACGCAATCGCGGCGCCGTCGTGGTCCGCCGTACGCGCGGTGCTGCCGCATCTCGCGTACATGGGGCCGGTGGCCGGCTTCGGCGCGATCCTGCTGTGGATGACGGGCAACCGGATTCTGGGGCCGATGAACGGCGTGCTGTTCATGGACGTCCTGCCGATCACCGCGTTCATCGTGTCCGCGGCGACAGGCGTGGTGCCCAATCGCGCGCAGATCGCGGGCGCCGCGCTGACCGGCGTGGCGCTGATTCTCAACAACCTGTACCTGCGGCGCCGGGCGCGGCGCGTCGCCACGGCGCCCGTGCGCGTGCCGTCGGCTTCCGCATGACGGACGGCCGTGGCCGCCCGGTTACGAAAACACCACCGTCCGGTCACCGTTCAAAAACACGCGCCGCTCGATGAACGCTTTCACCGCGCGCGCGAGCGTGATGGATTCGACATCACGTCCGACCGCGAGCAGTTGCTCGGGGCGCAGCGCATGATCGACGCGCTCGACGACCTGCTCGATGATGGGGCCTTCGTCGAGATCGTCGGTGACGAAGTGCGCGGTCGCGCCGATCAGCTTCACGCCGCGCGTGTGCGCCTGGTGGTACGGCTTCGCGCCCTTGAAGCCGGGCAGGAACGAATGATGGATGTTGATCGCGCGGTTCGCGAGCTTCGCGCTCGTTTCCTGCGACAGCACCTGCATGTAGCGCGCGAGGATCACGAGCTCGGCGCCGCTCGATTCGAAGAAGTCGAGCCACTGCGCTTCCTGCTGCGCCTTGGTGTCGGCCGTGATCGGGAAATGCCGGAACGGCAGCCCGTGCTGCGCGGCGAGCGGCTCGAAATCGGGGTGGTTCGACACGATGCCGACGATGTCCATCTTCAGCTCGCCCATCCGCCAGCGGAACAGCAGGTCCGCGAGGCAGTGCTCGAGCTTCGACACCATGATCAGCACCTTCGGCCGCGCGTTCACGTCGTGGATCGCCCATTGCGTGTCGCCTTCGCCGCCGCCGAGCGCAGCCGCGATCGGCGTGAATTCCTGGCGCAGCGCGTCGATCTGCAGCGTTTCATCCGTCGGATGAAACACGCAGCGCACGAAGAAGTGGTTGCTGAGATCGTCGTCGAACACGTTCAGCGCATCGACATAACAGCGATGGCGCTCGAGAAAGCCGACGACGGCGGCGACCTGGCCGGCCGCGCTCGGGCACGACAGCGTCAGGACGAATTGATCGGGGCGTGAGTCGGCGGTCATGAGATTCCTCGGATGTCGTTGAACGCAACCCGCGCGGTGGCGCGACGGGGCGCCACGCTACGCGGGTAGCGGGAGGCTCAAGTAAATCAGGACGATATGGGCGCGGATAGAACCAACCCGCCGTGTGGCTGGTATCGGCGCGCCAGCGCGGCCGGGCGGCGACGGGGCTTCAAACGGACGCTGGGGGAGGCGTCAGGCGGGGCGGGCGTGGCCGGTCCGGCGGGCGTCAGGCGGGTACCAGCCGGCCGGGCGGCGGCCGTTCAGGCCGGCGCGCACGCGTCGAGCAGCCAGCGCCGGAACACATGCGTTGCGTCCGGCTCGGGCCGCTGCGGCGGGCGCACCAGGAAGTAGCCGCGCGACGTGACGACGGGCGCATCGACGAGTTTCACGAGCTGGCCGGACGCGACGAGCTCGTCGACCAGCGGCGACCAGCCGAGCGCGACGCCTTCGCCGAGCAGTGCCGCATGGATCACGAGCGCGTAGCTGTTGAAGGTCACGCCGCGCGCGGCCGCCGGTGGTTCGAGGCCGTGCGCGTCGAACCAGCCGGACCACGACAGCCAGCGTTCGGGGCGCGTCGGCTGCACGTGCAGCAGCGGCAGCGCGAGCAGGTGGTCGGCGCGTGCGACATGCGGGTGCGCATCGCGGAATGCGGGCGAGCACACGGGCGTGACGGATTCCGGAAAGAGCCGCGCGGCCGTGCACGACGGCCAGTGACCGTCGCCGAACAGGATCGCGATGTCGCCGTGGTCACGCTGCGCGTCGTAATCCTGTGACGTGACCACCCGCACGTCGACGTCCGGCATCACGCGCTTCAACCCGGCCAGCCGCGGCATCAGCCAGTAGGTCGCGAAACCGAAATCGGTGACGATCGTGAGCGCGCCGTGTTCGCGGCGCGCGCGCAGCGTCGCGGTCGCGCCGCGCAGCGTGTCGAGGCTCAGCCGCACCGCTTCGTACAGGCACTGGCCGTCGGCCGTCAGCGTGACGCCGCGCGGGCTGCGGTCGAACAACGGCACGCCCAGTTCGGCTTCGAGCTGGTACACCTGCTGGCTCACGGCCGGCTGCGTCGAGCCGAGCTCGCGCGCGGCGGCCGTGAAGCTCGCGAGCCGGGCGGCCGATTCGAACGCGCGCAGCGCCTGCATCGACGGTAACGGTTCGGATTTCGACATAAGTCTCTCTAATGGCCCCATAAGGGCCGGACGCCTACCCGCGCGAATTCGGGCGGGCGATAGTGCATCGGACGGTACGGCACACGCGCTTCACGGCCGCCACGCAACGCATTCCGCGATTCTAGCCAGCGCGGCGCGCACGCGCGGCACTTTCTGCGGGCCGCTTCCGTCATGCCGGACGTCTCGCTGCCCGAGCGGCGCGCCGTTCCATTCGAACACCGCTTTCCCCACGCACGCCGATGACGAACCCGACACCCAACATCCTGATCCTGATGGCCGACCAGCTCACGCCGTTCGCGCTGCCGGCCTACGGCAACCGCGTCGCGCGCACGCCGACGCTCGACCGGCTCGCCGAGCAAGGCGTGGTGTTCGACGCCGCGTACTGCGCGAGCCCGCTGTGCGCGCCGTCTCGTTTCTCGCTGCTGACCGGCAAGCTGCCGTCGGGGATCGGCGCCTACGATAACGCCGCCGAATTGCCGGCGCAAACGCTGACGTTCGCGCACTACCTGCGCGCGGGCGGCTACCGGACGATGCTGTCCGGCAAGATGCATTTCTGCGGGCCCGACCAGTTGCACGGCTTCGAGGAACGGCTCACGACCGACATCTATCCGGCCGATTTCGGCTGGGTGCCCGACTGGGATCGGCCGACCGAGCGGCCGAGCTGGTATCACAACATGAGTTCGGTGCTGGAGGCCGGCCCGTGCGTACGCACGAACCAGCTCGATTTCGACGACGAAGTCACGTTCGCCGCGAAGCAGAAGCTGTACGACGTCGCGCGTGAGCGCGCGGCCGGGCACGATGCGCGGCCGTTCTGCATGGTCGTGTCGCTGACCCATCCGCACGACCCGTATGCGATCACGCGCGAATACTGGGATCTCTACCGCGACGACGAAATCGACATGCCGGCCGTGCGGCTCGACGCGACTGACAGCGACCCGCATTCGCAGCGGCTGCGCTTCGTCTGCGAGAACGACCGCACGCCGCCGGCCGACGCGCAGATCCGCGCCGCGCGCCGCGCGTACTACGGCGCGACGTCCTACGTCGACGCGCAGTTCGGCAGCGTGCTGGCCGCGCTCGAACAGTGCGGGTTCGCCGACGACACGATCGTGATCGTCACGTCCGACCACGGCGACATGCTCGGCGAGCGCGGGCTCTGGTACAAGATGACGTTCTTCGAAGGCGGCTGCCGCGTGCCGCTGATCGTCCATGCGCCGGGCCGCTTTGGCGCCGCGCGCGTGCGCGGGCCCGTGTCGCACCTCGACCTGCTGCCGACGCTCGTCGACCTGGCCGGTGCCGCGCCGGCCGGCGGCTGGCCGGACCCAGTTGACGGCGCGAGCCTCGTGCCGCACCTGCACGGCACGCCCGCACACGATGTCGCGATCGGCGAATACCTCGCGGAAGGCGCGGTCGCGCCGGTCGTGATGATCCGTCGCGGCGACTGGAAATACGTGCATTGCCCGCTCGATCCCGACCAGCTCTACAACCTGTCGGACGATCCGCGCGAGCTGGCGAACCTGGCCGGCGTGCCGGAAGCCGCCGACGTGCTTGCCGCGTTCCGCGCGGAAGCCGCGCGGCGCTGGGATCTGCCCGAGCTCGACCGGCAGGTGCGTGCGAGCCAGCGGCGCCGGCGCTTTCATTACACGGCGACGACACAGGGCCGAATCCAGGCGTGGGACTGGCAGCCATTCACCGACGCGAGCCAGCGTTACATGCGCAATCACATCGAACTCGACACGCTCGAGGCGATGGCGCGTTTTCCGCGCGTCGGGCGCTGAGCGCCCGCATCGCGAACCCAAACGAACGACGGAGGAAGCGGACGATGAAACGGCAATGCAATGCAGCAATCCGGATCGGCGCGGCGCTCGCCGCGGCCGCGTGCCTGGCGACGGCGCAGGGCGCGCGGGCGGCCGACCCGCAGACGTGCAGCGACGTGAAGATGGCGGCGCCCGGCTGGACCGACATCGACGCGACGAACGCGATGGCGGGCGTCGTGCTGAAGGCGCTCGGCTACCGGCAGGACGTGGCGAACCTGTCGGTGCCGATCACGTACCAGGGCTTGAAGAAAGGGCAGGTCGACGTGTTCCTCGGCAACTGGATGCCCGCGCAGGCGCCGCTCGTGAAGCCGTTCGTCGACGACAAATCGATCGACGTGCTGCACGCGAACCTGAGCGGCGCGAAGTTCACGCTCGCGGTGCCCGACTACGTGGCTGCCGCCGGCGTGCATACGTTCGCCGACCTCGCGCGCTACGCCGAGCGCTTCGGCGGCAAGATCTACGGGATCGAGCCCGGTGCGCCCGCGAACCAGAACATCAAGCGGATGCTCACCGACCACGCGCTCGGCGCGGCGAACTGGTCGCTGGTCGAATCGAGCGAGACGGGCATGCTCACGCAGGTCGAGCGCGCGGTGCGCGACAAGCGCTGGATCGTGTTTCTGGCCTGGGAGCCGCATCTGATGAACACGAAGTTCCATCTGACCTACCTGTCGGGCGGCGATGCGTACTTCGGCCCGAACTACGGCGGCGCGACGGTCAACACCGTCACGCGCTCCGGGTTCGCGGGCCAGTGCGCGAACCTTGCGCGGCTGTTCCGGCAGATGACGTTCTCCGTCGACGTCGAAAACCGGATGATCGCCGACATGCTCGACAACAAGACGTCGCCCGCGCTCGCGGCGCAGCATGCGCTGAAGACCGACCCGGCGCTGGTCGCCGGCTGGCTGGACGGCGTGACGACTGTGGCCGGTGCACCGGGCCTGCCGGCCGTGCGCGCGGCCCTCGACGGTCGCTGATTCCCTCCCTTCTGGCGGCCGGTTTTACCGCGCCGCCTGTCTACGTGTTTTCCCGACCGGTCGCATCGTGACCATTTAGTGTCGCCTTCAGACGGGTGATGCGAAATATGGGTTTGTATTTTTCGCCAATGGCTGCGTTATTGCGAAAAACGAAATGCCGAAGCCAGCGGGCGTATTGAATTCGAATCCACCGGCGCATCGCGGCACGCGCCGGGACGAGATTCTATCCATCGAACGGTTCAGGGAGGGTGGTCGACAATGAAGCACACGAAAGTTGCCGTAGCCGCCGCGCTTGCATGCGCGGCCTGCATTCCCGCCATCGGGCACGCGCAGAGCAGCGTGACGCTGTACGGGATTCTCGACGCGGGCATCACGTACGTGAACAACACGGGCGGCTCGCACGTCGTCAAGTTCGACGACGGCGTCGCGTACGGAAACCGCTTCGGCCTCAAGGGCACCGAAGACCTGGGCGGCGGCCTGAAGGCCGTGTTCACCCTCGAGAGCGGCTTCCGCCTCGGCACCGGGCAACTCGGCTTCGGCGGTTCCGAGTTCGGCCGCCAGGCGTACGTCGGCCTGCAGAACGACTGGGGCACGCTGTCGTTCGGCAATCAGCTCGACATCACGAACGAACTCGTGTCGATCTACAACATCTCGGCGTGGGGCAGCGGCTATGCGATCCACCAGGGCGACTTCGACCGCTTCAACGGCGACCGCCTGCCGAACTCGGTGAAGTTCCTGTCGAACGACCTCAGCGGCTTCAAGTTCGGCGCGATGTACTCGTTCGGCAACGTCGCGGGCAACTTCCACCGCAACAGCGCATGGAGCGCGGGCGCGAGCTACACGAAGGGCGACTTCTCGATCGGCGCCGCGTACACGCGCCTGAACAACCCGAACGGCATCTACGGGTTCGACCCGTACGCGATGATCGGCACGCACACGTTCCTCGGCCAGCAGACGGTGACCGTCGATCCGGCGACCGGCGCACGCACCGACCTGTTCGCGAACACGGCGATGGACGTCGACAGCCAGGGCACGTTCGGCATCGGCTCGAGCTACACGATCGGCAAGCTGACGCTCGACGCCAACTTCTCGTACACGACGATCAAGGGTTTCGGCCAGTCGTCGCACATGCAGGTGTATGAAGGCGGCGGTCTGTACCAGTTCACGCCGGCGTTGAGCCTGATCGCGGGCTACCAGCACACGCGCTTCGAGGGCCATCACTGGAACCAGGGCACGGCGGGCCTGCATTACATGCTGTCCAAGCGCACCGACGTGTATATCTCCGGCGACTACCTGCGCGCGTCGCAGGGTGTCGATGCGGTGATCGGCTACAGCTTCACGCCGTCGACGACGCAGACGCAGGCCGACGTGCGGATCGGGATGCGGCATTCGTTCTGAGCGGGGTGGTGTGGGGCGGCGACGTCCTCAGCGAGGTCTCTCTTTGGCGCGAACCGAGGTTCGCGCTTTTTTTTTGCCGTGCGTCGGGCGGGTACGGTCCGCGGCAGGCATACGGTCCGTTTTTCGAGGTTGGCATATCATCGCGGTTTGGCCGCGCCAGCACCGTCGTCGCGCGCACGCACCGGCGTGCGTCGTCGTTGTCCGAACGGCTGCCGTGCGCAGCGCCGACCGCCCAGACTCCGATGACCGACCCCGTGCCCGACTCCAGTCCTTTATCCCCGTTACCCGCGAACCTGTTCCGCCATGCGCCGTTCCAGCGTTTCTGGGGCACGCGCGTGATGTCTTCCCTGGCTTTCCAGATCCTGTCGGTTGCAATCGGGTGGTACGTCTACGCGCTCACGCACAGCGCGTTCGCGCTCGGTCTCGTCGGCCTTGCGCAGTTCGTGCCGATGTTCGCGCTGACGCTCGTCGTCGGGCAGGTGGCCGACCGCTACGACCGCCGGCGCATCGCGACGATCTGTCAGGGCGTCGAGGCGCTGGCCGCCGGCGTGTTCCTGCTCGGTGCGGTGCAAGGGTGGCTGGCCGCGCCGGCCGTGTATGCGCTCGCGGCGATCGTCGGCACGGCCCGCGCGTTCGAGTCGCCGTCGGTGTCGTCGCTGCTGCCAGCCGTCGTGCCGCGCACCGACCTGCCGCGCGCGACCGCGTTGTCGACGTCCGCGAACCAGGCCGCGCAGATTCTCGGGCCCGCGTTCGGCGGGCTGCTGTATGGCGTCGGCGCGCCCGTTGCGTTCGGCACGAGCGTCGTGGCATTCGCGATCGCGGCGGTGTTGAGCGGCACGATTCCGCTGCGCAGCGCACCGCCCACGCGCGAACCGGTCACGCTCCGGTCGGTGTTTTCAGGCATCGCGTTCATCCGGCGCGAACCGGCGATTCTCGGCGCGCTGTCGCTCGACCTGTTCGCGGTGCTGTTCGGCGGCGCGACCGCGCTGCTGCCGATCTACGCGCGCGACATCCTTCAGGTCGGGCCGTGGGGGCTCGGTGCGTTGCGCGCGGCGCCGGCCGTCGGCGCGCTTGCCGGTACGCTGTGGCTCACGCGTTTCCCGTTGAAAGGACGGCCGGGCCGCGCGATGTTCGGCGGCGTGATCGCGTTCGGCATCGCGACGATCGTGTTCGGGTTGTCGCGCCACTTCGCGCTGTCGCTCGTTGCGCTGGCCGCGCTTGGCGCATCGGATGTGGTCAGCGTCGTCGTGCGCCTGTCGCTCGTGCAGCTGCGCACGCCCGACGAGATGCTCGGGCGCGTGAGCGCGGTCAATTCGCTGTTCATCGGCACGTCGAACCAGCTCGGCGAATTCGAATCGGGCGTGACGGCCGCATGGTGGGGCGCGCCCACGGCGATCGTCGTCGGCGGCGCGGCGACGATCGCGGTTGCGCTTACATGGATGCGGCTGTTTCCTCAGCTCACGAACATGAAGTCGCTCGAGCGCGACGCGTGACTCGTGTCACGCGTTCTGCGTCACGCGCACGGCCGTGCCGTAGCAGATGACTTCCGTGACACCCGAACCGATTTCGGTCGAGTCGTAGCGCATCGCGACGATCGCGTTCGCGCCGAGCTTGCGCGCATCGGTCAGCATCTTGTCGAAGGCCTGCTGGCGCGCTTTCTCGCATAGCGACGTATAGAGCGTGATGTTGCCGCCGAAGATCGTCTGCAGCGACGCGCCGAACGAGCCGACGATCGAGCGCGAGCGTACGACGATGCCCTGCGCGACGCCGAGCGAGCGAACGGTCGTATGGCCGGGCAGGTCGAACGCGGTCGTGACACGCGCGGGCGACAGATCGTCGATGGAATGGGAGAAGTCGGTCATGGCGGGAAGCGCGTAGCGAAGTGGTCGAACGGGGATTCTATCCGGACGAGCCCGCGTTCCCGGTTCGACGACGGGAAAACGCCGCGACTGCGGAGAACGCCTCGTGACGAAAGCGTGTGCAAACCGCGAGCACACGCTTCCGCCCTTTCCGGCCGAACGGTTCGGCCGCGCGCCGTCAGCGCTTCACGGTCGCACTGCCATTCCCGCCGAGATCGACTGCATAGGCCAGCGCCAGCTTGCCGAACTTCAGCGCGTGGTTTGCCTGCCGGTCCGAGTTCTCCAGCGTGTCGTTCACCGTATGGATGTACGGGCTGTCGTTCTGGTCGGCCTCGAACGGGAACGATGCCGGATAGCCCTGCGCATTCCATGACGCGTGATCCGAGCACGCATACCCGCACTGTGACGTGCCGATCGCGAGTTCAGGAAGGTAAGTCTTCGCCAGATTCGTCAAGTACGTGTTCTGCGCCGCGTTCGTGTAGTCGGTGATCAGGTAGATATCCTTCGGATCGCCCTTGTAGTTCGTCATGTCGAGTTGCAGCACGCCGACCACGTTCGCGTTCTGCGTGCGGAACTGCTTCGCGATCGCCTTCGAGCCGAGCAGGCCGGCTTCCTCGGCCGCATATCCGACGAACTTGATCGTCCGTTTCGGCCGGTAGTCGTTCGCAAGCAGCACGCGCAGCGCTTCGGTGAGACTCGCGATGCCCGACGCGTCGTCGTCCGCGCCGGGCGAGCGCGTGTTCTCCGTCGTGCGGCCGACCGTCGAATCGAGGTGACCGCCGAGCACGATCGTGCCGGCAGCCGGATCGCTGCCGCGGATCGTCAGGATCACGGATTTCTGCGGAAAGCCGGTGTGCGCGAACTGCTCGACGGTGATGTCGGCGCGCGAGCCGGCCAGTTGCTTCCACTGCAGCGCGAGCCAGTCCGACGCAGCGACGCCGTGCGACGTCGTGTAGTAGCGGTTCGTGAAGCCGGACAGCGACGTGATCGTGCCGACGATATTGCTGGCCTGCAGCTGCTGGATCCAGGTACCGATCTGCGGCGCGTTCGATACCTTGTACGCAGGCGCCGCGGCCTGTTTCGCGAGTGTCGCCGGCAACGGTTGCAGCGCCTGCCGCGCTTCGTCGAACGAGTCGTGCACGACGTAGCCGGGCCCGTGGCCGCGCGTATGGTGGACGGCGTGGGCCAGCTCGCCGAGCCGTGAATCGTCGATCTCGACGACGTGGACGGTTTCGCGTCGCGTGGCGCCGTCGGCCGTCTTGCCGGCGTCGACGGTCGTGCTGTATTGCGCGGTGGCGCTTGCATCGATGCGCTGAAGCTGGCGGAACGCGGTGTCGCCGAGCGTGATCCAGACGGGTGCCGCGTGCGCGGCGGCGGTCAGCAGCATGGCGCCGAGCGCGGCGCTCAGGCGGGTGAGTTTCAGAGTAGGCATGTTCGATCTCGTGAGGATGGCGATGTCGATGATGGGAGCGCGCCGCAGGTCGTGCGCCACACTCCCGCCTGCTGCGGAATTACGACTTCTGCGGGACGGTCACGCCGTACGTGCAGCTCTTGTTGTATGCGTTGCCGATCGCGGTGAGCTGCGCGTTGCTGTAGCCGAGCGCGGAGGCGGCCGTCAGCACGGCCTGCGCGGCGGCCTTCTGGTTGGTCGAGCTGTTGGTCATCGACAGCCCCTTCAGGAACGCCTTGTCCATCGCCTGCGCGCCGATCGCATCGCGCGCGACGAGGTTGCACGACGCCCAGTATTGGCCGGCCGTATGGATCTCCGCGCCGCGCGCCTGCGCATACGTGCGCCCGACGTTCCAGTTGGTCACGCGGCCGCCCCAGTATTCGTTGTGGCCGTCCCAGTTGTAGACCCAGTGGTACTGCGCATCCGATGGGCTCCACTGGTTGAAGTCGCGGCTGTACGCGGCGGCGAGATAGTCGCCGGTGCCTTCCGACAAGCCTTCCTGTTGCGACAGGCCGCCGTTCGTCACCCAGTCGTGGATGCCGTGGCCGAGCTCGTGGATCACGACGTCCGCATCTTCCGCGTCGTCGACGCCGCCCTGGCCGAAGGTCAGCCGGCCGCTGCTCGACGAGTACGACGAGTTGTCGTCGCCCGATTCGCCGTGCGGGTCGTACTGCACGCCGCCCGTGTACTGATACGGCAGCGCCTTGATGCCGAGCGTCTGGTTCACGTAACGCAGGAACGTGTCGATGTGGTAGTACGCGTTCACGGCCTCGAAATACAGGTTGCCGCGCGTGAATTCGAACGCGGGCGTCGATTGCGCCGGGCATGCGTTGTCGAGCGGCGCATCGAAATCGATGCACGCCGCGTACGGGCCCGTCAGCGTGTAGCGCGAGCCCGACTGCGCGAGATCCTTCAGCGTCACGCGCACGCGCGCGGCCGTGAGCTGCGTCGAATCGGCGTCGTTGTTGTCCTTGTAGCCCGTGCTGCCGTAGCTGCTCTTGGTCGGCGAGAGCGGATCGGGCCGGAACACGAAGCCGGTGCCGTCGGTCGCATAGAACGCCTTGTCCTCGGCGCGCAGCACTTCGCCACTGCCCGAATCGATCAGCAGTTCCCAGTCGCCCTTCGGGCCGTCCTGCGGGCGGCCGCGCACCTTCCACGCGGTGTGCGTGCCGGTCTTGTCGACGAACGCGACGAGCTGCGCATCGAGATTCGCGAAGCCGCTCACGCCAAGATACGCACGGGCGCGGTCGAGCGCCTGCTGCTGGTCGACGGCCTGCGACTTGCGCGTCGTCGCGACCACGCCGTTGATCGTGTTGCTCGCGACGTACAGGATGCGGCCATCCTTCGCGACCGTCACCGCGATGTCGCTGCCGTACACGGGCAGTCCGGCGGCCTGCTGCTGCAGGCGCACGACGGTGAAGTCGGCATCGTTGCGTTCCGACGTGACGACGAGACTCGCGAGCGCGGCCGGGTCGAGCCCGAGCTGCGTCGCCTGCGACGCGACGAAGTCGCGTGCGGTCGCGGCGGGTGTCGAGGCGCTCTTCTTGACGCGATAGGCCGGGTTGTACAGCGTGACGGCGACGCCGTCCGCGCGGTACTGCCCGGCGGCCGTATCGGCCTTCGCGGCCGGCGGCGCGACGCCGCGCGTCAGGCTTTCGCGCAGGCTCGCGGCCTGCGGGTTCGAGACTTTCGTATCGGCCAGGGTGCCGCCGACGATGCCGAAACCGAGCGCGAGACCCAGGGCGAGCGGCAATGCTTTGCGTGATGTCTGCATACGTGATCCTCATCTCAACGGTTGGACACGCCCGCGCGCTCGTGGCGCGCAGGCACGACACGGCCCGCGCGCCGGTTCGATGGAACCGGTGCGGCGAAGCGGTGTTGGGAGTATCGACTGACTAAGGAATCCTGAATGTCAGGTCGAAAAGAAACAGGCGGGCGAAGAGGGGGACGCGGGAGACGCGCGTGAAGGGAAGCGAACGGCAGGCAGGTGCGGCGACGGCGAAGCGAGCATCGTCATGTCATACCCCTCGGATCGAATCGATATCGGTTGGCAGCCCGCCGGGATGCGGCATGCATGTCGTTAGGCTGCCTATCTAACTTTTTTTGATATGTTACAGAATATTTTCAACGACATTCCAATTTATTTTCGACGATCACTTCGGTTGGCAGATCAATCGCCGGCATTGTTCAGCGAGCGGCGGGAAACGCTGCCGGAACGCGCAATACCGCGCCGGATTGTGATTAAAAGCCGCGACGATCAGCGCGTTGCACGCCGGTCGCTGCGCGGGCTCACGCCGAATCGCGTGCGATACGTGCGCGAGAAATGCGACGGCGATTCGAACCCGCATGCGACGCACACCGACGTGATGCTCATGTCGGTCTGCTGCAGCAGTTCGCGCGCGCGATCGAGGCGCAGGTTCAGGTAGAAGTGCGTTGGCGTGTCGTTCAGCGTCGCGCTGAACAGCCGTTCGAGCTGACGCCGCGTGATCGACACATCCTGCGCGAGCGCGTCGGAGCCGAGCGGGTTTTCCATGTGCTGCTGCATCGTGCCGATCACCTGGATCAGCTTGCGGTTGTGCACGCCGTAGCGCGCGGCGATCTCGAGCCGCTGGCTGTCCGAACGCTGCCGGATGCGGCTGACGACGAACTGCTCGGAGATGGCGGCCGCGAGGTCGGCGCCGTGCCGGCGCCCGATCAGGTCGAGCATCATGTCGATCGATGCGGTGCCGCCCGCGCACGTGATGCGCCGGTCGTCAATCTCGAACAGCTCCTGCGTCGCGTTCAGGCCCGGATAGCGCTCGCGGAACGCGGCCAGCGCCTCCCAGTGCAGCGTGAGCGGTTGCGACGTGTCGAACAGCCCGGCTTCCGCGAGCACGAAGCTGCCCGTGTCGATGCCGCCGAGCGTTGCACCATGCCGGTGCTGGCGGCGCAGCCAGTCGGCGAGCGTGCGCGTGTAGCACACGAGCGGATCGAAGCCCGCGACGACGAACACGGTGTCGACCTGTTCGACGTCCGCGCACGCGGCTTCGGCGGCCACCGGAATGCCGTTGCTCGCGGCGACGGGCGCGCCGTCGGCGCTGATTACGTGCCAGCGATAGAGTTCGGTGCGAAAGCGGTTCGCGACGCGCAGCGGCTCGACCGCCGACATGAAGCCGAGCGCGGAGAAGCCGGGCAGCAACAGGAAGTGGAAATCCTCGGGCATCGGAGCAGGGGATCGAATCCGGTGGTCGTCACGTGTCGCACGAGGCGGCGATCGGTCCGGCACGCGCCGCGCCGGTTCGCACGCGCCGAACGGTCAGCGGGAGATTATCGCGGGTTTTGCGCGCGTCAGCGCGTTTTTGCGCCGCGCACGGAACGGCGCGCGGTGGTCGACGGCAGTTCGCCGAATTGCGCCTTGTACGCGTTCGCGAAATGACCGAGATGGATGAAGCCCCAGCGCGCGGCCGCGTCGCTGATCGGCAAGTCGGCCTGCCGCGTGTCGAGCAGCATTCGCCGCACCTGCGACAGGCGCAGCGAGCGCACGTAGTGCAACGGGCTCGTCTGCACGACCGACTGGAAGCTGTTCTGCATCGTGCGCCGGCTCACGCGCAACTGCGCGCACAGGCTCAGCACGTCGATGGGCGCTTCCGGATGCTCGATCACGTAGTCGTGCACGCGGCGCACGATGTCGGCGCGGCATGCGTGCGTGAGCCGGTTCGACGGCGCGGGCATCCGGTACGTGAGGAGATCGACGAGTACGTTGCCGACTTCGCCGCGCAGCTCGCGCTGCACGCGTGCGTCGGCGTACGTTTCGGGCGAGGACAGCACGCGTTCGAGCTGCGTCGCGATCTGCACGCTCGCGCGCATCAGCACGGCGGTCGGCATGTCGACGACACCGCGCCGCAGCGTCGTATCGTCGAGCCGCACATCGGCCGCATCCTCGACCTGCTGCAGCAGGTCGCCATCGACGACGACACCGATCAGCGACATGTCGTCGGGCGAATGCAGTTCGAACGGGGCGCCGCCGCGCGCCATCACCATCGTGCCGCGTTCGATACGCGCGCCGCCGAACGCGAACGCGCCCGAGCCGGTGAGCGGCATGCCGAACACCGTATGGCCGGGCGGCAGCCGGCCGCGCTGGATGATGCGCACGTTCGCGGCTTCCTGGAACAACTGCAGGCCGTCGAGCACCGCGTGCTTGACCGCGCTGCGGTACGAGCCCGGACCGATCTGGTCGTAGCGCTGGTTCCAGCCGCGCAGCGCCTCGGCATGCCGGTCCGCGTCGTCGAACATCTCGTGAAACACGAACACAGCGCCTCCGGGGGTATCGAGCAGGACCGCGAAAGATTAAACCGACCGAGCGGTCGGCGCAATAAGGGGGAGCGCTATTCCGCGGGCATTCTTCAGAGGGTCGGAAGGCGCTTGGCCATGAGGCTTTCACGCGCATTTCCAATATCCCGAATCGGCACGCACGCGTTGCCGGTCCGGGTGCTGACCGGATTTATTGTCGAACTACAGTCGCCCCACATTACGTGAATCCCCAACTGGAGGCGACATGAGGACAAGGCGACGAACCGCGGCGCTCGCGGCGACGCTGGCGTTCGCGGCGGCGTGGGCCGGCGGCGCGAACGCGACGGAAAAGCCCGAGGAGCTGGTCGTGCAGAAGATGCCGCCGTGGCATCCGCACGAGGTCTATATCGTCGACATCTCGATGCCGTCGATGACCGACGGGCGCATCTATGTGTACGACGCCGACGCGAAGAAGCTGCTCGGGCAGATCGACGGCGGCTTCGGCCCCGGCCTCGCGATCTCGCCGGACCATAAAACCAGCTTCGTCGCGACGACCTACTTCTCGCGCGGCTCGCACGGCACGCGCACCGATGTCGTCGAGATGACCGACAACACGACGCTCGATCACGCGGGCGAGATCGTGATTCCGCCGAAGCACGGGCAGCATGTACCGTCGCCGTACAACACCGCGTTCAGCGCCGACGGCAAGCGGCTGTACGTCGCGAACATCACGCCTGCCGCATCGATCACGGTGATCGACGCGGTGTCGAAGAAGGTGCTGTCGGAGATCGACACGGCGGCCTGCGTGCTGGCGTATCCGTCGGGCAACGACCGCTTCACCGCGCTGTGCGAGAGCGGCAAGGCGCTGACCGTCACGCTCGACGCGAACGGCAAGGAAGCGAAGCGCACGATGTCGGACGCGTTCATCGATGTCGACAAGGATCCGGCGTTCGTGAACGCGTCGCGCTACAAGGGCGACTATCTGTTCACCACCTACGGCGGCAACGTGCGCAGCGCCGATTTCAGCGGCGACAAGCCGGCGTTCGGCAAGCCGTGGCCGGTGCTGACGGACGCCGAACGCGCCGAAGGCTGGCGTCCGGGCGGCATGCAGCAGACGGCCGTGCAGGCGAAGCAGAACCGCTACTACGTGCTGATGCACAAGGGTACCGACGGCTCGCACAAGGATCCCGGTACGCAGGTGTGGGTGTTCGACCTGAAGTCGAAGCAGCGCGTCGCGCGCTGGGATCTCGCGCAACAGAAGATCGATCCGCTCGTGTCGATCCAGGTGAGCGAGGACGACAAGCCGCTGTTCTACGGGTTGACGGCGACGTCCGACCTCGTCGTGATGGACGCGCGCACCGGCAAGCTGCAGAACGTCGAGAAGCAGATCGGCAATACGTCGTCGCTGCTCGTCAACCCGTGAGGCCGCGATGACCCTCGATCCCGTACTCGCCACCAGCGCGCAGGCCGGCGCGGCCGCCGTCGTGCTGCTCGGCGCCTTCGCGAAGATGCGCCGGCCCGCTGCATTCCGGCAGGCGCTCGCCGGCTACCGGCTGCTGCCCGATGCGCTGACCGCGCCCGTCGCGTTCGCGATTCCGCTGGCGGAAGCGCTCGGCGCCGCCGCGCTGCTGTTTCCCGATACACGCACGGCCGGTGCGACCGGCTTGATCGCGCTGCTACTGGCCTTCGCGGCCGGGCTCGCGATCAACCTGCTGCGCGGCCATACCGACATCGACTGCGGCTGTTCCGGCTTCACCGCCGCGCGCACGGATGCGCCGCGCGGCATCGGCTGGCTGCACGTCGGGCGCGTGCTGCTGCTCGTCGCGCTGACCGCCACCGCGTTCGTCGAACCGGGCGCGCGCGCCGTCGTGTGGTTCGACTACCTGACGCTGTTCTTCTCCGTGCTGCTGATCGTCTGCGCGCTGCTCACCGTCGACGTGTTGCTCGCCAACGTACCGCGCCTTTCCCACCTGAGGAATTCATGATGCAAACCGCTCTCACCGTTTCCACCGCCCTGCTGTGGGTGGCCGTCCTCGCGCTTGGCGCGATCTGCCTCGCGCTGGTGCGCCAGATCGGCATCCTGTACGAACGCATCATGCCGGCCGGCGCGCTGATGATTGACAAGGGGCCGGCGGTCGGCGCGATCGCGCCGACGTTCGAACTGACCGACATTCGCGGCGCGCTGGTGAAGGTCGGCGGCATCGATGCGTCGGGCAAGGCCACGCTGCTGTTCTTCCTGTCGCCGACGTGCCCGGTCTGCAAGAAGCTGCTGCCGCTGCTGCCGTCGCTGCAGGCAAGCGAAGCGACGCCGGTGAACATCGTGCTCGCGAGCGACGGCGATTTCGACGAACACGCGCGCTTCGCGCAGAAGCACGACCTCGGGCGCTTCCCGTACGTGCTGTCGCAGGAGCTCGGCCTTGCATACCAGATCGGCAAGTTGCCGTACGCGGTGCTGCTCGACGAAACCGGCACGGTGCGCGCGAAGGGGCTTGTCAACACGCGCGAGCATCTCGAGAGCCTGTTCGAGGCGAAGGAGCGCGGTGTCGCATCGCTGCAGCAGTTCGTGCACGGCGATCACAGCCACGACGCGCACGCACAGCACGCATGACCGGCCGACCCACTTACAACGTCATGGGAGAACAACGACATGGGCCTGTTTGATTCATGGTTCGAGCGGTCGGCGCGCGGCGTCGCGCAGCACAGTTCGCGGCGCAGCGCGATGGCGAAGCTCGGCAAGGTGCTGGTGGGATCGGCGCTGCTGCCGCTGCTGCCGGTCGACCGCACCGCATACGCGGCCGATGCGGCGTCGGGCGCGTCAGGCGCCGCCGCATCGGGGGCGAGCGACGACCCGATGAGCTGCGACTACTGGAAGTACTGCGCGATCGACGGCTGGCTCTGCAGCTGCTGTGGCGGAACGTCGAGCAGCTGCCCGCCGGGCACGACGCCTTCGCCGATCACGTGGATCGGCACCTGTCGCAATCCGCACGATGGTTCGGACTACATCGTGTCGTACAACGACTGCTGCGGCAAGACTTCGTGCGGCAAGTGTTTCTGCAACCGCAACGAGCGCGAGAAGCCGCTGTACAAGCTGTCGCTGAACAACGACATCAACTGGTGCATGGCGAACGGTAATTCGAATTACCACTGTTCGGTTTCGGTTCTGCTGGGAGCGGCAAAGCAATGAAAGTGAAGCAAGCAGGAAGGATCGCTTTTGCAAGCATGACGGCCGTTGCAGCCCTTGCGTTGGCGGGCGCCGCCGGCGCACAGGAAACCGTGCATTACCCGGCTGGCAAGAGTCTGTTCGACGCGCAGTGCGCGGTGTGCCACCAGGCGGGCGGCAAAGGGCAGGACGGCCTCGCGCCGCCGCTGACCGAGTATCCGGGCAAGTATGCGGCGGCCGAGCCGGGGCGGGCGCAACTGGTCGCGACGTTGCTGCACGGGATGTTCGGTGTGATCAAGGTGCACGACAAGAGCTACAACTTCAAGATGCCGTCGTTCGCGAACGCGAGCGACGACGACATCGCGCACGTGCTCAACTACGTCGTGTTCGACCTCAACGCGCAGCACGGCGACGCGAAGCCGTTCACGGCGGCCGATATCCGCGCGGCGCGCGCGAAGGAGATGGACGGCACGGCCGTGCACGCGCAACGCGCGGTGGTGATCAAGGGGCTCGGCCTGTGAACGGCGCCCGCGCGTCCCGCGCGTCCCGTGCGGACGCCGCCGCGCAGGGTACGCGGGGCGCGTCGTCGTGGCTCGCCGGCATGTCGCGTCGCGTGTCGTCGTGGCTGCTGCTGGCGGGCGCTGCGTGTGTGGTCGCACCGTCCGCGCATGCCGACGGCTTAACCGACGCGACACTCGCGCGGCAGCACTGGGTGCTCAACTGCATGGGCTGCCATACGGCGACGGGCGGCGGCATTCCGGGCAAGGTGCCGCCGCTCGCGAACTCGCTCGGCTATTTCACGCACCTGCCGGCCGGGCGGGAGTACGTGATGCGCGTGCCCGGCGCGTCGAACTCGGCGCTATCGGACCAGGATCTGGCCGACGTGCTCAACTGGGTGCTCACGACGATGAACCGCGATGCGCTGCCGCGTGACTTCAAGCCCTATACGGCCGCCGAAGTCGCCGCGCACCGCCGTCCCGCTTTTGCCGACGTCGCGACCGTGCGCGCCGGGCTCGTCCGCGCGTTGCAGGCGCGCGGGATCGACGGCGTCACGGATCGCTACTGACCGACTCATTCAACGAACCAGGAAAACGTGGACATGGAGACGAACGAAACCTTTCCGTTGCTCGACGCAACGCGTGCGTTCCTCGCGAAGCCGAAGAAGATGCTGATCGGCGCCGAGTGGAGCGACGCCGCATCGGGCCGCCAGTTCGACGTCGTGAACCCGGCCGACGGCACCGTGCTCGCGCGCGTGCCCGAAGCGGACGAACGCGACGTGCAGCAGGCGGTCGCCGCCGCGCGCCGTGCATTCGACGCGGGCCCGTGGCGCACCGCGAAGACCACCGACCGCGAGCGGCTGCTGTTCGTGCTCGCCGACCTGATCGAAGCGAATGCGCGCGAGTTGGCCGAAATCGAATCGCTCGACAACGGCAAGCCGGTGATGGTCGCGCAGGGGCTCGACGTCGCGATGGCGGCGCAGTGCTTCCGCTACATGGCCGGCTGGGCGACCAAGATCGAAGGCAGTGTGATCGACGCCGGCATGCCGTACATGCCCGACAGCGAGATATTCACCTACACGCGCAAGGAACCCGTCGGCGTGGTCGGCGCGATCATCCCGTGGAATTTCCCGCTGTTGATGGCGGCATGGAAGATTGCGCCGGCGCTCGCGACCGGTTGCACGGTCGTGCTGAAGCCTGCCGAAGATACGCCGCTGAGCGCACTGCGCCTGTGCGAACTGATTCAGGCGGCCGGTTTTCCGGACGGCGTCGTCAATATCGTCACCGGCTACGGTCATACGGCCGGCGCGGCGTTGTCGCGCGATCCGCGCATCGACAAGATCGCATTCACGGGTTCGACGCAGACGGGCAAGACGATCGGCCATGCGGCGCTCGACAACATGACGCGCATGTCGCTCGAACTCGGCGGCAAGTCGCCGGTGATCGTGCTGCCCGATGTCGATCTCGACAAGGCCGCGCTGGGCGTCGCGAACGCGATCTTCTTCAACCAGGGGCAGGTATGCACGGCCGGTTCGCGTGCGTATATCCACTCGAAGGTGTTCGACGGCGTGATCGAGCGCGTCGCGAAGATCGCCGCGAACCTGAAGATCGGCCCGGGGATGGACCCGTCGACGCAGATCGGTCCGCTCGTCTCGGCGAAACAGCGCGAGCGCGTGTGCGGTTACATCGACTCGGGGTTCGGCGAAGGGGCGCGCGCCGCGGCGGGCGGCCGTGCGATCGACGGCCCCGGCTTCTTCGTCGAGCCGACCGTGCTGGTCGATACGACGCAGGCGATGCGCGTCGTGCGCGAGGAGATCTTCGGACCGGTGCTCGTCGCGATGCCATTCGACGATCCGGATACGGCCGTGCAGCTCGCGAACGACACGCCGTACGGCCTCGGCGCGAGCATCTGGTCGAACGACCTGTCGGCGATCCACAAGCTGATTCCGCGTATCGCAGCCGGCACCGTGTGGGTCAACTGCCATTCGCTGCTCGACAATGCGTTGCCGTTCGGCGGGATGAAGCAGTCGGGCTTCGGGCGCGAACTCGGCCGCGCGGTGATCGACCAGTACACGGAAAGCAAATCGGTGATGATGAACTACGCGTGAGCGTCGTCGCGGGCGAGCGCGTGCGTGGCCGGCGTATCGGCAACGCACGCGTGCCGGCCGCGACGCCTTCATGCGCGGATCAGCACGACCCCGAGGATCAGGCACGCCGCGCCGGCGATGCGGACCGGGCTGGCCGGATGCTGCGCGATGCCGAGTACGCCGAAGTGGTCGAACACGAGCGCGCCGGTCATCTGCCCGACGACGATCAGCGCGAGCGTCGTGGCCGCGCCCAGTCGCGGCACCATCAATATCGCGACGCCGACGAATACCGCGCCGAAGAATCCACCGGTCCAGCTGAACCACGACCCTGCGCCGGAGACGGTGCTGCTCAGGCGCGGATGCGGCGACAGCAGCGCGATGGCCAGCATCGCGGCCAGGCCGACGAGGTAGCTGACCGACCCGGCCCACCACGGCGAACCGATCTGCGCGCGGAGGTTCGCATTGAGTACCTGCTGCAACGCGACGCTGATGCCGGCCGCCACGACCAGCAGATAGGACAGGAGGGTAGTCACGTCGATCAACGCTCCGTATGAGCGGCCGGAACGGGGACTCCGGCACGGAAGGCTTTCATTCTGCGGAGCGCGACGGTATAACGCAAATATCGAATTCGGCGCGTATCCATCTCGTTTCGGCATGCCATCACTCCGGCAAATCCAGTATTTCCTGACCGTGGCGGATCTCGGCGGCTTCACGCCGGCCGCGGGTGCGCTCCACGTCGCACAGTCGGCGCTCAGCCGGCAGATCGGCCAGCTCGAGGACGAACTCGGTTTCCCGCTGTTCGACCGTGCGCCAAGGGGCGTCCGGCTGACACCGGCCGGCGCGATCTATCGTGAACGCGTCGCGTCGATCCCGGCCACGCTGACGGCGGCTGCCGAAGAAGGCTCGCAGTTGTCGCGCGGCGAGGCGGGCGTACTGCGGCTGCTGCATTCCAGCACCGTCCCCGTCAGCAGCCTGATGCCCGATCTCGATCGCTTCATGAGCGAATGCCCGGGCGCGCGGGTCGATCTCGATCGTGCGTCGTCCGAGGATCAGGTGACTGAAATCGCGAACGGCCGTGCCGATGTCGGGGTCGTCCGCCTGCCGGTGCTGCGGCGCGATGCGCGCGTACGCTTCGTCGAACTGGCGGCCGAGCGCCTGTGCGTGGCGGTGCCTGCCGATCATCCGCTCGCGGGCCGCAAGCGCGTCGCGATTTCGCGGTTGCGGCGGGAGCCGTTCGTGTCGGCCGTGTATCGCGAGCGGGGCGGGCTGGCGCGCGTCGTGATCGATCTCTGCCTGAAACGGGGCTTCGTACCGACAGCGGCCCGGATCGTGTCGCCGAAGACGTCGATGCTGAATCTCGTCGCGGCCGGGCGCGGCGTGGCGATCGTGCCGGAGCGGATGGTGAGTCTCGGTATCGACGGCGCCGTGTTCGTGCCGCTTTCGGATGAAGACGCGAAGTCGGTGTGCGCGTTGGTGCTGCCGGTCGAGCCGACGGTGCTGGCGGAGGCGTTCGTGCGGGTGGTGACGGCCGCTTGAGGCCGGCGCATCGCTACCGTCACGATCCGCGCGACCTCAGACGCGGTATCCCGATTCGCGCATCAACCGGCGCGATATATCGCCGCGCGGGCCTTCCGCGTCGAGTCGTGCGCGAAGCTGCGTGTCGGCCTTGCCGATCACGCCGCGGTGCATGAGCGCAACAAGGGCGAAAACGGCCACGACAAAGAGAGCGGTGAGGATCATGGGGTTCCTGGCTGGCCGGACGTGTTGAGGAGGCCAGCTTAGGGCCGATCCGCGGCACCCGGGGGTATGTCGGAAATCTGTCAGTGTCGCCGGGGCCCAATCGAAAGCCGCACGCCGCATCGGGGCAACCCGATTTCCACTCGAAATCGCCTTAAACCCCCGCCCACCAAGCCTCAAGCAAAACATAGTGGTTTCCACTCATAGTCGCAAATAGTCAAGAACAGGTCGCCGGCGGTCTTCTCGCGGCGAATATGGCTCGTTACTTTTACTCCCACGATGCAGGCCGGCGCACACTCCGCGCACCGGCTGCCGCGAGACCAACCGGGAGAAACGAACCATGAAGTCGACGAAGATCGCCGCGCTTGCCGCGGCCGTGCTGGCGACCGGCGCGTTCACGAACGCGGCGCTGGCCGAGACCGATGCCGCGACCTGCCGCACCGTGCGTTTCGCGGATATCGGCTGGACCGACATCACGTCGACCACGGCGCTCGCGTCGACCGTGTTCGAGGCGCTCGGCTACAAACCGACCACGACGATCGCGTCGGTGCCGATCTCGTTCGCCGGTCTGAAGAGCAAGCAGCTCGACGTGTCGCTCGGTTACTGGTGGCCGGTGCAGCAGAAGCAGTTGCAGCCGTTCCTCGACAGCAAGTCGATCAACGTCGTCGAACCGCCGAACCTGTCCGGCGCGAAGGCGACGCTCGCGGTGCCGAGCTACGAATACCAGGCCGGCCTGAAGACCTTCGAGGACATCGCGAAACACCGCGCGGAACTCGACGGCAAGATCTACGGGATCGAGCCGGGCAGCAGCGCGAACGCGACGATCCAGAAGATGATCGACACGAACCAGTACGGGCTCGGCGGCTTCAAGCTCGTCGAGTCGAGCGAGGCCGGGATGCTGGTGACGGTCGAGCGCGCGATCCGCGAGAAGAAGTGGGTCGTTTTTCTTGGGTGGGAGCCGCACCCGATGAACATCCAGCTCAGCATGAACTACCTGTCCGGCGGCGATGCGTCGTTCGGGCCGAACTACGGCGAAGCGCGCGTGTACACGCTGACGGCGCCCGACTTCATTTCGCGCTGCCCGAACGCGGGCAAGCTCGTCACGAACCTGCGCTTCTCGACGCAGCTCGAGAACCAGCTGATGCAGTCGGTGATGAACAAGACGAAGCCGGCCGAGGCCGCGAAGGCCTACCTGAAGAAGAATCCGCAGGTGCTCGATCCGTGGCTCGCGGGCGTCAAGACGTTCGACGGCAAGGACGGCCTGCCTGCCGTGAAGGCGTATCTCGGCCTGTGATGGCCGGCGCCCGCGCCACCCCTGCAATGCGACACAACCCGAATCAAGCGAGGCACCCAGCATGAACCACGAAGTCATCATCACCTGCGCCGTCACCGGCGCGGGCGATACGGTCGGCAAGCATCCGGCGATTCCGGTCACGCCGAAGGAAATCGCGGCGGCCGCGATCGAAGCCGCGAAGGCCGGCGCCACCGTCGCGCACTGCCACGTGCGCGATCCGCAGACGGGCCGCGGCAGCCGCGACCCGAACCTGTACCGCGAAGTGGTCGACCGCATCCGCTCGGCCGACGTCGACGTGATCATCAACCTGACGGCCGGCATGGGCGGCGATCTCGAGATCGGCCCGGGCGAAGACCCGATGCGCTTCGGCAAGGGCACCGACCTGGTCGGCGGCCTCACGCGCCTCGCGCACGTCGAGGAGCTGCTGCCCGAGATCTGCACGCTCGACTGCGGCACGCTGAATTTCGGCGACGGCGATTACATCTACGTGTCGACGCCCGCGCAACTGCGCGCCGGCGCGAAGCGCATCCAGGAACTCGGCGTGAAGCCGGAACTGGAGATCTTCGATACGGGCCATCTGTGGTTCGCGAAGCAGCTGCTGAAGGAAGGCCTGCTCGACGATCCGCCGCTGTTCCAGCTGTGCCTCGGCATTCCGTGGGGCGCACCGGCCGATACGGGCACGATGAAGGCGATGGTCGACAACCTGCCGCCGGGCGCGCACTGGGCTGGCTTCGGGATCGGCCGCATGCAGATGCCGATGGTCGCGCAGGCGATGCTGCTCGGCGGCCACGTGCGCGTGGGCCTCGAAGACAACATCTGGCTCGATCGCGGTGTGCATGCGACCAACGGCACGCTCGTCGAACGCGCCCGCGAGGTCATCGAACGGCTCGGCGGCCGCGTGCTGACACCGGCCGAAGGCCGCCGCAAGCTCGGCCTGCCGGCGCGCGGCGAGCGTCCGCTCGAACGTCGAGCGATCGCCGAATTCGCGTGAGTTCTTTCGCTGACCGATACGACACGGCGGCATGCGCACCGGCGCGGCCGCCCACCGATTTCCCCTGATTTGAAGGATGCGTTGACATGGCTGTGAAGACCGACATCAAGACGTTCGCCGCCATCGGCACCGGCGTGATCGGCAGCGGGTGGATTTCCCGTGCGCTCTCGCACGGTCTCGACGTGGTCGTGTGGGACCCCGCGCCGGGCGCGGAAGAACGGTTGCGCGCGAACGTCGCGAACGCGTGGCCCGCGCTCGAACGCGTCGGCCTCGCGCCGGGCGCCGACCCCGCACGGCTGCGCTTCGTCGAGACGATCGAGGCGTGTGTCGCCGATGCCGATTTCATCCAGGAAAGCGCGCCCGAGCGCGAGGCGCTGAAGCTCGAACTGCACGAACAGATCAGCCGCGCGGCGAAACCCGACGCGATCATCGCGTCGTCGACGTCGGGGCTGCTGCCGACGGATTTCTATGCGCGGGCGACGCATCCGGAGCGCTGCGTGGTCGGCCACCCGTTCAATCCCGTCTACTTGCTGCCGCTCGTCGAGGTGCTCGGCGGCGCGCGCACGTCGCCGGAAGCCGTGGAAGGCGCGATGGAGATCTATCGCAAGCTCGGCATGCGGCCGCTGCACGTGCGCAAGGAGGTGCCGGGCTTCATCGCCGATCGCCTGCTCGAAGCGTTGTGGCGCGAGGCGCTGCACCTGGTCAACGAAGGCGTCGCGACGACCGGCGAGATCGACGATGCGATCCGTTTCGGCGCGGGCATCCGCTGGTCGTTCATGGGCACGTTCCTGACCTACACGCTGGCCGGTGGCGACGCGGGCATGCGACACTTCATGCAGCAGTTCGGCCCTGCGCTCGAACTGCCATGGACGAAGCTGGTCGCGCCGACGTTGACCGACGCGCTGATCGACAGCGTCGTCGAAGGCACGACCGAACAGCAGGGCACGCGCAGCATCAAGGAGCTCGAACGCTATCGCGACGAGTGCATCACCGAGGTGCTGAAATCGATCGCCGCGGTGAAGGCGCGGCACGGGATGCGATTCGAGGATTAAAGGACAGGCGATGACCGGCGATACCCCGCTGACGATTTACCGCGACGTGGTGCGGCCCGAATGGGTCGACTACAACGGCCACCTGCGCGATGCGTTCTACCTGCTGATCTTCAGCTTCGCGACCGATGCGTTGCTCGATCGCATCGGGCTCGACGACGCCGCGCGTCGCGAGCGGGGGCGTTCGGTCTACACGCTCGAAGCGCACGTGAACTACCTGCACGAGATCAAGGAAGGCACGCAGGTGCGCGTCGATGCGCGCGTGCTCGCGCACGACGCAAAGCGGCTGCACCTGTATCTCGAACTGTTCGCGCAAGGGCATGACGACGCGGTATCGGCGAGCGAGCAGATGCTGCTGCACGTCGATACGCGCGACGGTGCGAAATCGGCGCCGTTCGACGAAGACGTGGCCGCGCGTGTGGCGGCGCTGCATGCGTTGCAGCGCGATTGCGCGGCGCCTGCGTATGCGGGCCGCGTGATCGGCTTGCCGCCGCGCCGCTAGCGGCGATCTTTACCCTTCACCTTTCAACTTTTGACTGCGGAGCGCGCACGATGCTCGAACCGGAAATCGCAGCGTTCGTCGCCGCTGTCGACGCGTGGTATCCGGCCGATGCGGCGGCGCGCTCGCCCGACGAGCAGCGCCGCCTCTACGACCGCTTCGCGGCCGAATGGACGCCGGCCGCGCTGCCGGCCGGCATCGTGCAGCAGGACGCCGTGTGGCACGCGCCGGACGGGCGCGCGATCGCGCTGCGGCGCTACACGTCCGCACACCGCATATCGCGCGGCACGGTGCTGTTTTTTCACGGCGGCGGCTTCGTCGTCGGCTCGCTCGACAGTCATGCGCTGATCACGGCGCAACTGGCGGCCGACACGGAGCTCGACGTGATCGCCGTCGATTATCGTCTGGCGCCCGAACACCGCGCGCCGGCCGCGCTCGAAGATTGCCTGGAAGTCACGCGTGCCGCACGCGACGCACGCTGGCCGTTCGGGCCGTGCGTGCACCCGTTGACGCTCGCGGGCGACAGCGCGGGCGGGATGCTCGCGGCGGCCGTGGCTACCGCGCTGCGCGATGCGGGCGAACGCAACGTCGACGGCATCGCGCTCGTCTATCCGATGCTCGGCTTCGAACCGCAATCGCCCGCCCGCGAAGCGGAAGCGCACGCGCCGATGCTGACGCTCGACGACGTTCACCGCTATCGCGAACTGTACTGGGATGGCGACTTGTCGGACGTGCTGCGGAACGACAACCCGCTGTTGCGCGCGTCGGCGCCGCTGGAAGCGCTGCGTTTCGACGGCTTGCCGCCGGTGCTCGCGATCGGTGCGGAACACGATCCGCTGCGCGACGACGCACGCGTGTACGTCGAACGAATTCGCGCGGCCGGCGGGGTCGCGCATGACTGGATGGGAGAAGGACTGGTGCACGGCTGCTGGCGCGCGCTCGGGACGAGCCCGCAGGCCGCACGCATGCATCGGATGGTCGGCGGTTTTTTGCTCGCACCACACGCGTAGCGGGCGTTTCCGGGAGGCAACGATGCAGGCAGCAGTGCAACACCGTATCGAGGACTGGCGGACGTTTTCGGTCGACGCGGCCATCGCGGCGGCGACGATCGGCAATGGCGCGGTGGACGTCGAGTGGAGCGACGCGCGACGATCGCCGTTCCATTTCGACTGGCTGCGCGACAACTGCCCGTGTTCCGCGTGCGTGCATGCGCTCACGCGCGAGCAAGTGTTCGAGATTGCCGATGCGCGCGAGGATCTGTCGGCGCTCACCGTGCAGGTCGAAACCGACGGTGCGCTGCATGTCGAGTGGAACGACGGGCATCGCAGCGCGTGGTCGCCGGGCTGGTTGCGGGCGCATGCGTACGACGATGCGTCGCGGGCGGAGCGTCTGGCCGCGCACGGGCGGCACGTATGGGCCGGCGACGATG